>JAEEON010000046.1 GCA_016284305.1 Bacteroidales bacterium
CGTGCGCCACTCTCACGGCCCCGAAGGGCCGATCCCGTTCGACTTGCATGTATTAGGCCTGCCGCTAGCGTTCATCCTGAGCCAGGATCAAACTCTTCATTGTAGTATTGTTGTACTTTTCTTTTTTTCCTGTTTTAGGGCTCCGCTATGTCTTTCATTGTTCCTTACTCTTCGAGGTCGGTCCAGGGCCTCCCGGCCCCTCCCGCCTCGGACTTCTTTATGCTGGCCTCAAGCTTTCAAAGAACTCGTGTCCCCGGCCGCTCCCTTCTTCCTTCCTCATTTCTCAGGGCCGAAAACGGGTGCAAAATTACAGCTTTTTCTGATACGTGCAACACTTTTTCCATCTTTTTTTTCTTAAATTTTTTTACCCGCTGATAACCAGTCGGTTACATGCATAAAAAATACGGAGATGTTGTGAAACATCCCCGCAAAAAACAAAAAAATTGGGTGACCACGCTGTGATCACCCAATCAAAAAATATAAAAACAAAACAGATGCGGTCTTATTCCTTGACTTCTTCAGCAGGAGCAGCAGTCTCAGCAGGAGTCTCAGCAGGAGCTTCGACAGCGGCTTCAGCCTTAGGAGCCGACTTCTTGGAACGACGAGTGGTCTTGGTCTTGGCAACCTTCTTACCTTCGTTCACATAGACATCGTTGTAATCCACGAGTTCCATCAGGCACATGTCGGCGGCGTCACCGGCGCGCAGGTTAGGCATACGGATGATACGGGTGTATCCACCGGGGCGTTCTGCGATCTTAGTGCTAACTTCACGGAAGAGCTCAGTGACGGCGTACTTGTTCTGCAAGTAGCTGAACACAAGACGACGGTTGGCGGTGTTGTCTTCCTTGGAGCGGGTGATCAATGGTTCAACATACATTCTCAAGGCCTTGGCCTTGGCAACGGTGGTTATGATACGTTTGTTAAGAATCAGCGAAGCAGCCATGTTGGAGAGCATAGCCTTGCGGTGAGCGCTTTTTCTTCCCAAGTGATTAAATTTCTTATTGTGTCTCATCTTTCTTATTCCTTATCTAATTTATACTTGCTGACATTCATACCGAATTCGAGGCCTCTGCTTCTGACGAGCTCATCGAGTTCAGTAAGGGACTTCTTACCGAAGTTACGGAACTTGAGCAGGTCTTGTTTATTGAAGGCAACGAGTTCACCCAGCGTTTCAACTTCAGCGGCTTTCAGGCAGTTGAGCGCGCGGACGGAGAGATCCAAGTCAACGAGCTTGGTCTTAAGCAGCTGACGGATATGCAGTGAGCTTTCGTCGAATTCCTCGGTGACCGTCTTTTCGTCCATCACAGGAGTGATCTTCTCATCGGAGAAGAGCATGAAGTGATAGATGAGGATCTTGGCGGCTTCTTTGAGGGCATCCTTGGGGTTGATGGAGCCGTCGGTCAGGATTTCGATCACGAGTTTCTCGTAGTCGGTCTTCTGTTCCACACGGTAATTCTCAACCTTGAAGCTCACGTTACGGATTGGCGTGTAGATTGAATCGATAGCGATGGTATCGACAGGTGCGCCCACAACTTTGTTCTCGTCGGCGGGGACGTAGCCTCTACCCTTACCAATGGTAAGTTCGATGTTCAGCTTCACGGAAGGATCCAAATGGCAGATCACCAATTCTGGGTTGAGCACTTGGAACACGGTGAGGAACTTGTTGATGTCGCCAGCCTTGAATTCTTCTTGGCCGCTGATCACCACGTTCACTTTTTCGTGGGTCTCTTCCATGACTTGTTGCTTGAAGCGAACCTGTTTGAAATTCAGCACCATGTCGGCGACGTCTTCGATAACGCCTTCGATAGATGCGAACTCATGACTGACACCGTCAATGCGGATTGAGGTGATGGCGAATCCTTCGAGGGATGAAAGGAGGATTCTTCTCAGGGCATTGCCGATGGTAGTACCGAAACCTGGTTCAAGAGGACGAAACTCGAACACGCCTTTGGTGTCGGTTGATTCGACCATGACTACCTCTTCAGGTTTTTGAAACGCTAATATTGACATATTGGTCTAGTGTTATTTTATTTGTTTTACCAGGTTAACAATCAACAAAATTACTTAGAATACAATTCGACGATGAGCTGTTCATTGATGTTTTCCGGAATCTCTTCACGGACGGGGTAGTTCATGAACTTACCGCACATCTTTTCGCCGTCCCATTCCAGCCAGCTGAAGCGGTTGGAGTGGCCTTCGACGGAATTGGTGATGACTTCCAAGCTCTTTGATTTCTCGCGGACGCCAACGATGTCGCCAACCTTAACGAGGTAGGACGGGATGCTGAGGATTTCACCGTTGACCACGATGTGGCGGTGGTTCACCAGCTGACGAGCGGCGGCACGCGTAGGAGCTATACCGAGGCGATAGACGACATTGTCGAGGCGTGATTCCATAAGTTGCATAAGGATCAAGCCAGTAACGCCTTCCTTTCTACGGGCCAGTTCGAAAGTCTTGCGGAATTGTCTTTCAAGAACACCGTAGGTGTATTTAGCCTTTTGCTTCTCCTGGAGCTGGACACCATATTCAGACACTTTCTTTCTTCTCTTGGCGGCGCCGTGCATCCCGGGAGGATAATTTCTCTTTTCGAAGTACTTGTCGGAACCAAAAATAGGTTCACCAAACTTACGAGCAATCTTCGTTTTAGGACCTGTATATCTTGCCATAATTCTAACTTTTTAAATGTTCAACGATTACACTCTTCTACGTTTTGGAGGACGGCATCCGTTGTGCGGCAGCGGGGTGACGTCAACGATTTCGGTCACCTCAACACCTCCAGAGTGGATAGCGCGGATAGCAGATTCACGTCCTGCACCAGGTCCCTTAACATAAACTTTAACTTTACGTAATCCCAAGTCATAGGCAGTCTTGGTGCACTCTTCAGCAGCCATCTGTGCGGCATAAGGGGTGTTTTTCTTTGAGCCTTTGAAGCCCATCTTACCGGCTGATGCCCAAGATATGACTTGTCCTTCATTGTTGGTCAAGGAAATGATGATGTTATTGAAGGAAGCTTTGATGAAGGCCATGCCCGTAGCTTCAATCTTAACAACACGTTTCTTTGTTACTTTACTGGTCTTTGCCATTTGTTAATTTGTGGTTTTGAAATTAATATGATCCAACTACCTTATTAATTACTTGGTAGCTTTCTTCTTGTTAGCGACAGTCTTCTTACGTCCCTTACGGGTACGAGCGTTGTTTTTCGTGCTCTGTCCGCGCACGGGTAAACCGGCACGATGACGGATGCCTCTGTAGCAGCCGATATCCATCAAACGTTTGATGTTCATCTGAACCTCACCGCGAAGTTCACCTTCCGTCTTGTACTCATCGGCAATGATGTTACGGATGTTGTTCTGTTCCTCGTCCGTCCAATCCTGAACTTTCTTCGCCGGATCAACGCCAGCCTTGCCCAGAATTTCCTTTGACAGCGATCGACCAATGCCGAAAATGTAGGTTAAAGAGATCTCACCAGCTTTGTTGCTCGGGATATCTACACCAGCGATTCTTGCCATATTCTATTCTTTTCTTTTAATGAATTTCTACTTTTAACCCTGACGTTGTTTTTCCTTAGGGTTCTTCTTGTTAATAACATAGACTCTGCCCTTACGCTTCACGATCTTGCAGTCGGCAGATCTTTTCTTTACGGATGCTTGTACTTTCATATCAATAGATTCTTTTTGTTGTTGCAGACTAATTCTTGTATCGGAATGTGATACGGCCTTTGGTAAGATCGTATGGAGACATCTCCAGTTTGACTTTGTCACCAGGCAGGATGCGGATATAATGCATGCGCATCTTGCCAGAGATGGTGGCAGTGATAACCAGACCATTCTCGAGTTCCACACGGAACATGGCGTTTCCCAACGCTTCGATCACGGTGCCTTCTTGTTCTATCGACAGTTGTTTTACCATATACGATTTTATTTCGGGCGGCAAAATTAGTACTATTTTTTTAAATACGCAAGAGAGAACTCCAGGAAATCCGCGATTTAGGTCAAGAAAACTCGATCATCGCGGATCTCCATGGGCTTCTTTCATGATTACATCCTGCCTACGCGGCCTTTGATACGGCCTGATTTGGTGAGACCATCATAGTGACGCATCAACAGGTGGCTTTCAATCTGTTGCAGTGTATCAAGTACAACGCCAACAAGAATCAGCAGTGAGGTTCCGCCGTAGAAGTGGGCGAATGAAGTCGTCACTCCCATGAGGCTGACCAGGGCGGGCATGATAGCCACGATGGCCAAGAAGATGGAGCCCGGCAGGGTGATTCTTGACATGATCGTATCGAGGTATTCAGCCGTCTTCTTGCCTGGTTTCACACCGGGGATGAATCCACCGTTCTTCTTGATGTCTTCTGCCATCTGGTTCGAGTTGATCGTCACAGCGGTATAGAAGTACGTGAAGAGGATGATCAGGATGAAGAACACTAAGTTATACCAGAAACCGTTAATGTTGGTGAATGCGCTGAGGAATCCGCTGAGGTTCTCAGTCTGACGGAAACCGGCAATGGTAATCGGCAGGAACATGATAGCCTGAGCAAAGATGATAGGCATAACGCCAGCAGCATTGACTTTCAGAGGGATGTATTGACGGACGCCGCCGTACTGACGGTTGCCGACAACACGTTTCGCATACTGTACCGGGATCTTACGGGTGCCTTGAACGAGGGCGATGGTACCCACCATGACGAAGAACAGCACGATCAGCTCAATGATAAGGATGAGCAGACCAGCACCGCCTTGGGTGAAGCGGGCAGCGCACTCTCCGACGAAGGCGCCGGGAAGACGGGCAATGATACCGATCATAATGATCAAGGAGATACCATTGCCGATGCCCTTATCCGTGATCTTCTCACCAAGCCACATGATGAACAGCGTACCTGCGGCAAGGAGGATGATGGAAGAGACCCAGAAGAACACGCCGGGGTTGGACACATAAGGATCGAATGGAGTAACAGCTTGGTTGGGAAGCTGATAGATGACGTTGCGGATGTAACCGGGGGCTTGCACGATGACAATACCGACAGTCAGGTAACGCATCACCTGGTTCAGTTTCTTACGGCCGCTCTCACCTTCGCGTTGCAGACGCTGGAAGTAAGGAATGACCATTCCCAACAGCTGAATGATGATTGACGCGGTGATGTAGGGCATGATACCGAGTGCGAACACTGAAGCATTGCCGAAGGCACCTCCGGAGAACATATTCAACAATCCGAGAAGACCGGTGTTACTTGAGTTTTGCAAGTTCGCCAGTTCGTTCGGATCGATACCTGGGATGACCACGAAAGAGCCGAAGCGATAGATCAAGATGATCAGCAGCGTATAGAGGATACGTTGGCGAAGCTCTTCGATCTTCCAGATATTCTTAATGGTTTCAATCAGTTTACCCATATCGATTAGATTTTTTCGCAAGTGCCGCCGGCGGCCTCAATGGCCTGCTGAGCCTTAGCGGAAAATGCATTAGCTTTGACTTCCAGTTTTGCCGTCAATTCGCCTTTGGCCAGGATCTTGACGAGCTCTTTGCTGTGGACGATGCCGTTTTCAACGAGCACTTCAGGCGTGATGACAGCGATACCGTTTTCAGCAAGTTTCTGCAAAGTAGAGAGGTTGACTGGGCAGTATTCCACGCGGTTGAGGTTGGTGAAACCGAACTTGGGAACCAAACGAGCCAGAGGCATCTGACCGCCTTCGAAGCCGATCTTGCGCTTAGCGCCAGAACGAGCTTGAGCGCCCTTATGGCCACGTGTTGACGTGCCGCCTCTTCCCGAACCTTGGCCACGGCCCAATCTTTTCTTGTTCTTTACAGAACCTTTTGCTGGTTTGAGATTACTTAAATCCATATAGATGCAGATTTATTAGTTCAACAATTAAATTTCTTCGATCTTAAGAAGGTGTGCCACCTTTTTAACCATACCGGCTTGGCACGGGTTGTCCATGTCAACTTCCACTGAATGGTTCATCTTTCTCAGTCCGAGAGACTTCAAGGTGTCCTTCTGGTCCTGCGGTCTTCCGATGCCGCTTCTGATTTGGGTGATTTTAACTTTCTTCATGGTTTCAAAAGTTTTATCCGTTAAACACAGTATCCAGATCCACACCTCTCAATTGAGCAACGGTATAGGCATCACGCATCTTCGTGAGAGCGTCGAAAGTGGCCTTCACCACCGAGTGGGGGTTGGAAGATCCCTTGGATTTAGCCATCACGTTCTTGACACCGACGCTTTCCAACACGGCACGCATAGCACCACCAGCGATAACACCGGTACCAGGGGTAGCAGGTTGGATATAGACGTAAGCGCCACTGTACTTGCCATATTGCTCGTGAGGCAGCGTGCCGTTGAGGACCGGGACTTTGACCAGGTTCTTCTTGGCGTCATCGATGCCCTTTTGGATTGCAGCGGTGGCTTCCTTGGCTTTGCCAAGACCGTAGCCGACCACGCCATTCTCATTGCCTACGACAACCAGTGCTGCGAAAGTGAAAGTACGACCACCTTTGGTCACCTTGGTGACGCGGTTGATGCTAACGAGACGTTCTTTGAACTCGATTTCGCTAGACTTTACTCTTTTAACATTTACTTCTGCCATAACAATTAGAATTTTAATCCTCCATTACGAGCTGCGTCGGCAAGCGACTTGACTCTACCATGATACAAATAACCATTACGATCGAACACCACGGACTCGATGCCGGCGGCCTTGGCTCTTTCAGCGATCAAGGCACCTACTTTGGCGGCTTGCTCGATCTTAGTGATCTTTTCATTTTCGATTCCGTTTTCACGGGAACTAGCTGCAGCGAGGGTCTTGCCGACTTCGTCGTCAATCAGCTGCACATAAATCTGCTTGTTGCTTCTGAAGACAGACATGCGGGGTCTGGCGGCGGTGCCAGAGATTTTCCTGCGGATTCTCTTCTTAATGTTCTGTCTTCTTTCTTCTTTACTTATTGCCATCTTACTGAGGTATTAATAATGATTTATCGATTACTTACCAGCAGCTTTACCTGCTTTACGTCTCAGGACTTCATCCTGGAACTTAATACCCTTACCCTTATAAGGTTCAGGCTTACGCATCGAGCGGATCTTTGCGGCCACCTGACCAAGAAGTTGTTTGTCGTATGAACGCATCTTCAAGATGG
>JAEEON010000047.1 GCA_016284305.1 Bacteroidales bacterium
CGTGCGCCACTCTCACGGCCCCGAAGGGCCGATCCCGTTCGACTTGCATGTATTAGGCCTGCCGCTAGCGTTCATCCTGAGCCAGGATCAAACTCTTCATTGTAGTATTGTTGTACTTTTCTTTTTTCCTGTTTTAGGGCTCCGCTATGTCTTCATTGTTCCTTACTCTTCGAGGTCGGTCCAGGGCCTCTCGGCCCCTCCCGCCTCGGACTTCTATTATGCTGGCCTCAAGCTTTCAAAGAACTCGTCCAATCGGTCTCTTTCACTGTATCTCCTCGTTTCGATTGGGACTGCAAAGATACGGCAATTTTTCATACCTGCAAGCTTTTTTTGAAAAAAAATCAAAAAAAGTTATAATGTGCTGAATTTCAATAGTGTTTTTTTCAAAAAAAATGAAGAACAATAACCCCTTGAGATTTGCGTATTTGAAATCAACCTTGACTTCCGTCGGAAATATCGAAAAATCAGCTTAATTTTCCGTCAAGTGGAAAAAAGTGCCCTGACTGGTCATCTCCATCTGAATGGTACCAATGAGAATGAAATTAATAAGGATGCTCTCAGCGCGCTTCTTATTAATAATAGGTGTAAGTTCCAAAAACTCGTCCATCGTAATGGATGGATGCTCGGAAAGATAATGGAGCAACTGCATTTCAGGTTCCGTGAAGCTGACTTTGGTGAATTTTGCGTTTTTTTGTCGCTTCCAAACTTTGAGTAGGATAGGGTCGGCTACCAGGTTCTCGTCCTTGACACGGACAAAGACCTTATAGTTGCCCTGGTTGTCGGGAGCACGGTGCTTCATTTTCTCATCACGGGGGATGATGACCTCAAGAACGGTCTTGCCGTTGATCTCCCATTCCTCAGTGGTGTAATGAACCTCTGGACGACAATACATCTCAGCTGCCGCCTGAATCATGTGGATCTCCTCGTCGGACCTTACCCCGGCAATGGCACCGTTGTCTTTGACCCCAACCAATAGGCGACCACCATCCGTGTTGGCAAACGCTGCCAACGAACGAGCAATCCTCCGCGAGTCGGAAATTTCAAATTTGAAGTCCAACTGCTGATGCTCGCCTTCCTCAATCAAATTCTGTATGTGCTTCTCCTTGGTCTTCATGACCCCGCAAAAATACAAAATATTCGAACAGAAAACTGAACTCCTCCGAAAAGTAGGGGAGGCAAAATAAGGCCCTTTTTAGGCTCTCTGAGCGACCCTGTTTTTTGACCCTATTTGGTGGTAGAGACGATGAAGATAATCGAAAATAGTGGATTTTTACAATTGAAAAATGTAAATCATAAAGAAATTCACAAAAGTAAATAAATAAATATAAAGCAAAGAAAATCAACCAATTATATTTATTGATCACAAATATAAAATTTACAATTATAAAACACAAATTAGTTACCACGATAAAATTCATAAAGAATTTCAACAAATATCAAATAATATACTGATATTCAATAATATAACTATGTTTGTTTAAAGATAAATATTAAGGATTGCTTCAAATGGATTGCAATTAATACTTAAAATTACATTTTATTTAAATATATTGATAATCAATATGTTATATTGTTTAATTTGAAGTAATGTTTCAGATATTTATAAAAACATTATTAATTTACAAAAATAAAATTTAAAAATCATGGTTTCGTAAGTTTATATTTTTTACTTTTGTGAACTGAAAGGAATCTAAAATCGAAAAAAAACGGGACACTATGAAAGACAGAATCGCTCATATCATGAGAGCCAAAAATTTGAAGGCCTCTGATTTCGCTGCTCAACTCGGCATCCAACCTTCGGCAATCTCCCATATCCTTGCCGGCCGTAACAATCCTAGCCTCGAAATCGTTAAGAAAATCAAAGAGACATTCCCTGAATATAATCTCGACTGGATCATCTTTGGAACGGGCCCCATTACGCTCTCCGAACCCTTCAAAACCACCCTCAATGATCCTGCTCGAGAATCCACTCTCTTCGATAACGAACCGATTGAAGAAGTCCCGAGTACCCCTACTCCTGTCCCTCCGCAACCCCAATTCGACATCCCTGAATACCATTCATCCTCGTCGTCCATAAAGTCGGTGATGGTCTTTTATGACGATGGCACTTTCGAGACTTATTCCCCCCGATAGGTCTTTTTTATTAAATAAGGTGTCCCCGTAATTAAAAATATGTGTACCTTTGCCGATTATTTTTCGGCAAAATGCAAAAAGAACTCTTTTTCACCCTATTAGATACTGTTATTCAGACACCTAAGCGAATAACCGTCCTTTCCCATGTCAACCCAGACGGTGACGCCATCGGCTCTTCCCTTGGCTTTTCCCAGTTCTTGCGTAAGTTTGGTCATGAGGTGGAGGTTATCGTTCCCAATGCTTTCCCAGATTTCCTCTCTTGGATGCCAGGGGCTGCCCAGATTCACGTCTATGACAAAGAAACCGAAGATTGTGATCGTATCCTGGATCAAACGGATTGTCTTGCCATCCTTGATTTTAACCAGCCCTCTCGTGCGGGCTTAGTTCAGAATAAGATTAAATCGTTGAAAGTCACTAAGATACTTATTGATCATCATCGTGACACCGATTTTACTCCCTTCTTTTGCTTCCTTTCAGAGACGGAGATTTCCAGCACCTCTGAATTGGTGGCTGAGACCATTCTTCATTATGGAGACCGTTTTATCGATGAAACCATAGCAACTAATATCCTTGTGGGGATCATTACCGATACGGGCTCGTTCTCACATTCCATCTTCCGTCCTGAGACGTTTTCCATCTGCGCCAAGCTCTTCGAAAAAGCCCCTTCATATAATCAAATCCATCGGTTGGTTTATGATACTTTTTCCGAAGATCGGTTGCGTCTCTTGGGTTATTCCATTAGCAATAAAATGGAAGTATTGGATGAGTTCTCCACTTCAATCATATCCTTGAATAAAGAAGAGTTGGCGTCTTTTAATTACCAAGTTGGTGATACGGAGGGAATTGTGAATTATCCTTTATCGATGAAGAAGATAAAGATGGCAGTATTGGTAACAGAACGCCAAGGCGTGATTCGTTTTTCCTTCCGTTCGAAAGGTAGTTTCTCGGTCCATGAATTGGCTCAGAAGTATTTTAATGGTGGAGGTCATACTAACGCTGCCGGTGGAACGTTATCTTGTTCGTTCACAGAGGCTTTGGAGATTCTTCATCGGGTTTTGCCTGAGTATAAGGACCTCCTGAACAAAATAGAATAAGGCTTATGAGAGGTTTTACATTCAGCTTGTTTTGTGTATTCGTTGTGCTGTTGACCGCTTGTCAGGACGGACAGAACAACCCTACCAAAACTAACCAGGCCCAGCTTAAAGAAAGCTTGGAGAAGGCAAACCGCTATCTTGTCAACGATGAGGAGGAGGACATCAACAATTATGTCGCTCGCCATAAGCTTGACATGGTCGCCACGGGAACGGGGTTGCGCTACAAGATTCTTCAGGCTGGAACGGGAGATTCGATTCGTGAAGGGCAGGTAGTGACGATGGATTATGAGTTGAGAGACATCAAGGGGGATTTGATTTATTCTTCTAAAAATGAGGGAGTTAAGTCATTTGTGGTAGGACATGGTGACGTGGAATCAGGCATGGATGAAGCAGTTCGGCATTTGCACAAAGGGGATGTCGCCGTGGTAATCATTCCCTCCCATTTGGGCTATGGCCTGCTTGGTGACCAGAAAAGCATACCGGAGCGTTCGACCTTGGTTTATACGCTCCGAATCAATGAAGTAAATGAAAATAACTAATAAACAACAAATTAACAAAAAATGAAAAGAAGTATTGTTATGGTGGCCATGGGCCTCCTACTTTCAGCAGTTGTGACTTCCTGCGGACCGAAGTCTCCATTCAAGGGATATACCCTTTCGGATAACGGATTGTATTACAAGCAAATCACCAAAGGAACGGGTGAGCAGATCAAGGATGGTGATGTCGTTAAGGTTGTTTTGGCATACTATATTAACGACTCGTTGCTTTATACGACAGACAGTCTTCCAGAGACAGCTTATGATTTGGTCCACGAGTCCTTTTTCAAGGGTGACCTTTATGATGGTTTCCGCATGATGCATGTCGGTGATTCAATGTCGTTTATGATCAATGCCGATTCCGTGTTCAACAAGCAATTCCGTGCTCCGTCACTTCCTGATTTCGTAAAACCCGGTGATTTCATGCGTTGGGAAGTGAAAGTTGATGAAGCAATGACGGAGGAGGCTTTCCAGCAGATGAAAGAGGCTGAGGCTGCTGCTCTTCAACAGGCTTCCAAGGACGCTTTTGCCGCATATCTTGCTGAAAATGGCATCACTGCTGCACCTACCGAGAGCGGTCTGATTTATGTCTGCACCAAGCCTGGAAAAGGTCGCAAGCCAAAAACTGATCAGATGGTGAAAGTCCACTACACGGGTCGTCTTCTTGATGGAACGGTGTTTGACTCCTCCATTGAACGTGGCGAACCCATCGAGTTCCCTCTGGGTGCTCATCGCGTGATTCCTGGTTGGGATGAAGGTATTGCCATGATGTCGAAAGGTGAGAAGGGCATCCTTTACATCCCTTACGATTTGGCTTATGGTCCTCGTGAGACAGGTCCTATCCCAGCTTATTCAAACCTCGTCTTTGAAGTCGAACTGGTTGATTTCAAGTAATTTGATTCGATCAAAAAAAAGGAGACCTTCGGGTCTCCTTTTTTTTATCTAGTTTGTAAATCGTTATTCAGTGATTTCCTTGAATTCTTCTTGTTCAGCATAATAACAATCGATGACGACGATCAGTGCGGCTACACTCCATACCGGAACGGCAAGTTTGTCGGTGTCAAGGAAGTTGTTCAAGAAGCCGTGGACGAAATAGCTCAGAAAAGCCAGTGTGGCACCTAAAACCATGTATTTGGCTTTCTTGTTTTTCGCTTTATGATAGGCTTTAAGGCCTGTGTAAACGACGGTGATGACCAAAGCAAAGACTAAAAGGGATCCTACGACACCTTGTTCTGCAAGTGGTCCGATGTATTCACTATGGGCATTGCCTCCATCACCGGCATTGGTGCTAATGATGGTTTTTTCTTTTGTCATCTGATAGGGGGCATACACAAACTGATAAGTTCCTGGACCCCAGCCGAATATCGGTCGCTCATTGAAGAGGCGGAAAGCCGACTGCCAACGATTGATACGTTCCAAGTTGGAGGCATCGGTTGAGATGTTGGTGATGGATTGAATGTTTTCAACTACGTCGCCAGAGGCATCTTGGCTGTTCTGTTCCAAGGCATCGATAATCTGATGCTGGAAAGCGAAGAAAAGACCTGTCAAAATCACCACGGTAGTGAGGATCCATCTAAACTTGATTTTTAGGAGTACGCAAATCAGCACGGCGAGTGCGGCAACCAGGCTAACCCAAGCTGCACGGCAACTCGAGAGGATCATGGCGAGGCTTAACACAGCGACAACCCCGATAATCAACAATCTGCGTGAAGTTTTGATTCCAGGGAGCACTGCATAGGTGATGGCCAGGATGAGATAGATGGCCAAGGCGGCTCCATAAGCTGTGTGGTCGTTGTAGAAAGGCGACATCACCCAGTGAGCGGAATCACCGTCAAAACCATTTTTAGCATGGTTGATAGTGGTGTAAACGACGACGATACAGAGACTTGCGATATAAAGCCAGATGAACCAGTCGATGTTTTTGGGTTTCTTGAAAAGAAGTGCACACACAAAGAAGGCAGGGATGACAAACCACAAACGGGCAACGATGAATTTGATGGATACGACCGGCATCTCGCTGGTGATGGTGGTGACGATCATCCAGATAAACATGCAGTATATGACGATGGAGATGGGATGCCGTGCGATGCTTCGGTCGTATTTCCCATCGTAAAGTAGCTTGGCGATGAAAAGGACCATGACGCCGGCGAGCATCGGCTCCGCCGGCAGTGATAGGGCTAACTGCTCAAATTCCTCGATGACGATGGAGAGTGGGACGAGGAAGCTGATTAGCAGCATGACCTTGTCAAGTGAGAAGATGTAAAGCAATAGAATACCCAGCACTACCGGTACCGCAAAAAACAGGTAACTGTTCTTCTTGACTACCAAGAACAAGGCTATGGCGACAAAGACTGCCGCAATAAGGTAGAGCCATCCTATTTTAGCTTTTTTGCTCATTTTTCAGCAGGCACGAATTTCTTTCTGTTCTCAATGATGAAGATGACGATGATGCTGAGCAGGAAAGCTCCCAGAGCACTCAAAGCCACAACGATCCAACGCACCGGATACGACTTCTTGTCGGCAGGATACGGCTCAGAGATGATGTTGGAGTAGGTGAGGTTGGAGTGATAAAAACGGAGCTCTTGCTCATAGTCTCTCTTGATGGAAACGTAGGTGTTACCCTCAGCGACGATCTTCGTCTCAAGATCCACAGCCTGAGGACCAAACATCTCCAAGTTCTTCATCAGGTCGTTAGCTCTGGCGGAACCGTTGATATAGCCTCTGGTGACTTCACGGAGCTGTCCTGAATAGTTGGAGATGCCATAATTGGTGCCCAGATCAACAAGTTGCTGTTTCAGCGAGTCAATGCCTTGTTGCTTGAGTTCGAGTTGGCGTTCATACATGGCCACGACCTCGCCGACCTTATCTCTGTGGAGTTGGGCCACTTTTTGGTCATAGAAGTAAAGGATGTCTTTGGCAATATTGCATGCTACCACGGGATCCTTGTCGTTGACCACGATGGAGATGGCCTCATAGGGTGTTTTGGTAATCTTGATCTTGTCATGATACTCGTACATCATGTAGGTCTTGGCAAACTGGTAATTACGATCGATCTTGTAGTCCGTCCAGAGGTCATGCTTCTCGATGATGGAGTCAGCGATGGACTGAGAGTTGATGATCTGCAGCATTTGTTCCGTCTCGCTTTCTTCGGAGTAGGGACTGATGTTCGCGGGATAAGCGATGGCCTCCGATTTGAAGAGTGGCGTAATGAACGCTGAACTGGAGAAGATAGCGCCGCATATGGCCGCCACTAGAGTGACGATGAGGATGTGCCATTTCCATTTAAGGATCAGTTGGACGAGTGAGAGGTTGTTGAAATTGTTATCCATGGTTTTATAATTTGTTTCTTTTTTCTCTAAGATGAATGTCTTGTTATTGTCTCGGTTCCTGTTTCTGTTCTTGGGTTTTTTCTTTGGCACCGGAGGCCTTGCCGCGAAAAAAGTCGCCATAGCGCTCAAACACGGAGAGCAACAGCAAGAGCAAGATGAATGTTGCGGCAACGGTAACGGTGACGATGATCCATCGGATGGGGTAGGATTTGTGTTCTGCCTTGTAAGCCGAAGTGACCACGAACTTGTGAGGGATGTCCTCAGTGGCATCGACTTTCGCCTCCTCATACTTGGATTTGACGAGCGAGAGCTGCAAACGGTCGTGGTCGAGTTTTTCGCTGATGGCGTAATAAGCACCACCGTATTGAGCTAGGACATCCAGGTGTTCTTGGATGTTTTTCACTCCTTGACTGTTGCTCTTACCCAGTTCGACAGCCAATTGTTGGCTCAGCATCTCCACCTGCGCCTCATAGTCAAAAACACCGAGCTTGCGCAAGGTGTTTAGTGAGTCCTCCAAGGCAGCCATCTCATTACATAACGAGGTGTATTCTGTTTGGACAAGCTTGAAAGCCTTGACAGCCACTTCTTTCTGCATGGCATTCATCGTGCTGTCAAATAGTTCAGCGATGTCGTTAGCCATCTGTGCCGCCATTTCGGCATCCGTGTCCATTACAGTGATTTTCACTGCATTATATTCGGTCCGGCGGAACTTGATGCGATTTTCGTACAGTTTGTTGAGTTTGGTATAAGGATATCGGTCAGTCATCTTGATGCCGTAATGCTCCATCAGATGGTATTTTTCGATGACTTTATCTTGAATCCTATTGGAGTTGAGCACCTGCAGCATCTGTTCCGTTTGCTCGCTTTCACCGAATTCCAAGATGTCCTTGTTCGACTGGAATGTAGTGCTGATCAATGCCTTGGAGATTGAATTGCTCGAAGTTGGGTACAGAATCACTGTCGATTTGTACAGAGGCTTTATGAAAAATGGGGAGCTGAAAACGACCGCGAGTAGGGCAGCTGCTATTAATATGATCAGGACGCTTTTTCTATGGTCATACAAGAGCCTGCAAAGGTACTTGGAACTAAAGGTGTCCTTCTGTTTTTCATCCATAAGTCTATAGCTTTGTCTAAGAAGTGCCAAAAATAGGAAATTCTATTGAAAGGACAATCAAAAAAGTGAATAAGATTATCTTTTTTCCGCTGGGAGAATCAACGTGACGATTTCTTTTATACGTACCAAGGGAGTGGTGAAAATGAGGACTATGTTGATGCAGAAACCGATGGCAAAAGAGAGGAGCAGGTTTGGAATCCACGATTTCACCAACCATGTGCAAAGAACCACACTGCCTAAGAATATGATGATGTGTAGCCAATAACTGAAACCTAATTTTAGCTTGAACATCCGTTCGCAAATCATGTATTGGGCAAAAGCCGTGACAAACTGAACGCAAAGGCTGGTACATGCAGCGCCCATTGAATAATAACGAGGAATGACGATCAGATTCAATAAGATATTGATGACAACACCTGCTGCTGCCACGAGATTGAGCTGCTTGAGACTGCCATTGGCGGTAAGCAAAGTGCCAAAAACGTAAGTTGTTGATAAACAGAAGAAACTTCCCATCAATAATGGGAATACATTGGCATATTGACCGATACGTATTAAATAGGAAGCCTCGGCCTCCGCTTCCTCTGGATGGTACATCATCAGCATGATCTCCTGACGGTAAAAAATGCACATGACCAATACGATGCCCGCCATGGCAACAATCACATTGAACGAGGTCTTGACCAAGTTGGTCAACTCCACTTTGTTTTTTAGTGAGGCGGCAAACATGGGCAGCAACATGATGGCAAACAAGTTGGAGATGTTGTTGCCCGCGTCAAAGAGACGATAGGCGCGACTGTACACTCCAGCTTGGGCACCTCCATCATCAAGAAGACGCTCCAACAGGAAGGGCTCCACTCGGCTGTAAACACTCATGAGCAAAACGAGAAGCGCAAAAGGGAGACTTTGTCGCAAAATATCGCGGAAATAGGCAAAGTTGATCTTGAAACTGAGATGGTCGATATGCCTCATTACGATGATAAGAGCGAACACGATGGTACAAACATAAGCTGCGGTCTGAGCTTGCAAATACCATAGGATGTTGAATCGTTCCCTGGGGAACCAACCGCTCCATAGCACCAAAGCCATGATGATGATGGCCAACACACGGTCGAAAACCGATAGGATACTGTCTTGCTTGAACAACAACAAGCCCTGGATGTTCGACCTGAGATAGAGGACAAATGAGAGCAGGATTTGGTTTAAGCCGCACCAAAACAACAACTTGAGTTTCAGCCCTTCGGAATATCCGCTTAAATAACCGATGACGAAGATGACCACCGCATACAACAATCCCAGAAGGAGCTTGATCTCCGTAAGCCCTCCAAAATGTTTGGAAAGCATCTTGGGGTCTTGCGCGATATTGCGGCTGTTGAAGTTGGTGATGCCCAGGTCAAGCAGGATATAGAAAAGGTATGAGAAATTAAAGATGGCGAGATATGTGCCATAAGAGGCATCACCAAGCAAATTCTGTACCTCACGATCAATGCCAAGGATCCAAAAAGGTTTCACCAAAAGGTTGAGAAACAACAGGAAGATGATATTTTTGATGAAACGATTGTGCATGATCCATTTTAAGTTCGGAGGGCAAAGGTAGAAAAAAAACGTTTTTCAAATGGTTTTATGGCCCTCATTTATAAAATAGTTGTATTTTTACCCCGTAATAATTTGTTGGAATGAACAAGGAACAGGAAGCCGTCGATGTGATGACGGAAGAATTGATTGAAGAAGAAAAGAGTCTCGTTCTCCATAACGACGATCATAATACATTCGAATACGTGATAGAATGCCTGGTTGAAGTGTGCGATCACACCTATGAGCAGGCCGAAACTTGTGCGTGGATTACCCATTACAAAGGGAAATGTGCCATCAAACACGGCTCTTTCGAGGAACTGAAACCCTACTACGATGCCATGCTTGCCTGTCATCTATATGTCAGCATCCAATAAACTAAATACGCTATGCCATGAGTGTGTATGCTGAAGAGGAGAAGATCCAGATCCAAAATGCGTATGAGCAGATGTTGGCTGACATCAGTCCTCAGGTGTTTGAACCCAAACAGCTGACTGAGATAGAGAAAGCCTATCGTTACTGTTTGGAGAAATATGACGGGAAATACCTCGTCTCGGGCAAGGCCTATATGTTCCACTTGATTGACATGGCCCGCATCGCTGTTCTTGAGGTGGGATTGGGTTATATGTCGGTGGTCGCTGCATTCCTGCATGGAATCACCTACAAGGAACATGTGACCATTAATGAGATAGAGGCGCAATTTGGAAAGACTGTGGCCATCATCTTGATGGGATTCGACAAGATATCGGAGCTGAAAACTGAAAAGGTGGCTTACAATTCGGACAATTTCCGAGTGCTTTTCCTCGCCTTGGTGGAAGACATGCGCTCCGTGTTGCTTAAGGTAGTGCACCGCGTTTATGATGTGCGTAATCCGCAAGATGTCGATGCTGACCGTCTTGAGAAATATTTCCATGAGATTAAATACATCTATATCCCTATCCTTCACCGCCTTGGATTGTATAAACTGAAGGCTGAGTTGGAAGAGAAGTTGATGCGTTATGAGAACCCAGAGGAGTTTCTGGCAATCCAAGCCAAGATCGAAGCCACCAAGGAGAGCCGTCAACAGACCGTCGATCGCTTCCTGGCACCAATCATCCGTGCCTTGGATCTCGAGAGCGAGAAAAGCATGAGGAGTGGGAAAGGAAAGTTCAACTACACCATCAAGTGGAGGATGAAGTCGATCCCTTCCATCTTCGCCAAGATGAAGGCTAAGAACGTGCCTTTCGAGGAAGTGTATGACCTCCTCGCAGCAAGGGTCATCATCCGCTGTGCCCATAAAGACGAGATTCCTTGCTGTTGGACGGTGTATTCGATCATCACCAATATCTACGAACCCAATCCCGAACGTTTGCGCGACTGGATTACCAAGCCAAAAGCCTCGGGGTATGAGTCGTTGCACACCACCGTGAAATACAACGACAAACTCTGGTTCGAGATGCAGATTCGTACCACTCGCATGGATGAGATCGCTGAGACTGGCCAGGCCGCCCACTATTTATATAAGGGTGACAAAGCCAATTCTGAAGACTGGCTGCTTAATGTCAGGGAAGTGCTCGAGAATCCTGGTTTGGTGTCGTTCGAGAACTCGTACAAGAAACTCTATCAATCAGATAAGATCTTTATCTTTACTCCGGAAGGCGATCTGAAGCAACTACCCGTTGGCTCTACTGTGCTCGATTTCGCCTTTGAGGTTCATACCAAAGTGGGCGAGACATGCAACGGTGCCAAGGTGAACGGTAGGGTGGTGCCTATCCGTCATGTGCTTACCAACGGCGATAGGGTGGAGATCATCACAAGCAAAAAACAGTCGCCTAATGCCGACTGGCTCAACTGGGTTGTCACCGAGAAAGCCAAGAACAAGATACGCCGTTTCCTCAAAGAAGAGGAGCTGAAAGAGTCGGAGCTTGGCAAAGGACTGCTACATAGGAGGTTGAAGAACTGGAAATACCCTGTCAACGAAACCGTGATCGACTCGTTGGTAAAGGAATTCAAAGTGGAGAACTCGCTTCAGCTGTATCACCAGATCTCCACTGAAAAGATTGATCTTGCCGATGTTAAGCGATTTCTTGCGAATACCTTCGATGCCCATGGCGAACGAGTTGAGCATTTGGTGCAGGAAACGGTTGAACAAAGTAAAAAAGAGTTCTCTCACGAAAATGACGAAGGCCTCTCCATCGGTGAAGATATCGATAACGTCAACTATAAGATTGCTAAATGCTGCAATCCCATCCCGGGTGATCGGGTGTTCGGTTTTGTCACCAACGATGGCAACATCACCATCCATCGGGTGAATTGCCCTAATGCCAAAAGCCTACAGGAACGCTATGGCTATCGTATCATCAACGTGAAGTGGAATGGCATCGAGAGCGGTGTCTCTCAAGCTACGATACGAATTAATGCCGTCAACGAACATGGACTTCTTGGTAAGATCACCAAGGTGATTTCCGAAGACATGCAGGTGGATATGAAGAATTTGACGTTCAACTCTGACAAGGATGGTTTTGCAGAGGGTAAAGTTGTGTTGCAAATATCTGATATTGAATCACTTGAACAATTAATTAATAAGATTAAAGAGATAAATGGAATTCTGGAAGTGGTGAGGATTGATGAATGAGAAGACAGAAGACAGAAGACAGAAGACAGAAGCAAGAAGTAAGAAGTAAGAAGTAAGAAGTAAGAAGATGAAGAAGAGTTTAGTTTTTTTTGTAGTTTTTTTGGCGTTTGCTGGATTCAGTGTTGGTCAGCAAAATGATGCCGTAATGCCTATTGTGACCATCACTACCGATGGTCCTATTGTCAATACCCCTGCTGTTCACGGCGTTATCCGAGTGGATGACCGAGCGGGTACGGTGATTGAGATGCACGCTGGGTTTAAGATTCGTGGAACCTCGTCGCAGCAATATGACAAGAAGTCGTACCGAGTGGAGCTTTGGTCGGATGAGACCGGGCAGACGATGATCGACACCACTTTCCTCGGGCTTCGTAGCGACGATGACTGGAATCTGGAGGCCATGTGGGCCCAACCACTTCGCCTACGCGATAAGGTGGCCAACGAGCTGTGGATGGAGATGTACCAGCTTCCTTATTTAGAAAACGAACCTGATGCCTTGCCAGGCATCCGCATGAAGTATGTCGATCTCTATATCAACGATACTTATGTCGGAGTGTATGCCCTGACGGAACGTATGGATCGTAAACAACTCGGCTTGAGAAAATACAACGGCAACATCCGTGGCCTGCTTTTCAAAGGTAATGGAGCCGGCGCCCCTACCTTTGAGAACCTGCCTGCTTACGACAACTCGCTGGATACGTGGGACAACTACGAGTGGGTGTATCCTAACGAAAGCGATACCATCATCGACTGGAGCTCCTTGTACAACTTCACCAACTTCGTGATGAACTCCACCGACTATGCTTTTTATTCCCAATATGGGACTATGTTTGATGTCGCTAATGCCATTGACTATTACTTGTTTATCAATGTGTTGAAAGCCATGGACAACATGGGGCGTAACTTGTTTGTTGCTCGTTACAAGAAATCGGGTGCTTTCTTCTATCTGCCTTGGGACTTGGACGCCATTTGGGGCCTCGATTCCAATGGAAACCAAACGCATGATGCCACGGGCTTGATGGAGAATGGTTTCTATGCCCGTCTATTGCAAGATTGCAGCGACAATGGCTTTTCGGCGTTGGCCCAAGCTCGTTACAACGCTTTGCGGGAGACCGTTTTGACCCGTGAGCATATCATGGAGCTGGTTCGTAACCAATATGAGGAGCTGATGGCTATGGGAGTCTATGAACGCGAACATGAAGCTTGGCCCGAGTTCTCCGTTGACGAGCGTCAGCTCGACTATCTGAGCAATTGGCTGGATGATCGTTTCGCTTATTTGGACGAAGAGATTAATTCGGCTTGTGGCACTTGGGATAACGGGGAGATCACTGATGACTTTGATGTAGTAGTGTCCCCCAATCCTGCCTCCGACCATATCACAATTCGTTTTGCTGATCCTATAGAAACCACTGTCCGAGTCTATGACATGACGGGACGGTTGGTGTATTGTATCAATGGATCTTCACAAGTGATGACTCTTCCCGTTGAAGGATTGCCTTGTGGACTTTACACATTGGTAATCAACGGTGACGGAATCCAGTGTGTGAATAGAATTGTCAAGAAGTAATAATTATCTAAATATCAACATTATGGCAGCAACCATCAAAGGAATTTACAAGGGCAATCTTCGCAACGAGATGACCCATGTGCAATCGGGCAACACCATTTTTACCGATGCACCTACCGACAACCATGGCAAAGGCGAGGCCTTTTCGCCGACCGATTTGGCATGCGGTGCTTTAGCCGCTTGCATGATGACCATCATGGGCATCAGTGCGCAAGGGCATAAGTTCGACATTGACGGCACTACCTACGAGGTGAAGAAGACCATGAGTGCCGACCCGCGTCGTATCGGGCAAATTGATTTGGTGTTCAACTTCCCGCCGAGGGACTACACACAAGCACAACAGAAGCTTCTTTGGGCTGCTGCCGAGAGTTGTCCCGTGGGTCGCTCCCTGCATCCTGATGTCATTGTTAACATCACCATGAATTTCCAGTTCTGATGGATTACGAAATGCTGAAGGGGCTCCACCACAGTGAGATGCTGAAGGTTGAGCACAAAGATACCGCTGCGGTCTATGGATCCGGCTCATTGGAAGTGTTTGCCACGCCTGCGATGATTGCCTTGATGGAGAAGACCTGTTTGGAAAGCGTCAATGACAAGATCGGGGAGGGGAACACCACCGTGGGCATTGCGGTTAACATCAAACATCTGAAGGCCAGTCCCGTTGGGTCGATGATCCGTTGCGATGCCACCCTTGTTGAGGTGGATCGCAAGCGTTTAGTGTTCGAGGTGAAGTGCTTCGAAGGCGAAACCCTTGTTGGGGAAGGCATTCACGAGCGTTTTGTGGTGGATAGCGAGAAGTTTATGGGGAAGGTGGGAAATAGTTAATAGTTGAGAGTAATAAAGAAGGGTGACCAAAAAGACTTGTCTTTTTGGTCACCCTTTCAGTTTTTGAGGTTAAAGCGGAAGGTTTTTTGGCCTATTAAAAGCTTCCAAAGACCTTATCTTGATGTTCCTGGTATTTTTTGTAGGCTTCTTGGGTGGCAGCGTCCATTTGGTCTTCCATGCCATAGAGGACATTGCTGAGTTGGTTCATCTGTTTGAACAGTTCGGTGTCTTTGCCAAACAGACCATCGGTAACGAGTCCGTGGCCTTTCTCTTTGAGTTCATCGGCGGGATAGTTCTGCTCAAAATAAGTCAGAATACCGTCGGCTTGTTTCACAACCTCTGGATAATCGGCTGCTGTAAGACTGAACATTCTCTCAGTAAGGTCATTCACTTTTTTGGCATCGTAGGGCTTGTTGCCGCCTCCGCATGCCACCATCATGATGGCTAATGCTGCCAATACAAACAGTTTTTTCATTGGATGAATGGTTTTGTTAATTAAAAAATAGATGTTAGTTGGTTTTGAAAATGCGAAAGTAAGGATTTTATTGGATGATTGATCAAAATTGGTCAAAAAAATCACTTATTACATTCCCCAAACCATGATGTATTGGCCGCCTAACTCGTATGGTTTATGCCAGCGTCAGCATGTCTTCCAAAACTAACGTGGTCACTGGGTCGATAGTATAGTTAATTTCTGGCTTTTGCGGTCCAGCGGTATTGAAGAATCTTTCCATGCAAAACCTGTTTTGCTGCATAGTTAGTATAAATGACACACGAGAGATAGAAATGAAACAAAGTTTTAATTCCGTTAGTTACATGACGCAATTAAAGAAGAACGATATAGGACACTTTCTTATTAGCAGTTGCAATTAATCATGTCCATATTGTTGCTTATAGTACTCGCAAACATCCTCATAGAAAGTATTGGCGATTGTCGTTGCAACACTTGCAGTAACTGTTCCATAGGGACCCGCTACTGCAGTGAGACCGGTTGTAATGGCTCCAGCTAAAGCAAACTTGGTTAGATTCTTTGTGTACTTATTACCACATGCCAATTCATATATTAATTCTCCAGTTGAACGGCCTTGGGAATCCTTTTTTTCTTGTGCTGTTACGGATAAATTCCATGTCATCTGTTTGATGTCATCCTCAACCACAGCAGTATTACCATAACGGACTAAGTACACGCCATCTACAATTTTTGTTCTTGTTTGAGCTACATTTGTTTTTGAGAATCCAAAAACTGCTAATACAAATAATAAACTTACTAAGATTTTTTTTATCATAATTATTGTGTCACCTGTTATATCCCATTGGTACGTCGGTTTGAAAGCAAGCCTCCTTTAAATAATTCCAGAGGCTTGCTATTGTTTTTAATACGATTATCAGATGATATTGTTAAGGGTTAGTGGCTTCAATAAGTTTGTTTTACAACATTTTGAGTATACCACGTTTCTCCTTCGTACAAGACCCTATAACGATAGCCACATTCCCAGCATTCATCTTCTGGGAATCTGCCGTACCTTGAGTTTTCTTCTATTTCATGATAATATCTCCCGTCTTTTATTGCACGTGTTCCATCGGAATTGCGATATACTTTGACGGTTTGATCTACCTTTGCGTTTACTCCACCTTTCTTTGAAATTACAGTTGTTCCAATCAAAGTCCAATCATCATTTGACTTAATCTCTTCTGTCAGATTGTTGGATTTTTCGGCATTACCATTATTAAATCCCATAGAAACAAAAGGCATAAAAGCCATTGCGATAACAATTAAAACAATTTTCTTCATTGTCATTTTGCCAGGTTATATCCCATTGGGCTCTTCGGGATTAGTTTGTGTTTATTTTGATAGTAATTGATATTGAACATAGTCGATATGTGCATCAATAAACTCGACTTTAATATTCTCAATTTGTTGAGAATCAGAAATGTTAAGGAAAACATCAGACCATTCCAAATAGTCAAAAGTGTTGGCAGGAATGATGAATGAGCAGTTGTCGGTAATGGATAGTTCATTGTCGTAGCCTACATATTTTATTTTGATTCTAACATTATTGCAGCTAAATTTAAACCTCTTATCATTATAAAGGTTGTTGTAAAATAGTTTACCGGACTCTTGATCGATACCTAATGCGATAGGATTGATCTCATCACTATTAAATTTAATAATATTGTTTTTTGTGAGTAGTATTGCTTTACTGTTGAGGCTCTCGGTTTCCGTTTCAGTTTCCGCTTGTTTTTCATTTGGGTAATTCAAATGCAGAGCAAGAAGAATATCTGAAAGTTCAGGATAAATATTAATCATATTCTTGATTTCCTGTTCGCGATTCCGACTATTTTGGAGAATTCTAACGATTTGGTCTTTGTCTTTGATATTGGAGTTTTTGAGTAGTGCTATGAACCTATCACAATCAATATTCATTGTCATGTTATAGTGTTCGTTTTTTTCTGATTGTTGTAATTCTGAATTGTTCTCAACGGCTTCTCTATTGTCATCATCAACTTTTTGATTTTCAGTATCATCAATAACTTTCTGCCAGAGTTCTTCAAATATATCTTGATCCTCCTTTTTCTCTGTATCATCAATGGCTTTTTGCCATAGTTTTTCAAATATATCTTGACAATCCTTTTCATTTTGGATATCAGAGGAGGAAGTCCTATTGTTGTTTTCATTAATGGATTCATTATAATAGTCATTATCTAACCATGATTCTCGTTCTGCTTCTCTTTGTTGCTTAGCTTTTTCGGCTCTTTCTTGGGCGATTTTATCTTGTAATTCTATTGCGGATTCGGCAACTGAATAGCCAATAGTTGTGTTTCTTTTGTCCAAAGCTTCTTGGTTGTCCATGCCATTTTGCAAATCCTGTCTGTATTCGTAGTTGGCATGATTGATTTGGTTGGCACTGTTTAAATATGTATCGTAATTATGATTACCTGTTGCATTCATAATAGCCTGTGTTCCTTGGATTACTGCTCCGGTATAATTTCCATTGTATGCATCCCTTGTGGCATTTGCCGCATTTTTGTTTGAATTTATCTCATTGGAAAAAGCATTGAGCACAGTTCTCATATTATCTTTGTCTTGATTTGAGTAATTTGAATTGTCAATATATCGTTCTCCTACCGCTTGAACGACTCCCCCAACGAGTTGTTTGAGCCATTGTGCGTAGCATACAGTTGAAGGCAACATTGTTATTGTCAAAATAACCAGTGTTAATCTGATACCTTTGCCATATTTCATTTTCTAATTGCCCAGTTATAGCCCATCGAGCTCATCGGTTCTGTTAGGTTTTACAATTAGTTGCAAAGATAGTTTTACCTATTTAGAACACAGTGATTACGGCAGTATATAGTATTTACGTTTTCGTTAATAATATCTACGGTATCAACGTCTTTCCATAGATGAAAGTTGATAATAAATCAATAATAATATAATTTTAATCTATATAATTATTATTATAACAAAATTGTATATATTTGCAAACTAAAATATATAAACGTGAACAACAATGTAGTCTCAGATCAGGATTGTATGATAATTCCTCGCTATATTGAAGGAATTCCCACTGATAGAAAGAAACTGGAAGAAAGGTTCAGACTGATACAATTCTATTACGTTAAGCACTGGAAAGAAATACAGCGCGACACTGGAAGCAATTTCATTCATAACGAGTTCTTGGATACCAATGTTTACATTGTGAAAAATGAAAGCGATAAAAAGACGGTGCGTCAGGCCTTGTATAATTGGCAATCCACGTATGCGGTAAAACACCTTAGAGAAGTCATTGAGAAGGCTGGGCCATTAGAGGGACAACCAATGTATGTGTCTGTAAAGAAAGGTGTTCAGAAGAAAAATGGATACAAAAAAATGGCGATTCTTTATCACACTTTTGAAAATGCAGAATTGCCCTATTTGAATTTCACAGTCAAACTTACAATAGGAGTGAAGGCTTCTCAAAAGCATATCCAGTATAGTGTCAACAAGGTTGAAATCAACTGCCAATAAAAAACGCCCATGTTTCACAGTACCTCCCTTTCGTTTGGACCGTCCCATGGGCGAATTTTACGCTGCAAAAATACAAAAAAGACTGAATATGCAAGCAAAATGTAGAAAATTATTCTGATAATTCATTCAACAATGTTGTAATCCGTTTCATCTTATCAGTTTTCAATTCATCAAGATGAAAGCTGAGATTCAGACAAGTTGGTAATAAATCCGATTTCAACCCATAGAATTGTTGAATGTCGTCAAAGAAGTTGTGGAAAAAATGAAATAATCCTGCCAAAATGCTTGCGGATTTGGAAAAAGTTTGTACTTTTGCAACACGAGAACCCGCCAAGCCTCTTTACAATGCTTAAATCGGCGGGTCGTTTTATTTTATGGCACAATACACAAAGACATACGCATCGCCTTCCCAATTGGTGTCTTTACTCCGTTCACGTGGGCTTGTCATAGGAGATGAGAGTAGGGTTGCTAACTATCTCTGGCACATCGTTATTATAGATTCAGTGCATATTTATACCCTCTTCTGACAACTCCGAAAGAGAACCATGTATTCAAAGGAGGCTCTTCTTTCGATAACGCATTGGATATGTATCGCTTCGACAGGCATCTTCGGTTGTTGATGTTCAATCAGATTGAAAAGATTGAGGTTGCGATAAGAAGTGCTATCGTGAACATCACAAGCCGAGAGACGGGCAGTCCGTTTTGGATAACTGATTCATCTTGTTTTTATGATGCCGTACAATTCACAAAGACCAAGCAATTGATTGATGCAGAACTAGCTAAATCAAGAGAAGATTTCATTGAGCATTTTCGCAGGACTTATTCAGAACCTTATCCTCCTGCCTGGATGTTGGCGGAAATACTGCCTTTGGGCGTTATGACTAAGATATACGAGAACATCAGGAACAACCAAATCAGGAAAAAGATAGCTCAGGAGTTTTCGTTGACCGTACCGGTATTCATGTCGTGGATGACCATAATAACAGTGGCAAGAAACAATTGTTGCCACCATGCACGCGTTTGGAATCGTACATTCGCCTTAAGGGCCCTGGCCATGCGTCGAATGACACGCCCTTGGATTGCAACTGAAGTAAATCAGCAAAAAGTGTATTTCAGTCTTTGCGTTATTAAGTATTTCCTTGATATCATATCGCCAAACAACGATATGACGGCAAAACTACAGACCTTGTTTATAGACTATCCAACCATCGATGCCAATGCTATGGGGATTCCAATGGGTTGGGAACAAGAGCCGTTGTGGCAATAGTTAATAAAAAGACATTCATCCTGTTATGGATTATTCAGTCATTCCGCTAACGCTTTCAATAGATCGTTAATGCGATGACGGAAAACCTTTTTGGCTTGATGAAAAACGAATTGCTATATTTACAGGACTGGAACTCTGGCGAACAGTTCAAGGAAGCGCTCAGAAAGTACATCCAATACTATAACAACGACAGAATCAAACTGAGGCTAAATGGAAAGAGCCCGGTGCAGTACCGAGCTCTTTTCCCAGGGGCCTAATTATTAAACCGTCCAACTCTTTGGGGTCACATCATTTTTGGTCACCCTCTCCTTCGCTTAAGATTCAATTGTTATAACGTTACTGTTTATAACATGAAGGTCTTATTGATTTATGTGTGAAAAAATCAATTCTTCCATTTCCATCATTTCAGTGTATTGCTTTCCATTACCGCCATACCAAGTGTTTGTTTTCCAATTATATACTAGAGGAAGGCCCCCTGAGGTTCCTGCAGAATTTTCAGTGATAATACCACAATAAACATAACCTTCCGAATCAGCCCACATGCCATAACTGAAGGAGGCGGATGTCGCGGAACCCGACAAGGTTTGCAAATCAGCATATACTCCACTGTCAGGATTTCTTACTCTCAAATATGCCGTTGTTGGAGTCCCACAGCCATAGGTTGTCGGATTTGTCCAACGCAAAGTTATCTGATAACTTGTTGCAGTATGACTCGTGTAATGGACGGGGCAAGGACTTAATTGGCTACCTGGATCATAGTTGTACACTGCATACGAGCTATACGAGCTACCTCCAGCATTATTGAATGCTTTTACTTTGTAATAATTATAACCCTGTCTTGGGTTACTATCAGATAGGAAAGTGTTTGTCGTTGATGAACCAATTTGTGAATAACTACCATTTGCCGAAGTACTTCTATACACTTTGTAGCTTGTGGCATTTGATACAGAATTCCATGATATTCTTATGTCTGGCAACATTGCATTACCGTAATTCTCCGCATTCACTCCTGTGGGTGCATCTGGTACGGTGGTGCCACCACCTCCTCCGCCACCACCTCCAGACGAATAGTAGCAATATGCATAGTCACTCTTCTCACTTTCAGTACCACTGGAATTTACAGCCGTCACTTTGTAATAATTATTGGTGTTTGGTGATGCATCATAATAATACGTATTACTAGTGGAGGATGCTATCACAGAATATGAACCACTGCTACTTGAAGCACGATAGACTTTGTAATATGAGGCATTGGAAACGCTATTCCATGTCACGCAAACTCTTGAACCGCTTACTTCTGCTGAAACACCTGTTGGAGCAGAAGGAGCAGAGTCATCACCACCTCCGCCACCACCAGAGGAATAATGGCAATAGGTATAAGAGCTAAAATCACTTACCCCATAATTGTTTTCTGCTATTACTTTATAATAATTGTTTTCATAAGGTTGACTATCGAAAATATAAGTATCAGAAGTTTGCCAATAGCAACTATAGTCAATTCCATCTGGTGACCAATACACGTTATATTTTGTTGCATTTGAAACTCTATTCCAAGTAACTTTAATTTGGGAGCCACTTACTGAGGAAGAAAGTCCTGTAGGAGCGGAAGGAGCTGAATTGCCACTGCCACCATTACCGCCACCATTGCCTTCATAATAGCATGTCGCATAAGCATAGGAAGAACTCATGCCGTATTGGTTTCGAGCATAAATCAGATAGTCATTATAACCTTCTCTCGGAGAATAGTCGGTGTATGAGGTACCATAAGTTTCATTGAGATAATAGCCATCACCATCGTAAATTTCGTATGAATCTGCATCTTCAACTCTACTCCAAGTTACGCAAATAGTTAGCTCTCTTACAGATGCTGAAGCAGACGAAGGAGCAGAGGGGGCTTCACGTTTCTTACAACCAACCAAGAGAAATACGAAAGCTGATACGATGACAATACCAACCAATATGACTAATCTATAAGTTTTTTTCATTTTTTTATCTTTGTTATATCCGACCGGGAGCATCGGTTTTAGTTAGTATTTGTTTTATTCTCCCACTTAAAAAAACAATAGGAAATGTTCAATCATTTTGTCAATTTAAAGCTGGCTGGAACAGTGAATGTCCCTCCTTCCTCATCATCGCAAATACAGTTTCCTGAAACCTCTAATGTAGTAATTGAAATATTGTCGATTACTAGTTCAAATCTGCGAATAAGCCATTCACCGCTATCAAAATCACCACCTTTAAATTGCAACTTATTATTAGTTAGAGTATAATTACAGTCAACATAATCAACAAATTTGCCTTCCTCAGCATTAAGAGCACCATAAAAACTACCATTTCCCTTGAACTCCCATGTCTCATTTCTAAAATCTGAGATTGTCTCACCCCACAAATTCCCTGAGGTAATTGTCCATCTGCCCAAAATCAATTTGCTGGCATCTGTTTCCTCTTTTTTACATGAAGGCAGACAAACAATTATTACAAGTGCTGCCATAATCGTTAAACGTAATACTTTTTTCATTTTTTTTCCGCCCAGTTTTATCCCATCGAGCTCATCGGTTCTGTTAGGTTTTACAAGTGGTTGCAAAGATAGTTTCACTTATTTAGAACACAGCGAACATGGCAGTCTATAGTATTTACGTTTTCGTCAATAATATCTACTGTATCAACCTCTTTCTATAGATGAAAGTTGATATTTAATCAATAATAATATAATTATAAATTATATAATGAATATTATAACAAAATTGTATATATTTGCAAACTAAAATATATAGATGTGAACAACAATATAATCTCAGATCAGGATTGTATGATAATTCCTCCTTATATTGAAGGAATTCCCACTGATAGAAAGAAGCTGGAAGAAAGGTTCAGACTAATACGATTCTATTACGATAAGCACTGGAAAGAAATACAGCGTGAAACAGGAAGTATATCCAGTATAGTGTCAACAAGGTTGAAATCAACTGCCAATAAAAAACGCCCATGTTTCACAGTACCTCCCTTTCGTTTGGACCGTCCCATGGGCGAATTTTACGCTGCAAAAATACAAAAAAATGAATATGCAAGCAATACTCAGAAAAACTATTCTGATAATTCATTCAATAATGTCGCAATTTGTTTTATTTTACCAGATTTAAGATCTTCAAAGTGAAGACTGAGATTCAAACATGCAGGCAATAATTCCGATTTCAATCCGCAAAATAGCTGTATATCATCAAAGAAATTATGATTTAGGGCAAAAGAAATCGCCACCAACTGTTCCACACCAATGTCGTATCGCTCAAAAATAGAATACACATTGGGACGCGCCGTATGAATCCGTCGGGCAAATTCAGCCACAGTCATTCCGCTGTCCTCGAAAATGGTTTTAATCAAATGTCCAATATGCAGTCGTTCCTGGTTGGACATGGTAATGCGACTTTTTTCCGTCAAATACCCAGACCCGGAATGTAACATTCAGCTTTTTTTTGCTACCTACTAATAGAAAGCGGGGTATCTTTCGCTGCTTGCTGTCTCATTAGGTCCTTGGAAAACCTCCCTGATAACAAACAGGTCAGATACCCACGCTTATGACGTGGGCATCTGCCACTGCTTTGCCTTTGATCAGGGGTGTTGAATTTCCAAGGTTCAATGAGACCAAAAACAAGCGTTTGGCAAACGCCTTCTACAATATGTATGTCCTGCAACAAATCGTACAAGATGATACAAAGATAATAAAAAAGTTGGGAAAGAGACCTGGTTGAGAAAAAAAACAACAAAGTTTATTCTGCCATCCCTTCTTTTGGATGGTTAATGGACGGTCCTTTTTTCTCTATTCTTTTCAAAATCCCGATGCTTACTTCAAATAGCAGATAGAGAGGAATGGTGACCAAAACCAAAGTCATCAGGTCGGGTGGGGTGATGATGGCTGCCACTACCATGATAATCACTAAGGCGTGCTTCCGGTATCGTTTTAGGAAGTCGGACTTCACCGCTCCGATCTTTCCCAAGAAGAAAGCAATCACCGGTAGCTGAAATACGAGTCCCATGATGAGCGTGAGGGTGGTGAAGGTGCTGATGTAAGATCTTAATGTGATGTTACTCTCCACGATATCAGAGACTTGATATGTCCCGAGGAAACGGAACGAGATGGGGAAGAGGATGAAGTAAGACATCAGCACACCGATGACGAAAAGCAGATACATAGTAATGGCCACCCGTACCGAATACTTCTTTTCGTTTTCATATAATGCAGGGGTGATAAAGCGGAAGAGTTCTACTAAAATATAAGGTGAAGCTAACAGAAGTCCCAAATACAGTGCCGTTGTGACATGGGTCATGAATTGGCTTGAAAGTTCGGTGGCTATCAGATTAATATGGTATTCGCTGAAATTGAAACTGGAACCGAGCCAATGAAGGAACTTCTCTATGTAACGGTATGTGATGAAGTCCCATTTGCTGGGTGCAAGCAACAACTCAAACGTTTGGTCTTTGAAGAAGAAAATGACAATAGCCAGCACCGTTGTCACGGCAAGGATACGGAACAACATCCGGCGGAGCACTTCGAGGTGTCCGCCGAAGGTCATGGCGTTCGGGTCTTCTTTGGCTTTGTTTTGTTTCACAACAGAGGCTTTTCAAAGCGCAAAGGTAGTGAAATAATCCGACAATCCCAATATAGTGTCAACAAGGTTGAAATCGACAACTTAGAGTTTTCTCAACGCCTCCCCGATGAACGTCGCCGACATCCTCACCAGTTCCACACAAGGACGTTTCTTGTAATAGGCTTCGGTGCGGGGTGAGGGGACAGGCGACTCCTTGATGGGAGCGATACCTAACAGTTCGCGGCAGATGATGCTGCCGTTGGCTTCACGGAAACGGTCAGCGACTTGTTGGACAAGGGCATAGCAACGGGTCTTGGAGTCAAGGTCATGAGGGTCATCGCAGGGGATGGCCAAGCCTGCCACTAGTGCAGCGCCACTCACGGTGCCGCATACCTCGCGCATCCTGCCAATACCAGCACCCATTGGCGCAGCGATGACGGCCGCAGTCTTAGTCTCCATTCCAAAGAGATCAGCATAAGCCATATAGACCGCTTGGGCGCAGTTATAGCCGCTCTTGAAATAGGTCACGGCTTGTTCGGCACGTGCTTCGACATCCAAGGTGCTGTAGCCGGGACTCATTCCACCATGATTTTGAGGATTTCCACGTCGGTCTCCTTCATGCCGTAGCGGCCTAGGCAGCCGATATGGTCGATGGTCTCTTCGACGTCTTTGCCGATGATGCCGTCACCACCAAGGAGGTTGTCACCATGCTTGCTCATCTCAAATCCAAGCAAGCCAGCTTCCACGGCCAAGGCGATCTTGCCGGCGCAGGAGGGTTTGGCACCATCGCAGACGATGCCGGCAGCCATGCCCAAGGCGTTCTCAAGGGTGTGTTCGATGATCTCGAAGCTGTGTCCCAGCAAGTAGGCGACACCACATCCCGAGGCACATCCCGCACTAACGGCACCGCAGTAGGCAGAGAGACGACCGATGCCAGTCTTCTGGTGGATGGCCACTAGGTTGGAGAGGGCTACGGCACGGATGGTGCGGTCTTCGTCGATATGGAACTCCTCGGCGAAGGCCAAGACGGGAAGGCTCACGGTCATGCCTTGGTTGCCGCTGCCCGAGTTGATGATCACAGGCATCTCGCAGCCGCTCATACGGGCATCGCTACCAGCAGCGGCCCAAGCCTTGGCTTTCTGACGGATGTCATTGCCAACCCTCAAGATGGTGCTGCCCACGTTGGCACCCCAGTTGTTTTTGAGGCCTTCCATGGCGATGGCCTTGTTGCATTCCATCTGAGGGACAATGATGGGCTTCAGGTCTTCGATATCGACGGTGTTGGCGAAGTCGTAGATCTGTTTCATATTAAGGCACTTGCGATCGGTGAGCTTGGCATTGGCGTCGGCTTCGTAACCCGAGTCGAAGAGCACCTCATCGTTCTTTTCGATCTTTACGATATTGGTATGGTGTCCTGCAATACGAACACTGGCGGATTGATTGCCGTCATAAAGGATTACGGTGACATCGAGCTGTGCGATGACGTTCAAAGGCACGATGGTCATCAGCGTATCGTCGAGGAACTGAACGATTTGTTGTTTCTGTTCCGGGGTCACCTCGGCAATGACTTCCAGCGCCTTTTCTGGGTCGCCGGCCACGATGCCAGCTGCCACGGAGGCTTTGAGTCCTTTCATGCCCTTAGTGTTGGGCACGATGACGCTTTTCACGTTCTTGATGATGTTGCCACTGGCCTTGATCTCCACCCGTTTGGGCATGGATCCCAGCACTTCACGCGCCTTGGCGGCGGCGTAAGCCAGGCAGATGGGTTCGGTACAGCCCATGGCGGGCACGAGTTCTTCTTTTAGGATGGCCAGATAGGACTGGTAACAACAATCGCTTTTTTCCATAGGAGTGAAATTTGTTGCAAAGGTAATAAAAGAAGCAAAACCTACAAAAGATTTTGTGTCTGTATCAGGCTATCTTGTTGTAGCCTCATAAAGCAGGACTCCCGAAACCATCCAGTGACTGAAGCTACCGCCTTCGTCCTTGCCTTGAGGGATGGCGACACGGAGGATGTGCTTCCCGGGTTGCAACCCCTTGAGGTCGAACCAAACGGGGTTGGTGGCTGTTCCTGGACACCAGCCTGAGCGGGAATAGTCGGAAGAGGAGACCCCGTTCCAGAAGTTGCCCGAGACTGGGTTTTGGTCGCGGAATGTGGCGCAGTCGCAACGCCAAGGGGTATGTGAGAAACACCGTTCTCCATCGATGAAGATGACGTTCTCCTTGGGGTTGAACTCGTCACCGTTGCCCCATCCACCATGACCTGTGCTGAGGTAACGGAGTCTTGGGTTCTCGGCTCCTTTGGGGAGTTCAAAAGTGATTTCCAAGGTGTCTGTCGCAAACAGCCGTCCGTAGTTTTGTCCCGACATCTCCATCACGTTGCAGGTGTTGAACAAGGGTACGGAATGCTGATGGCAAGGTCGGTCATCCCATTCGTAATCGCCGGGGTAGGCGAGGAGGTCGAGCGAGAGAAGGTGTCCACCTTTGTCGTAGTTGCCGATGAAGGCCCCGATGAGCACATCGCCTTGCAAGCGGTCTCTCAACTCGCTGATTTCTTGTTTGTAGTAGTTTTCTTCGGTCCATTCCAAGCCATCGATTTGGACTCGGTCGTTGAAATGACCTGCGCCAAAAGAGGTGAAGAAACGGACCAATTCCATGGGTGGCAGATAGTTGTCATCTGCCTTGATGCCTTGATATTCCTTACCGTCATGACCCACGAACACGGGTAGGGCTTGAATGCCTTGAATCAGTCCATCAAGGAAACTCTTGTTTGCCTCTGTAGGGATGACAAAGACTGATGCTGAGCGATCGTAGGCATCGCCGTTGGAGCGTTGATGGATCTCAGCGAAGAGTTGGTAATGCTCGGGGAGTTGGGGAAGATGCATCCGTTTGACAATCACTGTGCCGTGGCTGAAATGGAGGGTCGTGTCAAACGGGATCTCGCCCGTAATGGGGGCATAGTCGGAGAAATGGATTTGCTCATCTTTGAAAACGGGGATGCGCATGACGAGTTTATCCTTGCGCAATTGGCTCATCTCGCGCGGGCTTAGCTGTTTTCCTTTGTCGGCAGGAATCAGCTGGGCTGGGAGTTTCCGGTCTTTGGCAATGGTTTTCAAGTCGGTGACATAAGAACCGTTCCTCATGCATCGCACCATCATGCCTTTTAGCTTGCCTAAGCCGGGCATGGGGGTGGCATCGAATCCGGGGCGTTCAGTCATCCACACTTCGATGGTGTTGGAGTTGATGCTCGTCTTGTATTTCTTGCATGGGTAGCCTAGCAGGGACTCTTCGCCTTCTTCGCTGAAAACCACCTCGTTGTTGCTCATTGTGGAGGCACTATAATAGCTTTCGTCGGGATACTGAAGCAGGGTGAACACCGAGTCTTGGAAGTAATTGACATAAGTCAAGCTTTCGGCATAGCCCGGAATGGGGTTGACCACCTTGTTGTCGAGTGAGCGAATCTGCAAGCAGCCTTTGTTTTCTGATACGTTGATATGGGCAGTGTCGCCGTCAACCACGTCCTTGACATAGCTGAGGTAGGTGAGGGAATGTTGTCCAAAGGCGCACCCTGTCCAAAGCAGGGCGATGAGGCCAAAGAGGAAGGGTTTCATTGAAGACTTCATCAATTACTTCTCGAAATTTCCACCATGCTGACCTCCACGTCGTCGTTCTCGGAGATGAGTTCGATCCAGGTGTTGTTCTCACTGAACCACTTGTATTGCGAACCGATGCGGAAGAGGTAGGTCTTTTCATCTTCGCTCTCGGAGATGGCGATCACGAAACCGCCGTTCTTGCCGCTCTCGCTGCCAAAGCTAACGATCATCGGGAAGCTCTTGCCAGGGGTGAGGTTGCGAGCTTTCAGGATGATGTAGTTGGAACGGCGTGAGGCCACATCGACGGGGTTGAAGGTAAATCGTTTTGGGGTGTTGGCTGTCATGGTGAAGGCCTCGCTGTTGAGCTCGTAGAGCTTGTTCTCTTCAATGATCTTGTTAATCTTGTTGATCATATCGATGGGGTAGGGCTCACCCAAGCCAAGTTCTTCAGCCTTGGCATAGTTCTCAACGGCTTTGTCGAGGGCCTTGGCGGCATACTGTTTGTCGCCTTCCTTGATGAATCGGTTATACTGGGCGCGCAGTTCCGTCATTTTTTGGTTGTCGAGGCGTTGAGCTTCAGCAAGTTTCTCAGTGGCTTCGGCGTCACCTGGTTTGGCCACCAAAGCGAGATTGTATTGGGATACGGCTTCACGGTAGTTCTCATCGTTCATGAAGCGGTTGGCGGCTGCCATGGCCTCATCGTAACGTTGTTGAGCAGCGGCAGCAATCTGGGCAAAGATGCCGTCAATCTCGTTGATTTTAGCAGTGGCGGTGGCGTTGCCTTCGTCGATGGTGAACACTTCTTGGTATTTTTGTTTTGCCTCCACGAGTTTCTCTTCGTTGAAGAGTGCGTTGGCGGCATCCAGGATCTCTTGGATCTTGGCTTGACGTTCGGCTTCGGCAGCGGCTTCAGCGGCTAAGCGAGCAGCTTCTTGTTCGGCGGCGATACGTGCTGCCTCTTCAGCTGCCAGTCTTGCTGCTTCTTGTTCTGCAGCGATACGAGCAGCCTCAGCCTCGGCGGCCAAGCGTGCAGCCTCTGCCTCAGCAGCCAGTCTCGCAGCTTCAGCCTCGGCAGCCAAACGAGCTGCTTCTTGTTCTGCTGCGATGCGAGCGGCCTCTTCGGCGTCTTGTTGGGCGATGAGCGGGTCGAGACGTGAAATCATCTCCATGGCATAGGCGTCACCGGCGACGACGTTCAAGGCGCTCTGGTATTTTGATTTGGCTTCCTTATAGGCCTTGGTCTCATAGAGCTGGTCTGCCTCGGCAATCAACGAGTTGTAGCGGTCGTTAAGGTCTTTGGATCCTTGGTAGCTTTGGATCTGGTTCTGTACCGTGGCATCGTTGGGGAAGAGTTCCAAAGCTTGGTTCAGCTTCGCGATGGCACCGTCGAAGTTCTTGCGCAAGGCAAGCTGGTTGGCTTCTTCCACCAACTTGTTGAAGAGGGTCACCTTGTCGTTGTAAAGCTGTTGCAGCCGTTTGGCCTCGGCGATACGTTCCTTGGGCAGTTTGTCTTCGGGGAAGATGGATTGTGCAGTCTCAAACTGCATGATAGCGGCGTCGAAATTTTCGCCTTCGAGTAATTCGTTGCCTTGGGCGATGGCGCGGTCATAGGAATCTTGTTTGTCTTGGCGTTCTTTTAGCATGTCACGAATAGCTTGTGCTTGTCCGCCAACATACTTGTCTTCTGGGAAGATAGCCAAGGCTTTGTCATATTCGGCCAGAGCCTCCTCGTAACGGTTTTGTGCGTTAAGGGCATCGCCAGCATCGAGATGGGCGTAGAAGACCTCTTGCCGTTCGCTGTCCTGTTGGATCTTCACCAGGGTCTCGTCCAATTTCTTTTTCGCCTCAGTGTCTTTGGGTTTTAATTTCAGTGCCATTTCATAATAGGTCTTGGCACTGATATAGTCTTTGGAAGCGAATTTGGTATTGCCACTTCGCATCAGTGATTCGTAGGATTCTGCATTCTGAGCTTGGACGCCCGTTGAGCATAACACTGCGGCTCCAAACAAGATTCCAAATAGTATTCTCTTTTTCATCTCAGTTCTCAATTAACTTCGTTGAATGCTTCGCATTTCTCAATTCTCAATTAACGGATGTTTCCATCTTTTATTGTAATGGTCCGGTCTGACATGGCAGCCAGTTCCGGGTTGTGGGTGACGATGACGAAAGTTTGCTGGAACTCATCACGAAGCCGAAAGAATAATTGGTGCAATTCCTGTGCCGATTTGGAGTCGAGGTTGCCTGACGGCTCGTCGGCAAGCACCACTGCTGGTCTGTTGATGAGTGCCCTGGCTACGGCTACGCGCTGCTGTTCGCCGCCGGAGAGTTCCGAAGGTTTGTGGTCCTTGCGGTCAGTCAAATTCAGGTAATCGAGCAGCTCGAGCGCATGCTTCATGGCTTCTTCTTTAGGTCTTCCCCCGATATAGGCAGGGATGCATATGTTCTCCAAGGCAGTGAACTCGGGGAGCAGATGATGGAACTGAAACACAAATCCGATGTTCTTGTTCCTGAAGTCAGCCAACGCTTTGTCGTTGAGCTTGTTGACCTCGGTCCCGTCAATGAATAACGAGCCTTGGTCGGCTCGGTCTAAGGTGCCGATGATATGAAGCAAAGTCGATTTGCCGGCACCGGAAGCCCCAACAATGCTCACGATCTCCTGCTTGGCGATGTGAAGGTCGATGCCTTTAAGTACCTCCAAAGTGCCGAATGATTTCCGAATGCCTTTCGTCAGTATCATGTTTTTTCGTTATAAACTGCAAAAATACGAAATCTTTTTCAATTGGAGTCCGACTTGGAACGGAAGTTCAACATCACGATGGCAAAAAGCATCACAAATGCCGCAATCCATTGAACGGGACTGTAAACCGTCTTGTTGACAAAATAATCGAGCACCACGGCAGTGATTGGATACATCAGTTCGAGGAAGGTGGAGATGGAGGCCTTGACGTTTCGTAATCCATAGTAATATAGGAAGATAGCTCCGGATCCTGTGGTCAAGCCGATAAGGGCAATGAACATCCAGTTTCGTGGCGTGATCAGGGTGAAGTCACCGATATGTCCTGTGATTAACACGATGACCAACATGATTACCGTGGTGAAGAAATAGCGGAAGAAGGTGGAGCTATAGAACGAATAATGTCCTAAAATCTTTTTGGAAAACACGGTGGAACTGCCAAAGGAAAACGCTGCCAATAAAGAAAGCAAGGCTGCATACACCGTGGCCATTCCTTCCGTAGTGAAGTCGGGCAATGCCCATCCGAAAGTCAGGAAATAGCCTCCGATGAGCGCCACGGCTGCCCAAAGTACGAAATGCCTTTTAATTCTCTCCTTGAGGATGATTCGTGCCAAGATGACAGCGAAAATGGGCTGGAGTTTTTGTAGTAAAACGATGACTGACAGGTTGTTGAAATGTAACAAGAACAGTGATTTGACGATTGCCAAAGTCCCCAGAGCTCCTCCGAACAACGCAATCATGAAAAAATAAAACAGGTCGGAGCGGCTCATCGTGCCCAACAGTTTGTACTGCTTGAAGAAGAAGAAGTTCATCAACAGGAAAGGGAAGAGGTGAATGACAAAGACGACGAAAGCAGTATTCAAGTTGTAGAGCTGTGGTGTTAGCAAGATGCCGTCAACACCCCAAAGGGTAGCGGAAGCAGCCACGGCAAGGGCACCGATGATTTTGGGATTACGTGTCTTGTTGTCCATCTTTTTTTTTGAATCAAAAATGCGCGGCAAAATTAAAAAATTATAAATTTGCAAAAAATTCCAAACGCATCAACTATGAAAAAAACTACCTTATTTTTTAGTATGCTTATGTTATTCCTGGCTTCAGGAGTAGCTCAGACGAAAGAGACGAAAGAGAATGTGGCTCGTGAATGTGTGCTGTTCGAACTGTTTACTGGGGTGAGATGCCCATATTGCCCGGCAGCTGCCAACGCCGTGGCTCAACTGCTTGAGGAAGGGAAACCCATTGCTCCCGTTGCCTATCATACCAGTGCGTTCTCCACACCTGCGTATTATACTTCTGAGACTCAAGCTAGAGCAAATTACTATGGCGTGCAAAGCTTTCCAACTTTAAAGGCTGACGGTGTGCTGACTTTTGAAGGTGGCGGCAGTGCAAGTGAGACCAATTATTCGTACTATCTCAGCCGATACAATCAACGGATCAACCAACCGAGTCCTTTTACCATCGATTTGACTTGTGAACCGGGCGATGACGGCATCTGGACTGTCCATTGCACGGTGAATCAAGTAGGTCAATGCAATGCCACAAACCCTAAGGTGTTGATCGCTCTTACCCAAAGCAACATTGATGTTTCTTGGATGGGAATGCAGGGCCTCCATCATGTGTGCCGCGATATGATTCCTAATCAGCTGGGTACGGCTTTCGTGGGTCCTTCCATGACCATCAATGAGACTTTTGCGATGAACTGGCCCAAAGACGACTGCTACCTGACAGCTTGGGTGCAGGACTATTCGGGTACCAAAGAGGTCTATCAAGCTGTTCGTCTCTCCTTGAATCTCGGATTGGACTATGACTTGGTGCTGAAGAATGTGAAAAACTATGCCAGCAGCGTCTGCTCAGGGATGATTAACCCCATCCTCACTGTCAATAATAGTGGAAAAGAGGTGGTTACGAGTTTCCAGGTGGTGGCTTTGGATAATGGAACGGAAATCTATCGTGAGGAGTGGACGGGCAGTTTGTTGCCTGGCTCGAACGTTGACTTCCAGATGTCGGATTTTGAAGTAGGAGACCTTACGCAAGTGACCTTCGAAGTGGTTGAACCTAATGGTAATCCGGAAGGTTATGCCGGTGACAACAGAATGAGTATCAACCTTGGAGAACCTGTCATGATCGACGGTTTTCTCAAGTTGCAAGTGAAGACGGATGCATTTCCCGAAGAGACCAATATCCAGGTCCTAGAGTTGGAAACGAACGAAGTGGTCCTCGACTACCATTTCGACAAGCCCAACCAGTCCTATGTTTACGAGACAGGAGTGATGAACGCAGGCTGCTACCGCCTCCGTGTCTTGGATTCGTTGTCAAATGGCTTCAATGGCATCATCCGTGTTAGCGATGCTGCGGGTAACCTGCTTTTCAAGGTTGACAACTCGGTGTCGTTCACTGACGAACTGCGTTTCGAATTCAACTGCAATGGCGTATGGTCGGTGGAAGTTGAGCAGGAACCAACGATGACACTCTATCCCAACCCTTCTAAGGGCAACTTCTTCCTGGATCTTCTCGAAGGCAGTTGGAAAGTAGAGGTGTTTGACCTCACAGGACGTCTCATCCACCGGGAACTCCAGTTTACGCAAGGTGACATCAACCTCAACTGTGGCAGAGGCGTATATCTCCTGAAAGCCACAGATGGCCAGAACGAAGTTGTTAGAAAGGTGATGGTTTATTGACCTTTGTTATCTTAGCCTGAGCTTTTGCCCAATCCTCAAGATGCTCTCTTTGTGGATGTGGTTGAGTTGACACAGTTTATCGACCGAGGTGTGGAACTTCGCCGCGATGGAGTTTAGGTTATCTCCCTTTTTTACATAATAATACTCCAAGTCAGTGGCAGAATAATAAGGCTTGGGCTTGGAGTCTTTGACGTCGAGGTTGGTGCGATGAAGGCCCTTGTAAGCTTTGTCGAGAATGTCCTTGGTCATCGAGTAGATGTGGTTGGAGGTCTTGATGGAGTCACTCAACGAGTGGGAGAAGAGCCAGTCATAAGTCTGGTCAAGATAGAAGACCCTGGCCAGTCTGGAGTGGTTGACTTTCTCGAGTCGGTCGAAGATGAGCAGGCTTGTGTCTCCGCAAGAGCACATGGAGTCAACGACTTTTTCGGAGGCTCTGACGGGAACGAGGTTGTCTGCGGTGCCGTGAACAATCCATAAGGGGACGTCGTTGAGGCCGCAAAGCTGTTTCTTGGTGGCGCCACCACATAAGGCGATGGCTGCAGCGACTTTGTCGGGATAGGTGGCAGTAAAGTCGATGGTCCCATAACCGCCCATGCTCATGCCAAGCACATAAAGCCGGTTGGTATCGACGGTGTATCGCTCCTTGGTCCAATCGTAAATCTGCATGATCTTCTCAGGATTCCATGCGCTTTGGGCCTGAGGAGCGATGACAAAAGCATCGATGTTGCGTCCCATGCCAAGGGCATCGATGCAGCCATATTCGCGGACTCTTGACAAATCGGTGCCGCACAAGCTCTTCCCATGAAGGAAGATGATCACGGGCTTCTCACAGACCGCAGGGTTATAGTCCTTGGGGACGTACAGCCAAAAATCGTAACAGTTCTTGATGGAGTCACGACACGCATAAAGCTGTGCCGAAAGCATCAAGGGAAAAAGACTTAATATAATGAAGATGAGTATCTTTCTCATTGAAGTCGTCAATAGGATGGTTTGAAACTATTCTAACGAAATTTTGAATATTTTATTGCCTCGAGACCCCAAAATGATTTTGTCGTCAACAACGATGGGTGAGGACTCGAAGTTGCTTCCGACCCTTGTGCTCGCTACGATTTCACCGGTCTTGCCTTTGATGAGATAAACGTAGCCCGCGGCATCGCCAGTGAAAATGAACATCTCGTCGTTGTCGTTGTAGAAAGCAATGGGCGACGACCAGGAGTACTGACGGGTAGAGGTCCGGTAACGGATGCTGCCATCATGCCTGTCAAAAGCAATCAGACAGCCTTTTTCCGTTGTGGTGTTGATGCAGAAATTGTTGAAGACCAAGTCACTACAATCGCCTCCTCCAAGCAAGGGAGAGCCATACATTCCCCCATCGAGCGACTTGTCGTTGAAACTGATGCGTCGGCAACGGATGGTGTCCTCCCAAACTTTTTCACCAGTGAGGCCGTTGAGTTTCACGAAATAGGACGATCCTGACGAACCCTGTCGATCCACTTCGCATCCAGAGTAAAGATAGGGGATACCGTCTTCAAGGGCTACCACGGGAGTCGCATCGGAATCATCGTGATTAAAGTAGTGCCATACGGGTTTCAACGTACTGAGATTCAAGCAGATGATATTACCTGCATTATCGTTGATATAGCCGTAGTTGCGACAGACGGCCATCGATGACTCGATGCCTGGGCTGCTCTTGTATTTACTCATGGAGTACCTCAAGGTGGAATGTAGCCGCAAGCTGTCGTCAGCGACATAATATTTGTACAGGGTGCCGTTCTCGCCAGGACGGAAGAGGAATCCGCCAAGGATGATGGGGGAGGAGTCATACGCACCCCAGCTGCGCCAGGCTTTCGGGTCCTTGCCGAAAGTGTACGTTGCCTCTGATTGGAACATGTTGTAAACGACATGGCCAAAGACAGACTGTTTTTGGACGCCATGGCCGATATACAGATCACCGTTAAACCATGGATTGAACGAAGGTGTTCCTTTGAGCACGTTACGGGTGTCGAAAGCTTCACGAGTGGCCTCGCCTGTTTGGAAATCGATGAAATAGACCTTGCCACAAAGCGAGGCTACCACCAACTCTTGCAGGCTGTCGGGCCAATGGATGTAGAGAGGTTGGCCAGTCCACCCAGTACCTCCTCCCCAAACACCGTGGCTGGTGTGTGAAGTGTCGGTATTGGTGGTGAACACCCAATCAGTGGTGATGTTCAATGAATCGCCATGGATTCGCCCAAAGAAATTGGGGTTTCGGGAAATCGATCCTCTGAAAGTGAAGATGCCAGGCGTGTCCTCATAGAGGTCATTCAGGTCTTGAAGCTTTCCGTCGATGTCGTTTTCAAAAGTGTCGATGACATACATGATGCTCTCTGCCGATGCGTACATGGTATCCGCAAAAGGCATCGGTTTTTCCACCCTCGGACTGTCCGCGACCAAGAAAATGGTGTCGGCTGAATCGTCGGGAAGATGTTTCTGAGGCGTCATGCACGTAGAAAACGCAATCAGCAAAACCATTAATAAAAAGAGGTGAGTCTTCATCTGCGTTTTTTGAAAGCGGTTGCAAAGATAAGAAAATCAGGCTTTGATGTTAACTTTTAATAACGTAATTTTGCCTCGCTAATTCTGTTTGACCATGAGAACAACGAAGTTGCAGCAGAAATACGATTCTTTTGTGAGCTATTTCAAGGAACAAATGCCAACGGCAGGCTCAGAACTGGTTTTCCGTAATCCTTACGAGCTTTTGGTGTCAGTCATTCTATCCGCCCAATGTACCGACAAACGGGTGAACATGACCACACCAGCGTTGTTTGAACGTTTTCCTACGCCTGAGTCGATGGCAGGGTCAACGGTGGAGGAAATCTATTCCTATATCAAGTCCATCTCTTATCCAAACAACAAGTCGAAGAACCTTCTAGGCATGGCCAAGGTCCTGGTAGAGGAGTTTGGTGGCGTGGTGCCGGACAATCTCGACGACTTGCAGCGCTTGCCCGGTGTTGGTCGAAAGACGGCCAACGTCATGATGGCCGTGGCTTTTCAACAGCCGGCGATGCCGGTGGATACACACGTGTTCAGGGTCTCGAACCGTATCGGCTTGACCAAAAACTCGAAAAACGTGCTTGAAACGGAAAAGACTTTGGTCGCCCATCTGCCATTATCGGTGCTTTCCACGGCCCACCATTGGCTAATCCTGCATGGACGCTATGTCTGCCACGCCCGAAAACCTGATTGTGAACATTGTGGCATCGCTGACATTTGTGACTACCATCAAAAAAAGATTAGAAAATAATTCAACAATCGAGCTTTTATTGGTCAAATCGTGTTATATTTGCCGTTGGAAGCAAAGCGTGATAATAATAATTTAAAATATACAGTTATGACAACAGAAAAAGTACAGGAAGATGCCCAAAAGATCAAGCTGGAGAAGTTGAAGGCTTTGGAGGCGACCTTGGGCAACATTGAGAAGAATTTCGGAAAAGGCAGCATTATGCGGCTCGGTGCAGAAGCGGAGAAGATGGAGTCGATTTCCACGGGTTCATTAGGCCTCGACTATGCCTTGGGCGTCGGTGGACTCCCCAAAGGAAGGATCGTCGAGATCTTTGGCCCTGAGAGTTCGGGTAAGACCACCTTGGCGCTCCATGTCATTGCCGAAGCACAGAAAAAAGGCGGCATCGCTGCTTTTATCGATGCTGAACATGCCTTCGACCGTTTCTATGCAGCGAAGCTGGGTGTCGATGTGGAAAACTTGTTGATCTCACAACCCGACTATGGAGAACAAGCCTTGGAGATTGCAGAGAACCTGATCCGCTCAGGTGCCATCGACGTCATCGTGGTTGACTCTGTCGCCGCCTTGACCCCGAAGAGCGAACTGGAAGGAGAGATGGGCGATAGCAAGATGGGCCTGCAAGCACGACTGATGTCACAAGCCATGCGTAAACTGACCGCCACCATCAACAAGACGGGTTGTATCTGCATCTTTATCAACCAATTACGTGAGAAGCTGGGTGTTCTGTTCGGCAATCCTGAGACGACCACGGGTGGTAATGCCCTTAAGTTCTATAGCTCCATCCGTCTCGACATCCGTAAGGTTAGCCAAATCAAGGACGGCGACAACGTCACCGGCAGCCGTGTGAAAGTCAAAGTGGTGAAAAACAAGGTGGCTCCGCCGTTCCGCAAGGCTGAGTTCGACATCCTCTATGGTGAGGGAATCTCACGTACAGGCGAAATCGTCGATCTCGGCGTGGAAACGAATGTCATCAAGAAAAGTGGCTCTTGGTTCAGCTATGGCGACGCGAAACTGGCACAAGGCCGCGATGCCGTCAAACGACTCATCGAAGATAACCCGGAACTCGCTGAAGAGTTGTCGGAAAAGATTTTGGAAGCCCTCGAAAAGACTGAATAACACTTGGGATGATGAACAGATTGGTTGTGATGTGCCTCGCAATGGCACTGCTTCTTGCCGCTTGCAACAACGACCCCAAACCACCAAAGCAAGCCGCTCCAGAACCTACAGAGACTACAAAGGATGTCATCGAACTGTTGACCGACTCTATTGCCATGGACGAAAACCGGGCTGACCTATACCTGCAACGTGCCAAAGCCTATGTGGAACGTGAACAGGTCGGTGCCGCCATGGTGGATGTCACCAAAGCTATCGAAGTTAACCCTAAAAACATCGACGCTTTCCTGATGCTGGCCGACATCTATTACATGCTTGGCGACCAAGCTAACATCACCGCCACGTTGAACCGTGCCCTGGAAATCGATCCCTATGATAGCCGACCGATGGTGAAGCTGGCAGAGATCAACATGCTCCAGCAAAACTATGACTTGGCTTTGGGTTATATCGACAATGCGATGAAAGTCAGCACCTTCAATCCAAGAGCCTATTTCGTTAGGGGGATGATCTTTATGGCTAAACAGGATACGACCTCTGCATTGAAGAACTTCCTCACCGCACGTGAACAGGACAACGATTTCTTCGATCCCAACTACGAGGTCTGCAAGATCTATGGCGCCCAAAACAACCCTTTGTCGGAACAGTTCTTGCGTTCAACGGTGACGCGTTTTCCCGACCAACCACTGGCTCGTTATGAACTTGCCCTGTATCTCCAGGATCATGACCAACCTGAAGAGGCATTGATTCACTATGACACCCTGCTCACCATGCAACCTGGCAACAGCCGACTGCTCTTCAACAAAGGATATGTGTATTTTGTTTACCTTGGCGACAACCAAAAAGCTCTGGATTACTTCAACCAGTCCCTGGATAGCGACCCCAACTACCTCGATGCCTTGTATAACAAAGGACATGTCTTGGAGCAGATGGGTGATTATGTCCAAGCCAAAACAATCTATTCTCAGGTGCTGAAGCAGCAACCTAATTACGAGTTAGCCGTGAAGGCTGTCAATAGGATAGCCAACCAGATGGAAGAGTGAGGCTTATTTGATAAGCAACGCTGCTGCAGCTTCAAGTTTCTCGTCCAAGGCCTTCATCGAAGCCTCGAGGCTACCGTCAATCTTTCCTTTCATGCTGAAGTAGAACTTGATCTTAGGCTCAGTGCCTGAGGGACGGATGCTGATTTTTGACCCGCTCTCCGTGAAGAACTGCAATACATCAGATTTGGGAAGGTTGATAGGAGTGACTTTGCCAGAGGATAGATTCTTGGCTTCCAACGTCTTATAGTCCCTGATTTCAACGATTTTCTCGCCGCAGATCTCGGTAGGTGGGGTCTCGCGGAATCGGGCCATCATGGCTTTGATCTCTTCGACACCGCTGATGCCTTTCTTGGTAAGCGAGACCAGCTTTTCCTTATAAAGACCGAACTCACGATAGATGTCGCAAAGCAACTCATAGAAGGTCTTGCCTTGCTCAGCAGCCCATGCCATAGCTTCAGCTAAAAGGCTGGTGGCGATGACGGCGTCTTTGTCGCGGACAAAGTCACCTGCAAGGTAGCCGTAGCTTTCCTCGCCACCACCGATGAACTGTTTCTTGCCTTCCAGCTCCAGAATCTTGCTTGCGATGTATTTGAAGCCGGTCAGCACATCATAACGATCGACATTGTACTTCTTGGCAATCTCAAACAGCAGTTCCGTGGTGACAATGGTCTTCACAACGAACTCTTTGCCAGTGAGCTTGCCGAGCTCGTTCCAACGGGTGAGCAGATAGTAGAGGAATACGCTGGCAGCTTGATTGCCGTTGAGAAGGATGAACTCGCCTTGCTCGTTTTTCACGGCGCAACCCACGCGGTCGGCATCAGGGTCGGTGGCGAGCACTAAGTCGGCATTGACCTCTTGGGCTTTCTTGACGGCCAAAGCCATGGCAGCCGGTTCCTCGGGATTGGGGGATTTGACAGTGGGGAAGTCGCCATCAACAACCATCTGTTCTTCAACGCAATAGACGTTTTCAAAGCCTTTGCGCTTAAGAATCTCGGGCACTAAGCGACGGCCCGTGCCATGGATTGGGGTATAGACGATCTTGAGATCTTTGTGCTTCTTGATCAAATCCAAAGAGAGGGAGAGTCCAAACACCTTTTCCAGGTAGATGTCGTCGAAACGCTCGTCAAGCATCGTGATAAGCTCGGGTTTGCGTTTGAAGTTGACCATCGAAGGGTCGGTGATTTTTTCCACCTCGGCGATGACGTTCTTATCGTGAGGACTGATCAGCTGGCCACCATCGTTCCAATAAGCCTTGTATCCATTGTACTCCTTGGGGTTGTGTGAAGCGGTGACCATCACACCGGCATGGCAGTGAAGCTCACGCACAGCGAAGGAGAGTTCTGGGGTGGGGCGGAGGCAGTCGAAGAGATAGACCTTGATGCCATTTGCCGACATGACATCGGCGGTGATGTTGGCGAAGGCAGGACTGTTGTTGCGGCAGTCGTAGGCAATAGCCACGCGCAGCTCTTTCTCACCGGGGTTCATCATTTTGATGTAGTTGGCGAAGCCTTGGGTTGCCATGGCCACCGTATAGATGTTCATGCGGTTGGTTCCGACACCCATGATGCCGCGAAGGCCTCCTGTGCCGAATTCCAAGTTGCGGTAGAAACTCTCTGTCAGCTCGTTAGGGTCGTTGTCGATAAGCTCTTGGACCTTTTTACGGGTCTCTTCGTCATATTGGTCGGTGAGCCATGCTTGGGCTCTTTCCATTATTTTTGGATCGATGTTTGTCATGATATTAATTTTTATGGTTGTGAATTCAGTTCTTTGATGCAACGTTCAAGGCTGTCTTTCCAGAAAGGAATTCGGATGCCAAGTGTCTCTTTGATCTTGGTCGTGTCTAGTGCACTGTAGGCCGGACGTGTGGCTCTAGTGGGGTATTGATCGGTGGTGATGGAGTTGACCTTGCAGCTTTTCCCTCCGAGTTCAAATATGGCTTTGGCAAAGACGTCCCAGGAGGTGATCCCATCGTTGGTGAAATGGAAGACTTCCTTTACCGGTCTTTTGCCGTAATGGGAGACAAGTGCCATGATTCCCTGAGCCAGGTCGCCCGCAAAGGTAGGACTACCATGTTGATCGCAGACCACGTTGATTTCGTCGTGCGTCTCGGCAAGGCTGAGCATGGTCTTCACGAAGTTCTTGCCTGTCGCCGAATAGAGCCATGCAGTACGAACGATGCAATAATGGCATCCGCTGTCTTTTATTGCCTGTTCGCCAGCGAGTTTGGTCTTGCCGTAAACCGAGGTGGGTCCTGTGGGGTCGGTCTCACGATAGGGTTGGGTGCCTTTTCCGTCAAAGACATAGTCGGTGGAGACGTGAATCAGCAGGGCGTTTTGACTGTGACAGGTTTCAGCCAGAACCTTTGAGGCATGGACGTTCACTTTCTCAGCCATCTCCACATCGTCTTCAGCTCGGTCCACAGCGGTATAAGCAGCGCAGTTGATGCAGCAGTCGATGCGATGTTCGCTGAAGTATCGCTCCACAGCGATTGGGTCAGTAATATCAAGGCTGTCGATATCCGAGAAGAACCATTGGTGCAAGGCATTGGCAGCAGCGATCTTTTGCATCTCGTTGCCAAGTTGTCCATGACATCCTGTTACTGCTATGTTCATGCCCAAAGGGTGGTTTATTGGTCTTCAAATGATTTCAAGAGGTTGGTTTGATGCAGATGTTTCTTGACGTTTTCAAACTGGTAAGAAACAGTGGTCCAGATTTCCACCTGCTTTTTTATGCCAAGGATCTTCTTGGTCGTGTAGCGATGGTTTTCGTCGAGATGTTGAAAAACGGTGCCAGAGGTTCCGACATAGAAGGGACGGTTGCATTCATCGGCAATGGCTTTGGCCTTGTTGATGGCGGTACCCACCCATATCATGCGGTCAGTGTCGTTGTCGGATTGCACCTTGGTACAAAGGATGTTGCCCATGTCGATACCGATTGAGAAGTTGACGTGAGCTTGCTCCTCGATGGTGTCATGTAGGGTTTTGCTAAAGAGGTTGGCGGTTTTAAGTGCCGTGTCGATGGCGTATCCTGAATCGTATTTTTCCTTGGGATAGATGAGTAGGAACCCCTCTGGAGAGATGCAGCTGAAGAGACCGCCTGTCTCTTTGGCGACCTCTTTAAGGGCATGGTGGTACATCTTATACACTCGGGTAGCGTGTCTTCTACCGGTCTTGAGCATCGTAGGGATGTTTTTGATCTCAAAGTAGAGGACATGGGCTTCCATCACAATGCCACTGCATCCATAGCCAAGACGATTCAACTCGTTTAAGTCGGTGCTAAATGAGTAGTTGAACTCCGCCTTCGAAAGCTCTTGTATTTCGGCAAGGAGAGATTGACTATTCATAGTACTGAGTTTTATTCCATGTTGGTATAGACGGCTTGAACGTCTTCGTCTTCATCAAGTTTGTCGAGGAATTTCTCAATTTCAACCATCTGTTCATCGGTGAAGCTCACTGTGCTGTTGGGGAAACGTTGCAAGTTAGCTTTGATGATGTTGATTTTGCGTTCTTCAAGGGCATCGTGCATGACACCATAGTCGGTCCAAGCGGTATAAACCGTAGTCGTGGAAGTGCCTTCTTCTTCGTCCGTCTCGGTGACGATCTCGTCAAGGCCGTAGTCGATGAGTTCCAGCTCCAGCTCGTCTTTGTCCATGCCTTCGGGCATTCCAATTTCAAAGACTGCTTTGCGGGTGAACATGAACTCGAGGGAGCCCATGGGGAGGAAGGATCCTCCGCATTTGTTGAAGTATGACTTCACGTTTGCAACGGTACGGGTGGTGTTGTCGGTGGCGCATTCAACCATACATTGGATGCCGTAGGGGCCTTTTCCTTCGTAGGTAACTTCGACGAGGTTGGCGGCGTCCTTGTCGGTAGCACGCTTGATGGCGGCATCGATGTTGTCCTTAGGCATGTTTTCCGCCTTGGCGTTCAAGATGGCTTGACGGAGTTTGGGGTTCATGTCCGGATCCGGTCCGCCTTCCTTGGCAGCAATAGTAATCAGTTTTCCGAGTTTAGGAAACACTCTTGACATGTGTCCCCATCTTTTCATCTTGGCCGCTTTGCGGTATTCAAATGCTCTTCCCATAGTTATGTGTTGTTTGCTTGTTTTTTAATGAAGTTGCAAAGATACAAAACAATTTTTTAATTTCGCAAAAAATATTATCATATGAAGATATTGGTTTTGAGCGAGCATGACGATTGCTGTGGCCCCATGGCTGCGGCTTTTCTTCGCGACTATTCCGAAAAATGGGAAATCGTCTCTGCAGGCAAGGCCCCAACGGCATGTTGCCCATGGTTGGTAATCACGACCATGCGCGAGTGCCTGATCGACTTGAGCGGGTATCAGCCTCGAAGTGTTTCAGACCTTGATCTTTCGGCTTTTGATGCTGTTTATGAATGTTTTGATTCCCCTTGCCCTCAAGATTTGGATGCCTGCCGGGTACTGCGCGACCGGATCAAAAACGACGCTTTCCTGTTTTACAAGCAGTCGCTCTCGTCAATCAGGTTGTTGAGCAAGGCATAGATGGTCAGACCTGCCACTGACTTGATGCCAGTCTTACGGGTGATGTTTTTGCGATGGGTGATGACGGTGTGGATGGAGATGTTCATCAAATCGGCAATTTCCTTGTTCATCATGCCTTTGGCGACGGCTACCAGCACATCGATTTCGCGTTTGGAGAGCTCAACATCCTCATTGTTCTTCTCTTGTTTTCCAAAATGCTGTTCCAAATCATTGATCTTGTTGATGATGGACAACTTTGAATCGTTGATGCCGATGACCCCATGGTAGTTTTTCAAGAGGGATGCGTCGTAATAGGAAGTGACCAAAGCGATAATGGAGAGCGTTGGATAGTCCTTCATGAGCTGAGAGATCAGGTTTCTATCCGAATAACCAATAAGCGATGGGTTGATAATCAGCATATTGACATCGCTACCAAGAATCTTCTCGTTGAGGTGCTCGGGACTGTCGAGCCGAGCAACTACCTCGAACCTCGCCAAGCCTTGGATGATCTCGGAGAGTCCGACAGAGATGATCTCGGAGGGTTCACAGATGAGTACTCGGTGTGTCATGGCAAGGTGTTTTCAAGGGTTTCGACAAAGGGGATGAGGAGATGGTCTTCAATGCGGGAATGGAGGTTGAGATCCGCGGATAACTCCATGATATCCAGAGAGATCTCGATGCGTTCTGCGGGCAGAATATCACCAGGGAGGTATTTGACGAGGATATTCATCATATCGTCAAGCGTGTCCTGGATGTTAGTGTGGTTGTGGCGGAACTCTTCGATGTTGTATGAGGTGGGTTTCTGGCCTTTGTTGAGCATTTCAATATAGGGGAAGACAACCTCTTCTTCATAATATTGGATATGTTGAACCACTTCCTGTTTGTATTGCTCGTAGAAGTGGCTGAGCATGGGGCCGTATTTGTATCCGCTGGCTTCGATGATGCGTTGCAGATGCTCTTCGATATGGGGAAAACGTTCATCCATATAATATCGATGCGAGGCTTTCAGGTAGGAGAGGAGCCCGCGCATGTCGATTTTGTCAAGTTCTGTGACACTGGGTTTGTAGTCAGGATCGGAATAGATGTAGCAGATGTTGAGGAAAAGATCGATGCTTACATTGTTGATGCGGCAAACCTCACCGATGTTTCGGTCGCCAAAGCCTAAGGCGATACCAAAACGGGGGAGGAGTTGGAGCAGGCGGCCGTTGTTGGCGATCAGTTCTGCCAATTTGGTTTTTTCGGAGAAGCGTTTGGTTTTGTTCATATCCTATATGTTGAAAGAGCAAAGATACGTAAAAAAACAAAAAAAGCCGCGATGTGCGGCTTTTTTATGCGATTTTGAAGATGACCGGATTAGGCTTCGGCGTTTTCAGCAGGAGCTTCTTCATCGGCAGGAGCCTCATCGGCAGGAGCTGCTTCGGCTTGAGCGGCGGCTTCTTCAGCTTTCTTGGCCTCAAGCTCGGCAAGTCTCTTCTTAGCAAGTTCTTCAGCGCGGGCTTCATTGACTTTCTTCTCGGCTTCCAAACGCACTTTCTTCTCGCCTCTAACTTTTTCTTCAAGAGCCTTGGCTTCGTTGGCAACCTTCGCTTCCTTTTCCTTCATCCAATTCTGGAACTTGACCTCAGCTTGTTCTTCAGTCAAAGCGCCTTTCTTAACACCTTGGAGGAGGTGGTACTTCAGCATGACGCCTTTTTGGGAGAGCAGGGAGCGCACAGTGTCGGTCGGGACAGCGCCCACGCTGTACCAATAAAGGGCGCGGTCAAACTTCAGGTTGATCTCCGCAGGGTTCGGCAGCGGGTTGTAGGTACCGATTTTTTCAATGAATCTACCGTCACGTGGTGAACGGCTATCAGCAATTACAATATGATAGAAAGGCTGACCCTTCTTACCATGTCTTTGCAATCTGATTTTTGCTGGCATAATTTAATGTTTTAAGTTGATTTATAAATGAATGAACTAAAACCTACCCGAGGTTTCGGCGGCAAAAGTACAACTTTTTGTTGGATTGGCAATGCGTTGGGTGAAAAATCTTAATTTTGCAGCCATTTTTGAAGAGAGTATCATGGGTAAGGACAAATCAATTCGTTGGGGTTATCTAGCAGGCATCATCTCAGGCATCACCTATGGCATGAACCCGCTTTTTGGTGTTCCAGTCATCAATAAAGGACTGGATGTCAATTCTTTGTTGTTTTATCGCTATGGCGTGGCCACGTTGCTGATGCTGGGGTACATGCTGTTGGCAAAAAAGCAGATCCGCATCACGGGAAAGCAATTGTGGCTGATGGTATTGCTGGGTGTGCTCTTTACAGGTTGCAGCATCACGCTCTTCGAAGCTTATAAATACATCCCGTCAGGCATTGCCACCAGCATTTTGTATGTGTATCCCATCATGGTTGCTTTGATCATGATGTTCTTCGGGCAGTTCCCCTCATGGCAGACATGGGTCTCTATCTTCGCGGGTGTGGCAGGTGCCGTGTTGCTTTCCGTGAATGGAAAAGGGGGGTTCATCGATTGGCGCGGTATCGCTCTTGTGGTCGCCTCAGGTCTGTGCTACACGTTGTTTATCGTCATCGTCAACCTGAGCAAACAAATCAAAACCATGCCCAACCTCACTTTGACTTTCTATTGTTTCTTGGTGGGATCGTTGATGCTGTTCGCCTTGTCGGGTTTCGGCACTCATCTGAACGCGGTTCCCGATACGGTCAGTTGGCTCAATGTGCTGGGACTCGCCATCCTGCCGACGGCTATTGCCACCATCACCTTGGCGGCCTCAAGCAAAGCGGTTGGCGCAACCAAGACCTCTGTTTTGGGCATCCTCGAGCCTTTGACGGCAATCTTTATCGGTACTTTGGCGTTCAAGGAGGCCTTTACCCTAAACGTGGCCTTTGGCGTGGTCTTGATTCTTTTTGCCATTCTGTTTATGATCCTGACGGAGAAAAAGAGATCATGATTCCTTCACCAAGTGCACATCGCACTGTGGGAACGGAATGCTGATGCCATGCTGGTTCAAGGTGTCGTAGATCACTTCCTTGGCGCGGTCGATGTACCCATAGCGTTCGGCCACCAACACCCATTGTTTCACTGCAATGGTGACGGCGCTGTCGTCGAAATCTCCGAATGCCACGGTGATGCCACGCTTCGGATCCACGATATCGCGTCCCAAGGCATCCTTGGTCATCAGCGATTGCATGGACTCCTTGAGCATTTCGCGGACATGCCTGACTTCAGTGCCATAAGCCACACCCACTTCGATCTTGACAAGCTCGTAGGCATGGGAGCGCGTCAAGTTGCTGAAGTTCTTGCTGAATAGGGTGGCGTTGAGGAACGACATCTCCGCACCTGTTGCCGTCTCGACTTGGGTGCTCTGGTAGTTGATGGAGGTGACCTTGCCCCGGATGCCGTCACATTCGATCCAGTCACCGATCTTGATGCGGCCCGACATTAACTGGATGCCATAAATGAAGTTGTTGAGGATGTCCTTTAGGGCGATACCGATACCAGCGGAGAGACCGCCGGCCACAAGGCTGAGTGATCCCGTTGGAATGTGAAGTGTCAGTACAATGACGATGATATAGATGAACCAAACAACGAGGTTGATGATGCTGTTGCCGAGAGAGAGGTTGACCTCGTCCTTGTGGATGGTCTCACGTTTTGTCTTCTTCAGGAAGCGGGCGTAGCGGCTTTGCTGCCAGATGGCATGAATGGCATGGTTGGCGTACCGGAAGACGAAGAAGAGGCTGATCAAGAGGACGATGGAATGGAAGGAGATCCTGAACGTGTTGGCACCGCTTTCGTTGGTGAGTTGTATGAAAGGATGATAGTAGATGCGGTCGTATAGATCTTGGAAGTCGAATACGTCCATGGCAAGATGGATGCAGAATGGTAGGGAGGTCAGGATCAGTACGGGTAGGACGACATTTTTGACCAGGTCGTAGAACCAGGTCACGCTGAACAGGTATGATTTCTTGTTTTGGCCTGTCACCTTGGTGATATGGGCAAGATAGTCGCTGATCCTGGGATTCATGCGTTTTTCCTTGTAGCGCACAATCAAATGCCAGATGGAGATGATGGTGAGGATGGTGGCCAGCTGGAAGTACCACCAAACGAGGATGAGCAAGGAAGCGAAGATGAATCCGGCAATGGCAACGATCATCGCGAGGCCTGTCACCGCCAAGGAGATCCACCCAAAGATACGGTCGCTCTTGTCGGCTTGTTTTCCTCGTCTGAGGCAGATCATGAGCTGCCAGCAGAAAAAGATGATCAAGAAAGGCGGAAATAGGATGTTCATCAAGGAGTTGGGCATGAAGAGCACGCGGCAACCGATGACGATGATGGCGGTGAAGATGGTGGGGAGATAGAGTTTGACGCCATTCTTGAGCTGTTCGGGTTTCAGTCGGATGAGCAAGGCACCGATGATGGCCGCCAGCAGCCAAACGAAGGTGTTGGTAAGGCTGAATGCTTTGGCGTTGAGCATGCCGTTGTTGCCTAGCCTCCAGTTGATCAGGACGGCAATCAAGATGCCGAACAGCATGGCGACATAGCGCCGCTGCTCTTTGGCAATCACCTTGTTGACGCCTTTGATGTGTTTGAAAACGGGCAGCAGTAAGAGGTAAGCAATCAGCCAGCAGACAAAAAATTCGATGAGGATGAAAGCGACGATGAGAATCTGGAAGGAATACTCATATTTCTTCACCGGTGCCACTTCCTCGGCTGTCTCTGTCTCCTGTTCTTCTTCGAGGTTTTCGGTAATGGTCTGCTCTACCATCGTGGAGTCGCCAAGGACCACCCCTTTCATCAGCGAGTCGATGGATTGGTTGTCTTGGGCTGTGGCGAGCATCTCTGCGAAATCGGAAGGGGCGTATTTCTCCCTGGTGTCTTCCTTGGCTTGTTTCCAATAACGTCCGAAATGCGCGAGGATGACAGGCCAAGGCGTCTGTCCCTCGACGAAGATGCGGTTTTGAAGCAGTTTGTAATAGTTGCTCGCATATTCGTATGACTCATTCAAACGCAGGTAGGTGTTGCTGTAATGGATGCTGTCGGCTACCACGATGGCCTTGCTTTCGAAATACATCTTTAGCAGTTCGCTGGCGTAAAAGATACAGGAGTCGCGGTCCTGTTGGCCTTGCTCGTCCAGGAGGAATGGATTGGCGATGGAGTCGGACAGTGTGGCGGCTTCAACGGCCAGTTCCAGTTGCGAAGTGCGGAGCAGGTATTGTTCGTCAAGGGAATCGTTTCGATAGAGCAAGCTGTCGGCGATGCCGTAAATGTTGTCCAGTTCGGGAGGAAGCCGTCGCAACGATTCGAGCAGTCGGGCATAGCGGTCGATCTCTATGTCGAGGTTGCCGACAATGCGATCGTAAGGCATCCGGTCTTTTTCGAAGGTGTTGTATTCATTGGTCACTTTTTCAAGGGCATAGCAGAGGTCGAACGTGTATTCCTGCTTTTGGGAATACAGCAGCAGTGACAGCTCGTTGCATTGTTTCATGATGTCCACCATCTCCAAGTGCTGGTTCTCGTAGTTTTCAGCCAGCCTTTCTTGGGTCTTTGACATCTTTCGATAGTCGCGCCGCAGGCTGTGTCGAAGGTCTTGAAGCGTAGCGCTGAGATGCTCTTCATTCGTTGCTGCAAACAAGGGAAGGATCAAGAGCAATGCCAACAATATGGGAAATCGTTTCTTTTTCATAATGTGTTGTTTTGTGTGGCAAATATAAGAAAAACCCTAGTATCTTTCGTTAGGGATGCCTTTTCTTGAATGAATATCCCTTCCTCTCCCAAACCGGCATTTCACGTTGGATGAAGATGTTGTAAAAGCGGTTGAAGTCGGTGTGGAAGGCGTCTTCTGAGGGCCAGTCTGCAGAGGCGTTCCAGGCGCGTTCAGCTATTCCAAGGGCTTTTGGGAGCATTTGATAGGTGACATCGTCAAAACTCCGAAGTTGCGAAGACCAGAGTGCCGCCTCAACGCCGATGATGTCGCCGAGATAGTCGTTGGGTTGGAGCTCGAACGTCTTTCTTTCGTCCACGTAGCCCGCCCAATGGAGGCCGATTTCATGTGGATCCGCACTGTAGGCCAAGTCGAGGTAGGTGAAAGCGGCAGGAGAGAGCACTACGGGGAAGCCCTCGATGCCCTTGGTGTTCCACACGTTGATGAAATAAAGCGAACGTTTGAGTCTTTCTTCAGTTTTGATGTCCAACCCTCGGGCGATGTCTTCCCATCCGGCCAGACGGATGCCTTTCTGCTCGGCGAGGTCCAACATGCCGTTGATAAACATCTCTTTCATCTCGTGTCGATCTTTGCCTGCCCACGCCCCATCGGGAACCTCATCTCCACCGATGTGAATGGCTGGCAAGGGTACATGGGCTTCACGGTGCAGCCTGATGACTTCGTCGAACACCAAGTTATAAAAATTGTAAACGCTGGGCAAATCCACGCCAAGCACATTGTCGGTGAAGTCCTGTGCCGACCAGTAATGCGAGGTGTCGGCAGGATCTTGCAGGCGGTAGCTGCTGTCGCCCGTGCGTCGTTCGTAGGCTTGCATGGCTTTGATGGAAGCCCGTGAATGCCCGGGGGTGTCGAATTCGGGAATCACTCTAATGCGGCGTTCCCAAGCGTATTGGATGATCCGCTGGTATTCCTCTGCGGTGTAAAAGGTGGCATTGCCGATGCGTCCGTTGATGGTAGGCTTCAAGGCTCGGGTCTCTTGGAGATCCCAGTCGGGAAGGGCATGGCGACCGCCGAACTCGGTGAGTTCAGGCAGTCCCTTGATTTCCAGACACCACGACTCATCATCCGCGATATGGAAATGAAGAGTGTTCATTTTCCATGAGGCCATCAGATCGATGATTTGTAGCACTTCGTCAACGGTACGGAATTCACGCGCCACGTCGAGCATGAAGCCGCGGTAGGCGAGGTCGGGCCAGTCTTCGAGGGTCATGGGAGCTAGAGAAGCTAAGCCGGAGTCATCGGAATTGGTATCTTGTGATAGCTTTTCCATGGTGACTTGGGCATAATATTTCCCATCCTCGTCGTCGGCTTCCACGTTGGGGTTGCCTTCGTGGTCAATGGTGATGCGGTACCAGCCATTGGGATGTGTTTCAGTCGTTTCCATGGGTTCGGTGCCGTGTTGGATGCGTTTGATTTGCGGGATGATGTCGGCAGGTTGGACCTCGTAAAGGTTTGAGAAATCTTCAGGAGCGGCTCCTTCGGGAGGAAGTGTTTGGAAGTGATAAACCGTTTCCAAAAAGAGGTCGGGCTTGCCTTTTTGTTGAAGGATGAAAGCCTCAGGGGCCCAACGTTGGCGGGGCAGGGGACGGCCATAATATTTCAGCGTAACCGTTGGGATGGACCTGTGTGTGCGCCTTAATGTGTCATTGGTTGGAATGTCGATATACCAGGAAGTGCCTTGGTAATGATGCATCTCGGGGCCTTCCACCGAGGTCTTGCCGTCAAACAGTTCTTGAAACCACACACGTGAGCCTTCGGGCATGTTGTGGAGCACCAAAGTGTGCAAGGCCCGACCTTCGTTATCGGCATTGCCTTCAGTCCATTCAGCAAAGGGGGATTGCGAGGGGTCGCCAGACGTTATTGCGAGCGTAGCGAAGCAATCCACCTGTTGCCGATTGCAACTTGCCAGGAACAAGAGCGCGATAATAATATATCGGTGTATCAGGGACATAGGTCGGCTACGGTCATCTCAGCCGCATGGATGAGGTCTTGTGGGTTGATCTTGAATTGGAGTCCGCGGACGCCGGCACTCACATAGATGATGTCGAACAGCTCGCAGGTCTCATGGATGAAGGTGGGGAAGGGCTTTTTCATGCCGATGGGCGAGCAGCCGCCGCGGATGTAGCCCGTGAGCGGCAGCAGTTCCTTCATTGGGATGAGGTCGCAGCTCTTGTTGCCCGTGACTTTGGCGGTCTTTTTCAGGTCCACTTCTTCGTTGCCTGGGATGACGCAGACGAAGTGTCCTGTCTTGTCGCCTTTCAGCACTAGCGTCTTGAACACCTGGTCGATGTCCTCGCCCAGTTGGTCGGCGATATGTTGCGCCCCAAGGTCGTTCTCGTCCACCTCGTAGGGTATCAGCTCATACTGGATTTTCTTTTGGTCCAGGAGCCTGCACGCGTTGGTTTTGTTGATTTTATCTTTTGACATAGTTCTATATCCATTCAAAGTTTTCTTTTCCGGCACCGATTTCGAAGTGGCATTTGGCGATGCCGAGGTCGATGGGTGCGTAGCCGTTGAGCAAGGTGAATCGGGTGCGGGCCTCCACCTTGTTGTCGTCGTGGAGAACGAACGCAAACTTCTGCTGGTTGATGGCCGTGGGTGCCAGCAAGGCAGCCTCCATGCCGCGGGTGAACCAGTCGGGGAGAGGAAGCCCTTTTTCTGTTGAGCGTTGGTCTTCCGTCACATCGGCAATCGTTTTCCGCTGAGGATGTTGTCTTCCCTGATTCTCGCCATAGCCGAGCGACACCACGCAAACCAGCTTTTCGTCGGGAAGTACCTTATATTGGTCGGGTTGCTTGCTGAACGACATCGCCACCCAGCAGGTGTTCAGTCCGAGGCATTGCGCCAGTAGCACCACTTTTTCGCCGTAATAGCCGAGATTGACATCGTCGCCTTTCTTGCCAATCATGGCGATGTAGTTGGACACGCCGCGGAATTTGCTGTAATGGGCGATGCCGCTGGCGAACGCCTTCGGCTCGTCCGTGACCAACTGGATGTGAAGACCACCTTCGCGGTTGCATTCGTCGATGAGGTCTTGCAGTTGCTGGATCTTTTCTGCCTCAATGGGCTTTTCGAGGTATTGCCGCACGCTGTGTCGGGTGCGGATGGCTTCTTCGAGTGTCATAGGTAATCGATTTACTTCGCAAACATAATGAAAAGGAGTGAATGTTTTATCGGGTAGGTTTTGAAAAATTTTCATTCTGAATGAAATATTTCCATAATTCAAGCTACATAACAACAGAAATATTTGTTATAAAACCTTTTAAAAAGTTTAATTATGGAAAACCAAATTTTGATTTATCAGGCCGAAAATGGTCAGACTTCGATTGAGGTCCGTTTAGAAAATGAAAACGTATGGTTGACAACAGACCAAATGTCCGTGTTATTTGAAAGGGAGGAGTCAAATATTAGAAGACACATCATTAACATATTTAAGGAAGGAGAATTGCCGC
>JAEEON010000048.1 GCA_016284305.1 Bacteroidales bacterium
CGGCTTGCAACAGCATCACTTTTGGTCCCTCCACCACTGGCAATGGTCCCGAGCAGATGTATGTCATCCTTTTGGACAACAATCGCTCCCAGTTACTGGCGCATGAAACCCAGCGCAAGGTGATGTCGTGCATCCATTGCGGGGCATGCATCAGCATTTGTCCTGTGTATAAGAACATTGGCGGTTATTCCTACGGCACAAAACATATCGGTCCGGTGGGCACAGTGATGGCTCCTCTGATGGAGGGTTTGGAGGAATACAATTACCTCAATTCCGCCTGTTCCTTGTGTGGCAAGTGTGTCGATATCTGTCCCGTGAAGATTCCGTTAGACGATTTAATCATAGAAAATCGTCATTTAGCCATCATGGAAAAGACGGGTAGCGCAAGATACGAATCTTTATTGAAAGCCATGATTTGGCATTGCAAGACACGTAAAAAGATGGACGGCCCGCTGTTTTTCAAGAAGTTGGAGATGAAGCGCTTGTTGGGACCGCTTTGGGGTGAAGAAAGACCCATGCCCGAGTTTGCAGCCAAGTCGTTCAGCCAGCAGTGGAGGGAAAGGAATCTTTAGTTTTTGAAGCAAATCTTACATAAATCTATTGCAAATATAATAAATGCCACCAATACTGGTGGCATTTATTCTTTTGTTGTGATTTTATAGTATTCGTTAACCAGGCTGCGATACCCTTGTGCCTTGAGTTGCTCATAATCAACTCTGTAGTTGGTCTTATTGTGTTTTCCCGTACTCAAAAAACGGATGTATTGTTGCAAATAATGGTCGATTTCCTTCAAGCCTTCCGTTTGGTTGATGACGGGAAAGAACCATCGCGACCAGGTGAGCGTTTCGGGGTCGTCGCTCTCAAAGAACTTGCGGTTGAAATAGTTGATCAAACCTTTCATGGCTTTTTCGGGCTCGATGTGGTTCTTATGGCTCCAACGCAACAACGACCGCGCCTTGCGCGAGATTTTGCCTTTCATCTTCTTTTTGGTGGCTTCCGAGATGTCGATGTTGTGACCATGGCATTTGAAGCCTAGAAACTCGTAGGCCTCATCAGGCGAGTAAACCTTCTCCTTGTCGGGATTGACTTCCAGATGATACTGTGCCAAAAAATGGCACATCTGGTCTTTGTATTGTTGAAGAGTGTCATAGTCAGGCGCAAACATGATGATGTCGTCGGAATAGCGGGCATAGATCACACCTTTATTATAATAATAGCGGTCGACTTCCTTCAGGTAGACATCGGCTAGGAAAGGTGCGGTGGGCGTACCGGCCATGACGCCGTGTTTTTCCTCGATGACTTGACCGTTGCTGATGGCAAGGTTGGTGGTCAGCAATTTCTCGAAGAAATGGTATAGTTGTAGGTCATCGGCAAGCAGCTCTTTCAGCATAGGCAGCAAAATGTCGATGTCGATGGAGTTGAAATAGTCGTGGATATCGAGTTTGTAGGCCCACATCTTTTGATTGCGGATGGCCTTGTTGATCTTGAAGACCGCATCGGAGGCTTTCAGGCCGCGACGGAAGGCATAGCAGTTGGGTGCAAACTGGTCGTCGTATTTATAGAGCAGGAAGGCAATGAGTTTGAGGATGAGCATCTCATCGGGTGCGAAGCTGTAGACCACGCGTTTTTTGCCCGAGCCCATCTTGTTGACCAGTTTCTTGGTCGGGAGACCCAGTTCTTCGCCTTCGGCAATCTTTTTGGCCAAGGGGAGATAGTCTTCCCTTTCCACAAAGGCATCTGCTTCGTCGAACTCATGCCAGTTAAAGCGGCCTTTCAGCAATCGATAGGCGAGAAACTCTTCCCAGGTCTCTTGACGGGTCAGTTGAGGGATGATACTTTGGACTGCGGGACTAATGGACTGCGGGACTGCGAGTGAGGTCCCTGAGCTCTCGGTTCCTGAGCCTGTCGAAGGAGTCGAAGGGCCGACCCTTTGTCCCGAAGTCTCGAAGTCCCGCGTCAAAGACATACTTAAGAAAGCTGTTGAGATCAATGAAAAAGAAAAAGGGGAAAGATTTTGAATCCGCAAAGTTGCGGATCACG
>JAEEON010000049.1 GCA_016284305.1 Bacteroidales bacterium
TGTAATTACTGGTCATCCACTCATAGTGATATTAACTATGCGTACTGTGTTTATTTGGGCAGTGGTTATTTCGGTTTTGATAATAGTGTGAATTATCGAAGTACTGGAAATGTTGTGCGCTTGGTCCATTCCATCCAGTAACTTAAAGAGGGTGACCAAAAAGTTCGGGAGGTAATGACGTACTCGCAGCTACTTTTTTGCACGCTAAAAGCATAAGGAATACGATCCGTAAAAAGCCAAACCATGCTCAAAAACATCCTCTTCGATTTCGGTGGGGTGCTCCTCGATTGGAACCCCCATTATCTCTACGATCCCTATTTCGGCGATGTTGAGAAAGCCGAATGGTTTCTAACAAATATTTGCACCTATGAGTGGAATGCCCAGCACGACAATGGTCGGCCTGTTGCTGAAGGTACTGCCGAGCTGATTGTCGAGCATCCCGAATGGGAAAAGGAAATCCGTATGTATTACGACGAATTCATGAAGATGATGGGTGGACAGATTCCAGGTATGGAGGATCTGGTCAAGGACGTGAAAGCACAAGGCTATCGAGTTTTTGGCCTATCCAACTGGTCGGTGGAGACCTTTGCATTGGTGCGTCCTGTCTATCCGGTGCTCGATTTGATGGAAGACATGGTGATTTCGGGAAAAGTGCGGGTGATGAAGCCCGACCATCGTATTTTTGAGTTGGCCTTGGACCGTTTCGGAATCAAGGCCTCCGAAAGTGTCTTCATCGATGACAACCCCAACAACGTCCGGGCAGCCACCGAAGTGGGAATTCGAGGAATCCTGTTCCAGTCGCGAGAGCAGCTGGTCAAGGAACTGTATCAATAGCTTACCATGATTTTTCTCATAGCACCTTCCGAGGTTTTGAGGAAATACACGCCTTGCTGGAATCCACTTAAGTCAATGGTGTTTTCACCTTTGTGGACTTGATGCTTCGCCATCAAATGTCCTAAGAGGTCAAAAACAGTAACCTCTGTATCGGCATCCACCTCGATCGTACAGGTTCCTGAAGTTGGATTGGGCCAAAGGCGAAGCTCTGAAGTCTCGGGCTCCTCGATGCCCAAACCTCCGCTGCTGTCAGTGGTGAAAAATTTATGGATCTCTGTCATATAGCCGATGTCGTACTGGCTCTCATTGTGATACCAGGTATGATTGCCACCGATAACCTTGAGGAGTTGTAATTCGGCTTCTCCCTCGTAGGTGTAGCGTACAAAACGAAGGCCGTCGTTGTGGAGGTCGGGCAGGGTGTCAATGACCGGTTCGTCCACGCAGTGGTTGGCGTTCTTCCAGTAATTGATGATGGCATCCACATTCAGACCGAGGTTGCCTCCGAAATACTGTGAGTTGCCGTTGTACCCCACTACGGGGTCGTTGGTGCCATGGATGTGCAGCATTTTGACAGGTGCCACCGCCGTATGCGAGGCCATGGCATGGGTGATGAGCCCGCTGACGGGAGCACAGGCCGTCATGCGGTCACCGTGTTCGATGGCCATGCGATGTGTCATGAAACCGCCCATCGAGAAGCCAGTGAAGAAGACACTGTCCAAATTGACAGGATATTGCACGGCAAGGGTGTCAAGGAGCGCCATCAGAAAGCCCGAGTCATCGATGCTGCTGCTCATCAGCGCCGCGTTCCACATGGTGGAGCCCGACTGTGAAAGCGCCTGAGGTATCACCACCATCCACCCGAAACGATTGGAAATCTGCTGGAAATGGAACTCGTTGTCCAAACGGGTGATGTTGTCGCCCAAACCATGAAGGAAGTACATTATGGGCATGGTCTCGCCATGCTCCGATGGGGTCTTTACCAAGTATTCGCGTTGAACACCCTGCCATTCAAAATGCTGGATCTGCGCAAAACCCGCTGTCGCCAGCAGCAGGAACAATAGGATCATGCTGTATTTCTTTCCCATAAGCTGTTGAATTTGATGGTTGTCAGTGCAAAAATAGTTTTTTTTTGTTTTTTCACGAAACTTACTTAACTTTGCGACTTATTTAGGGAATATCTAATCATTAAATAATCATTAAAATTCACATTATGGGTACATTAGCAAATCTTTGGCAAAACCACAGGACCTTGGTGGTCTTTGTCATGATCCTAATCATTGTCATCCCTTTCTTGATTTTCTATCTGAGAAAGGCTAAAAATGAACACCCTAAAGGCTTGATCGCCGCCGCATTGAGCAACATGGGCGAGCGCTTTGGCTATTACATCATGAATGCCGTGCTGGTGCTGTTCATCTGCTCCAAGTTCGGTATCTCCGATGAGACCTCGGGCGTGATCTTTGGTGTGTTCTATTTCTTGATTTATGTGCTTGCGCTTCCTGGTGGTATCATCGCCGACCGCACACAGAACTACAAAAAGACCATCATCACCGGTATCATCGTGATGGCCCTCGGCTATGGCCTTCTCTCCATTCCCGTGTTCAGCACTGGTGGTGGCATGAAGTCATGGCCTTTCGTCCTTGCGATGATCGCCTTGCTGCTCATTGCCTGTGGTAACGGTCTTTTCAAAGGCAACCTGCAGGCTATTGTGGGCCAACTGTATGACGACTTTGAGGCCGAAGCAGCCAAGAAAGGCCCCGAGGCCTTGGCTGCTGCCAAAGAAAAACGCGATAGCGGCTTCCAGATCTTCTACGTGTTCATCAACATTGGTGGCGTGATCGCCCCGTTTGTGGCTCCCATCATCCGCGACTGGTGGCTGAAGACCAAAGACTTGGTTTACAACGCCGACCTCCCGCGTCTGTGCCACAAGTTCATCATGGGTACCATGGAAGGCAACGACATGACCAACCTTACGGCCTTGTCACAAAACTATTCTGGTGCCGCCGAAAACCTGTCGGGTTTCTGTGAAAACTATCTCCAGGTGTATAACACAGGCGTTCATTATTCCTTCATCGTCTCGGTGCTGGCCATGCTGATCTCCCTGTTCATCTTCATTGCGGTCAGACACAAACTGCCGAATCCAGTCAAGAAAGTCAAAGCTGAAACCAAAAATGTTTCCGCCGCTGAGATTCAAGCCGACGCCAAGGAAATCAAACAGCGTATGGCTGCTCTGTATGCCGTGTTGGGTATCGCCGTGTTCTTCTGGCTCTCCTTCCACCAGAACGCCCAGTCGCTGTCCATCTTCGCCCGCGACTTCTTGGATACCAGCGCGCTTCCGCCTGAGATCCTCCAATTCATCAATCCGTTCTTCGTGATCGTGCTGACACCAATCGTCATGTGGATCTTCGCTTCATTGGCTCGCAAGGGCAAAGAGGTCTCCACACCTAAGAAGATTGCGTTGGGTATGTTCATCGCTGCCTGTGCCTACATCTTCTTGATCTTTATCGCCATTGCTCACAACTATCCTTCGGGCAACGCTTTCAAGGCACTTCCTGAAGCGGAAAAGATGGCTATGAAGACTGGGCCGTGGGTGATGATTGTGACGTACTTCTTCCTCACCGTGGCTGAGCTGTTCATCTCACCGTTGGGTCTGTCGTTCGTCTCGAAGATCGCTCCTCGCCATATGGTGGGTATGTGCCAAGGCTTGTGGCTGTCGGCCACCGCTATCGGCAACCTCTTGATCTTCCTCGGCGTGAGAATGTTGAACGCTTTCCCGCACCAGTGGATGACCTGGGGTGTCTTCGCCTTGATCTGCCTCGTTTCGATGTCGATCATGCTCGGCATGTTGAAGTGGCTTGAACGAGTCGCAAAATAATCGGTTTTTAATATGAAATGATAAAGGCTTGCCTCGGCAAGCCTTTATCATGTTAAAATTCTTACTTCTTACTTCTGTCTTCTATCTTCTAAAAAATATGTTCAAAGGACATCCCAAAGGCCTCTACGCCCTCGCCCTCGCCAACACGGGCGAGCGATTTGGCTATTATACCATGTTGGCTATCTTTGTGCTTTTCCTTCAAGCCAAGTTCGGCTACAACGAAGCACAAGCGGGTAACATCTACGGCATCTTCCTCGGCTGCGTCTATTTCATGCCCCTCATCGGCGGTATGCTGGCCGACCGCTTCGGCTACGGCAAGATGGTCCGAACGGGCATCATCGTGATGTTCCTCGGCTACCTGCTGCTGGCGGTGCCGATGGCTACCTCGACGGCAAAAATTACCATGTTCTCCGCCTTGGCACTGATCGCCATCGGCACGGGACTCTTCAAAGGCAACCTCCAAGTGATGGTGGGCAACCTTTACGACGAAGCCAAATACAGCGCTTTCCGCGACAATGGCTTCAGCCTGTTCTACATGGCCATCAACATTGGCTCGATGTTCGCCCCCATGGCGGCTACCAAAGTGACGGATCTCTTCCTCGGCAAGGCGGGTTACACCTACGTGCCGCAAATTCCCTCGTTGGCCCATCAATATCTTGATGGCACCATCTCGGCCGACGCTTTGTCGAGCTTTGAGGCCTTGGCAGTGCAACAAGGAGGTAACATCAACGACTTGGCAGGCTTTGCCAACAGCTATATTGATGCACTCTCTGGAGCCTATAATTACGGCTTCGGTGTGGCTTGCATCTCGCTGATTCTCTCCATGGCCATCTATCTGGGCTTCCGCAAGTGGTACAAGCACGCCGACGTGAACGCCAAGCAGGCCAAGACAATGGAACACACCACCGTCCATGTGGAGGAGCTCTCCAAGGAGCAGACCCGCGAACGCATCACCGCCTTGGTGATGGTTTTCGCCGTGGTCATCTTCTTCTGGATGTCGTTCCAGCAGGCAGGTCTCTGTCTGACGTATTTCGCCCGCGACTATACGCAAAGCACCGTTTCGGGCCTTACCCGGTTTGGCTTCAATATCTGGTCGTTGACTTTGATAGCCATCTCGATCTATACGATGTTCGGTGCCGCCCAAGCCACTAAACCCTTGAACAGAGGCATATTGTGCGGTGTTACTGTTTTTCTGTGGGGTTTGGCAATAATGCTTTATAGGACCATGCCCGACACCATCAACATCCTGCCTCAGCAGTTCCAGCAGTTCAATCCTTTCTTCGTGGTCGCCCTGACGCCTGTCTCGATGGCAGTGTTCGGCGCTTTGGCGAGGAAAGGGAAGGAGCCGTCTTCACCGCGTAAGATCGGCATGGGTATGGTCGTTGCTGCCCTCGGCTTCCTCATCTTGGTCATCTGTTCCTTCTCGCTGGCCAGTCCGGCCGAGTTGAAGGCGCAAGGTGGCGTGAGTAGCACGTTGGTCTCGCCCAACTGGCTTATCAGCACCTATCTCGTGCTGACCTTCGCTGAACTGTTGCTGAGCCCCATCGGCATCTCCTTCGTCACGAAGGTGGCGCCACCCAAGTACAAGGGCATGATGATGGGCCTCTGGTTCTGCGTGACGGCCATCGGTAACTACCTCACCAGCGTCATAGCGCGCATCTGGGGCACCGGCATGCCACTCTGGATGGTCTGGGGCGTCCTCGTGGTGCTCTGCCTCCTCTCTGCCGTCTTCATCTTCTCAATCATGAAGCGGTTGGAGAAGGCTACCTCTGGGTGTTAAAATGCTGAGGTGACTATAATGGGAACGATAGACGTCATTGCCACGTCGCTGCGCTAAGCTTCGCTCCTCGCAATGACGTCTATCGCTCCCTTTTTGCTTACCTTATATAAAAATAACCGCATGTGTTCGCCTATTGGTAATAATGCTGCTTGGTAAAAGGAAATGAGCTTTTCGTGAACCTCCTTGTCAATAAATACTTCCATGGCTACGGATGGAAATGTTTGTGAACGATTTCGAGAAGTCCCTGTTTTGATTCTTCCAATGATAAACACTGTTCACCTAATTCCTTTTTGCTGACTTTTTTTGCCGAAGCCGTATAGATCGCGGAAGGTTCAGATGCTGTCGTCGTTTTATCGGTATCTTGCTTATACTCCATTATTCAATTTATCTCTGCCTTTAAACGAGTTGCTGCAGATTACTTTATATCCTTGATCCGTCCTTCAGTGCCAGCGTATTCGGCACCGACGTGGTTGTTCTTGTAGTTCTCCAGGAAGTTCTGGATGATGTCGGTGTCGAGCATGCCCGCATCTTGGATGTTACTGCAACGATTCATCATGGCGAAACCGTCGCCATGGTCGATGGCTATATAGCTTGAAGCGGCAAAGGTATAGGTCTTTTTGGGATCCAAAGGCTCGTACTTTCCGGTCTCTTTGTTCAAGATCTCCACCTTCTTGACGCGACGCTCGCCGTTGACACCGTCGAAGTCGTGATTTGCATTATAGACCACAGGGGAGGGAATGTTGGAATCATATTCAAACCTGAGACCTGAGACCTGCTGGAAGCCTCCAAATTCACCAGGGGCGATGGAAACGGAGAACTCGAGGATGTCGAGCAGCAGCTCACCGGTGCATTCGCCTTTGCAGGTGCCGTTCTCGAAGGGGAACATGGTGTATAGGTCGTTGAAGGTGACGTCGCCCTTGGGAAGGTCGGCCCTGATACTGCCACCACCGAGGAAGGCGATGTCAGTTCCAAACACTGTCCGGTAGGCGTCGGTGCAGAAGTTCCCGATATTGGTTTCCTGATTGCGGACAAGGCGGTTCTTTTGATCGTCGAAAGCAGCAAGCTTGACATCACTGGTGAAGATGACTTGTTCTGCGACTTTCCTATAACCCTCCTTGATCTCTTCGATGACCTTCAGCACAGACGGGTCTTTCTTGTCGTACGATTCCGTCGGGATGAGTTCAGTTTTGAACTTGCCGTTGGGACTGATGGTGAGTCTGCCCATGTACTGGAATTTGGTGCCCGTGGATGTCAAAGTGACATTCTCGCCATTCTTGTTTTTCACAATGCTATCCAGAATCACACTATGAGAGTGGCCGTCGAGGACCACGTCGATGCCGTAGGTGTTCTCGATCATGCTGGGAGAGTTGATCCCGCCTTCACCTTCGTCCTCGTCTCCAAGGTGTGATAGCACCACCACGAAATCAGCGCCTTTCCCCCTGGCGGAATTGACCGCGTTTTGGACTGTCTCGTAGAAATTCTCGATGCAGAAACTATATACGTAATTCCCTTGCTCATCCTTGAAATAAGTAGGTGTCGAGGAATTGATCGTATAAGGCGTGGACATGCCAACGTAGGCTACATCGAAATTGCCATAATTGACGATATGATAAGGCTCGTAGATCTGTTTGTCCGTTCTCAGATCCTTGAAGTTGCAGCAAAGGCATTCGGCTTCAAGAGCTTCCATGAGTTCCATCTGACGGGGGATGCCGTAGTCAAATTCGTGGTTGCCGAGGGTGACGTAATCATATCCCACTGCGTTCATGATGTTGATGATGTTACGCCCGTGGGAGGCGGCACCCAAGCTTCCGCCTTGGACGAAATCGCCGTTGGAAACAACGGTGACATACTTATGGGAGGCCTTCATCTCATTCTTGAGGGCAGCAAAATTGGCATATCCATCAACGCCGCAGTGGACATCGTTCTCATAGAGGACGATGATGTCCTGTGAAACAGTAGCGGCTTGCTTGCTCGATTTGCAAGAAACGGAGAGGCAGCAGCAAAGAATGCTGGAAGCCAATAATAGTACGAAATTTCTTTTCATGATATTGGGTAATTGTTATTAGTCGTCAGTTTTCATTGTTTGGTGTGGCAAATGTAAGTCTTTTTTCCGTGCTGATTGCGAACATTTTCCTAATTTTGCAACCAAAATCCATCCCATGTCACGAAACGAACAAGAACTAAAAGGCGTCACGCTGTTGGGAAACCAAAACACCCAATACAGCTATGACTATACGCCGGAGGTGCTGGAGACCTTCGAGAACAAACACCCGGAGAACGACTATCTGGTGACGCTCGACTGTCCCGAGTTCACCTCGCTTTGTCCCAAGACGGGCCAACCTGACTTTGGACATATCATTATCAATTACATCCCGCGTACGCTGATGGTGGAGAGCAAGAGCTTGAAGCTCTACCTTTTCAGCTTCCGCAACCATGGTGATTTTCATGAAGACTGCGTGAATATTATCATGAAAGATCTCGTCAAGCTTATGGACCCCAAATATCTGGAGGTCATCGGCTTGTTCAATCCACGCGGCGGCATATCCATCAAGCCTTTCGCCAATTACGGAGACGCCGACCATCAAGACATGGTGAAGCAACGCCTCCTCCGTCATTGCGAGGAGCGGAGCTTTGCGTAGCGACGCGGCAATCCACACGTTGTCTTATTACTCGACAAGTGGATTGCTTCGTCGTTCCTCCTCGCAATGACGGAACCGAACAACTGAACAACTGAACAACTGAACAACTGAAATGAAGGATTCTGTAATCATCATCTCCGGTGGCATGGACTCTACAACTATGCTTTATGAGTTCAAAGATGAGATCGCCTTGGCCATTACTTTCGACTATGGCTCCACCCAGAACGGTCGCGAACGCATCTGTGCCATCACTCATTGCCAGCGCTTGGGCATCAAGCATATCGTCATACCGTTGGAGTTCATGCACCGCTATTTCAAGAGTGCCCTGCTGATGACTGCGGCCGACATCCCCGATGGCAACTACGACGATGAGAACATGAAGTCAACGGTGGTGCCTTTTCGCAACGGCATCATGCTGGCCATCGCTGCAGGCATCGCCGAGAGTAACGGACTGAAACGGGTGATGATCGCCAACCATGCCGGCGACCACTCCATCTATCCCGACTGCCGTCCGGCCTTTGTCAACGCCATGTCGGAGGCGATGGCTGCAGGAACCTACGATAACATTAAGGTGTGGGCCCCCTACACTTATCTTAGCAAGAAAGAAATTGCCGAACACGGCAAGGCCTTGGGATTGGATTATGCTGAGACCTATTCCTGCTACAAGGGAGGCGAGAAGCACTGCGGAAAATGTGGCACCTGCCGCGAACGTATCCAAGCCCTCCGCGATGCCGGCATCGAAGACCACACTGAATATGAAAGGTGAAAGGTGAAAGATGAAAGGTGTAATCTCTAAATTCTAAATTCTAAATTCTCAATTCAACCATGTATTACGTAAGAAAAACCCTCGAGATCTCCGCTTGCCACCAGCTCTATCTCGACTATGAAAGCAAATGCGAGAACCTGCATGGCCATAACTGGAAAATCAACGTGTATTGCCGAGCCGAACAGCTCGACAGCAACGGCATGGTGTGCGACTTCACCTTGATCAAAAAATTGATCCATGGCAAGATCGACCATACCAACATCAACGAGGTGCTCGACTTCAACCCAACGGCAGAGAATCTTGCCCATTGGATTGTCGATACGGTCCCAAACTGCTACCGTGCCGACGTGTGGGAGTCGCGCGATAATAAAGCCTCATATATCAAGGACGATGCCCCGCAAAACTTTGATTAACCCGGCTTGAGGATGTATCCGATCAATGAAATATTCCACTCCCTTCAGGGTGAAGGATACCACACCGGGATGCCTGCCGTCTTCGTGCGTTTCAGCGGATGCAATCTTCGATGTGCCTTTTGCGATACCTTGCATCAGGCCCACACGATGATGACGCTTCAAGAGATCGTCGATGAGGTGAACCGTTATCGTCATGCACCGTTGCTGGTGCTCACTGGGGGCGAGCCATCCTTGTATATCGACGAGCCTTTTGTTGCCGAATTGAAACGTCAAACAGGGAAGGTCGTCGCCATCGAAACAAATGGCACCCGGGTTTTGCCCTCCAACCTCGACTGGGTGACCTTCTCGCCCAAAACTGGATTCGATGGGGGAGACGCAGTCCCATGTGTTTTAGAGCAATGCGATGAATTGAAGGTGGTCTATCTTGGCCAAGATCTCAAACAATACGATGGCATCCATGCTGCTCATCGGTTCCTCCAACCTTGTTTCTCAGTGGACGAAACCCAGTGTCAGGCTAACATGAAATCTTGTGTGGACGCGGTATTGAACAACCCTGGCTGGCGACTCTCTTTGCAGATCCATCGCATCCTCAACATCCGCTAGGCCTTCTTACTTCTTGCTCCTTACTTCTGACTTCTATAAATAAGAAAAACCGCCGGTTTCTTATTCAAGTCCCCTTTGAACTTCTTCCACTCGGCAATGTCCTGGCTGATGATCAGCTCATCCTCACAGGTGAGGTTACAAGCCACACAAAGCCTCGTGCCAGGATGGAGGTTCTTGCAGAGGTCCTGAATCATCGCGTTGTTGCGGAATGGTGTCTCGATGAACAACTCTGTCTCGTTGTTCGATTGTGACCTGCGCTCCAAGTTGCGGATGGCATTTTGTCTATCTGGACTTTTGATGGGCAGGTAGCCTTGGAAGGCAAAAGCCTGTCCGTTGAATCCCGAAGCCATCAATGCCAAAATCATGGCGTTTGGCCCTACCAGGGGCACTACCTTGATGCCCGCGGAATGAGCCAAGTCAACCACAAGAGCCCCTGGGTCAGCCACACAGGGTGTGCCGGCTTCCGACATCAATCCCATGTCCTCGCCCCGAAGGCAAGGCCCTAGATGCTCCATCAAGTCGAGGTTGCTGGCGTTATGTTTGTCGAGTTCGATGAACTCCATCTCATCGATGGCATGGTCCATCCCGATACGACTCAGCACCCGACGCGTGGTGCGCGTGTTCTCCACGACAAAATACTTGAGCCTCCGCACGATGTCCAGCGTGCCTGACGGCAAGACCTGCTCGGGCTTTGTGGCACCTAGCAGATTGGGTACAAGATAAAGTGTTCCGAAAACCATTTAGATGAGGATTTTCTTTTCGATTTCTGCCATCATCGCCTTGAACTGCTTGTCGGTGTCCATTCGGTCGCTGACGGTCTTGCAAGCATGATGTACCGTGGCGTGGTCTTTGCCGCCGCATTGCTGGCCGATGACGGCCAAGCTGGCCTTGGAGTACTTCTTGGAGTAGTACATGGCGATTTGACGGGCCTGAACCACCTGATGCTTGCGGGTGTTCTGAGAAAGTGTCTCCAATGGAAGTGAGAAGTAGTCGCACACCACGTTCATGATGTACTCTACCGACACCTCCTTGACCGAGTTGCGGATGAAACGCTCGATGATCTGTTGGGCCAATTCAATGGTGATGGCCTTCTTGTTCAACGATGACTGTGCCACCAACGAGATAAGGACACCTTCCAGCTCCCTGATGTTGGTGCGGACACTTGTGGCGATGTATTCGATGATCTCGTCGGGCAATACAATGCCATTGGTGTAAAGTTTGTTTTTCAAGATGGCCGCACGGGTGGCAGAGTCGGGCATCTGAAGGTCGGCGGTGAGACCCCACTTGAACCGTGAGAGCAGGCGCGGCTCCATGTCCTGCAAGTCAACGGGTAACTTGTCGCTGGTCAATACCAACTGCTTTCCATTCTGGTGCAGGTAGTTGAAGATGTGGAAGAAAGTCTCTTGCGTCTTGGTCTTCTTGGCCAAGAATTGTATGTCGTCGATCAACAGCACGTCGATCATTTGGTAGAAATGCACGAAGTCGTTGAGGTTCTGATTCTTCGAGGCATTGACAAATTGGTTGATGAACTGCTCTGTCTGCACATAAAGCACGGTCTTCTCAGGAAATTTGTGCTTCACATGAAGTCCGATGGCATGGCAAAGATGGGTCTTTCCCAAACCCGTCTGGCTGTAGATCAACAAGGGGTTGAATGCCGTCTTGCCCGGGTTTTCCGCGATGGCCAATCCTGCCGAGCGAGCCAACCGGTTGCAGTCACCCTCGATGAAGTTGTCGAAAGAGTAGTTCTCATTCAACTGTGAGTCGATTTCACGTTTCTTCAATCCCGGGATGGCAAACGGGTTGATGATACTGCTGGAGAGGTTCTCTGGAGGCGGGCCGCTCAAGGTGTTGTTCTTGATGTCGTTTCGGTTGCTTCCAGGCACGACCACACGGTAGGTCTGGTCGTTGCTGTCCATGATGATGCTGTACTCCAACTTGCCTTCCGTGCCCAAAACACGCTTGATCGTCTTCTTCAAAAGGTCGATGTAATGCTCTTCCAGCCATTCATAAAAGAACTGGCTCGGCACCTGGATGGTCAGCACGTTGTTCGCGAAACCAATGGGTATAATGGGTTTGAACCACGTAGCATAACTCTGCTCCGAGGTGTTGTCTCTTATGATTTCGAGACACTTCCTCCATATCTCGTTGTGGCTCTGAACCATCGGTAAAAAATGCTTTCTTCACTCAAGTTTTGAGACTGCAAAGATCGAATGAAAAAAGTTAATAAAAAATTTTTTTTGCTATTGACTTTATACTTTTTTATGTGTAAAATACGAGGTTTGAGTGTTGTAAAAATTATTACAGTAGTTAAATCGTTGATTTACACCGTTTTAACAAAAGAAACTGTGACACCGAAAATGTTTTTGAATTTTGTCACGATTCTGTCTGCCTCGTTTTTCCTTGTTGAAAACTCCAAGTAACAGTCCATCTCAAACCGTGTATTTTGTTGGGCTAAGCCCTCTTCTTTCATCACCCGCATCACCTCGTTCATCAACGGGTAGGCGAACTGCAAAGCATATACTTCATCAACGGTTTTTTCGACGATGGTGGCATTGTCCAAGGCATCTCTTGCAGCAGTCTTATACGCGTTGATGAGGCCGCTGACTCCGAGTTTGATTCCTCCGAAGTAACGGACCACGATGACACAGACGTTGGTGACATCCTTTGAGAGGATTTGGTTCAAAATCGGTTTCCCAGCCGTTCCCGAAGGTTCCCCGTCATCCGACGACCGAAAACAGGTTTTGTCGGGGCCAATCATATAGGCATAGCAATGGTGCCGTGCATCGTAATACTTCTTCCTCACTTCGGCTAGGGCTTGTTTCACCTCTTCCTCGTTCATCACGGTGAATGCCGAGGCGATGAACTTGCTCCCTTTCTCCTTGTACAAACCCTCGCCGGGGGACGAGAGCATCTTGTAAGTGTCGTCGAACATCATGGCTTCACCGTTATTAATAGTACAGCAACGATGGCAATGGCCATACCAAGGTAGTTTTTCCAAGTGAGCTTTTCCTTGAATAGGAGCCAACCCGCCAAGGCAGTAAGACAAACGACTCCGATATTGTAAACGGGGAATAACACCACGTTGTCGAATACACGCATGGCTTGATACACCGCATATGTGGAAAAGAAATTGATCGACCCTAGCGCAATGCCGCCTGCAGCGTTTTTCCATTGCCAGTGCGATTTCCCTTTGATTAGGTCGTATCCCATGAGTAGCAAGCTGAACACAAAGGAAATACCGTAGATGAAGGCGACCATGAAAGTGGGGTCGTTTTCGTGACCGTTAGCGGTCTCGGTGATCTTCATCAAGACATCGCCAATGCCAGTGCCGAAGAATATTAATATAGGTAATAATACGATGAGGGTGGTTTTGGGTGTCTTGACCTGGTTTTTATCCTTTTTCCCTACAACCAAAAACAGGGCTATTAATGCCAATGCAATGCCAGTGACCTGCGTCAATCCCAGAGCTTCCTTTAGGAAAATGACACCAAACAAAGTGGGGATGACCACCGATAACTTGCTCGACAGTGAGGTGACAGTGACGCCAGAGCGTTGGCTCGAGACCACCATCAACACATAGGTCAAGATGAACCAAAAACCGGTTAGGATGGAGAGCGGAAACCAAGGCTCCGACACGGGAGAGGCCAGGAAACCATGGGTGGCACTCATCACAAAGCCAATCACCGTGGCCGTTAAATAATTCCACATCAACGCCTGGTGGTTGTCGAGATGAAAACGCTCGAAAAGGCGCATCACCACAAAGATTCCTGAGGAACAAAGTATGGCTATAACGAGGTAGATCATAATCGGCAAAAATATGAATTTTTAGGAGATAGAAGACAAAAGAAAGAAGAAAGAATTATCTTTGCATCATGACGGGTTTCAATTTAAATAAGGTAAAACGGCATTTTACCGAACTGCTGTCAACTCGTTTCACGATGCGTGAGGCGAACCAACTGATGCGAATCCTCCTCGAAGACCTGTTCGGCATCGACCTCAAACAAGAATTGCTCTATCCTGAGCTGAGGATCGATGAACTCCAACATGCCACCCTCGAAGAGGCGGTCAACAAATTGCTCAAAGGGATGCCCATACAATATGTTACAGGTATCGCCCGCTTCGACGACTTGGTTCTTCACGTCGATGAGTCAGTGCTGATTCCCCGTCCCGAGACCGAAGGGTTGGTGAACCATGCCCTGAAAGGCTTCCCTCACGATCGTCCTTTGCGCGTATGGGACGTAGGCACTGGATCGGGATGCGTAGCCATCGCGGTCGCCAAACGACTGCCTCAAGCCAAAGTCCTTGCCTTCGACATCGACGAACATGCCTTGAACACCGCCCGACACAACGCTGCACTGAACCAAGTGGATGTGGAGCTTGTCCGCGATGATGTGCTTGCCCCGACCTCCGAACAATGGCATCACCCCGTCGATCTCGTGATCAGTAATCCTCCATATGTTCGAGAACAGGAACGCTCCACCATGGAACCAACAGTCCTTGACTTTGAACCGCACATCGCCCTTTTCGTCCCTGACGACGATCCGCTGCGCTTTTACCGACAAATCCTTCAACTCGCCTTGCCACAGCTGACACCCACTGGAGCCGTCTGGTTCGAGATCAATGAAGCCATGGGGGAAGAAATGCTCCAACTGTGCCAGTCTATGGACCTTCAAGGTAACCTCTATGTGGATTTCGCAGGTAAAACCAGATTTTGTTGTGTTAATTTTTCTTAAGAACAATTCATCTCGAGTAAAGCGATTAAAGTGGTAATTTTGCAACACTAAAAAAGAGACTTTACAATGAAAAAACTAGTATTCACCCTGTTGGTGCTCTGTGGCTACGGAGTGCTGTTTGGGCAGGGTAAGATTGACAAGAATTTGCTTCAAGAACTCAATCAACAAGACCGTACTGCGAAGCATAAGGTCATGGTGGTGATGGCCGAAGAGTACGATGTGGTGGCTGCCACGGCCAACTGGGTCTATATGACCAAAGAGCAGCGTCGTGCCTTGGTCATGAGTGAGAAACAACGTTTCAACAAAGCATCCCAACAAGAGGTGATGCATTTGCTTGAGGAAGCGGAGTCCAAAGGGGAGGTCGGCAACCTGCACTCCTTTTGGGTATTCAACGGATTCAGCTGCGAGACTGATGCCGACATGATTGAGGTGCTTGCCAACCGAAACGATATCGCCTGGATTTATTCTGACAAGCTTCGTCGTCTCCTTCCCGAGGGTGAGGAGGCTAGGCCAGTGGAGGTCCGCGGCAACGCATGGCATGTCGATAAAGTCAATGCCCCGGAGGTGTGGAACTACAATGGAGATGATGGCTATACCGGACAAGGGGTCATCGTCGCAGTGCTCGATACGGGAGTCAATTACAACCATCTCGACATTGCCAACAGCATGTGGGATGGGGGAGAGGAATTTCCTCATCATGGCTATGATGTCATCAATTATGACGACGATCCTATGGACGATCACGGCCATGGCTCCCATTGTGCTGGTATTGTGGCCGGACAAGGCACTTCAGGCACCCAGACGGGCATCGCACCCAACGCTAAGATCATGGCGGTCAAAGTGATGAGTGCTGGTGGTGAGGGCGGTGACCAACAGCTCTTCGATGGTGTGGAATTTGCCCTAGAACATGGTGCTGACATCATCAGTTGCTCCTTTGGCGATGTGGGTACGGGTGGCGTCGGCATATATCGTCAAGTCTATGAGACAATTTTGCAAGCCGGTGTGGTGGCCGCTGTCGCAGCAGGCAACGATGGCCAAACACAGTATGCCGCTCCAGTGCCTTACAATATCGAATCTCCCGGCAACTGCCCTCCGCCTTGGCTCCATCCTGACCAGAAACGCTTGATCGAAGGTGGGCTCACCTCAGTAATATGTGTGGGCGCCACCGATACCAACGATGGTCATTGCTCTTTCTCGTCTGTCGGTCCCGCCACATGGGCAGAAGGAGAACATATCGGTGACTATAACGACTATCCCTATGAGAATGGAAATGCTAATAAACCGGGTTTGATCCGCCCCGACATCTCCGCTCCCGGGGCTAACATTACCTCGCTCAACTATGCCACTAACAACGGCTATATTGAATACGATGGCACTTCTATGGCTACCCCTTGCGTGGCTGGCGTGCTGGCTTTGCTCCTTGAGGCGGATTCCTCTTTGACCCCTGCACAGCTCGACTCCATCATCGAACTTACCGCTGTCAAGATTGGCAATGTCAAGAAAAACAACATCGTGGGCTCTGGCCGCATCGATGCTTTGGCTGCCGTGAAAGCCTTGTTCTTCCACGGCCCAACCAACCTCAGCCTTACGAACGATGAAGGTCTGGTGAACCTCCAATGGGATGCTGCACCATCAGCGGTCAATTACCTTGTATTCCGCGACGGACTTCAAATCGCCAACACTCAGTCTTCGACAACATATACTGACCATTTGAGCTACGCCGGAGGATATTCCTATTATGTCATCGCCGAATTTGAAGACGGCTCTTATTCGCTGCCTTCCAATTATGTCTTTTTCGATATCCCCGTTGCCATCGAAACCGAGGTGATTAACAACAGCAGGGTGGCTCTTTCGTGGAATCAGCCTGAGGCCCTCTTCGAAGACTTTGAATCGGGCAATCTCTATCAACATATGTGGATCAACGATGCTAACAGGCCTTGGGAGGTGACCACCTCGACGGCACACAGCGGCTCTTATTGCGTGAAGTCAACCAACGAGGGGATGTTTACCTCCAGTAAGATCTCGCTTGCCGTCAATGTGCCCATCACCTGCGCTCTGAGATATTGGGCGCACATCAGTTGCTTCCCTCTCAACGGTGGTGCACTTTACATTGACAATGTGCAGTATGGCGAGACCATCAAGGATATCGTGCCATGGACCCAATATACCGTGACGCTTTCCCCAGGAAACCATATCCTCGAGTGGAGGTACGTCAACCAGCTGGGCGAGGGTGATTACGACAATGCCTTCTATATCGATGATGTCTCCGTAGGTAACCTCTTTACCGTTTATCGCGCAAAGTGTGATGGTAGCGACATGGAGCAGGTTGCCAACAATCTTGCTGTTGCCGAGTTCGTTGACTATGGCTGGGAGGCTCTTCCCGATGGATGGTATAAATACGGTGTCAGCTCCGACGAAGGGACGACCATCGCTTGGACCGATTGTATCCAGAAAGACCTTACTGGGGTGGAAGAGACGGTGGATCTTTCGAACATCAAGCGAATCACCATCCTCAATACCCTAGGCCAAGTTGTCTATGACGCTCCAGCGGATGCCGACATCTCTGCACAAGTGCTGAAACGTCATCCTAGCGGTGTTTATTTGGTCAACATCCTCACCGACAAAGGTGTTGTGACGATGAAGGTGGCCAACATCAAATGATCGTATTCGCGATTCGACAAAAAGTCGTATCTTTGCCGCCGCGATGAGAGGAGACTGTCGCGGGCCGGGAGAGCCGGCACGAGGAAAGTCGGGACAGCGCAGAGCACCATACTTCCTAACAGGAAGGTGCCCCTTGGGGTAACAGCAAGTGCCACAGAAAATTACCGCCTCCACAGAGGTAAGGGTGAAAACGCGAGGTAAGAGCTCACGCATCGGATGGTGACATTTCGGTGGGGTAAACCTTATGGGCTGCAAAACCAAATAAGAAGACGCAGGTCCGCAAGGACCGAAAGGGCTGCTCGTCCAAGTCTTCGGGTAGGTCGCTTCAGCCTGCGGGTGACTGTAGGCGTAGAGAAATGACAGTCGCCCCGCAAGGGGAACAGAATCCCGCTTACCCCTCTCATCGCTTTTTTTTGATAATAATTCCACCGAAACCTCGTTGTTTCAAAAACATTATGTATTTTCGTACCAAATTTTCACTCTATGAGAATACCTTCTTTATCCCTCGCTTTTGCTTTGCTGCTATGTATTCTATCTAATTCATTATCAGCACAAAAGCATATATCTGACTATGAGCCCGAAACCCTCTTCGAACAAGGCCAGATGCTGTTTCAGAATGGAGAATTTGGCGCTGCATTAGAGTCATTCACCAAATACCTCTCCCTCGTCGATGATGCCAAACTCCAACAATCCATCGATGCCCAGTATTATATTGCAGTGAGCTCCCTTTATGCCGGTCAAAGCGATGCTGAAGCCAAAATCATGGCTTTTGTCAACGACCACCCAGGCAGCACCTGGTCTGTCCACGCCAACTTCCTCTATGCCAATGTCCTATTCAACAAGAAGAAGTATGCCGAGGCTTTGGCCATTTACAGCCAAACCCCAGCGGAATCATTGACCCAGGCAGAAGCTCAGCAGATGCAGTTCAATATCGGCTATGCCTATCTCCAAATGAACGAACTCGACAAGGCCTTGCCCATCTTGCAAGGGGCAGCGCTCAACGAAGGGAAATATCAAGCCGATGCAAGGTATTATTACGCTCATATCCAGTATCTTAAAGGTAAAGACGCAGAAGCACTCCGCTTTTTCGAACCCTTGCGTCAACATCCAATCTATGGTCGGACAGTGCCCGCCTATATCATGCAACTCAACTACCGTAATGGCAACTATGATGCAGTGCTTCGCGATGGCCCCGAGGCCGTTCGCAACGCCGAAGCCAAGAAAAAAGGCGAGATGGCCTTGATGGTCGCCGATGCCTACTTCCATCAAAAGGAATACGGCCAGGCCTTGGAATATTACGACATCTTTAGCCGTAACAGCACGGGTCGCTCCATGACTCGTGAGGCTTACTACCAGATGGGTACCTGCAAGATGAAAACGGGTAACCTCAAAGGAGCTATCGCCGATTTGCAGAAAGCTGCCAGCGACAGGGACACCATTGGGCAATATGCCTCCTATTACCTGGCTTCGTGCTATGCCGACACCGACCAACAGAAATACGCACGCAACGCGTTCTATACCGCTTATGCCTCAGGTTTCGACAAGACCATCAGCGAAGATGCTCTTTTCAACTATGCCAAACTCAGCCTCCTCCCTGGTGCCGACCCGTTCAATGAAGCAGTCTCCCAACTGGATGCTTTCGTCGAGGAAAACCCCTCGTCGGACCGCCGCACCGAAGCCGAAGAGTTGGCCATCTATCTGTTGCTCAATGCCAAAAACAATGATGAGGCCCTCTCAAGACTGGAGAAGATGCGTAAGAAAAGCGATGAGTTAAAGACGGTCTATGATGAACTGCTTTACACCACGGGCATCGAGTGCTATCAGAACCGGCAGTACGACAAGGCTCAACCATACTTCTCCAAGATCCTGAAAGGGAAACAATCGGGAGAGAAAAAGGCAGAGGCGGCTTTTTGGCTCGCTGAGTCGGCCTACGGAGCCAATGACTTCGTTACCGCAGAACGTTATTACAAACAAGCCAAGGGCAATAGCGCCGCTTCCCGTGACCTTCAAGCCATGGCCGATTATGGACTGGGTTACATTAACTACCAGAAGCCTGACTACGAGGCTGCCATCGAGAACTTCAGAAGCTTTATACAAAAAGCTGACGACACCCGGGCCAACCTCAAGTCGGACGCCTACATCCGTCTCGGTGACTGCTTCTTCGTCGATCGTAACTACGACCTGGCCATCAACTATTATGACCTGGCTACCCGCGTAAGCCGTGTCAACGCCGACTATGCCCTCTTCCAACAAGGTCTCTGCTATGGAGCCAAGGGCGACGCCAACCGCAAGATCTCCATGCTGTACGATATGGTAGGGACTTACCCGAGTACCAACTATTACGACAGAGCCTTGTTTGAGATTGGCAACACTCACCTTATCCATGGCGACAAACGTGCAGCCATCACCGCTTTCAATCGTCTGGCCACTGAGCGTCCACGCTCTTCCTATACCCGTCAGGCTTTGATGAAGATCGGCATGATCTATTACAACAACAACCAATATGACCAAGCCTTGACCAGCCTCAAGCCTCTCGTGGAGAATTATCCCAACACTGACGAGTCGCGTGAAGCCCTCTCCATTATCCGTAATATCTATATGGAACGTAACGACCTCAACAGCTACTTTGCCTATGTTGAGAAGTCAGGATCCACTCAGATACAGGTGACCCAGCAGGATTCCTTGGCCTTCGCGAATGCCGAGAACTTCTTCCTCGATGGACGTTATCAAGATGCCGAAAAAGCACTGAAATACTATTTCAGCCAATTCCCGAGAGGAGCCTTCGCCTTGAAAGCCCATCACTATGCCGCTGAATGTGCCGAGAAGGTGGGAACGGAAGAGGAAATGGCCGATCATCTCACCTATATCCTGAACCAGCCGAACAACGACTATACCGACCAAGCTTTGCTGAAACTTGCCCGTATTGAATATGAAGGAGGCAATTATGAAAAAGCGGGCGAGTATTACGCCCGTCTGGCCAATATCACCGAAGAACCGCTTCGTAAACTGGAAGCCCTCGAAGGTAGCATGAAGAGTTATTTCTTCCGTAACAATTACGACAAGGCCATCGAGATGGGGGAGAGCCTGATACAGTCGAAAGACCTCACCCAGGAACAAATCAACCAGATCAACCATATCGTTGGAAAATCGTATTTCATGAAAAGCAACTTCGCTGTGGCTGAGCAATGGCTCGACAAGAGCGTGAAAGCTGACAAGTCAGTGTTCGGAGCCGAGAGCGCCTACTATTCCGCTGTTTCGTCCTTCAAGCAAAACGACCTTAGCGGAACAGAGAACAAAGTGTTCGACCTTTCAGAGAAGTTCGCCGCCCATGAGTATTGGGTGGCCAAGTCGTTTATCCTTCTTGCCGAGGTCTATGAGGCCCAAGACAACGAGTTCCAGGCTAAGGAAACCCTCCGTAGCGTCATCGACAACTGTTCCATCAACGAAATCAAGACCGAGGCACAGCATCGTCTCGACCATATCAAATAAATTGAGCCATGAAAGTCAACCGTCTCTTTCTGATCATCCTTGCGATGGCTTGCGGCTTGCCGCTCCTCGCACAACATAACGAAGAGGTCACCGTCGAAGGCACCTATCGTCCCAAAGTCAACAAAGTCGATAAGATCCTCATGCAGGCCGAGACACCTCAGCCCTCGTATGCTTTGCCCTCTTCCGAGGTGGGCATTCTCGAGATCGAACACCGCTTTCCCCTGCAACTGGAGAAACTTAGCGCCTTGAATTACAATGGCAAGGATATGCTGTCGGCGACGACGACCAAGAACTTCCTCATGGCCGGCATCGGCACCCGTCTGTCACCCGTGTTTCTTTACAAACACAACTCAAAGCTGAGCAAAACCTTGGGCATCGGCGTGGGCATCAAACATTTCTCTTCTTGGCTCGGCATCAAAGACTACGCTCCTTCGGGATTCATGAACAACGACTTTGTGCTTGGACTGAGCAGTAGCAAGTTCAGCAACCTGCAACTGAATGGCAACATCTATTACCATAACGACACCTATCATTATTATGGGGTGAACACTGCCCAATGGAATGGCAGTGAGACTCTGCTTGAGCAGGTGACTCCTCGTCAGACTTACAACACCATCGGAACCACAGTGGCCTTGGCCTCTACATCGACCCGCACACGCGAACTCCTCCATAACGTCTCGTTCGACTACCATTATCTGTTCTCGGCGCTTCACGCCTCTGAACATGTCGCCGAACTGCAATATGGCCTGAGCTATGTCAACAACTGGTGGGGTAGCAAGAGCCAACCGCAAAAGATCGGTCTCGATGTGGACTTCATGTTTGACGGATTTCATCCGGCAAGCTTTGTGGAGACCGAGCTGCAGAATGGTCAACGCCAGGTATGGTTTGAACTCAATCCCTATTTAGAGATGAAAGACGAGTATTACCGTCTGCATCTTGGATTCCGCACGGATGTGGTTGGCACGCCTGTTAATACTTCTCGCCTGGCCATCCGTCCCGACCTTCAAGGCAGCCTCTTTGTGATGGACAAGAAGGTGGAGTTCTATGCTGGGTTGAATGGTGGAAGACGGCCTTACACCTTCACCGAGTTGGTCGCTGAAAATCCTTTCTTGTCGGGTGAACTCGGACTTGGAATCAAGAACGTGAAGTTGGGCTTCGACGGAGGAGTGCGCACCAACGTCATGAACACCATCGACCTCCATCTTGGTGTGCGTTATCGCCATACCGACAATGACTTGTTCTATATGCAAAATGATATGCAGAGCCCTGTTGCGGGTGTGCCATTCAATAGTTTCGGGGTGGTGTATGACGAGACTCAAACCGTCAGCATATTGGCCAATGTTCGTTGGCTGGCTTTGGACAAACTCACTGTGGATGCAGGATTCACCTATAATAATTGCAGCCCTGCCGAACAAGCCCATGCTTGGTATCGTCCTACTACTGAAGGAAGTTTGAAGGTTGATTACCAATTCAACGACGAGCTTTCGATGAACGCCTCCTTCTTGTACCAGGGCGGACTTTGGGCCAAGGCAGCTCGCATGTATGGTCTCACAAACTATGACATTCAATTGCCAAACGTCTATGACTTTAGCATCGGTGCCGACTATAAAGTGAGAGACGAACTTACCGTGTTTGCCAAGATGGAAAATCTCCTTCACCAAAAGTACCAGATGTATCTCGATTATCCTGTCACAGGCATCGAGTTCTTTGCGGGGGTGAAGATGAGGTTTTAAAGAGGAATCCGAAATTTGCCCCTTTTTCTGCCTTTTCAGTCATTTTTGTTAAAAAACAAATTTTTCAACTTTTTTGCTCTTCCTTCGTAAAAATTGTTTATCTTTGCTCCTTCAAAAAATCGAGTGAATTTTTATCCTATTTATCTAAAAATGACAGACGAAGAAAAAAGAGAATTAGCAAGCGAAGAATATGGTGCCAATAAGATTCAGGTTTTGGAAGGTCTTGAGGCCGTCCGCAAACGCCCGGCCATGTACATTGGCGATGTTCATTTCCGCGGCTTGCACCATCTGGTCTATGAAGTGGTGGACAACTCCATCGACGAGGCCATGGCTGGTTATTGCGACACCATAACTGTCGATATATTGGAAGGGAACGCCATCAGTGTCCTCGACAACGGACGTGGTATTCCCACTGGAATGCATGAGAAAGAGAAACGCTCGGCCTTGGAGGTCGTCATGACCGTCCTCCACGCTGGCGGCAAGTTCGATAAAGGATCCTATAAGGTCTCCGGCGGTCTGCACGGCGTCGGCGTCAGCTGCGTCAATGCACTGTCAACACACATGACCGCTGAGGTCTATCGTGAGGGTAAGGTCTTCCGTCAGGAATACGCCTGCGGTAAACCGCTCTATGATGTGAAAGTGGTAGGCGAGTCGAACATGAACGGCACCCGCATCACCTTCCAACCCGATAGCAGCATCTTCCTCCATACAGAATATGATTACGCCACACTGGCCAACCGCATGCGTGAGCTGGCTTACCTCAACCACGGCATCACCATCGTGCTGACCGACAAACGTACCAAACTTGAGGATGGCACCTATCATTCGGATACTTTCTACTCACAAAACGGTCTGACCGACTTCATCGGATATCTTGACGCAAACCGTGAGAAGCTCCTTCCTGAGCCGATTTTCATTTCGGGGGAACGCAACAACGTCCCTGTGGAGATCGCCCTTGAATACAATGCAGAATATTCCGAGAACCTGCACTCCTACGTTAACAATATCAATACCATAGAAGGTGGTACCCACCTCCAAGGTTTTCGCTCCGGCTTAACCCGCTCGTTTAATGCTTACGCTGAGAAGTCGGGACTGCTTGAGAAATCCAAGGTGAAAATCTCTCCTGATGACTTCCGTGAGGGCCTTACCGCCGTTATCTCCGTGAAGGTGCCGGAACCACAGTTCGAAGGACAGACCAAGACCAAGCTCGGTAACGACGAAGTCATGGGTATTGTGAATTCCATCGTGGGTAAACAGCTGACGGATTATCTGGAGGAACACCCTAAAGAGGCTAAAGCCATCTTTGACAAGGTGGTGCTCGCCGCCCAGGCTCGACAGGCCGCCCGTAAGGCCCGCGAAGCCGTTCAGCGCAAGGGTGTGCTCTCAAGCTTCAGCATGCCTGGCAAGCTGGCCGACTGCTCCGAACGCGATCCCGCCAAGACGGAACTCTACCTCGTGGAGGGCGACTCCGCAGGTGGCTCCGCCAAACAAGGCCGCGACCGTACCTTCCAAGCCATCCTCCCGCTTCGAGGCAAGATCCTTAACGTGGAGAAAGCCATGCAACACCGCGCTTTCGAAAGTGAAGAGATCCGTAACATCTATACCGCTCTTGGTGTTACCATCGGAACCGAAGAGGACTCCAAAGCACTCAACCTCGAGAAGCTGCGTTACCATAAGGTCATCATCATGACCGATGCCGATGTTGACGGTAGCCATATCACTACCCTCATCCTTACCTTCTTCTTCCGTTACATGCGCGAACTTATCGAGAATGGTTACGTGTATTGCGCCACTCCGCCCTTGTACCTCATCAAACGTGGCGTGAAACCGCTGCGCTACTGCTGGACCGACGAAGAACGCATCACCGCTTACGCCGAGCTCTCTAAAAATGGTACCGACCGTGCTGTCGATGTGCAACGCTACAAAGGTCTGGGTGAGATGAACCCCGAACAACTCTGGGAAACCACCATGGACCCCGCCAACCGTACCCTGCGTCAGGTGACCATTGAGAACGCCATGGAAGCCGACCACATCTTCTCCATGCTCATGGGCGATGACGTCGGACCTCGACGCGAGTTCATCGAACAAAATGCCACCTACGCCAATATTGACGCCTAATTGGGTGACTTGTTCCGAAGATTTTTAAGAGACGTGTAATACGTCTCTTTTTTTTTCGTTTTTTTGATTGAAATATGAAATAGTTTTTAGAACTTTGTAACCAAATACGCTTTAAGATTATCAACCTAAAAACAATTGAATATGAGAACAGCTAAAGTTACTGGCATTTTGACTCTTTTTGTCGGAATGCTACTCCTGTCCACTATCTCCTCTTGTAACAAGGGACCTGTAAAAGGAGGACAGCAGCAAGTCCAAAACTTCAGCCTGATTGAAGTTGAACCTCAATACGCTTCCGATGAGGTCCAATACGATGTCAAGGTGTTCTTTACCATGCCTTTGGAAGAACAAGAGGCCTTGAAGGTCTTCAGCCCTGACTTTGTGAGCAAGTATAACGTCACGTCCAACTATCTTGGCGACAGAAAGTACAACTTCCACCTGTCAAACATGAAACGCGGTGGCAAGGACGGCTCCGTGGAGATGGTCCTCGACGGCAAACCGTTGAACTCGAAGTCAAAGGTGACCCGTACTTTGGACGTCTGTGCCAAGAATGTGTTCAAAGCCGTGGACTATAACGTGGATAAAGAGCATAGCTCCGTCACCCTCTTCTTCTCGGAACCCCTCATGCAACGTAACATCGATGGTTTTATCACCGTGAAACCTGAGATGGGCTACCGTACCGAGATCGTTGGCAACAAGTTGATCGTGCATTTTGATAAATCCGGTGTGTCGGATTATCAGACAGAAAACGTCAAGATGACTATCGGTTCGGGGATCAAGGATAGCGATGGGAACTCCCTTAGGGAAGAACAGACCTTCAATTTCGACTTGACGGACCTCACCCCCAAAGTCCGTTGGACCGAGCGCGGTGTGCTCATCCCTGAAGTGGGCGACCCCACCATCTATTTTGACGCCCTCTGCCTCAACTCTGTGGTGCTTCGTATCGTCAAAGTCTATGACAATAACATCTTGTCCTTCTATCAGGATAACGACCTGGACGACGTGGGAGGAATCCGTAAAGCCGGCCGTCTCGAGAAAAAGGTAACCCTCACTCTCGATAACCCAACACCCAACGTGTGGAAGACTTTCCCGATTAACCTCTCCGATTATGTGGAAGTCAAAGCAGGCGACATGTATCAGCTGATCCTCGACTTCGGCCCAGCCAACTATACTTATGCCACTGAAGAATCGAAGCAACTCAGCCTCGAGAATGAAGAACTTGAGGCAAAATATTGGGACGGCAATGCCTATAGCTTTAAGAACCATGACTACGATGGCGATTGGAATGATCCGCTCAGCCTTCCCTATTATAACTGGGTAGAGACGGAGAAGAATGTCATCGTCACCGACTTGGCCATGACTGCTAAGATGGGTAATGACGAGGCCGTTGATGTCTTTGTGTTCCAAATCTCCGATGCCAAACCCGCCTCGGGAACGGAAGTCACAGCCTATAACTACCAACGCCAACAAATCGCAACAGGAAAGACCGACAGCAAAGGTCATGTGCAACTCACCTGCAAGAACCGTCCAGCCTTTGTGGTGGCGAAAAACAATGCTGGTGGTCAGTCAATTATCAAGACAAATAATGGTAATTCATTGTCTTACAGCAAGTTCGATGTTGGTGGCGAGAGCATCGAAAAAGGTGTCGCTGCCTTTGCTTATTCGAACCGTGGCGTTTGGCGCCCGGGCGACGAGTTGCAACTGAACCTGATGCTCACCGAGATGGGCTCCAAACTTCCTGCCGACTATCCGGTGGTGATGGAGATTCGTGATGCTAGCAATAAGATGTATGCCCGTCAGTCGAATAATACCCCAGTGGGTGGTATCTATACCTTTAAAGTGCCTACTAGCCCCAATGATGAGACGGGTCTCTGGAAAGCCGTGTTCAAGATTGGCAACAGCGTCGTGGAGAAATTCCTCCGCGTGGAGACGGTGAAGCCTAACCGTTTGGAGATTAAGTTCAACACTCCCGAGGTCATCAGTTTGAGAAACGGCTCCACATCACGCCTGAATGCCAAATGGCTCAACGGCTTGATCGCTTCTGGCCTGAAAGCTGAAATCGACGTCAGAGTGAGCTCCGGAAAGACTTCCTTCAAGAGCTTCCCAACCTATACCTTCGGTAACGACTCGGAGTACTTCTATCCTGAAGAATATGCCCTGTTCAGCGGTCCGCTCGATGGTCAAGGCAACGCCAATGTCAGCTTTGAGCCATTGTCAGACCTCTCCGCTCAACAGATGATGAAAGCAACCTTCTCCACCAAGGTCTTTGAACAAGGTGGCGACTTCAGCATCGCTTCATCAACGGCCATGCTTTCCCCATTTGAACGCTATGTGGGTGTCGAGCTTCCCAAAACGCAGTCGAAATATGGTAATTATTACTACACCAACCGCGATTGGAAGTTCCCCATCGCAGTCGTCAAGGAAAACGGCGATTTGGCCAATACCACCATCTCGCTGAGCTATCAGCTCTACAAACTCGACAACTACTGGTGGTGGTCGAGTGAAGACTACTACTCCCTCCAAAAGTATATTCGTGGAACCTATAAGAATCCTGAATCGGGTGGCACGCTGACCTGTAACGGCAAGACCAACATTACCCTGAATGTCCCGGACGAGAAATGGGGCCTGTACCTCTTGGTCGTCACTGACACTTACGGCGGCAACACCTTCGCCAAAGTGATTCGTTTCGATTGGGACTATGCCACCATCCACTCGACAGGTACCTCCGATGGTCCAGTTCAACTGGCAATGAGTAGTGCCAAGGATTGTTATAAGGTAGGGGAGGACATCGTCGTGAGCTTCCCCGCCAACTCGAAGTCGAGAGCTTTGGTGACCGTTGAGGCCAACGACCGTGTGCTTCAGACTTATTTGCTCGACAACCTCGGCACTGAAGGCCTAGTGCAAATCAAAGCTACGGAAGAGATGATCCCGAACGTCTATGTCTATGTCTCCTTGCTCCAGCCGCGTGATGGCAACACCCAATTGCCTCTCCGTATGTATGGCGTGGTGCCAATCAAGGTCGAAGACAGCCAACTTCAGTTGAAACCTGTGTTGACACTGCCTGAGACCTCCAATACCAAGAAAACCATCCAGGTGAAAGTCAAGGAAGATAATGCCAAGGCCATGACCTATACTCTGGCCGTCGTCGATGAGGGCATCTTGGGACTCACCAACTATTCCACGCCAAACCCGTACGATTACTTCAATGCCAAACAGGCACTCAAGGTTCGCACCTGGGATAACTACGACTACGTTATCGACGCATTCAACGGTGAGATGGGTACCTTGTATGCCGTTGGTGGTGACGGTTTCATCAACCAAGAAATCACCCTCGACAAGCGTTTCAAGGCTTACGCCGTGACCCTTGGGCCTTTCGAACTCAAGGCAAAAGGTGAGAACACCCATGAGTTCGAGGTTCCGCAGTGCTCTGGCGCACTTCGCTTCATGGTGGTAGCCAAAGGCGATGGCAAGTCATTTGGTGCAGCGGAGAAGGAGATGAAGGTCGTTGACCCCATCACCCTCTATCCTTCTGCTCCTCGCGTCACCGCTCCTGGCGATGTCATGAACCTTAAGGTGCAAGTGCTCTCTCCAACCATGAAGGGCAAGAACCTCAACGTCACTGTCAACAACAAGAACTTGACCGCTATCGGCGAGGTGCCTGGATCCATCAAGGTTGATGAAAACGGCGAAGCCATGATTGCCATGAAAGTCAAAGTCCCAGAGACCCTTGGTAATGCTACTTTAGATGTCAAGGTTTCGGGCGGAGGCTACGATGCCCAGACTACTACGGTCATCCCGATCCGTATGCCTTACGCCGAGAAACGCACGACTTATACCGAGGAGATCGAGCCGAACTCTAGCAAGACGATGAACATCGACCTTAAGGGTTTGGCAGGCACTCAAGAAGGCAACATCATGGTGGCTTCCCTTATCCCGGTCGATTTCTATAGCCGACTCAACTACTTGTCAACTTACCCGTATGGCTGCCTTGAACAAGTGGTTTCAGCCGCCTTCCCACGACTCTATTTCAACTACTTCATCGAGCAGAGTGAAGAAGATCAGCAGAAGAACCGTGATGCCATCTTGAACGGCGTCAACAGCCTGAAGTCCTATCAGAAGGCCGACTTCTCCCTGACGAACTGGGTGGGAGGCAACTACACGGATCCTTGGACGGAGATTTATGCTTTACATTTCCTCGTGGAAGCCAAGAACCAAGGTTTCGAAGTGCCGGCATACCTCTACGACGGCATCCTCCAACATCAGGCCGACATCGCCAAGGCATGGCGCAACAACCCCGACTTCCCACAGGGCGAGACCATCCAGGCTTATCGTCTGTTCACCTTGGCTCTCGGTGGCGCTGTCGATATGGGTGCGCTGAACCGTTTCAAGGAACTCAAGTTCAAGTATAGCCTCAGCTCGGTCCTGGTGGCAGCCACCTACGCACAAGTGGGTAAGAAGAACATGGTAGCACAGTTCTGGCCCGCCATGCAAGAAGGGGAGAAGATGTCGGATTACATCTCTTCCTTCGGCTCCACTACCCGTGACCTTGCCTTCTTGACCTATTCGGAGATCCTCTGCAGCAAGGATGACGCCGCTATCAAAGGCCACGTCAACGACCTCTGCGAGATCCTCAACAGTCCCCGTTGGCTCGACACCCAGTCCACGGCATTCGCTCTGTTTACCTTAGGCAAGTACGCTGAGAAGGTGGGCACCTCCAACAAGCCAATCTCTGCTACCGTGAATTTCAATGGCCAAGAACGGAGCTTGACTTCCAAGACGGGATCAGCAGCCTACGCCATCGTTCCTAAGGTGGGTGCCAACAAGGTGGAGGTCAAGAACACCTCCGACCAAAAGTTGACTGCCAAGGTCTATACCAAGACCTCCGTAGCGGAGTATGAGACCAACGAGAACGGTAACTTCATCCAGATGAAGGTGAACTATTTCGACAAGAAGGGTGCTGCCCTCAATCCGGCCACATTGCCTATGGGTACCGACTTCACCGTAGAGATCACCGTGGAGAACCCGAGTGACTATCGGGTGACTGAGCTAGCCTTGTCGTACTACCTGGCCTCCGGTTGGGAAATCATCAACGAACGCCTGAATGGCGATGAAACCAACACCAACGCCAAGCATCTCGACATCAGAGACGACAGAGCCTTCTTCTTCTTCGACCTCTCGGCCAAGCAGAAGAAAACCTTCCGTCTCAAACTCAACGCTACTTACGAAGGTGAGTTCATGCTGCCCGCCGTCCGTTGCGAAGACATGTACAACAACGACATCTACTACGTGGTTCCCGCCCGTAAGGTGGCTGTCCGTTGATGCCTAAACGAAAGATCCGATGAGGAACAGGTCAAAAGGAGTTCGCGCGCTTTGTATCACAGGCTCGGTGCTCCTTGGCCTGTTCCTCCTTTTTTTGTGCATCCCGGTGCCGAAGTTCGATGACCCTTATTCTACCGTGTTGGTGGCAAAGGATGGCTCACTGCTGGGAGCCCATATCGCCGATGACTCGCAATGGCGGTTCCCAGCCAGCAACAACTATTCCGACAAATACATAGCTTGTGTGCTGGAGTATGAAGACCAACAGTTTTTCAGGCATTTCGGTTTCAACCCTGTCGCATTCTTCCAGGCCATGATACAGAATCATAGGGCTGGGAAGGTAGTGCGAGGCGGTAGCACTATCTCGATGCAGGTGGTGCGTTTGGCTCGCAAAAACAAGCCCAGGACCTATGGGGAGAAGTTTCTCGAAGTGATTCTGGCGATGCGTATGGAGCTGCACTACTCCAAACGATCCATCCTTAACCTTTATGCCGCCCATGCTCCTTTTGGAGGTAACGTGGTCGGCATTGACGCTGCCGCATGGCGGTACTTCCACACCACTCCCGACCAGCTCACCTGGAGTGAGGCCGCTACCCTTGCCGTGCTTCCTAACTCGCCCGCCATGATTCACCCGGGGAAAGCCCGAGAACGACTCCTCGACAAACGTGATGACCTGTTGTTTCGCTTGACGACGCCCAAGAGCTACTTGCCGAAACGATACCATATCCCTTCCTTGAGTCGCGATGACTACGAACTGGCCCTGATGGAAAGGCTTCCTGACAAACCTTATGACATGCCCATGTTGGCTTACCACTATCTCATGGACCAGGAGAAGACACATAAGGGAGAACAGATCCAGTCGGATATCGACTTCAACTTGCAATCGATGGTGCTGGATATCATGAACCGTCACTATCAGGGAAATACCCAAAACCAAATTGAGAACGCAGCAGTCTATGTTGTTGATTATCTGAATGATGAGATTGTTGCTTACGCAGGCAACAACGTCAAAGCCAAGGATGCGGCCATGGTTGACATGGTGAAGGCTCAACGTTCTACGGGGAGTATCCTGAAGCCTTTCCTGTTTGCCGCCATGCTCGATGAGGGGACCCTGCTCCCCACCATGTTACTGCAAGATGTGCCGATGAACCTCTCCGGGTTTACACCGAAGAACTATTCTGGACAGTATTGGGGCGCCGTGCCTGCCAACAAAGCCCTTCAAAATTCCTTGAACGCGCCATTTGTCTATCTCTTGAAAAACTACGGGACACCGAAGTTCCATTCCTTGCTCAGGCGAATGAAACTGTCGGGAATCGTATTCGACAGTGAGCATTATGGCCTTTCGTTGATTGTCGGTGGAGCCGAGGCTTCTTTGTTCGATTTGGTCAATGTTTACAGTAGGATGGGCCGTAAGTTGGCTTCTTTCGTCAATGAGAGTTTCGATGGTGAGGTCGATGGCGCATCGGTGCCTTTCTCAGCCGATGCCATCGCGGTTACCTTCGATGTAATGAAAGGCTTGACCCGGCCTTCGGACCAGATTGGCTGGAGCGGCTTCTCCTCCTCGAAACAAGTGGCATGGAAAACAGGAACCAGCTTCGGCTTTAAAGATGCTTGGGCCATCGGCTTGACCAATCGTTATGTCATCGGAGTATGGGTGGGAAATTCCGATGGCGAGGGCCGACCTGGACTGACGGGTGTGAGTTCGGCGGCGCCCATCATGTTTGACGTGGCCTCTGTGCTTAAGGATAGCTATACCTATCCGTCTTCGACCGACAATGCCATCGAAGTGGAGGTCTGCCAAGAGTCGGGATATCCTCCCTCGGAGCTGTGTAAGAATGTCCGTAAGGTGATGATGCCCGATGTGGAAATCAAAACCGGTGTATGTCCTTACCATAAAAAGATCTTCCTTGACGCCTCAAGGCAATATCAGGTGCTACCCGACTGCTATCCAATAGATCAAAAACGCTTTGAGACCTATTTCGTGTTGCCACCAGTCATCGAGATGTTTTATCGTCGGCATACCGCTATGTATAGGCCGCTTCCTGCCATGTATCCCGACTGTGCCACCGCCCATCCCGACGACATGATGGCTTTTGTCTATCCTAAGTCCGACGCGCGGGTTACCATTCCTATCGGCATCCGGGGCGACCGGCAGCAGGTAATCTTCGAAATCGCCCATCGCAACCCGAAGAAAACCATCTTTTGGACCCTGAACAACGAGTTCATCGGCAAGACCACTTTGAACCACCAAATGCCGATCGATGTGGAGAAAGGAGACTATGAGTTGCGTTGTGTCGATGAAGATGGGGTGGAACTTTATAGGAAGATTGTTGTGAATTGATTTTTTTACTATCTTTGCAGATTAATAAATTTCTTTTATCTATGTCAGTCGATACCCAAAAATTTGTTGGCGAAGGTTTGACCTACGATGATGTGTTGTTGGTCCCTTCTTATAGTAACGTGCTTCCTCGTGAAACCAGCCTTAAGACCCGTTTTACCCGTAACATCCAATTGAACATCCCTATCGTGTCAGCAGGCATGGACACGGTGACGGAGTCGCGCATGGCTATCGCCATTGCCCAAGAGGGTGGCATTGGCGTTCTCCACAAGAACATGACCATCGGCAAGCAAGCCGCTGAAGTGAGGAAGGTGAAACGCGCCGAAAACGGCATGATCACCGATCCTATCACGATTCATGTCAACGCTACCGTGCGCGATGCCCTTAACCTGATGAGCGAGTACCATATCGGAGGCATTCCGGTGATCGACAGCCATAACTTGCTCAAAGGCATCGTCACCAACCGTGACCTTCGTTTCGAACGTGGCCTTGACCGTCCCATCAGTGAGGTGATGACTTCGGAGAATCTGATCACTACCAAGGAGGTGTCGTTTGAGAAGGCCGCCGACATCCTGCAAGAATATAAGATTGAGAAACTCCCTGTGGTGGATGATGAAAACCACCTATTGGGTCTGATCACCTATAAGGATATTATCAAAGTGAAGGCTCGTCCCAATGCCTGCAAGGACAGCAGAGGCCGTCTCCGTGTGGCTGCCGCTGTAGGCATCACGGCCAACACCATCGAACGTGCCGATGCTTTGGTCGAGGCTGGCGTTGACGCTCTCGTCGTCGATACCGCCCACGGCCATAGCCAAGGTGTCATTGACATGGTAAAGGCCCTTCGCAAGCGCTATGCCGACATTGACATTGTGGCAGGTAACATCGCCACGGGTGAAGCTGCACTCGCTCTCGTGGAAGCTGGTGCCGACGCCGTCAAAGTGGGCATCGGTCCAGGCTCCATCTGCACTACCCGCGTGGTCGCCGGCATCGGTGTGCCTCAACTCACCGCTGTCCTCGAAGTGGCTAAGGCCCTCGAAGGTCGCGACGTGCCGATCATCGCCGACGGAGGAATCCGCTATACGGGCGACATCGTCAAAGCTCTCGCCGCAGGTGCATCCTCCATCATGGCAGGCTCACTCTTCGCCGGCGTCGATGAGTCCCCAGGCGACACCATCATCTTCGAAGGACGTAAGTTCAAGACTTACCGCGGCATGGGCTCTCTCGAAGCTATGCAAGCCGGATCGAAAGACCGCTATTTCCAAGATATGGAGGATGACATCAAGAAGCTCGTCCCCGAAGGTATTGCCGGACGCGTTCCGTATAAGGGCTCCTTGGCCGAAGTGGTTTATCAGATGGTCGGAGGACTCCGTTCAGGTATGGGCTACACCGGATCGCATACCATCGACGAACTGAAGAAAGCCAAATTCATCCGCATCACCAGTTCCGGCATCCTCGAAAGCCATCCCCATGATGTCACCATCACCCAAGAAGCCCCTAACTATAGCAAGAGATCTTAAATAATTGAAAACCACATATCATCATGAAAAAAACGAATGTTTTTAAAGTCCTCGCACTTGTTGTGCTGTCGAGCCTGTCGCTGATGCTGACCGCTCAATCGAAACTGGATAAGCAGGTGCTGATGACTATTGGCGACACCCCAGTAACCGTGAAGGAGTTCTGCGATGTCTATACCAAAAACAACCTGAAAAGCGATGTCGTCGATAAGAAATCTGTCGATGAATATCTCGACCTTTTCACCATTTTCCGCATGAAGGTCATGGAAGCCCATGCGATGAAACTCGATACCAGCGCCAAGTTCAAAAGAGAGTTCGAAGGCTATCGCAAACAACTGGCCAAACCTTATTTCACGAATGACGAAATCAGCGAAGAGCTCGTCGAAGAGGCCTATCAACGTCTGCTCAAGGACGTCAGGGCTTCCCATATCCTGATCAACTGCGACAAACATGCCCTGCCTTCCGATACCATGAAGGCCTATGAGAAAGCCATGGACATCCGTAAGAAAGCCCTGAAAGGGGATGACTTCGGACAACTTGCCGTGCTCTATTCCCAAGATCCTTCCGCACGCGACATGAAGGCGACCGACAAGACCCCCGCCCGCAAAGGCAACAAGGGCGACTTGGGCTACTTCACCGTGTTCGATATGGTCTATCCCTTCGAGAATGGCGTCTATAGCCTTAAAGAAGGTGAGATATCCATGCCTGTCCGCAGCGATTTTGGTTATCACATTATCAAGCTGAATAGCATCACCGATGCCTTGGGCACCATCACCGCCGCCCACATCTTTCTCCAAGTGCCGCAGGACGCCTCCGATGAAGATGTGCAAAACATCAAGGATAAAGCCGATCGTATCTATGAAGAGCTGATGGCTACCAATGGAGCGAACTGGAAAGATATGGTTCTCAAATACTCCGAGGACAATGGTACCAAGGCTAGCCGTGGAGAACTGACTCCTTTCTCCGTGAGCCGTGTCGTGCCTCAGTTCATCGAAGCCATCAAAGGGCTGAAACCTGGCGAAATAGCCGCGCCTATCCGCACCAACTATGGCTATCATATCGTCAAACTGATCAAGACCTCCGGCGTCGGCACGTTCCAAGCGGAAAAGGATAAACTTGCCAACCGCATCGAGAAAGACATGCGTTCCAAGAAGTCGGAAGAAGTGGTTATCGAACAGATTAAGGGTGAGTATAAATTCAAAGCCAACGACAAGAATGTCGGCGAGTTCATCGCAACTATCGACAGCACCATCTTGAGAGCCGCTTATGAGCCCGCAGCCAATGTCGATAATGACGCTGAACTCTTCCGTATTGGCGACTATACTGCTAAAGTCAGCGATTTCATCAGCTACATTAAAGCAAAACAGTCACCCCAGCGCTATGTCAATGTGCCTACCTATTCATACCAGCTTTATGAGGCCTTCCAAAACCAAAAGATCCTCGACTATGCTGACGCACATCTCGAAGAGAAATACCCGGAATTCAAGGCCTTGGTGCAAGAGTATAACGACGGTATCCTGCTTTTCGACCTTATGGAAAAAGAAGTGTGGAACAAGGCCATCGTAGATACCGTTGGACTGAAAGAGTTCCATGCCCGCCATTATCTCGACTATATGTGGGGTGACCGTGTGCAGGCTTTCGTCGTCAACGTTGCCCGTCCGGAATCCGTACCCGCTGTGAAAGCCTATATCGAAGCTGGACTGCCGCTCGACAGCCTGAAGGTTACGATGGAACGTGACTCTGTGGAGAATGTCTTCGTCAGAAAAGGCTTCTACCTGAAAGGCACTAACCAATATGTGGATGAAACCGAATGGAAAGAAGGTGCCCTCAAAGAGTTCCAACCTACCGTGGATAAGTCCACTTACTTTGTGAAGATCATTCAGGTCCGTAAACCTGAACCGAAGTCCTTCATCGAAGCCAAGGGCCTGGTGACCTCTGATTACCAAGTGGAACTGGAGGAGAATTGGATCAAGGAACTGCGTAAGAAATACCCGGTCAAGGTTGACCAGAAAGTGCTTGAAAAGGTAAGAAAACGCTATCAATGAGAAGAGCTGCTGTTCTGCTAGTCGTTGCACTGATGCTGATTGCCTCGGGTTGTCACAACTATGTGTCGAAATCGGGTCCCGTCGTAGTGGCAGAATGCCATGGAAAACGTCTCTATGCCGATGACCTCGCCGGTGTGGTCCCCGAAGGAGTCTCGCGAATGGATAGCCTGTCGCGTGTCAGTGCCTTCATCGATACATGGATCCGACGACAGCTGCTCATCTATCAAGCAGAGAAGAACTTGACACCGGAACAACGTGACTTCTCGAAACAGTTGGAAGACTATCGCAACTCGCTGATCATCTATGCCTATGAGACCCAGCTAATCGAACAATACCTCGATACTGTCGTCAGCGAGGAAGAGATTATGAGCTATTATGAGCAGAACAAGCAGAACTTCCAGCTGAAAGCGACCATGGTGAAGGTGGCCTACGTGATCCTGAAAAGCGACTGCAAACAGATGAAAGAATTTCAGCAGCTGATGAGCAATCCCGATACATTGATGCTCTCCAAAGTGGATGCCCTGGCCAACACCAATTCCGTGTCCAACTTCCTTGACGTGGACTCATGGGTGCGTCTCGATGACCTGCTGTCAATCGTGCCCTTGAAAGTCTATGACGCTGAAAGCTTCCTGAAGAAAAACCGTTTCGTCAAGTTCGAGATCGACAACCTCGTGTATATGGTCCGCTTTGAGGACTATCTGATGGAGGAAAGCGACTCGCCTATCGAAATGGAACGAGAGAATATCAAGAATATCATTTTATTGAAACGAGAAAAGAGCCTGCTTTCTCAATTGAACAATGACTTGTATGAGAAAGCCGGGAAAGAAAATGTGTTTGAAATTTATTAAAGTTGATGCCATGTTGAAAAGATTGTTATTGATGACTGGAGCTCTGCTCACTCTGGCGGCCTCGGCGCAAGAGACAGACCATGCCCAAGTGATCGACAAGGTGGTTGCCGTGGTGGGAAAGAACATCATCCTCCAGTCGGATGTGGAGAGTCAGTACGTACAATACCGGATGCAAGGTGGAGCCGAGGGCTCGGCTTCGTCGATACGATGCGAGATCTTGGAAGACCTGCTTTTTCAGAAGCTGATGCTCAACCAAGCGGAGATGGACAGTCTCACCGTATCCGACGATGAAGTCGATGCCGAGTTGAGCCGCCGTATCAGCGACCTTATCGGTCGCGCCGGATCCCAAGAGAAACTGGAATCGTTATTCAACAAGACGATGTCGGAAATCAAAGACGAGCTTCGCCGCATGGTTAAGGACAAAACGCTCCAAGACCAGGTGAGAGCCGACATCTTGAAAGGTGTCGTGGTAACCCCCGCCGAAGTGAAGAGCTTTTACCAGAACCTGCCACAAGACAGTCTGCCGATGATTGGTGCGGAATATGAGATCGCTCAAATCGTGAAGCGTCCGCCTATCAGCATCGACGAGAAGCTTCGGGTGAAAGACCGACTCTATCAGATCCGCAAACGCATCCTCGAAGGCGAGAGCAGCTTCTCGACGATGGCCATCCTTTACTCTGAAGACCCAGGCTCTGCTAAAAACGGTGGTGAGTTGGGTTTCACCGGTCGTGGTGAATTCGCTCCTGAGTTTGAGAATACGGCCTTTAACTTGAAGGACGGAGAGATCTCCGAGGTCATTGAAACCCAGTTCGGCTTCCATATCATCCAGCTCATCGAGCGCCGTGGCGACTATGTCAACTGCCGCCATATCCTCATGAGTGCCAAAGTTCCCGTGGAAGCCCTTGAGGAAGCCCAACACGAACTCGACTCTGCCGCCGCACTGATTCGCGAAGGTGAGCTGACTTTCGAGGAAGCTTGCAAACAGTTCAGTGACGATGATTCGAAGACAAACGGTGGCAATGTGGTTAACCCTGCCTATGGTGGCAATAGGATTGCCCTCCAGGACATGCAAGACTTCGAAAACTACTTCCCCGAGTTTAAGAACTTGGCCTTCGTCATCAGCCGACTGAAGGAGGGTGAGGTGAGTGACCCTGTGCCGATGACGACTAGCGAAAACAAAGACGCCTTCCGCCTCGTCATGGTCAAGAAAAAGGTTGAACCGCATAAGGCTAATCTCACCGACGACTATTGGCGTATCCAGACCTGGGCCCTCAACGACAAGAACCAACAGGCAATCCGACAATGGATCAAGAATAAGGCCAAGAAGGCTTTCATCCGAGTGGACGAGGACTTCGCTGGCTGTGGATTCCAGTTCGATTGGAGCATCAAAGAATAGTTTTATCCAATTAAAGCAATAGACACTCATGTACAATTCCGATATTGATGGCGCAAAAGCCTTGGTCGAAAAGTATGGCCGTCTCCGCGAGGAAATCGGCAAAGTGATTGTGGGTCAAGACGACGTCATCCATAATACCATCCTCTCTATTTTCTGTCAGGGTCACGTGCTCCTGGTAGGTGTTCCGGGATTGGCTAAGACTTTGCTTGTCAATACTATTGGACAAGCCTTGGGATTGAGTTTTAGCCGTATTCAGTTTACTCCTGACTTGATGCCTTCCGACATTGTCGGCACGGAGATTCTCGACGAGTCGAGGCAGTTCCGATTCATCAAGGGACCGGTCTTCGCCAACATCATCTTGGCCGACGAGATCAACCGTACTCCGCCCAAGACTCAGGCTGCCCTGTTGGAGGCCATGCAGGAGAAGAGCATCACTGTTTCGGGTAAGACCTATCGTTTGCAGGAACCATTCTTTGTATTGGCTACGCAGAACCCGATTGAGCAGGAGGGTACATATCCGCTTCCCGAAGCCCAGTTGGACCGTTTTATGTTCAACCTGATGCTTGACTATCCATCGTACCAAGAGGAAGTTGACATCGTCAAAAACACCACGGTAGGCAAGGAGGTCAAGGTGGAGTCAGTGCTCTCGCCGGAGGAGATCATCTACTTCCAGCAGCTGGTGCGTCGCGTGCCAGTTTCCGACCATGTGTATGAGTATGCCGTGGCCTTGTCGGCTAAGACGCGTCCGGGTACAGCTTCAGCACATGAATGGGCCAACAGATTTCTGAGTTGGGGAGCAGGACCACGTGCCTCGCAGTACTTGATCATCGGTGCCAAGGCCAGCGCTTTGCTTGCCGGAAAGTATTCGCCCGACATCGAAGATGTCAGGAAAGTGGCCATCCCGATTCTGCGTCACCGTATCATCCGTAACTATACTGCAGAGGCGGAAGGGGTGAGCATCGAGTCGATCATCGAGGAGTTGATGCGATAAGCGTTGTCTCGATGACTTAAAAAAAAAGGAGGGTGGCTGTTATCAGTCACCCTCTGTGTTTTTTGTAGGAATGATTTCCTGAATTAGATACCAGGATTGGATGAAATTCTTCTCTTGGCTTCTTTGGAGAAGATGGTGAAGAAGTCGCGGTGAAGGATGATGGAGATGCGCATCAACAGCTCGGTGTCGATGTCTTGACGACGGAAGATGTTGTAAACGTTGGTGCGGTCGCAGTCCAGTTTGCGTGCCAACCATGAAACGGTGCGCTCCTGGTTCTTCAGTTCCTGCTGGATGGTCGTGCCGATGAAGATGGCGTTTTCGTCACCCTCAGCAGCGGTTGCTCTTTTGGCCCTCGGCTTTCTTGTGCCTCTTTTGGTCTCTTTAATCTCGTTTGTGTTTTCCATGTGTGTTGCTGTTTTTTGGCAGTAGTTTCCTACACCTAAAAAAGATGTGGGATCACTATTCACGTTCACAGAAAGCCTAGGGAAAACCTGTTTATCTCATAGCGTGTCCCACATCTGCATTGACATGGAATGACATAAGCTATATTGAGATGATGTTTTCGCAGGCCGTAAGTATTGGCGGACCGGGCGTTCAAAGAAATGTTTCCTAGGCTTTTCTTTCAACGTGAAATATTCGCTAATGCCGTTAGTTTATGTTATTTTTAATGGTTGTTTTTTGTCTCTCTTTGTATCTCTTTTTTTCCGATTATTAGTTTTACAATGCAAATATAGCAATTTATGATTCATATCGTTCAAAAAAATATAAAATTATCGAAATAAAATCACTTATTAATGCATAATATGAACATTGTCAGTGTTTTAATATATATAATTTAGAATTTTTCTAAATTAGTCATCAATCAGAAACACAGCGATTTGACGGGGACCGTGTACTCCCTGAACCAGGTCTTGTTCAATGTCATAAGTCCGAGTCAACCCGGTCATGATAACGGCTTGCGAGGCGCGTTGCTCGCCAAATTCCGATTTCATCTCATGTAGGGCGTCTTTGAGAGCACTGACAATCTGGTCGGTATGGGCCAGGATCAGGAGTACATCGGCCTCAGTGTAGGACTTGCGGCTTGACAAGCCCTCATCGGTCAAGATGATGCTTCCCGTTTGAGCCACCAGATATTCACATTTCATGAAAGAGACGAGTTTCTTGCCCTCCGTGCGGGTGGCTTCCTCCGTATATTGGATCCCGTATTTTCCGAGAAGTTCTTGCATGGCAGGGTGGCTGCACCATAGCGGCTCCCAACCATTTTGCGGGGCAAGCTGCCTCATGCATTCACCAAGTTCCTCCTCACTTTCCAGATAGATGAAGATTCCGCCCATGTCCTTGTATTTCTGAACAAAGGTGATGGCGTTGCCGTCCTCCTCCTTGATGGGTTTCCAAGTGTCGGTCTTCAGGTCGATGTCCTTGAACATGGCCTCGGGCTTCTCGATGATGGCATTCCTAACCCTTGCAAGGATCTGTTCCTTGTTGGTTGTCCCTTTGTCTGATCCTCTCTTATCCTTCATGGCTCTCGGTATTATTGTCGTTGTTGTTCCACGGGCGTTTCCCGAAGATGTGTTCCAGATCCTCACCGAAGATGACTTCTTTCTCCACCAGCTTCTCAGCCAGTTCGGTAAGCCCTTCCTTGTGGGTGTTGAGGATGTTTAAAGCTTCTTGGTAGGCTTTCTCCACCAGCTTGCTCACTTCCTTGTCGATGATCTCGGCGGTTTTCTCGCTGAAAGGCTTGGTGATGCTGAAGTCTTGCTGCCCGGTGGAGTCGTAGAAGCTGACGTTGCCGATCTCTTCATCCAAGCCATAGTAGGTCACCATGGCATAGGCTTGCTTGGTCACCTTCTCGAGGTCCGACAGGGCTCCGGTGGAGATCTGTCCGAACACGACTTGCTCGGCGGCTCGGCCTCCCATGGTGGCGATCATCTCGTGGTATAGCTGTTCTTTGGTGGTAATCTGGCGTTCTTCGGGCAGGTACCAAGCGGCGCCTAGTGACTTGCCGCGGGGGACGATGGTCACCTTGACGAGCGGATGTGCATATTGCAACAGCCAGCTGGTGGTGGCATGGCCAGCCTCATGGAAGGCGATAACCTTCTTCTCGTCGGCGGTGATGATCTTATTCTTCTTCTCCAAACCACCGATGATGCGGTCGATGGCATCCATGAAGTCCTGGCGGTCGATGGACTCCTTGCCCTTACGTGCGGCCATCAGTGCGGCCTCGTTACATACGTTGGCGATATCGGCTCCAGAGAAGCCTGGCGTCTGCTTGGCCAGGAACTCTCGGTCCACGTCGGGACCCAGCTTCAGGTTGCGCATGTGCACCTCGAATATTTCTTTCCTTCCAATCAAGTCGGGGAGTTCTACGTAGATCTGTCGGTCGAAACGTCCGGCACGCATCAGGGCCTTGTCGAGGATGTCGGCTCGGTTGGTGGCGGCCAACACGATGACTCCCGAGTTGGTTCCGAAACCGTCCATCTCCGTCAGCAGCTGGTTCAAGGTGCTTTCGCGTTCGTCGTTGCCGCCGTTGATGGGGTTCTTGCCTCTGGCACGGCCAATGGCATCAATCTCGTCGATGAAGATGATGCAAGGTGATTTCTCCTTGGCATTCTTGAACAGGTCGCGTACTCGCGAGGCACCCACGCCCACGAACATCTCCACAAAGTCGGATCCGGAGATGCTGAAGAAAGGAACGTTGGCCTCTCCAGCCACCGATTTGGCCAACAAGGTCTTGCCTGTTCCAGGAGGGCCTACCAGCAGCACTCCCTTAGGGATCTTTCCACCCAGCTTGGTGTATTTCTCAGGGTTCTTCAAAAAGTCCACAATCTCCATGATCTCCACTTTGGCCTCTTCCAGTCCAGCCACGTCCTTGAAGGTCACGTTGACCGGTACGTTGTCCTTGTCGAAAAGCTGCGCCTTCGACTTCCCAATGTTGAAGATCTGTCCTCCTCCGCCCATGGCTCCACGGCCCATCGAACGCATGAGGATGATCCAGAAGATGATGATCGCGATGAGCGGAAGCCAGCCGATGAGAAATTCGTTGACCCAGCTTCGGCGCTGTATGTTGGTGATGTAAACGGGATTCTTGATGTCGCTCTCAAGTTGCACCTGTTCCACTTTCTCCTCAAAACGTTCCAGTGAGCCGATTTGGTAGCTGTAGTTGGGTGAGGAGCTCTCGCCCTTGGAGTTAGCCTTGACATCGGGAAAACGTTTCCTTAAGCCTTTCTCGTTCAGATAGATGTCGGCGCTTTCCTTGTTGAGCAGCTCGATTTTGGAGATTTCACCGTTTTGCAGCATCTCGATCAGCTGACCCATGTCGATGTCTTCCTTGGGTGTGCTGTCTTTGCCGGAGAAGTAGAGCGCAAACAGAATAATGGTTAGGATGATATAAATCCAATAGAAATTGAATCTCCTTTTGTTTCCCGGTTTCGGGGTTGGCGTGTTTTCCATAAAAATGATTCAGTGGTTAGTTGTTTTCTTTGTTCACGATGCGTTCGGCATCGGCCCACAAAGCCTCAATCTGATAGTAGCTGCGGGCAGACTGCAGGAAGATGTGAACCACCACATCCACGAAGTCGATCAGAATCCATTCCGTGTTGTCCTTGCCTTCGATGTGATAGGGTTTGGCATTCGTTTTCTCTCTCACCAGGTCAACTACCTTGTCGGCAATTGCCTCGACCTGAACCTTCGTGTTGGCGTGGCAGATTACAAAATAATCGGTGACTGCCGTGCCAGTCTCTCTTAAATCCAATGTGACAATCTCTTTACCTTTTACGGAATCCATGGCCTCGACCACTGCTGCCACGATCTGTTCCGCATTATCAGACTGATGCCTAACTCTCATGATGTGTTCTATTTTCTGTCTTTTTACCTTTTTAAACTACAAAAGTACACAAATAGTTTGATTCCCGTAACTTTTTTTGATGGGATTAAGCTAAAAATGCCTAATTTCGTGCTTTCAATTCGAATGAAGTTATGAATGAAGACAAAGCGCTGCTGTCGAAAATCACCACGTTCATCTTTGATTATGACGGTGTGATGACCGACGGCACGGTGTATATGGATAGCAACGGCGACCCGTTGCGTACCTCGAATGTGAAAGACGGTTATGCTTTGCAGCTGGCTAGTAAGTTGGGATATCACGTGGCGGTGATCTCTGGAGCTATCGTCACCAACATCACCAAACGGTTGAACTCGCTTGGCGTGAAGGATGTGTTTACGGGGGCTGCCGACAAAGTGGGTGTGCTGGAGGACTACATGAAACAATACCAACTCTCGCCTGAACAGATTGCCTTTATGGGTGACGACATTCCCGACTTGAGGGTGATGCAAAAAGTGAGCGTCCCCGCCTGTCCCGCCGATGCCGCCGAAGAGGTTAAGGCCATCAGCAGGTTCATTAGTGATCGTAAAGGGGGATGCGGCTGTGTTCGCGACCTGATAGAACAAACCCTCAAAGTGCAAGGGAAGTGGCTTTCCGCCGAAGCTTATTCATGGTAAGATTATCGTTATGCTTTTAGATCGTTTGAAAAACTATTCGGTGATCCTCGCCTCCAAGTCGCCTCGTAGGCAGGAACTGTTGCAACGCATGGGGCTGAGTTTCGCGTGCCTCACTAAAGAGACCCCTGAAGACTATCCGCCCATGCCTTTCGATGAGGTGCCACAATACCTCAGCCTGCAGAAATCCTTGGCCTTTTCCGACGAGGAGCTTCCCGACAACTATCTGCTCATCACTGCCGACACAGTGGTCATTGCCGCCAATGAGATTTTGGGAAAACCCCGCGACCGTGCCGATGCCCTCCGGATGATGGAGATCCTTTCCGGCAAGACCCATCATGTGGTCACTGGCGTCACCGTGCGGACAAAGACGAAATCCAAGAGCTTCCGTGTGAAGTCGAAAGTGACTTTTGCCGCACTCGATCCCGAAGAGATGGCCTATTATGTCGATCATTACAAACCTTACGACAAGGCTGGTGCCTACGGTATCCAGGAATGGATTGGTTATGTGGGTATCTCTGGCATCAATGGCTCTTTCTACAATGTCATGGGACTGCCTACCCGAAAGCTCTATCAGACCTTGAAAAACTTCTGTTGAGCCAAATTGCGTTTTGAGAATCCGAAAAAATGAACTATTTTTGCAAAAAAGTTAGAGAAACCCTATGAACCGCCCGTTGATCTTAGTCACTAACGATGATGGATATGAGTCCCGGGGACTGAAACATTTGGTGAAGCTGATGTTGCTTTTGGGTGATGTGGTCTCCATTTCCCCCGACAAGCCCATGTCAGCCAAAGGCCATTCCATCACTACTACTCCCACCTTGGAAGCCAAGCTGCTGAATGCAAGACCAGGGTTTAGGGAATTTGTGTGCAACGGCACTCCCGTTGACTGCGTGAAGATGGGTTACCAAGTCCTGCTTGACGCCACCCCCGACTTGGTGGTCTCGGGCATCAACCATGGTTCCAACGCCTCCAGCAACGTCATCTACTCGGGTACCATGGGCGCGGCTATAGAGGCTTGCATGGATGGCCTCAACGCCATTGGTTTTAGTCTCGACAGCTACGACCCTGAGGCCTATCTCGACCATCTTGACGATTATATCGTGAGCATCAGCAAAAAGGTGCTCGCCGAAGGACTTCCCAAGAATGTATGCCTCAACGTGAACTTTCCAGCCTGGAACGGACAGCCCTTCAAGGGACTGAAGGTGTGCCGACAGGCCATGGGAAGATGGGTGGAAGCCTATACCCCAAGCGTTGACGAGAACGGAAGACCTTGTCTCAAGATGGGAGGGAGGTTCGTTTTCGAGGATGGTGGTGGCGATACTGACTTTGAGGCCTTGAACGACAATTACGTCTCGCTCGTGCCTACCCATTTCGACATGACTGCTAGACATTGCATCGAACAAATGCGCCATTTTGAACATCTTTTTAATTAATCAATAATATGAGAATCAAGGATAATTTCTGGCTTGGACTCCTCATCGGTGCAGCGACTTTCGCCTTGTGCTTCTTGTTGCTCTCACTGATCCATTGGGGCGAAGCCTATACAAGAGCACCCTACCTTTTGGCTTTCATCCCTGGAATCATCCTGTTTAGGATGGCTATGGTGAAGTGGCACATGGAACGCTGCGGAAAAGGCATCCTTGCCATCACTTTCGTCGGCATGTTGCTGGTGTTCTTCCTTGTATGAACGAATGAGTGAATCATGAAGTACTATATCATCGCAGGTGAGGCATCTGGAGACCTTCATGCGGCCAACTTGATGGCCGAGATTCGGAAGAAGGATCCCAAGGCGGAATTCAGGGCTTGGGGTGGCGACATGATGAAGAGACAAGGCGCCACATTGGTCAAACACTATCGGCACATGGCTTTCATGGGCTTCGCCGAAGTGGTCGTCAACATCCGCACCATCCTGGGAAATATCAACGAATGCAAGAAAGACCTAATTGCCTATCAGCCTGATCTCGTGATTTTGGTGGACTATCCAGGCTTCAACCTGCGCATCGCAAAGTTTGCACACCAAAACCACCTGAAAGTTTGCTATTATATCTCCCCTCAAGTATGGGCTTGGAAAAAGCGCCGCGTGTATAAAATCAAGCGATATGTCAACAAAATGCTCGTTATCCTGCCCTTTGAGGAGCCTTTTTATAACGAGTATGGAGTCAACGTGGCCTTTGTGGGACACCCGCTTCTGGATGAGTTGGCCAAGATGGACATCGCCACACGAAGCAGCTTCGTCCATAAAAACAACTTGTCCGAGAAACGCGAAATCATTGCCCTGCTCCCCGGCAGTCGCAAGCAGGAAGTGGAACGTATCCTGCCCGTCATGCTGAAAATCATTCCTAAATTCCCTCAATACCAGTTCGTCATCGCAGGTGTGTCGTCAATCGACGAGGAAATCTATTCCCATCTGATCCAAGACACCGATGTGCGCATGGTTGAGAACCAGACCTACGAGCTGTTGCAGAACTCCAGTGCTGCCTTGGTTACCTCTGGCACCGCCACGCTTGAATGTGCCCTCCTCGATGTCCCCGAGGTGGTTTGCTATAAGGCGAGTAACGCCTCATATCGAATTGCAAAGAGTCTGATCAAGGTGCCCTATATCAGCTTAGTCAACTTGATCATGGAGAAAGAAGTTGTCAAGGAGTTGATTCAGAATGATTTAAATGAAGAGAATCTGACGAAGGAACTGGATAGCCTCCTGAAAAACCCAAAACGACAGCGTCGCCTATTGGAGGATCTCGACGTGTTGAAGGACCGTCTTGGAAATAGCGGAGCCTCAGAAAAAGCCGCAACGGTCATTATGTCGATGGTTCGATAATAAATATATTGAAATTATTTTATTATTGTATTAATTGTTATAAATTTGTCCAGTTTATTCGGATGATTGATGAACTGGCACAAATATCCTTTTTTGCGGCTGCTACTGCCCTTGTCACTAGGGATTGGAATCAGCGAGGCATTCCCAGGCTTCCGTCCTATGACGATGGTGGTGCACGGGATGATCTTGGCCGCTTTCACGATTTTCCTAGTGTTGCACCGGGCTGTCAACGATTATCGTAATCGATGGGTTATCGGCATCGATATGATGATTGTGTTTGCCCTGATCGGTTTTCTGTTGGCTCGCCTTCACGCACCTGAACCCATCGTGGAAGGGCAGGGCGTTTATCTTGCCCGTGTTTATGACCCTCCAGTGGAGAAAGGGAAAACCGTTAAAGTGATGCTCGAAATCGAAGGTCTTCATTCCGACACTGGCACCGTGAAAAGCAACGGTCGGTTGATTGCCTATTTAGAGAAAACGGAAGAAGCCTTGGCGCTGAGTTATGGAGAAATGATTTCCTTCTCGGCTCATGTTGACCCCGTGCCACCGCCTTTGAATCCGCAGGAGTTTGATTATCGGACCTATCTTCACCGACAGGGAGTTACCGGACGAGTATATCTGAAACAAGACGGGTGGATGCCTGTCGGAGTCAACCACGGGAATCCCATTTTCTCTTTTGCCTATCGTTTCCGTGACCATCTGTTGGATGCTTTGAAACGTAATGGCATCACCGAAGATGAGTTCGGTGCTGGAGCCGCTATCCTGTTGGGTTACGACGAGAGCCTGCCTGCCCAGCTTCGTCAGCACTATGTGGCAGCAGGATCCATGCACATCCTCTGTGTTTCCGGGATGCACGTTGGCATCATCTATCTCTTGGCCTCTTTCGTGCTCGGCTTCATTGGCAAAGGAAAAAAGATGGCCAAGGTTCGAAGTGTTTTGCTCTTGGTTTTGATTTGGTTCTATGCCTTGCTAACGGGTTTGTCACCATCCATTTTGCGTTCCACCTTAATGATCTCCATGGTGATTTTGGGTGAGCTGACTCGTAGAAAAGGCGTGATACTCAACTCCATTGCTGCCTCGGCCTTCATCATCCTGCTCATCAATCCCAATGACTTGTTCTCTATCGGTTTCCAGCTGTCTTACGCTGCTGTGGTGGGCATCGTCCTTCTTCAGCGACCGATTTACCTTTTGTTCTATATAAAAAACAAACTCTTCGACAAGGTATGGGAGATTACCGCAGTGTCAATAGCGGCTCAGATTGCTACCATGCCGTTTACTGTGTTTTATTTCAAACAGTTCACTCCTTATTTCTGGCTGAGCAACCTGCCAATGACTCCGCTATCTTTTATTGTCATCCTCTCGGGTATGTTGCTTTTGCTGGTTTCATGGGTCCCTGGCTTGAGTGCTCTGGTGGGGAAGATGGTCTGGGCATGCCTTCGTGTGATGAATGTTACGGTCGCAGGCATCGATCATCTGCCGTTCTCATTGGTCAAAGGGTTGTTTATCAATCGTTTTGAGTTTGCCATGGCTTTGCTTTTGCTGCTTCTGCTATACCTTATTATTAATATAAGAAAAAAACGGTTCTTGATGGAGATGGTGGTGGTGGGTCTCGTATTTGCCGGCTCATTGGCGGTTCGAGCGCATCAAACGGTGAACCGAACTGAACTGTTGTTTTATTCCATGAAAAACCATACGGCCATCGATTTTATCCAGGGTGCACAGCATTTGTTGCTTTGCGATGAGCAATTGTTGAATGACAACTCATCCATAGATTATAGCCTGAAAGGGTCTTGGTCACAAAAGCAATTGTCCATGAACCCGCCTTGTTACACTCTCGTGGATGACGTGGATACAGAGCTGGTGTTGAAGCGCGGTCCCTTGCTCTCGTTTCAAGGAAAGTTGATGGCCATAGTCGGACCTTCATTGGTGCTTGATACGAGTGCTCAATCTATTGACGTTGATATTCTGATGGTTACGGGAAAGCAACGGGCTAGATTGAGCGAGGTTGTTAAAGTGTATCGTCCTTCATTGTTGCTTGTTGATGGTTCTGTGCCAAACTATTATGTTGGCGACTGGAAAAGTCAGGCAGCAGACTTAAATCTTCCTTTTTGCTGTCTCGATGATGGCTATTATAAATATTTGATAATCAATGAATAAAAAAATAATTTCAAAAAAAGTGAAAAAAATGCTTGCAGATTTCAAAAATGGTTGTACTTTTGCATCCGCAAAGCAAAACAACAAAGTTCTTTTTCAGGCTGGTCCGGTAGTTCAGTTTGGTTAGAATGCCTGCCTGTCACGCAGGAGGTCGCGAGTTCGAGCCTCGTCCGGACCGCTGAGAGCGCAAGTCCCAAAGACCTGCGCTTTTTTATTTTAAAAGCGATCGTATATGACTTTTTTAGAGGAAATCAATAGGCGGAGGACTTTCGCCATTGTCAGCCACCCCGATGCGGGTAAGACTACCTTGACCGAGAAACTGCTGCTTTATGGTGGGGCTATCCAGGTGGCCGGTGCCGTCAAATCGAACAAGATCCGGAAGACAGCCACCTCCGACTGGATGGAGATTGAACGGCAGAGAGGCATCTCCGTCGCTACCTCCGTCATGGGATTCGACTACCAAGGGGTTAAGATCAACATTCTTGACACTCCAGGCCACAAGGATTTCGCCGAAGACACCTTCCGTACCTTGACAGCCGTTGATAGTGTCATCGTTGTCATTGACGCTGCCAAAGGTGTCGAAGCCCAGACCGAGCGCCTCGTCGAAGTGTGCCGGATGCGAAATACACCTATTATTATATTCATCAACAAGATGGACCGTCCAGGTAAGGACGCTTTTGAACTTCTCGACGAGATCGAACAGAAGCTCAACCTTCGGTTGACCCCGCTGAGCTGGCCAATCAACATGGGCCCTAAATTCAAAGGAGTGTATAGCATTTACGACAAGAGTCTCTACCTGTTCAATTCCGACAAACAGCATATCACTGAAGGTATCGCTTTCGACGACTTGAACAACCCGGAACTTGACAAGATGCTCGGTGACGATGCTGAGACCTTGCGCACGGAGACTGATCTGGTGCAGGGCGTGTATGACGAGTTCACTCGCGAGGCTTATCTCCGGGGTGACATCTGCCCTGTATTCTTCGGCTCCGCTTTGAATAATTTCGGCGTCAAGGAACTGCTCGACTGCTTCATCCAAATCGCCCCGACGCCCATCGGCCGCGACACCGAAGAACGCCATATCGAGCCTTCAGAAGAGAAATTCACTGGTTTCGTTTTCAAGATCCACGCCAACATGGACCCCAACCATCGTGATCGTATCGCTTTTGTTAGGGTGGTGTCAGGTAAGTTTGAACGAAACAAGAATTATTTCCATGTGCGCCAACGCCGCGAACTGAAGTTCTCCAACCCAACAGCCTTCATGGCCCAGAAGAAGTCGGTGCTCGACGAGGCCTATCCTGGCGACATTGTGGGTCTGTATGATGCCGGAAACTTCAAGATCGGGGATACATTGACCGAAGGGGAGATCCTTAACTATAGGGGCATACCGAGTTTCTCGCCCGAACAGTTCCGTTATGTGGAGAACGCCGACCCGATGAAGTCGAAGCAGCTGGCCAAAGGCTTGGAACAGCTCACTGATGAGGGCGTGGCGCAGCTGTTTACAGGAAAGATGACGGGCCGAAAGATCATTGGCACTGTGGGAGAACTCCAGTTTGAGGTGATCCAATACCGGTTACTTCACGAATACAACGCCTCTTGTCGCTATGAGCCGATCTCGCTGTATAAAACCGCTTGGATCACGAGTGACAACGAGGAGCAGCTGAAGGACTTCAAAAACCGCAAGGCGCTGAACCTGGCCGAGGATAAAGAGGGGAGGGACGTGTTTCTGGCGGAATCACCCTACGCCTTGCAGATTGCCATGGAAAAGTATCCGGACATCGAATTCCATTTCACTTCGGAGTTCTGAAAAAAAACCGCTTCGTCTTGTGCATCGAAGCGGTTTTTTCATATATTTGCATGGATTAATTAATAGGTATATCGTTTTTAAAAATAAAAGACTATGGGACTTTTCAAGGAATTCAAAGAATTTGCCGTTAAAGGCAATGTCATGGACATGGCTATCGGTGTCGTTATCGGCGGTGCCTTTGGCAAGATTGTCACTTCATTGGTGTCTGACATCATCATGCCGCTGATTAGTGCGGCCACTGGCGGTTTGACCTTCACCAACTGGAAATGGGTCATCCGTGAGGCCGTGATGCAGGGTGAAGAGGTCGTCAAGCCTGAGCTGGCACTTACTTGGGGTAATTTCATTCAGGTGATCTTCGACTTCATCATCATCGCTTTCTGCATCTTCTTGGTCGTTAAAGGTTTGAATAAGATGAAGAAAAAGGAAGAACCTGCACCTGCAGCTCCTGCTGGACCCACCCAAGAGGAACTCCTTACTGAGATTCGTGACCTCTTGAAGAATAAGTAAAAACTGGTATTTAGCTAGAAAAAAAGGATGTGCCCCGGTGCGCATCCTTTTTTTTATGCGTGTAACCGACTGGTTATCAGCTGACAAAAAAAATTATGAAAAAAAAGATGGAAAAAGTGTTGCACGTATCAGAAAAAGCTGTAATTTTGCACCCGTTTTCGGCCCTGAGAAATGAGGAAGGAAGAGGGGAGCGGCCGGGGACACGAGTTCTTTGAAAGCTTGAGGCCAGCATAAAGAAGTCCGAGGCGGGATGGGGCCGGGAGGCCCTGGACCGACCTCGAAGAGTAAGGAACAATGAAGACATAGCGGAGCCCTAAAACAGGAAACAATAAAAGTACAACAATACTACAATGAAGAGTTTGATCCTGGCTCAGGATGAACGCTAGCGGCAGGCCTAATACATGCAAGTCGAACGGGATCGGCCCTTCGGGGCCGTGAGAGTGGCGCACGGGTGCGT
>JAEEON010000006.1 GCA_016284305.1 Bacteroidales bacterium
GTCACTGTGAACAACGAGGGTGCCGTGCGTACCGCTAAACTCGTGGTGAAATGATTAAAAGGATTTCCATCCTGCTGATGGCTTTGGTGCCGACGATGCTTTGGGCGCAGTTTGCTCCCGAGGCGGGTGTCTCCGGCACCACGGCCATGCATGCCGACTCTTCGGCCTTCGTGGCATGGGCTACGGGCTGCACCGTCGACCGCGGACCGCAACAGATTGACGACCTCAGCCTGGGTCTGGTCAGCTATGGCGCCGATGACGACGCCCTTGGCAAGGCCGACAATATGGTGGTCAGCTTGGGCGATGGCGGCACGGCAGTGTTGACCTTCGCTTCGCCGATCTGCAATGCCCAGGGTCCCGACTTCGCCGTGTTCGAGAATCCCTTCCACAACACGCCGCATTGCTTCTTGGAGCTGGCTTTTGTGGAGGTGAGCTCCGATGGCGAGAACTACTTCCAGTTTCCCGCCGTCACCAATGTGCCTTCCGATGTGCAGATGGGCGGTTTTGGCGTCATGGAAGCCTCGCTGATCCATAACTTCGCTGGAAAATATGAGGTGATGTACGGCACGCCTTTCGACCTCGACGATTTGGAAGATGATGCCAAACTCGATAAAAGTAACATCACCCATATCCGTCTGGTCGACGTGATTGGCACCATCGACCCTGAATATGCCACCTACGATTCGGAAGGCCATATCGTCAACGATCCGTGGCCGACTCCGTTCTGGTCGAGTGGCTTCGACTTGGATGCCGTTGGCGTCATCCACGATCAGGCGCACAACGACGTGCCCGAGAATGGTGTCCCCGCAGTCACCGTTTACCCCAATCCTGCCAAGGACAGGCTCTTCGTGAAGGGCGAAAACATCCAGTCAGTCGAAGTGTTCAACATCGTCGGCCAACAGGTGATGACCACGACGGAAACCACGATCGAATTGGGTGAGCTGAACGCGGGCATCTACTTCGTCCGTATCGTCGCTGACGGTAAGGCAACGACACAACGTATTGTGAAACAATAATATACCAAGATAGGTAACCCTGGCGTATCCAAAACAATGGTCAGGGTCAAATACTAATAAAAATGAGAAGACTAAACCTTTTCCTGCTGGCACTTGTCGCCGCTTTGCTGTTCTCCTGCAAACCGAACCAACCTGAGGATCCGAATGCCTTTACCGTAGGCTCGGGAGTGTTGCTGCTCAACGAAGGCAACTACCAGTCCTCCAATGCCTCGCTGACGTTTTATGACCCAGTGGCTGACACGGTGGCCAACAACCTTTTCTATAAGGTGAACAACGCTCCTCTCGGTGATGTGGCTCAGAGCATGGCTTTGGTCGACGGACAGCTGTATATCGTCGTCAACAACAGCAACTACATCTACAAGGTGAATGCCAACACGATGGTGTGCGACACCACCAAGCCTTTCAAACTCACCGATTTTTATTCGCCTCGTGAGATGCACTTTGTGGCACCCAACAAGGCTTACGTCAGTGACCTGATGGGTTCTGGTTTGTGGATCGTCAACCCGGAGGACATGAGCCATGCTGGCTTTGTCGAGACCGGAAATACCACCGAGAAGATGGTGCAAGTGGGCAATGAGCTGTATGTCAGCAACTGGTCCTACTACTATATCAATGCTGCCTCGCACGACAGCTATAATACCGTCCAGGTCATCGACATCAACAACGACGTGATGGTGGCCGAGGTCGAGGTGGGCAAGGAGCCCAATACCATGGTGGTCGACAAGAATGGCCACGTGTGGGTGCTCTGTGAAGGCCGCTCATGGGATGCGGCTTATGGCGAACAGCCTTCTTTGTGGGAAATCGACCCGATGCTGAAGACCGCACAGCGCCGCTATGAGTTCGACGGCACGGCACAGGTTCTCAAGTCCAATCCTGCCGGCGACCAGTTCTATATGATCTATAACAACGCAGTGCGTCGCTTCGACTTGTCAAGCATGGCTTTGTCGGAGACCTTCGGCATCAACGCTGAGTCGGGGACTCTGTTCTATAACTTGGCCGTGGATCCCAAGACGGGCGACATCTACGTCACCGATGCGAAGAACTACGTCATGAACGGTACCGTGTACCGTTATACCAACGATGGTGTGCTGCTGAACTCGTTCGAGGCGGGCATCATTCCCAGTGCAATGTTGTTTAAATAATTGATATTCATTTTTGTTTTGCGAGGCCTCCGCAAGGGGGTCTCGCGTTTTTGACTATGAAAAAGACCTGTCCCCGTTGTGGAAAAGAATTCGAATGCGTGCATTCCATTGACTGCTGGTGCGTGAAAGTGCAGCTCAAAGACGCCACCAAAGCCTATCTGAAGGAACACTACAGCGACTGCCTGTGCAAGGAATGTCTTGAAAAACTGAATGAACAATGAGAAAACTGTGGGTTTTGTCAGTTGTGTTCTTGACCTTTGCCGTCTCATGCAGGTTCAACGACCAAGTCAAGGAGGAAAAGGTTGAGGTCGACAACCTCATGCGTTACGCGCATAACGTCGTCGTCAGCGAGAAAGACTACGGCTATCTGATGGAAGTGATTTGCCCTTGGGATACGACTTTGTCGTTGGGCAAGTTCGCCATGGTAAAGGACACGA
>JAEEON010000050.1 GCA_016284305.1 Bacteroidales bacterium
TATGGCGAAAACAAGAATCCTAAATTTCTTAGGTTTTTTATTCATCACATTTCTGAAGGCATCCCTCGTTCTGATTTCCAGGCCGTTCCCGAGCGGGCTTTATTTCCACTCGAACGTATTGATCATCCTATCAATATCCTGCCTCAGATATTCGATGACCGGCTGCATCGAGTCGTTGTTGGGAACAAAGTTGAAATACAATGCGCCTCTCACGAAGTTGTTGGTGCTGTCGGTGAGGTAAAACTGCAGCGGTGTGGCCACACCCTTGCCATCCATCTCGATCATCATCCCGTAAACCTTGCGGTCGGGGTTGACAATCAAACTGTCGTTCATGCCGTTGGCCTTTTGAAGGTGTTTGGTAATCATGGTGTGGACGTCCTCAAGGTATTCGCCTAAGTTACCTCTCACCTCTTTGTGCGTCAGGTGTATGGAGGCTTTGAATGACGGCATCTCCACATTGACCCAGTTCTTTTCTTCCGGCGCGAATGGGTCGTGGGTAAGGACAGCATAGGTGGGCGCCTCGAAAGAATAACGCCCTATGGTATCGATGCTCTTATAGGCCTTTTCAGGCAGGTCGATGCGGAAGTAGCCTTTGGGCTTTGGCTGGTAACGGACCTCCTCGCCACAGGAACCAAGAAGGAGGGAGAAGAGAATGGCGATGATGATGTTTTTTTTCATTAACCCTGCGTTTTGACCTTTATTTGGATGATTTTACGACTGTCGGCCTCGGTGATCTCGAATTGGAATTTTTCGAGGTTGAATTTGAATCCCACCTCGGGAATCCGACCTTCAATCTCCAAGACCAATCCCGCCAGTGTGTCGGCCTCGCCTTGCATCGGCTCGAAATAGTCCTCGTTGAGGTTGAACACCTTGCAGAAATCGACAATGCTGGTCTGGGCTTTGAATAAATACGTTCCGTCGTCCAGTTTAGTATAATGCTGTTCTTGTTTTACGTTGTCAAACTCGTCATTGATCTCGCCCACAATCTCCTCAATGACGTCTTCCATGGTGATCAACCCAGAAGTGCCTCCGTATTCATCGACTACTATGGCGATGTGGATCTTCTTCTCACGGAAGTCCTGGAACAAATCGTTGATCTTGCGGTTCTCTGGCACAAAGAAAGCGGGTCTGATGAGTTTCTGCCACTCGAACGACTGGGCATCAAGATAGGGGAGTAGGTCTTTCACATATAGGATGCCTATGACCTTGTCGAGGCTCTCCTCATAGACGGGAATGCGGGAGAAGCCACTTTGAATGACGGTCTCGAGCATCTCTTGAAACACCATGTTGCGCTCCACGGCAATGATGTCGATGCGCGGCTTCATCACGTTGCTCACCTCCTTCTCGGTGAAAGAGGCGATGCCCTTGAGCATGTTTTTCTCGTCGAGGGGCGTCGATGACTCAGTGGCAATGTCCACGGCTGCTGAGAGATCATCCATCGAGATGTCGGTCTTTTTCTTCTCCAAATGCTTGTCCATAAACGAGGTTGAGCCTACCAACAACTTGCTTAATGGCTTGAAAACGGTGATCAGCACCTGTAGGGTGGGAGCCATGAAACGAGCAATCTTGACTGGACGCTTGGTGGCGACGATCTTCGGGGTAATCTCCCCGATAATCAAAACCAAAGAAGTGATGACGATGACCTCCATGATGAAAGCTGCGGTGGGGTGGTTCATCATGTCGAACATCTCGCTGACAATGTAGGTTGCCAACAAGGTAATGGTCACGTTGACGAAGTTGTTCCCAATCAATATCGTGGCAAGCAAGGACTTGGGGTTCTCGCGAAGCTTCAATACCAAACGACTCTTGGAGTCTTGTCGCGATTCCAAGTCGTCGATGTCGGCAGGACGAAGAGAGAAAAAGGCCGTCTCACTGCTGGAAATCAAGGCCGAAGCTACCAGTAGGAGACATAAGACCACCAGTCCGATGATGGCATTGATGGTGAATCCAGTGAAAAAGGAGTTTAGAACGATAGGGGTGAGTTGCAAGTAAGGCTCAGGGTCGGGGTCCATTTCAGGTGAATGTTGAAAGGTTAAAGGTTAAAAGGGAAGATCGTCGTGATTAATTTGTTGGTCGTTGAGGGGGTCGGATGCTTCAGCGGGAGCCTGGTAAACGGTTTCCTGAGCAGGGGTATATGTTGCGTTCGGATTGTTTGACGATTGCATGGAGGGTTTAGCTGGAACCAATTGCATCATTTTATCTACCTGAACTTCAGTAACATATCTGTTAACACCTTGTGTATCAGTATATTGACGTGTACGCAAACGTCCTTCGATATACATCATGTCGCCTTTGGCATAGTTGCGGCGCTTGTCGGCGATGTCGTTCGCCAAGTTGCCCCAAGCGATAAGGTTGTGCCATTCGGTCTGATCGACCCAATTGTTGTCACGGTCGCGATAACGCTCGGTAGTGGCTAATGTTGCGGACATCTTTCTGTTTCCGCTTTCGAATGTGGTGATTTCCGGGTCTCTCCCGAGACGGCCAATAAGGATGACTTTGTTAAGACTTGCCATTGTAGTACTTGGTTAGTTTCTTGATATATAGTTTTCTATGAGCTTGGGTGTTGGATAATCATCCAATTTTTTTTCAGCCGTCAAAAGTAAATTATTTGTTTGAATAATCGACAAAAATCCGTTAATTTTTATTTCAAAAAATTTAGCTATGATGGTTTGATGCGATAATTTGTGGGTGAAGGGAGCAGAAATCCGTTGGATTGCGAACTCGTTTTTCTCGACTAGCGATTGGAACTGCTCATTTTCTATGAGTGCTTCAATGCTCAAAGGAGCTGTGCTTTCGATATTGGGGAAGTCGTAAAGGTTTCTCCAGATGTCGTTTTCTTCGCGTCTATGGAGATAGGTGTTGTTGTTTAGATCGCTGAAGACCAAATAATTGAAGTATCTTGTTCGGACGTTTATTGTTTTCTCTTTTTGGGGCCGTTGTCCGACAGTGCCATGAGCAAATGCGAGGCAATGGCTTTGGATGGGGCAGTGGAGGCAGTCGGGGTTGCGCGGAGTGCAGTGCAAGGCTCCGAATTCCATCATGGCTTGGTTATGCCTGCCAGGCTGCTCCTTGTCGAGAAGCTCGTCAGCGAGTTGGGCAAACACTTTTATCCCAGCATCTTTATTAATAGGAGTGTCAATGTCGAAGAGTCGGGCGAGTACCCGATATACGTTGCCGTCAATTACAGCATAGGGCAATCCAAAGGCAATCGAGGCGATGGCTGCAGCGGTATAGCTTCCAATGCCTTTCAGTTTTAGCAATTGCTCGTGGTCGGCTGGGAAGTTCCCGTCATGGTCTTCCAGCACCTGCTGAGCGCATTTCAAAAGGTTTCTGGCTCGAGAGTAGTAACCCAAGCCTTGCCACATCTTGAGCACCTCCTCCTCTGAAGCATGGGCAAGGTCGGAAAGGGCGGGCCATCGCTCGATGAATCTGTTGAAGTAGTCAAGTCCTTGATTTACACGAGTTTGCTGTAGGATGACTTCGGAAAGCCAAACGTGATAAGGCGAAGGATCGGATCGCCAAGGGAGCTCCCGTTTATGGCTTTCATACCATCGTGCCAAAGTCGCAGAAAGGTCGTTCATGAATCGGGTAATAGTGTTATTTTGAGTCCTTTAGAATAAAAATTTTCAATTCTTTAACGAGGGAATAAAAAATGTTCGTACCTTTGCCGCAAATTTACAACAAAACATAACAATAACTATTAAAATCGTATAGAAATGACCAAAGCAGAAATCGTAGCAGTTATCGCTAGTTCAACCGGTATTGAAAAAGGTGCTGTTCAGAATGTCGTTGAAAATTTCATGGAAGTTGTCAAGTCGTCGTTAGCCAAGGGTGAGAACGTTTATCTGAGAGGTTTTGGCAGTTTCATCATCAAGACGCGCGCTGAGAAGACTGGAAGAAACATCTCCAAGAATGTCGCCATCACCATCCCCGCCCATAACATTCCCGCTTTCAAGCCTGCTAAGACTTTCATGAACGCTGTTAAATAATCTCGAACATTTTACGTAAAATCACAATATTATGCCAAACGGTAAAAAACACAAGAGACATAAAATGTCAACGCACAAGCGCAAAAAACGCTTGAGAAAGGACAGACATAAGAAGAAATGATCTTCTTCAGGAAGTCGTCGAGATAACACAGCATTGCATCCTTCAGATTATACAATGTTGTGTTATTGTTTTTATGAAAGCAATGCAATTGTTAACCCAAAGAAGCACTGAAAATGGCTGAAGAACAACAACAAGAAATCCAAGTCAAGACGGTGGAAAGGGAGCTGGTGGTCAGTTCCCATGCTTCAGAGGTTGACATCGCTCTGTTGGAGGACAAGATTCTTGTCGAACTTCACAAAGAGAAAACTAACAACCAGTTTGCGGTTGGAGACGTGTATCTTGGACGGGTCAAGAAAATCCTGCCGGGCCTGAACGCCGCTTTTGTTGACGTGGGCTACGAGAAGGAGGCATTCCTGCATTACCTGGACCTCGGTCCACAGGTCCGTTCCCTCCTCAAATTCAAGAACTTGGTCACCTCGAGCAAAGAGGGTGAGATGACGATGGACAAGATCAAACTCGAGCCCGACATCGAAAAGAATGGCAAGATAGCCAACCTGCTCAACGTGGGTGACCTCATCCCAGTCCAGATTGCCAAAGAGCCCATCTCCACGAAAGGCCCTCGCATCTCCGCTGAGATTTCGTTCGCCGGACGATACATCGTCCTGGTACCGTTCTCAAACCGCATTTCGGTATCCCAAAAAATCCGCAGCGGCGAAGAAAGAAGCCGCCTGAAACGCCTGATCCAAAGCATCCGTCCCGCCAACTACGGCGTCATTATCCGTACCGTTGCCGAGAACAAGAAAGTGGCCGACCTCGATGCCGACCTAAAATCCTTGGTCGAAAAATGGGAACGCTGCGTCATCGAGATGAAGAAGATGACCGCCATGGGACGCATGGTCAGCGAACAAGCACAGACTACCGTCATGCTGCGCGATTTATTGAACGAGTCGTTCAACAATATCTATCTGGACGACGAAACACTTTATGAAGACATCAGGAGTTACATCCAGACCATCGCACCGCAAAAGACCGACATCGTCAAATTGTACAAGGGCAAAGAACCTATCTTCGACAATTTCGGCGTCTCCAAACAAATTAAAGGTCTTTTCGGTAAAGTGGTCACCATCAGAAACGGTGTTTACCTAATCATTGAACACACCGAGGCCATGCACGTCATCGACGTCAACAGCGGCCATCGCGTCAATAAGGAAAACTCGCAGGAAGAAAATGCTCTGCTCGTCAACATTGAAGCAGCCAAGGAAATCGCACGACAACTGCGTCTGCGCGATATGGGCGGCATCATCATCGTTGACTTTATCGACATGCGCGAAGCAACACACCGCAAAGAGCTCTTCGACGTGCTCTGCCAAGAAATGGCCCGCGACCGCGCTAAACACACCATCCTTCCCGCTACCAAGTTCGGACTTATCCAGATCACTCGACAACGGGTGCGCCCCGCTACTGAAGTGCAAGTGCAGGAAAAATGCCCCGTGTGCGACGGCGAAGGCAAAATCAGACCTGCCATCCTTTACATTGACGAAATCGAAAACAACCTCAAATACTTGCTCCTTGACCAAAATGAAGATCATGTCACCTTGCAGGTGCACCCCTTCATCGGAGCCTATCTCACCAAAGGCCTGTTTTCAATCCGTCGCAAGTGGATGAAGAAATACGGGAAAACTTTCAAAGTCGAAACCGTGGAAAACTTCCATATGCTACAGTACAACTTCCAAAACGCCAACGGCGACGATATCAAAATCTGAACCTGGATTATTGAAAAAACCATTGTAGAGACGGTGCATGCACCGTCTCTACATGCACCGTCTCTACAATTTTTATACCCATGTTCCCAAAAATCCTTACCTTTGCCCATCCAAAACTGAACAACTGATTAACTGAACAACTGACCAACTCATGAAAGACATCGTTTTGAGCGGCATTCGCCCCACCGGCAACCTCCACCTGGGTAACTACTACGGCGCCGTCCGTAGCTTCGTCAAAATGCAAGAAGAATACCAATGCTTCTTCTTCATCGCCGACTGGCACTCCCTTACGACTCACCCAAAACCGGAAAATATACAACGCTCCGCACGAACCATCCTCGCCGAATACCTCGCCTGTGGCATCGACCCCGAAAAAGCCACCATCTACATCCAAAGCGACGTTCCAGAGACTATCGAACTCTATCTGTACCTCAACATGAACGCCTATATCGGCGAACTCGGCCGTGTGACCACCTTCAAGGAGAAGGCTCGACAACAGCCAGATAACGTCAACGCAGGACTGTTTACCTACCCGACGCTCATGGCCGCTGACATCCTTCAACATAAGGCCAAATGGGTGCCCGTGGGCAAGGATCAAGAACAAAACATGGAAATGGCCCGCAAATGTGCCCGCCGCTTCAACAATATCTATGAAGTGGAATTCTTCCCCGAACCCCAAAACTACTACTTCGGCGGAGACGCCATCAAGGTACCCGGTCTCGACGGTTCCGGCAAGATGGGAAAAAGTGACGGCAATTGCATCTATCTCTTCGAGGATGAAAAAGTGGTCCGCAAAAAGGTGATGCGCGCTGTCACCGACAACGGCCCGCAAGAACCTAACAGCCCTAAGCCAGAAGTCATTCAGAACCTCTTCACCATGATGAGCATCGTCAGCGAACCTGAGACTGTGAAGTATTTCGATGAGAAGTGGAATGATTGCACCTTGCGCTATGGCGACATGAAGAAACAACTTGCCGAGGACATGGTCAAGACCTTGAATCCTATTCGCGAACGCATCAATGAGTTTGCTTCCGATCCTGATCGCCTTGACCGTATAGCCCGCCTCGGTGCCGAAAAAGCCCGCGAAAGCGCCTCGAAAACCCTCAACGAAGTAAGAAAAATCATCGGCTTCCGCCCTTACTAACTTCTGTCTTCTGTCTTCTGTCTTCTGTCTTCTGTCTTCTGTCTTCTAAATTCCATCCCATGGGCGACTTTGTAACATATGAAAAAATCCCGGAACGCGCTGTCTTGATTGCCGTGGCCTCCAAGAAGCAAACCCGTGAACGCACCGAGGAATACCTCGACGAACTGGCCTTCCTGCTCGAAACAGCTGGTGGCGTGCCCGTGGCGCGTTTCGTCCAAGCCATGGACCATCCATCAAGTGTCAGTTACCTCGGATCGGGCAAGCTTGAGGAGATACATCAGTACATCAAAGCCGCAAATATCGAAATTGCCGTCATCGACGACGAGTTGAGCGCTACCCAGGCCCGTAACATGGAACAGGCACTCGAATGTAGAGTCCTCGACAGAACGAGCCTAATCCTCGACATCTTTGCCTCCAACGCTCATACCGCCCATGCCAAAGCCCAAGTGGAACTGGCACAATACCAATACCTGCTGCCTCGACTGACCCGAATGTGGACCCACCTGGAACGCCAACGAGGCGGTATCGGAATGCGCGGCCCTGGTGAGACTCAGATTGAGACCGACCGCCGATTGATTCTTGATCGTATCTCCTCCTTGAAAGAGAAACTCAAGGAAATCGACATGCAAAAGACTGTGCAACGCAAAAACCGCGGCAAACTGGTCAGAGTGGCCCTGGTGGGCTATACCAATGTCGGTAAATCCACCATCATGAACCTGCTGAGCAAGTCGGAGGTCTATACCGAAAACAAACTCTTTGCCACCCTCGACACTACCGTGCGTAAGGTGGTCGTTGACAATCTTCCTTTCCTGCTCTCTGACACTGTGGGCTTTATCCGCAAACTGCCCCATCATCTGGTTGAATCGTTTAAATCAACCTTGGATGAAGTGCGTGAGTCTGACATCTTGCTTCATGTGGTTGACATCTCCCATCCTGACTTTGAGTCGCAGATTGAAGTGGTCAACCAAACCCTTGCCGAATTGGGTTGCGCCGACAAAAAGACGATCGTCGTCTTTAACAAAACCGATGCCTACACTTGGGAAGAAAAAGATCCCGACGACCTCACCCCTCCATCCAAACGAAACATCTCTTACGAAGAGCTAAAACAAACCTGGATGGCCAAGATGAATGAGAACTGCATCTTCATCTCTGCAAAAAACAAAGACAACTACCAAGAATTCAGAGCGTTGCTATATAAGGAAATTCGTGACATGCATGCCATCAGGTACCCCTACGACTCTTTCCTCTATTAATTCTAAATTCTTAATTCTAAATTCCTCCATGCTCCTCATCGACACCCATACCCACATTTATGATCCCGACTTCGACCTCGACCGTGAAGATGTCGTTCAACGCGCCTTGGATAATGGAGTGGGGGTGATGCTCCTTCCCAATGTGGATGCCTCAACCATCGAGCCAATGCTGAAAACCCATGAGCGGTTTCCAGAATGCACTCGGATGATGATGGGATTGCAACCTGAGGAAGTCAAGGGCGATTACAAACAGGTGCTTGGCCTGATGGAAAAGATGTTGGCTGATGGTTCTTTTGTGGGAGTAGGGGAGATAGGTCTCGATTATTATTGGGATCGCACCTTCGAGAAAGAACAGCTCGATGCTTTTGGGGTTCAGTTAGATTGGGCCAAGGAACTGAAATTGCCTGTCTCCATCCATTGCCGCAATGCTTTTGAGACCATGGTGAAAGTTCTGGAGGAAAAGCAGGATGGAGGACTCTGTGGGGTGATGCACTGTTTCACGGGGACTCATGAAGAGGCCAAGGCCTATTTGGGTCTGGGTTTCCATCTGGGCTTGGGTGGCGTAGTCACATATAAGAACTGCGGCGTAAGGGAGTTCCTTCCTGAACTTCCTTTGGAACGGTTGGTGTTGGAAACTGATGCGCCTTATCTCTCGCCCATACCACACCGAGGCAAACGCAACGAGCCAGCCTTCATGCTCGATACCGCCAAACGTATCGCTGACATCCTCCAATTTTCTGTTGAAACACTTGCTGAAATCACCACTGCTAACGCAAAAAAAGTATTCGAGATCTGATATTCGGTGTATTTGTTAAAGAGGTGAATCAACTGATAACCAAAAATCCATATCTTTGCAGTTATGAAATCCTTTATTATTATTGGTGTGTTGTTTTGCTTCCTGATGGGTTGTGGTCGTCCTTTGGGGAAGTCAGAAGACGGAAGACAGAAGACAGAAGACAGAAGGGAGCATGGACTCAACATTGGTTGTCGTTGACAGTTTGATGTGGAGCCGTCCCGACAGCGCCTTCGTGTTGTTGCAGGAGCGTTTTAGTCCCGACGACCCTTACGCCCAGCTGCTGTTGGC
>JAEEON010000051.1 GCA_016284305.1 Bacteroidales bacterium
ACAACGACCTATAGTGTCGAGGTTCGTGAGGCGGAGAGCAACAATCTGGTGTGCCAAAACGAGATCAGGGTGGAGGTGAAGCCGCGTTTCGAGGTCAAGTTCCGACAGGTGAAACTGACGTGCAGTAACAGCGATGAAGAAAACGGGCGAACCGCTCAAGTGGTGGCTACCGTCGACTCTACGTCGCAGGTTTACGCTCCCCCTTTTGAGTATGTGTGGTATAATTCTCGTGGAGATTTGACGCATGATAGACCTCTTTCGCCCTTGCATATCTCGCCTGGGAATCCAAATTGGGCAATCGGCCTCGAAGCTTTTCACTATTATTTCATCAGAGTGACTGACAATCGCGGTTGCACCCAGACGGACAGTGTTAGGCTGAGGGCTTATCCTAACCCCGTGATTGAGATTTCGACGGATCCAAGAGATACGGTATATCTGCAAAACCCACATGTCACCTATTCCTTCGAGAACCTTTCGGCCGACACGCTGGATATCAGCAACTTCTATTGGATTCTCAACCAGCAATACAATATCACCTCAACTTTGGAGGAACCTCGCTTCACTTATGTGGAAACGGGTGAATTCAGTACGGAGCTGAAAGTGTATAACCCGCAAGGTTGCGACACTTCCTATTTGCATACTGTGAGAGTAGAGCCTGTAAAGCTGAAGATCCCGAATGTGTTCACTCCCAACGGTGATGGCGTCAACGACTATTTTATCATTACCATTGGTGAAGAGAGCGATATGCATGGAGGTAGCGAAAACGGCCAAAGGCACAGGGATGATGGTGGCTCGGCGATGGAATATGAAGGTTATGAGCCATTGAGCAGTTATTATGAAAAGACCGAACTGACCATCTTCAACCGTTGGGGTCGCGTTGTCTACCAATCCAACGATTACCATAACGACTGGGACGGTGGCGGATTGTCGGATGGCACCTATTTCTACGTGCTGAAATGCAAAGGTTTGAAGAACGATGCCACCTATCAAGGCTCAGTGATGATTATCAAATCCCAAAGACAATGAGAAAAGTGTTGAATATAAAGCATTTGTTGTTCCTCTTCATTATGGCTTTGTGTGTGATGCCAGCTTGTAAAGAGAAAGGAGGGGGTAATCTCTCCACCGACTTGGTGACCAGTCCAAAATCGGCCACCGAAACCTCCAACAAACAAGCCGCCATCAAATTTGACAAGGAAGAACACGATTTTGGCACTTTGCTGCAAGGCGAGGTGGTGACTTACTCGTTTCATTTCACCAATACGGGAAATATGCCGCTGATTATCAGTGAGGTGGGTTCAAGCTGCGGTTGCACTGTGGGCGACTATCCCCGCAAACCCATTGAGCCAGGTAAGACGGGTGATATCAAGGTGACTTATAATAGTGCAGGTCATCATGGTTTCCAAAGCCGTTTCCTGACTGTTATGTCGAATACTAACCCTGCTAAGACTACCTTGCGCATTAAAGCCATGGTGCAAACTCCTGACCAGTATTAGTGAGAGTTTAGAGTCGACAGGTGAGGAACGAATCATTCGGAAATCTTAAATCTTAAATCTTGAATCTTGAATATTAAATCTTAAATCTACAAAAATGAACAATTTACTACTCATCTTATTGTATGGCGGAAACGCTGCACAAAGTGCCGCTGGTGCCGAAGGTGCTCAAGGCGGAGGTTCCATGTGGTCAAGTCTTATCTTCATCATCCTCCTCATCGTCGTTTTCTGGCTGTTCTTCATCCGTCCCCAGTCGAAGAAGGCCAAGGAAGAACAGAAATACCGCGATAGCCTAAAAAAGGGCGACAAGGTGGTCACCATTGGCGGTTTCCATGGCAAGGTGGTCGAAGTGAAGGACACCACCGTGGTCATCTCTCTTGCTCCCAACACGGAAGTGGAGGTGGAGAAGAGCGCCTTGGTTCAAAGCGCCAGTCGCGTCGGCCAAGCCTAATCATCGGAGTGTTTTGACATGACGGACGAGTTGGATCGTATCAAACAGAAGGTGGAACGCACCAACAAGCATTCCGCCTTCACTTTTCTCGTTTTTTTGGTCATCTCCACCGCTGCGTGGTTCTTGGTCAAATTGTCGGAAGACTATGTCACCCAGACCACATTCCGTGTGCTAATTGAGGAGGTTCCGGCCGAAAAATGGGTTTCATCGGATGAGCAATCCGTGAAGATGTCGCTCAACATCGACGGTTTTCACACGTTGAGGTACAAGATGATCCGTGAGCCCAATCGTTTTGTCACCATTCCTTTGTCTGAGGTTCCTTATCGTCTCGAGAGCAACAATACCTATTCGTTCAGCAGCCAATATGTGGCTGAGAAAGTGGCCGAGAGGCTAGGCATCACCGCTTCCGACATCACTATGAATGATGCGAAGGTGTATTTCACTATGGATGCGCTGAAATCGAAAGTGGTTCCTGTTGTTTTGCAATCCAACATCGCAACGGCGCGCCAATACGATATCTATGGCCTCCCTATGCTTGATCCGTCTTCGGTGACGATTTTTGGGCCTCAGGAGGTCATCGATTCCATCAAACTGGTGAGAACGGAACTGTTGTCACGCGACAATGTGAACCAGAGCTTCAGCGCAACCTTGCCGCTCGACCTGTTGGATGGTCAAATCCATTCCAACACCAAGGAAGTGAAAGTCGAAGTGCAGGTGGAAAAGTACACCGAGATGGATGTCGAAGTGCCTATCAAGGTGGCCGACAGTTTGAAGGTGCGTTTCTTCCCCGAGACGATGTCGGTGAAATGCCTTGTGGCCATGCGCGATTACGCCTCTATCACTCCAGAGAATTTCACGGTAGCGGTTGACCGTCAGCAACTGAAAGCCATGCAACCTCTCTTGGATGTGCGTCTTGCTTCATGGCCACCTACCGTCCAAATCCTGAGCACCCGCCCCGACAAGGTGGAATACCTCATTGTGCAATGAAAAAAGTTGCCATCACCGGCAATATAGGCAGCGGCAAGTCATGGGTCTGCGAACTGTTCAGGCAGCGTTTAGGCATTCCTGTCTACAGTAGCGACGATGCCGCCAAGCAGATGTATTTTCAGCCAGTTGTGCGCAAAGAATTGGTCAATCGCTTTGGTGAGGCGTTTTATCATTCCGATACAGAGTTAAATAGAAAGTATATTGCCGACTTGATTTTCCATGATGAAAAAGCCCAATCCGAGTTGGAAAGCATTCTTTATCCAGCCTTGTTTGTCGATTTTGAGCAATGGATGGAAAAGCAAAACGCGCCATACGTCTTGTTTGAATCGGCACTGGTGTTCGAAAAACGTTTGGAAAAGCGATTTGATGCCATCGTGATGGTGTCGGCTTCGGAAAATACTCGTTTGCGCCGTGCCATGGAGCGCGACCATTGCGACGAGGCTACCGTTAGGGCTCGTATGGCCAAGCAATGGCCTGAAGAAGGCAAGCGCCTGCTTGCCGATTATGTCATCTGGCATGAAAATGATGATGAAGACGAGGCTTTGATGAGTCAAATCAAAGAAGTCCACAAGTTTTGCGGACTAAATCCGCAATGATGGTAAAGTTTTTCTTGTTTGTATTGAATTATTCCGTATCTTTGTGCCAATCTGACCATGAGCTATCAGCCACATGGTCCATTTTTGAATTTTGAATTTTAAATATTGAATTATACGATATGGAGAAATTATTGCTTTTAGGCGATGAGGCTATTGCACAGGGCTTCATCGACGCTGGCGGCTCGGCCATCAACAGTTATCCGGGCACGCCTTCAACCCAGATTACAGAGTATGTCATCAACTCGAAACAAGCCAAGGAACTTGGTGTGATTGCCAACTGGTGCGCCAACGAGAAGACGGCCCTTGAGGCCTCCATTGGCGTGGCTTACGCTGGCAAACGCGCCATGACTTGCATGAAGCATGTTGGCCTCAACGTGTGTGGCGACCCCTTCATGAATGCCGCCATCATCGGCACTAAGGGTGTTCTTGTCGTAGTGGCCGATGACCCGAGCATGTTCTCATCGCAGGATGAACAGGATAGCCGCTATTACGGTCATTGGGCCATGATTCCCATGTTGGAACCTTCCAACCAACAGGAGGCCTATGATATGGTGCATTATGGTTACGAACTGAGCGAGAAACTCGGTACGCCAGTGCTTTACCGCATCCCAACCCGCCTGGCTCACAGCCGTGCTGGCGTGGTGCGTAAGCCCGTTCGTCCGCAAAACGAACTCACCGAGCCCGCCGATGCCAAGTCGTTCGTGTTGCTGCCTGCCAATGCCAAGCGCCTGTATCGCGATCTCATCGACAAGCAACCCGCTTTTACGGAGGCTTCTGAAACCTCGGGCTTCAACAAATATATCGACGGCCCGAAGAAGAACATCGGTATCATCACCACGGGTATCGCCTACAACTACCTGATGGAGAACTTCCCAGGCGGTCAATGCCCCTATCCTGTCGTCAAAGTGACGCAATATCCGTTGCCTTACGATATGATTAACAAGCTCTACGATGAGTGTGACGAAATCCTTGTCCTCGAAGACGGTCAGCCTTTCGTTGAGGAGCATATCAAGGGCTTCCTCGGCAAGGGCAAGAACGTCATGGGCCGCTTGGATGAGACCATCCGCCGCGATGGTGAACTGAACGCCGAAAAGGTGGCCAAGGCTCTTGGCATGGATGTGCCTGTAATGTATAAGGTGCCGGAAGTGGTTACCAACCGTCCGCCTGCGCTCTGTCAGGGCTGCCCGCACGTCGACAGTTACAACGCTCTGAACGAGGTTATGGCTAACCATAAGGGCGGCAAGGTGTTTGGCGACATCGGCTGCTACACCTTGGGCTTCAACATGGGTGCCATCAATACGACCGTGTGCATGGGTGCATCCATCACTATGGCTAAAGGTGCCAGCGAGGTGGGCATCTTCCCGAGTGTGGCTGTCATCGGCGACGGTACCTTTGGTCACAGCGGCCTGACAGGCCTTATGGACTGCGTCAACGAGAAAGCCAACGTCGTGGTCATGATTCTCGACAATGACATCACTGCCATGACGGGTGGTCAGCCTTCATCGGCACACAACAAGATCCGCCGCATCTGCGAAGGCCTCGGTGTTGAGCCGGAGCACATCCGCGACATCATCCCGTTGCCCAAGAACCACGAAGAGAACGTGAAGATTATCGAAGAAGAGGTGAATTATAATGGTGTGTCGGTCATCATCCCGCACCGCACCTGCATCGTCGAACTCAAAAAGCATATGAAGAAGTGATGGGATTGTCCTGCGGACAAGAAATCTGAGAAAATCGTGATAAAAATCATTCAAAATAAAACGAAAAAGGATTTTGATGGATTTTGAAATGATTTTGAAAGATTTCTTGCGAAGCAATCCCAAAGAACAAGAGTTAAACAGTAAATAATTAAACCAATGAAAAAAGATATAGTATTATGCGGCGTGGGTGGCGATGGCATCGTTTCGGTGGCCAAGATCATCTCTGACGCTGCTCTCAATATGGGCATGAACCTGAAACAGTCCGAGATCCACGGCATGTCACAGCGCGGCGGTTCGGTCTTCTCTCACCTTCGCATCTCCGATGACGAGATTTTTGCCGATGTCATTCCGGAAGGTCAGGCCGACATCATCCTCTCTTCAGAACCTATGGAAGCCCTGCGCTATCTGCCTTGGCTGAGCAAGGAAGGCTGGGTCATCACCAATAATGATCCTTTTGTGAACATCAGCAACTATCCTGATATGGAGAAGATCAACGCTGAGTTGGGTAAACTTGAGCATGTCGTTTCCTTCAATGCCAACGAGATTGCCAAGCAGCTGAAGGCGCGTTCCAACATGGTGCTGTTAGGTGCCACGGTGCCTTATCTCGGCATCTCCATGGAGAAGGTGGAAGAAGCCATTGCCCATATCTTCGGCAAGAAAGGCCAGGAGGTCGTTGACCTCAACATCCAGGCTGTGCGTGCTGGTTAC
>JAEEON010000052.1 GCA_016284305.1 Bacteroidales bacterium
CTGTGAAAATAGGTCGTTTGGGCGTTAATATCAAACACCAAAATGAGCATTTAGGCAGACTTGTTATTAATTTCGTGAAAGACACGTTTATTACCAATAACCGAACTGGTTGCGCTTTTGTGACCGTTGACGCCCTGAAGAACGCAGTTCCTTTTTATCAGAACAACGGATTCAAGTTTTTAAAACCTAGTGAACTTGAAAGAAAAGAGAAAGAAACGGTGTCTATGTATTATGATTTGACACAGTTGCTTTAATTGTTTATTGCTGGATTTATGGTATCTGGCAGTGGGGTGAGATTTTTTCTAAATCTTTTCCACAATGAGCGCTGCGGAACCGTCCTCCAGCGAGTTGTATTCATCCAGATGAAAATGGGCCCTGGGAGCAGGCTCTTCCGCCAGGCTCTGCAGGTGATTGGCCAAGGAAAGGAGCCCCTCCTTGTTGGCTGAGATGACAACAGAGTTGCCGTCAATGGCTACGTTGACCGTGAAGCCGTCAATCCAATGGAATGTCATTGTTTTACGTTTTATCGTTTAAATCAACATTCGAGTCTTTTTACGATATTCGTCATATCCCGGCTTGTTCTCCAATTGCCGACGCTCCATCATCGGGATGCTGATGAACATGAAGAGGGCGGTCATGGCGACAGGACCTAAGATAAGCCAGTCGAACCCCTTCAACGAGGCATACATCACCCAAACACTCCACCATATCTGAATCTCTCCGAAGTAGTTGGGATGACGGCCGTGCTTCCATAAACCTACGGTGCAGAACTGCCCGGGATGCTCGTCGCGGAAACGGTGAATTTGTGTGTCGGCGACCAGCTGTATCGTGGCTGAGGAAAGACACATGGCAAAGCCCAACCAAGTCAAGAGGTTGGCGGGTAAGCCGCCTTCAAAAAGGCTGAAACCTGGCAGCATCGCCCCAAAGACGACCAAAGTGGGCACCATGTTCAAGCCAAACAGGTTGGTCAGCTGGAACAGCCAAGGTGACTGCATCTCGCGGTAGCGGGTGTAACGCCAGTCCTCATGAGCCAAACCCTTGAAGGTGATGACCCAGTTGCCCGTCAAACGGATGGCCCAGTACCAAATCGCAATCAAAAGCAGGATCACTGGCAAAGTGAAAGTCCCTTTGTAAATCGCCCAAGCCGTGAAGACCACAGGCGGAAACACGCTCCAGTATGGGTCATATACCGAGACGTTACGAAACAGCAACCCGAAAAGCCAGACAGCGATGGTGGCAACTACGTCGGCAACCAACAAGGCCCATAGCTCCGACATGTGGTTGCTGAGCCCTTGGAATGCTTCCCATCCCACAAAAGCGGCAAAAATATAAATCAAGCTGATGATAACAATACTGACGCCCTTTGAATAGTCTTTCTTCATAGATTTCTAGAATTGAAGCGGCAAAGATATAAAAAAACACCGCTCGAATTATCAAGCGGTGTTTTGTGGAGCATAACGGAGTCGAACCGATGACCTCTTGCATGCCATGCAAGCGCTCTAGCCAACTGAGCTAATGCCCCCTTGCTTTGTTTTGCGCTGCAAAATTAGTACTTTTTTCGAAACTACAAGAAAAAAAGCAAAAATTTTTCTTTGGACCAACAATAATTGACGCATTGTGAGTACCTTTGTAGCCACTATGAAGACGATCAAAGACATATACAAGATAGGCATCGGCCCCTCTAGCAGCCATACCATGGGGCCACATAAGGCCGCAAAGATGTTCAACGAACGCCATCCTGAGGCGAAATCTTTCGACGTGACGCTCTACGGCAGCCTTGCCGCTACCGGCAAAGGCCATATGACCGACTGGGCCATCATCAATGCACTCAATGCTCCAGCACGAATCTTGTGGTGCCCCGACATCTTTCTGCCCTTCCATCCCAACGGCATGCTCTTCAAATCCATCGACAAGGATGGCAGAATCACCGAGGAGTGGACCGTGTTCAGCATCGGCGGTGGCGAGCTGGCCGAAGAAGGCAAACGCAACTCGTCGGCAGAGGTGTATCCCATGCACAAGATGACGGATATCCTCAATTGGTGTGAGCATTCGGGCCGCTCTTATTGGGAATATGTCTATGAATACGAGAACCAGAAAGAGGTTGAGGACTACCTTATGGAGGTTTGGCAGGTGATGAAAGCCGCTGTGGAACGCGGTCTTCAACAGGAAGGAGTGCTTCCTGGCCCGCTGCATCTGTCGCGTAAAGCCGCCATGTATCACGTGAAAGCCAAGGGCTTCACTCACACGCTTCAAAGTAGAGGCTTGGTGTATTCCTATGCCCTCGCCGTGGCAGAAGAGAACGCTTCCGGAGGTGAGATCGTCACCGCCCCGACATGCGGCTCCTGCGGAGTGATGCCGGCAGTGCTCTACCATCTCTCCAAGAGCTATGAGTTCAGCGACCAGCGCATCGTCAGGGCTTTGGCTACGGCGGGACTGGTGGGTGACATAGTGCGTACCAATGCCTCCATCTCAGGCGCTGAGGTGGGTTGTCAAGGTGAGGTGGGCGTGGCCTGCGCCATGGCCGCCGCTGCTGCTAACCAGCTCTTCGGAGGCAGTCCAGCACAAATCGAATATGCTGCCGAGATGGCCTTGGAACATCACCTCGGCATGACTTGCGATCCCGTGTGCGGTTTGGTGCAGATCCCCTGCATCGAACGTAATGCCTACGCCGCCGCGCGCGCCCTCGATGCCAACATCTATTCCACCTTCACCGATGGCCACCATCGAGTGTCGTTCGACAAGGTAGTAGAGACCATGAAGGAAACCGGAAAAGATATCCCTTCTTTATATAAAGAGACCTCACAGGGAGGCCTCGCCCGTGATTTTGAACAAATGTAAAATCTCAATACTGATGAAACATCTCACTCTTACGCTGCTCATTCTTTCTTTTGTGCTGGGCCTTCAAGCCCAACAGCTGATTCCTTTGGGAAGAACCGCCGACCGTGTTGATCTGGTCGAGGACCAAGCTGAATCGATTCAAGTTCACTTGAACTACGCCAACATTCAAGCCAATACCGTAGAAAACCGTCAAGGCTCCTTTGCCGAGCTTATCCTTGACGGAGGCTTTGCCGATGGTGCTGTGGGTCAACCAAAACTTCCTGTGACCCAACGTTTTATTGAAATTCCCTTTGGAGCCGATCCTCAAGTGAAAGTGCTGAGTAGCACAGTTCAAGAATTGGATCTTGCCGATTTTGGCATTCAAAAGTTGATGCCAATGCAAGCTCCAGTCTCGAAAAACGATGTCCCCGAAGGAATGCCTTTCGTCATGGATGAGGCTGCTTATCAGCAAGACAGCTATTTGGGATACGATTTGGCTGAGGTTCAGGTGCTTGGCACGCTGAGAAGCTATCATATCGCCAAACTCACCGTAGCCCCGGTTAAGTACAATCCTGTCAAAAACAAGATTTTGGTTTACAATGATATCCTTCTCGAAATCAGTTTCCCGGGTGCTGACATGGCTTTGACGAACGACATCAAGTCGAAGACCTATTCTCCTTATTTCGACTTCATCGGCCAATCTTTGTTGAACCAAGGGGTGAGCCGCGACTATCCCGACCATCCTGACTTGACCCGCTATCCAATCAAGTACGTCATCATCTCCGACCGCATGTTCGATGGCTATCTCGGGGATTTTATCGAATGGAAGACCCGCAAAGGTTTCCAGGTGGAGTTGGCCTTTACTGATGAGATCGGCACTACGACAGCGGCCATCCGAAGCTTCATCCATGGGCTGTACAACAATGCTACTGCCGATGATCCCGCGCCAAGTTTCATCCTCTTTGTCGGTGATACTCAACAGATTCCTGGTTTCATAGGATATTCCACTAATGTGGTGACCGACCTTTATTACATGAGTGTTGACGGGGATTATTTCCCAGAGATGTACTATGGCCGTTTTTCGGCACAGACGGTTGAACAACTCATCCCTCAAATAGAGAAGACGTTGTATTATGAACAATATCAGTTTGCTGACCCCTCTTATCTGAATCGTGCCACGTTGATTGCCGGTTGGGATGACTATTGGACTGCTCAGATCGGTGTGCCTACGGTGAACTATGGCTTGGACTATTGGTTTAATGAGGACCATGGCTACTCAGAGGTGTATCCATATTATGGTCCCAGTGATTATGTCGGATGTTATGAGGATGACAAGATTTCCGTCAGTATGATCAACTACACGGCACACTGCAGCGAAACCGTATGGGGCACTCCTTCCCTTACTTCTGCCACCATCAGCAGGATGCACAACGAAGGGTTCTATCCCGTTGCCATAGGCAACTGTTGCTTGTCTGGCCAGTTTAGTTATAATGAATGCGTGGGTGAGTCGTGGGTGCGTGCCGACAAGAAAGGTGCAGTCTGCTACATCGGTTCTTGTCCGAACACCTATTGGTACGAAGATGCCTGGTGGGCAATGGGAGCCTATCATATCACGAGTGGCAACCTTGGCCAGACTCCTCAGCAGGGTCAAACTTCCATGGGCTCGTACGACGCCATGCACGAAAGTGGCTATGTCACCTCTGGTGGTCTGGTGTTCTGTGGTAATCTGGCAGTGACAGAGGCTTGCAACCATGGTTGGAGTGATGCCGGCCGTTATTACTGGGAAGCCTATAACGTTTTGGGCGACCCGTCGCTAGTGAGTTATCATACCGAGGGAACCCTCAATGAGGTTCGTCATGACCCGGTGCTTTTCAAGGGATTCGATTTCTTAACCGTGGAAGCTGAGCCGCAGTCCTTTGTCGCCTTGTCGAAAGATGGTGTCTTGCACGGTTCGGGTTTGGTTGATGAGAGCGGTTCGTTGACCCTCAGCATCCAACCTTTTGAGGAAGGAGGATTTGCCGAACTGGTGGTCACCAAGCCTCAACGTATTCCGGAAATGGTTTATGTCCCCGTGGCTACTCCAGGCCAGCCCTATCTCGTCATCGAGGAAGCCAGCCCAAGCCATTTCGATTACAATCAAGCCACCGAGATTTCCGTCACGGTGAAGAATGTCGGGGATAGTGAGATTCCTGCTGGCACTTGGGTGGAGATACAGTCACCTGATGCACGGATGGAAGTGCTGAATGCACAATGTCAACTCTCTGAACCACTGGCGGTTGGAGGGACAATGGCCCTTGAGAATGCCTTTACGATTAAAGCTGGCATTGAGGCTCGTAACGGAGAACGGTTCCGTTTGATTGCTATGGCCGATTGTGGCGAGATGGTCTGCTCTGAATTCTATGTCACTGTCGATAAACCTGTGTTTGAGTTCGTTGACTTCGATTGGAGTGGAAGCTTTTATTCGGGAGGGACCTTTGATGTCTTTGCCTCTTTCAGAAATGTTGGTGGTGCCTCAGCCTTGTCGCCCGTGGGCTTGATTTCTTCACCGATCACTGAGCTTACGTTCCCTCAAGGAGAGGAGACCATGGACCGCTTGGAAGTTGGCGAAACCCTTACTTGCCATTTTGTGGTCCAGGTTCCTGAAAGTGTCTCGGATGGCATCACTTTGGAACTTGTTGTTTCTCTTGAGGATTCGGGTGTCCGTGTTGACAAAAGCCTAAGCTTGTTTAACGTCTGTCCCTTGGTGCTCGAGTTGCGCGATGCTGGAGGCAATGGCTGGGAAGGTGCGTCGCTGAAGATGATTTTCCAGGATGATAAGCCATCTGCACGCTATGAGCTTTCGGATGGTTCAGAGGCGGTTTACGAGTTGTCCAACAGGCAGGGTTATAAGATCAAGCTTTCGTGGATTAGCGGAACTAATGACAGTGAATGTGGCTTTACTCTTAGACATGCGAGTGGAGATGTCATCCTGGAAGCTGAATCAGACATGGCTGGTAACTTGGGACTGTTTGTCATCGACTGTTCCAAAGATCTTATGGAGATCGTTGAGGTTGAAACCCAGCCTATGGTAAGAGTGTTCCCCAATCCTGCGTCTAACAAGTTGAATGTCGTGTCTGAGATGCCAATGCAACGTTGCACGCTAATCAACAGCATAGGGCAGGTTGTTGTTGACAAGCCCCTTCATGAATCGGAGACGCATCTGAATGTAGATGGCTTAGTTCCAGGCATTTATCTTCTGCGGATTAGTACAGAAGCAGGAGAGGACTTCCAAAAAGTAATGATTGAATAATACTATAAAAATAAGGATATGAAACGTTTTGCTGTAGTGTTGGCCGGTTGTGGCCATAAGGACGGGGCTGAAATCAATGAGGCGGTCAGCCTGTTGCTCTCTATCAGTCAACATCATTGTGAATATCAATGCTTTGCCCCTGACCGTCCTCAGGCGGAGGTGATTGATCATGTTACGGGCAATAAGGTGGCCAACGCCAAGCGTAACATCATGACGGAGGCAGCTCGCATTGCTCGAGGCAACATTCTGCCTATTGATCAGTTCAAGGCGGAGGACTATGATGCGTTGTTCTTTCCAGGCGGCTTTGGCGCGGCCAAGAACCTCTGCGACTATGCCTTCAAGGGTGTTGCCATGGAGGTGCAACCCGATGTCGCCCGTGTCATCTTGGAGATGCATGAAGCCAAGAAGCCCATTGGTGCGATGTGCATTGCTCCCGTGATGTTGGCCCGTTTGATTCCGGATGTGTGTGTCACTTTGGGTGCCGAAGGAACGGATGTCGCCGACCATGTCAGGGAATGGGGCGCTAACCATGTGCAGACTGAACATGGCGATGTGTGCGCCGACAATGAGCAACTGGTGTTTACCACACCCGCCTTCATGTTGGATGCTACCTTGAAAGATGTCTATGACGGTGCCTACAACTTGGTAGATGCGGTGGTGGAAACTTTGGAAGGTGAGAGGTGAAAATTGAAAGGTGAAAGATAAAAGGTGAACCCCTACGGGGTTCAAGCTCGGTAGCCCCAGGTAGAGCGACAGCGTCACCTGGGGGGCATGAAATCCAATAGTTTTAGATTTTATCGCCGTAGGCGAGATCCCCAGCGTCACCTAGGCCTGGGACGATATATTTGTGCTCGTTGAGCACCGGGTCGATGGCGGCGCACCATAAGGTGACGTTGTCCAAGGGCTTGAATAGCTTCAAGATGTTATCGACACCTGCTTGTGCGGCAATCACACAGCAAAGGTGGAGTTGTTTCGGAATGCCTTTGGTGCATAGGGCTTCGTAAGCTAGCTGCAAGCTGCCTCCTGTGGCCAACATTGGGTCAGCGATGATTAATGTTTTGTCGGTCAAATCGGGTGCGGCGAGGTATTCCACCTTGATGCCCACCTCCTCATGCTTTTCATCCAAGTAATAGCGATAGGCCGAGACAAAGGCGTTGCCGGCATGGTCGAAAACATCGAGAAACCCCTGATGGAAAGGCAGTCCGGCGCGGAACACGGTGGCCAGCACAATCGCATCGTCGGGAGTGTTGGCTTTTGCTTTGGCCAATGGGGTTTGGATCTCTTTCTCGGAATAGGAGAGGGTCTTGCTCACCTCGTAGGCCATCAGTTGGCCAATACGTTGAAGATTATGGCGAAAGGTGTTGCGGTCGTGCTGGACGCGGATGTCCCTCAGCTCGGCCACATATTGGTTGAGGACGCTGTTGCTATTGGCGAAGTTGATGATTTTCATTGGTTAATGGTTTTATGGTTGACAAAGTTGAGGGGTCTATAGTTGTTAAAAGGAAGCGCCGGGTACGTCATTGCGAGGAGCGAAGCTTTGCGGAGCGACGTGGCAATCCAACCAGAACTATAGTCAGGTTGGATTGCTTCGTCGTTCCTCCTCGCAATGACGTGTCCGACGCTATCATTACTTCTACAAGCAAAAGACCTTACCAAGCGAAGAGCGGATAGTCCTTCATCATCTTGTTGACCTCGGCCTTGACGGCGTTGATCTTGGCATCGGGAGCGGTCTTGGCGACCGGGTCGATGGCGCTGATGACGTCGTCGATCATCTCGACGATCAAAGGCATCTTGTCTTCCTTCAGGCCGCGGGTGGTGATGGCAGGTGTGCCGACACGCAGACCGG
>JAEEON010000007.1 GCA_016284305.1 Bacteroidales bacterium
AGCCTTCGTAATAGGTGGAGAAGTTGTTGTAGGTCTTGACGATGTCGTCAGCCGACTTGTTGCTGAAGTTGCCAAAAGCGGTCTGGAGGTCCATGGGGCTGTTTTCGACAAAGCCGATCCAGTTCCATCCGGTGTTGATGGTGATGGGATGGGTTTCGGGGTCGGCGAGGGTTCCGGTGAGGGTGAAGTCGCCGGGCTCACTCATGTTGATGCGGTAGGACTGCTCGTTGACGATGCTGTTGAGCGTGCCGAACCATCCCTGGTCATAGGTGACGAATGAGGTCTGGCTCTTGATTTGGATGCCGCTGGTGCCGAGTTTGTCCTCAAGCAGGGCGAGGCCGTTGACACCGTTCATCTCGATGTAGGTGGACCACCAGTTCCAACCAGTGCTGAGACTGAAGTCGTGGTCAACGGTGCTGGCCACAGAGGTGAAGTTCAACACATATGGGTTGGCAGGAGAACCGTAGCCGTTGGAATTGAAAGCAATGGGTGAGGGGGCATTGAGATCAGGCGTCAGCTCGGTCTCAATGGTGTGGTCGTATAAACGGAACGAGAATTCTTCTCCGTTAGTGCCGAAAACCAATAAGGAGAGAATATAATGATCGTTGAATGGGGTCAGTACGCCAATGGCACTGGCTCTACATACTTCGCCGACAAACACACCGACTTCCAAAGTGTTGGTGAACTGCTCGACGCCGTCGATCTGAATGATGGCACTGATGGTCATGTTGTCTTCAATTTCCCCAGGTGCAGCAACCCAATGGAGCAGGGAGGAGAATTTGGCGACCAAGATGCGGTTGGCTTCAACTGAGAAGGTGTAAGTGGCCTCAGAAGAGATGAGTTCGTTGTCTTCCATCCAGCCGATGAAGCGATAGCCTTCGTTAGGAGTTGCGGTGACGGTAATCTCAGTGCCTTGATTGTAGGTGCCTCCACCGGTGATTTCTCCACCAGTGCTTGGGTTGGCTGTAACCGTGACCGTGTATTGCGAGATGGCAGAAGTGAAGTTAAGCACGTAGGGGCTGGCGGGCGTTCCGTAACCATCTTGATTAAAGACGACGTTTCCTGGAGCGATAAGGTCAGGAGTTAGTTCTGTCCCAGTGCTGTGGTCATAGAGACGGAAGGAGTATTCTTCGCCAGTGTCTCCGTAAACGTTGAGAGAGAGGATATAACGATTGTTGAAGCTGAAAAGCTCTCCTACAGCACTTCCGCGGCAGACATCGCCGCAGAACACGCCAACTTCAAGGGTGTTCGTGAATTGTTCTTCCCCGTCGATTTGGACGATGGCGGTAATTGGCATGTAGTCGGCATAGCTGCCATCCGCAACATTCCAATGGAGTGAGAACTCAAAGTTGGCCACAAGGTTTCTGTTTGCGGTTGCGGTAAACGAATATGTGGGATTGGTTGACACTTCATCACCGTTCTCTGTCCAGTTGACAAAAGAATAACTACCAATAGGAGTGGCGGTAAGTACGACATTGGCTCCATCGGTATAAGTTCCTGCACCTGTCACAGCGCCATAGCCTTCAGGTGAAGCCGTAGCGGTGATGGTATAGGTGATAGGAGCATCTTCGATCTTGAAAGAGTGAGGATCTGCAGCACCCATGACAGGTTGTGTAGCCGTGCGTCCAGAGGCATCAGAAGCTGACACGTAATATTCGACCGTATTGCCATAGGTGTAGCCAGTGATATAGCCAGTATATTCATTCTCATTATTGGTGGGGGTCATCGGAGCGGTTTGCCATTCGCCTTCATCGAAACGATAGTAAATGAGCAGTTGGTCTTCAATCAAACTCTGTCCGCTATAAGGGATGATGGTGCTGTTGATTTGGAAAGATTCCTGCATGGGTTGTTCACCATGAACCACGTTGCGGTGGTCAACAAAAAGCATGTCGAAGTCCATAACTCCACGGGTGCGGCAGTGTAGTGCGTCAGTGTTGTACCAAGCATAGCTGCTGTTGTTGGCTACGCCAATGATGGTGTAGCCAGGCATGGCATCACGATAGACTTGCAAAGCGTTGTTATTGTAGGTGCTGTTGCTTCCCAAAGGAACAAACACACGGTTGTTCAGGATCAAACTGTTGGTATAGGGAGCCAAATAGCTGGTTGATGTCGAAGAGGAAGAAGAGAGCTCGTTAACGCGGAACACTTGATAGGGATAGCCCCAGCAGCAGTTGGTGTTCTCGAAGTAATTAGCGATGTCCTCGTAGGCTTGATATCTCGAGTCCGTGGTGGGCATGCGTGCGATGAGCACTTTATCGGGGGCGAGGAGTTTGCCCCAGCAGTCCACGTGGGCGATATACAGGCCTTGTGGGTCATCGGTAACCAGATAGTTGTCGATGCCGAGATAGGCTTCCATGCGTTCGTAAACCTGAGCTTCGGTTATGCCAGAATAGCCCGATGCGGTGCTGGTGCTTTCGTTGATGACAAGAATGTCAGAGATGCCGAAACCACGTCCATCTTCCATCATGTTGCCGCCGGTGTGGGTGACGTCCATGCCGTACCAGGGGATGTTGAAGTAGTTCTCAGCTAAAGTGACTGGTGCGATGTCGTCGTTCTCGCGCTCACGGTTGTAACGGAAGTCAACAATAGCCGGTTCGTTGTTGTTGAAAATGAACCACGGGCAATAGTCGCGGACCCAGTATGAATCTGTCTCGATGTTGAAAAACTCGACGTTATCCATGTTGACTCCAGCATTATTGAAAGCATTTCGAGCTGCGGTTTGGTAATTGGAAGCCACCAAGGTGATAACCTTGCATTCTTCGGCCAAGGTCTTAACGAAACTCGTTGGGATTCCTAGGGGATAACGAATCAAGACCGCTTGCATCGGCTCAAACTCTCCCGGGAAACGGATAGTTCCCGTTGGCGGAGCCGTTGCGGTGAAGTTCGTCAATCGATTGTTCAGTCCTGCCTCCATCTCTTCTTGGGAGAGATAGTGCAGCGCTCTCCAGTCGGGCTTGCTTTCTTCTTGGGCAAATGCCCTCAAGCCTATGACTGCAGAGAAGAAAATCAAAAATGCAAAACGTAAAAATCTCATAAAACTTGAATTGGATTAATGTTAATATATTTTAATAATTCCACTTTCCCATAGTAAAAAATCTCGCAAAGATAATCATTTATATAAAATAAATCAAATAGGTGAGATTTTTTTTGTCAACAAGATTTTAAACAAAAAAAACTGGCGGGCCATTCGACCCGCCAGGATAAGTCGCTCTAAATGAGTTGTATGGAACTGTTATCTTACGATAAGCTTTTCGTAAACGGAATCACCAAGTTGATCGGTGACGCGGATGGTATAGACACCGGCGACCTTAGGTGTGGACAGGTAATGGACCGTTTCACCAGTGGCAAAACGATCGTTTAAGATCACGCGGCCCATGACATCGATGAGGTCGATGGTGGCATTGTCAGCACCCTTGCGAAGCTCAATACGGATGCCTCCCTCTTTCTCAACAGGATTGGGAGCGATGGTCAATGCGTTGTTGTTGGCAGCATGGAGCACGAAAGGCTCTTTGACCGATCCCTTCACCATGTCGTCAAGGTAAACAACCTGTTCCTCAACAGGGTAAGTGTTTCCTTCGTCGTAAACCATGAAGTTGACCACCTCATCGTTGTAGCCATAGATGGTCATCATGGCAAGATACTTGTCGAGTGGTTCCAGATACATCAACTTGGCACTACCACGGCATTCGCCATTGACGAAGGCTCCAATTTCCAGGTTCTCCGAGGCACGGAAGCTTTCACCGTCAACAGTGGCAATGACATTGGCGTTGTTCATGAAGGCGGAAGCATCAGCTTTCCAGTGCAAGTTAACCATGTCGCTAAGATGGATGTCGCCGTCTTTCGCTCCAGAGCTGAAAATCAAAGTGCTGGATTCAGTAGCATTGGATTTGTACATGTAACCCTCGCCAGGAGTCAAGTATTCGAGTGAACCCCACCAACCATAACCTTCGATATAGGTCGTTACGGCGTTATGAGTCTTCAGAATATCTTCATTATGTGATGGGAAATTGGTCAATCTTGTTGATACTTGATTTACTGTTGTGCATGGATATCCTATCCAGTTCCAACCTGGGGCAATGTTGATGGGATGCTCTTCGGGAACCACTTGCTGTGCTTCCACGGAGAGAGGAATGTTATTTGTGGTTTTGATCTGGTACATCTTTTCAACAGCAAGAGTGTTCAAGTTGCCATACCAGCCTCCTTCATCATAAGAGACGAAACCATCAATGGTTTTGATGGTGGAGGCATTCTCACCGAGGGCGTTTTCCAAGGTCTGGAGATCCAGATCGACATAGAACGACACCCAGCCCCATCCTAAATCAAGTGTTTGTGCCTGGGTGATGATGGTGGGTCCGGATTCCGTCACTTTGGTGAACATGAGCTGGTTCTTCACCGAAAGCGTTGCAGTGTTCCCTGAAGTTGAAGGGCTAAATGGGTCGTAGTCATTATTGTCGCTGTAGATGTAGAGGGCTTGGTTGACATTGGTGTTGAACACATTGCAAGTCATATGAGGTGAACTGGTGTAGCTGCCCGTGTTGTCGTCAGCAGTGAGCACTACATTGGAAGTGCCATCGTACTCGAAAGGAGTGCTGAACACGATGAAGGTCCATGCATTTGCAACCATGGTGACCGAACCGCTGAACACCTTGTCGGATTCAGCGATGGAGACCCAATCGGTGGTGTTTGAGAAACTGTTCTTGTTGGTGGATGTCATGTAGAAGTCGTAAGTACGAGTCTTTTCTGCACCTGCATTAAAGAAAGCGATGCTTGTAATGGTACCGGCGGAACCGAGTTCCTCGGGAGTGTAGATCTGCTGCGACAACGTATATTTGTAGAAGTTGTAGCTCGGCAAGTATGCATTAGTTGTGATGTCACCATCACCGATGACATTTCCTTCGGCAAAGTTGGCCACGAAGTTGTGGTCGTTGATGACATTAAAGGTGTAAACTGCTTGATAAGAAACGACAACACCGTTCTCGGTCCATCCAGTGAAGTAGTAACCTTCGGCTGGTGTGGCCGTCACGGTGCAGCTTTCGCCATAACTGAACTCTCCACCACCACTGACCGTGCCATAAAGGTTATTGCAAGAGGCTACAGTAACGTTGTATGTTTGTGAAGCAGCGGCGCAGTTGCAATCGAACTCAAGGATCGTTCCTGAACTAGGAGTGCCCTCCGACTGATAAATCAAAAGATCACCTTCATAACTCACGGTGAAAGAGCATTCGTAAGCATAGCTTCCCGTTGTCCACGTGAGGGTAACATGGGTGCCGTTGCCGATTTCAAGAGTGTAGTTGGCTGAGGAGCCTGAGTTCATGGTGAGGCTCTGTGAAGGTGTGCCATCGTCAAATGAAACGGTCAGCGCATTGCCGTTCCAACCATCGCCATAGGAGTCAACGAGGGCAAAATAGACGTTGCAGCTGTTCTTCAGTGTCTCGGTGCCTTGTGCGGTCAAACCACCATTTGCATTCAAGTTGAAGGTGACGGGAAGCTGTGCTGTCTCAGGGCAGTTGGCTGCAATGGTGATGGAGAACTCGCAGCTGACCTCTTGGTCAACGGCGATGTTGCCTACTGTAATCGATGGGGTGTTGATAGTGACATAGTCGCTTGAGGTACTCATGGTAGCCACAGCGTTGATAGCCTGATAATGTCCAGTGTTTTTGAATTTGGCAGTGACGTTGAGCGTCTCACCCGGGACGAAGCTGCCGTCCCAAACCATGTTTTGATACTCAAGCTTGGCCTCGCCTGCGATAATGCCAATGTTGCCTTCCCAAGTGTCGTTGCCGTTGACGGCAGTGTAGCCGAGGGAGATTCTGGTGCCATCAGCCACGCCCTGGGCGATGCGATAGCGGAATCCATTCACAGTGGCGGTAGCATCTGCTGCCAAGGTGTTGAAGGTCTTGGGGGTAGAGAGAATCTCAACGTTGTTATTGCCATTGTTCGAGAGGGTGACCGTCGTCGTACCTGAAGTGGGGTCGGAACCAACGTTTTTGAAAGTGATGCTCATGTCGGTTTCATCGCCAACATGGGCCGTGTTGGGAGTATAGCTATCGACAGTGATGTATGGACCTTCGAGCGCAGCAGCGGGGACGTTCTGAATGTAAGGGATGCGCTGAGGTGCAGTCACGCAGATGGTGACATCACCTGAGCTTGTGATAGGAGTGACGTCCACGATGGCGGTTCTTGAATCATCGACGAGAGCAGTGCCATAAAGCACACCGTCCTTGCTGATGGCTACATAGGATCCGGGGTCGGCACTCACTTCATAAGTGTTCATGCCAATGGGGAAGATGGGCAAGTGGCTGACGGTATTGGCCGTAGGTTGCACGCGGTAAGGCATGATGGAACCATCGCCCAAGACGTGATAAGCTTGCCAGTAATATAGGGTCTGGCTATGAAGTTCATAGCCAAGAGCTTCTGCGGCGTTGCCAGCAAGAAGGCCGACGTAAAGGATCGAGTTGACGGTGTTATAGACATCGTCCATCCAGATGGCGTCGTAGATGCCCAGACCTGTCTCCTCGTAGGAAGGCATGGTGCCGTCGGCACGGTTGGTCGGACCAACGCCAAAATAATAGTCGTTTTTCCACGTGGTGTTGGGGCAGGATCCGATATAGGCGTAGGCACCTTTGTTTTCGGCACGGGTCAAGGCCTCTCCGAAGCAGGTGCCGTAGCCCCAGTCGCCCGACTGGCAGCAGTTGCCGATGGCAAGGAAGTACTTGTGTGCATTGGTCAGGCTGGCAACATTATTGACGTCGAAACTTGGGCCGGCCCAGCTGGTCTGGCTGCCGTGGGCAGTGTAGTTGGCGAAGCCGACACCGGAGCTTAGATACGAATAGCAGTTGGTATAGGTGCCATGGCTGAATTCATACACATTGTCAAAGCCGTGTTCGGCATTGTAGTAGTAGTTGGTGGCGTACCAGATGGTAGGACGACCCACGGTGACGCCCCAGCCGCTGTCTTCGCCAGCGATAAGGAGGGTGTTGTTCAAGTAGCTCGGGTCGGGCATGGTGTATTGTTCATATTCCATGCCTTTGTTGAGCATGGCGGTCATCTCCGCTACGCTCGTAGCGGACAGGCGGCTGTGGTACATATCGACGAACTCGTCGCCATCCACACTTGAGTAGTAAAGGTCGCTGACACGGCTGGTGTTGCTGGCGGAGGAGGTGCTGGGGACTACCTGATCTTTGTCGCCCATGATCATCAAGAAGGTGGGCGCGTCTTGGGCGTATTTATTTTGGATGAAGCTCTTGATGGCATCGGAGGTGGTACCGATCACGTCGGTATAATTCACATCCACATAGATGCCCTTCATGGTCTTCCAAGCCACCCAGTCTTGGATGCAGTCCTCAAACATTCGGTTGGCGATGACCAGCATCTTCACGGGAGTCTTCCATAGTTCAGGGTGCTCGTCATAAAGATCCAAAACGGCGCGGCCGTTGAACAGCTGCTTGTAAAGGACATCGAAATAAGGGCTATAGGTCTTTACCAGCATGTCTTCGGTTGCCTTGGCGTCGGCACCTTCGAAGCTTACTTCCACCTCGATGTTGTTGAACACGCGGAGGGTGTTGTTCAATGGGTCATAGCTGACGGGTTCGATGGTGATTTGTCCTATCTGGACGCCGCGTAGGGTGCCGTTCACGCTGGCGTGGACAGCGGGTTCCGAGCTGAGGCCACGACGTTGGTAGGCGGCTTCGTTATAAACGAACACCGGCTTTTCATCCTTCATGAGGTCGGGTTGGCGGGGTGACAGCTTATGGATGCCGAGCTCCTCGAGGGTGTAATCCGTAGTGGAGTAGTTGGTCACACGGATGGTTGGCGTTGCCCCGAATGGGACGGCGATGAGCTTGTTCACGACAGGAATCTCCGGTTCGCCCACGTTGCCACCGCTGACAGTGTTGGGCATGGTGATGGTGGAAAAAGATCCACGTTCGTTGTTCATTTCGTAGGCCTCGATTCCTGAGAAGGAGAACGAAGCACGCAGTGAAGTGAAATCACTTTTGATGAGATTTACTTTGTCCTGAGAGCGAAATGGAATGGTGTTCTGTCCAAATCCGATGGAGCTCAGAATCAAAGCCAAGACAATTAATAAGGATTTTTTCATAATAGTTAGGTGTTTATGGATGATTTATTTCACGATCAGTTTGCCGTAGCGGGAGTTGCCGAGCTTGTCGGTGACGCGCAAGGTATAGACGCCCGGGGTTTGAGGAGCGATGAAGGTGTTGGCGTTGTCGATGGTGACGACGGTCCGTCCGAGGAGGTCGAAGAGCTCAATGGTGACATTGTCATCCTCGCCCAGTTCGATGCGGACTTCCTGTCCCATAACGGATGGGTTGGGGAAGAGCCCGAGAGGGCACAGGGTCTCGTCGATACCGGTGTTGCCCTTGGCGTTCAGCTTGAGGGGCTGGGTCCCGGATCCGAGGAGGGTGTCGGCCTTCATGGACAGGGTCTCGCTGACTACGAAGGTGCGCCCTTCGCTGAGGACGCGGAGACTGAGTTGGTCGCCATCGTTGCCAAAGACGGAGAGGAAGGCGACGTAACGGTCTATGGGTTCGACATACAAGAGCTTGACAGCACCACGGCACTCACCATAAGGGTCGAAGGCGCCGAGTTCGACGTTGTCGGAACGGAGTTCGTTTCCGTCGAGGTCGATGACGGCGATGACGCTCATGTTGTCGGCGAACTTGCCGGCGACGGGCTTCCAAGCGGTGGAGGCATGGTGGCCGTGGACCGTGGTGGAGTGCTTGTCAGCGGAGGGATAGACAAGGGTTCCCGAGGCACTGGCGCTGTACATGTAGCCTTCACCGGGGTTCAAGGAGGTGAGTTCACCCCACCAGCCGTAGTCGCCATAGTAAGTGGCGAAGCCACTGCTGAAGGACTTGATGATGTCGTTGTACGACTTGCCTAGGTTGTCAAGGGCGACGTTAAGGTCCATGGGGGTGTCCTCGATGAAGCCGATCCAGTTCCAACCGGGGACGATAGCGATGGGATGTTCCTCGGGATTGGCGAGCGGACCGGCAAGAGAGAGGTTGCCGGCCTCGGCGATGTTGATGCGATAGGAGCGTTCGTTTTCGATGCTTGCTAGGGTTCCGAACCATCCCTCGTCATAGGTGACGAAGGCGTTGGAGGCCTTGATCTGGATGCCGTTGGCACCAAGGGCGTCCTCGAGGAGGGCGAGCCCGTTGACGGCATCCATGTCGATGAAGGTGGACCACCAGCTCCAACCGGCAGGGAGTGAAGCGGCCTGAGCGACGCCGTTACCCTCGGTGACCTCACCGGAAAGGGTGACATCGACACGGGTCTCGCCGGAGACGATGGCGAGGGTCTCGTTGACATAGTTGCTCTTGGCGAGTCCGTTCTTGAGTCGGACGAAAAGGTTCTGCTTGACGAGGTTGCCCTGCGAAAGGGTGATGGAGGAGGCGAAGGGGCCGTCCTCGGCCGAGGCGACCTCGAAATGTGCCGGAGCGGTGACGGTGATGTCTTCGATGACGCTGGCGACAAGGGCGATGGACTGAGCCTCTGAGGGACCCTCACCCTGAGCGTAGGTGAAGCCGGAGAGGGCGCTTGGAGAGACAGAAAGAGCCTCAACACCATCGGCAGCGGCCATGGAGACTTTCATCTGGCTGTTGTATTTCCCCTTGGTTCCGTTGATGAAGGTGGAAGAGTTGGTGGGGTCGATGTTGTTGCTGTCATTTCGGTAATAGATGGCCCTGTTGGCTCCTGTGGAGTAGGTGCGGAAGTACTCGGTGGATTTGAGGGTGGACGCACCAGTGTTGTCATCGACAGTGAGCATCAGGTTGCTTGTGCCGTCGTAGGCAAAGGGTGTGTTGAGCAGGATGCTGTTCCACTCACCGGGCTGGAAGATGACTGATCCAGAGAAGACCCTGTCATTGGCATTTTGTTCGGTCCAAGTAGTGAGGGAGGTGGCATTGGTATGTGTGAGATAAATGTCTAGATTTCTGGCATCACTGATGGAGTCGCCATCGTAGAAAAAGCTGAGTGCGACGATGGTGCCGGCCTCGCCGACCTCGGCAGAGGTATAAATCTGCTGAGAAGTGGTATAGTTGTAGTAAACATTGGTGGGTAGGTTGGCACCGCTGGTGGTGGTTGTTCCCGATCCGATGGTGGTCTCGCCGCCTTGGGGCAGTGCGAAGAGTGCGCTGACGGTGACGTCGTAGTCGGGCATGACGAATCCGTTGCCGGAGAGGCTGACGGAGGCGTTGACATCACCGGTCTTATAGACGACCCAACCACCGAAGCTGTATCCCTCGTCAGGACTGGAGGTCAGGGCGACCTGGATCCCTGGCATGGCATAAGTGGGATTGGCACTGATGGAGCCGTTGGAGCAGGAGGCCAGGGTGACGTTGTGCCCGATGACAAAAGTGGCACTGATGGTGACGTTGCTATCGGGCATGGTGAACTGGTTGTTGGTGACGGCAACGGCATTGTTGTTGGCGTCACGGACATCCCAACCGACGAGGAAGTAGCTCTCGTCGGGAGTGGCGGTGAGGGTGACGACATCGCCCTTGTAGGCCGAGGTGGGGCTGGCACTGATGGTGCCGTTCTGGACGCTGTTGCAAGTGATGGTGTGCAGCGTCATGGCCGTGAAGTTGGCCGTGAAAGTGGCAGTCTCACTAACGGTGAAGGTATAGGTGGGATTAGTGGAAACCACACTGTTGCCCTTCTTCCAGTTGGTGAACTCATAGTGCGTGTTGGGCGTGGCCGTCAAAGTGCATTGTTGGCTTTGATAATAGGTGCCGCTACCCGTGACCGTACCACCTTGAGTCGGGTTGGCATTGGCGGTGATGGTATATTCTACGCTGGGGACAATCGGGATGTCTTGGATATAAGGCTGACGCTGTTGACGGGTCACTACAATATGAGCCGTTCCTGTAGCGGTCTGAGGCGTGATGTCCACGCTAACGGTGCCTGAGGAAGAAACCAGTCCTACACCGATAATCTCATCGTTGACGGTAATGGCGACGTAAGAACCAGCATCGGCATTCACAGTGAAAGTGGGTAATCCCATGAATAGTTGACTGTCGTGAGTGACGTTGTTGGCGATGGGATTATTGAGATACGGCATCACAGAACCATCACCCAAAGTGTGGTAAGCTTCCCAATAGTACTTATCACTCACGCTTGATTCGTAAGTGCCGGCATGAGCGTATGACACTGCGACATTGCCAAGGAAAGTCACGGAATTCAAGGTGTTGAAGCTGCTCTCATTGAACATGACATCGTAAACACCAGTTTTGGTGTTCGACATTGCCGGAGCATTGCTGAACGTTGTCGTGGCTCCTACACCGAAGTAATAGTCTTCATACCAATAGGTCTCTGGGCATGAACCAATATATCCGAAAGCACCTTTGTTGGCTCCCCTAAGCAGGGCTTCTGCCAAACAGGTGCCACTGTAGCCGAAATTGGCGGCCAAGCAGCAGTTGCCCATGGCCCAGAAATACTTGTTCGTGTTGCTCAAGCTGTTTGCATTGGATGTGGAAAACTGAGGATCAGCCCACATGGTGTTGTCTCCATGGGCGGTGTAATTGACGAAACCGACATCGTTGATGTTGTTGTAGCAAGTGGTTTGCCCCGATCCAGTGGTGATATATACATAAGGAGTGATGCCATGAGCAGAGTTGAAGTAGTTGTTGTTGGCATATTGAATGGTGGGCTTTCCCACATAGCCAGTCCAATAACTATCCCAACCAGCGATAAGCAGGGTGTTATTCAGATAGCTTGGATTAGGCATGGTGTATTGCTCGTATTGCATGATCTTGTTGAGCAAATTGGTAAGTTCCGTTGTGGAAGATACGGGCATACGGCTAAGGTACATCTCGGGATAGAGATCGGAGTCGGTCGTGCTTGAATAATACAAGTCGGTCACCTTACTCGTGGTGGAGCTGCTCAAACTATAGGTCACATTGCCCGTGTCACCAACGATGACAACGAAAGTGGGAGCTTCAGTGTTATAAAGGTTGCGGATAAAAGTCTTGATTGAAGCAGAAGTGGTACCCGTGTCATTGGTCGTGTAAACTGTGGTGTAGAAACCTTTCTGTTTTTTCCACTTGACCCAGTTTTGGAACGTGGTGTTGTTTGCATAGGTACTCGTCGTGATGACAACCATCTTTACAGGAGTGTCGTAGAGGTCGGGATGGCTAGTATAAATGTCGAGTATGGCTCTTCCGTTAAATAGGTTTTGATAGACGATGTCAAAATAAGGGCTGTAAGTCTTGAGAAGCTGGTCTTCAGTGACTTTGAGGTCTGCACCGTCGAAGCTGACTTCCACTTCGATGTCGTTAAACATGCGGAGGATGTTGTTGACCGGATCGTAGCTGACGGGTTCGATGGTCATCTTGCCCACCTGAACACCACGCATGATGCCATCGACAAATACCATGGCTTTGGGCTCGGAACTCAGACCGCGGGTTTGATAGGCTGATTCGTTGTAAACGAACGGGACCTCTTCGGGTTTCTTATCTTTCCTCAGCGAAGGTTGACGAGGTGCTAAGGTGTGGATGCCATAATCGGCGAGCTGGTAGTCGGTAGTAGTATAGTTGGTTACGCGAATAGCAGGGGTGGCACCGAAAGGTATGGCGATGAGCTCGTTGATGACCGGGATCTGAGGATCTCCCTCATTGCCGCCAATGACCGTGTTTGCCATGGCAATTTCCGAGAAGACGCCACGCGACGTGGTTTTCTCAACGGCCTCAATCCCCGAAAAGGAGAAGGATGCCCTAAGGCTTGAGAAGTCGCTTTTGATTAATTCTGCCTTGTCTTCAGAACGGAACTGAATGTTGTTCTGAGCAAATCCAACAGTGCTCACCACCAAAGAAAAGACAATTAAGAATAGTTTTTTCATATTAATAATAATGAGTGTTTATTATTGTGCGATGAGTTTTGCGTAAGAGTTGTTTCCTTGCTTGTCGGTGATGCGAAGGGTATAAACGCCCGAGGTCTCAGGGGCGGGGATGGTGTTGCCGACGAGCTCGGCACGATAGACGGAGCGTCCCATGACGTCGAACAGCTCGACCAGGATGCCGTCGGCATCGCCGGCAAGGTCGATACGCACTTCCTGTCCCTTCTGAGAGGGGTTGGGGAAGAGTCCGAGGGAGGGCTGTGCCTCGTCAAGTCCGGTGCATCCCTTGGAGGTCATCACCATCGGCTGTTGTCCTGAACCGATGA
>JAEEON010000008.1 GCA_016284305.1 Bacteroidales bacterium
AGCCTTCGTAATAGGTGGAGAAGTTGTTGTAGGTCTTGACGATGTCGTCAGCCGACTTGTTGCTGAAGTTGCCAAAAGCGGTCTGGAGGTCCATGGGGCTGTTTTCGACAAAGCCGATCCAGTTCCACCCGGTGTTGATGGTGATGGGATGGGTTTCGGGGTCGGCGAGGGTTCCGGTGAGGGTGAAGTCGCCAGGCTCGCTCATGTTGATGCGGTAGGACTGCTCGTTGACGATGCTGTTGAGCGTGCCGAACCATCCCTGGTCATAGGTGACGAATGATGTCTGGCTCTTGATTTGGATGCCGCTGGTGCCGAGTTTGTCCTCAAGCAGGGCGAGGCCGTTGACACCGTTCATCTCGATGTAGGTGGACCACCAGTTCCAACCAGTGCTGAGGCTGAAGTCGTGGTCGATGGTGCTGACATATGAGGTGAAGTTTAGGACGTAAGGCTCCATCGGAGTGCCGTAGCCATCTTCGAGGTAGCTGATGGAGGCAGGAGCGTTGAGCTCAGGAGTTAGTTCGGCATCCGTTTCGTGGTCGTAGAGTCGGAAACTAAACGACTCGTCTTGATTGCCATAAATCACTAAGTTTAAGATGTAATGGTTGTTGAAAGGAGTCAAGACTCCAATGGCAGAGGCGCGGCATTCTTCGCCGACGAACACACCGACTTCCAATGCGTCAGTGAATTGTTCTTCCCCGTCAATCTGGATGATGGCAGTCAAAGGCGTATAGTCAGCGTATCCATCGATGGAAGCTGTCCAATGAAGCGTTTCGGCAGGAATTTCCTCGAAATTGGCGACGATAGCTAAGTCTTGGCTGACGGTGAAGGTGTACTCGGCATCTGTGCTGACTTCGTTGTTGTTAACCGTCCAGTTGACAAACTGATAACCTTCTTCGGGAATCGCAGTTAACGTGCAGTTCGCACCTTCCTCATAAGTTCCAACGCCTGTGACAGTACCGCCTTCAGTGGGGTATGCCGTGGCAGTGATATTGTATTCCACCGTGGGGCAATCGCCTTGGACGAAGAACTTGATATTGTTTTGAATCGAAGTGCTGAGCGCAAACGTGTTGTTATTGTAGTAGAGATAATAGTTTCTGTTGTTTGAGGTGACATAGATGCCGTCGGCATTGATGTACCACCGACCATTTGCTGTTTGGGTTTGGGTGGTGTTCCATGTAAGCATGGTGCTCATACTTCTAGACAGATACATCCCATTATAGGAGATATAGTATTGTCCGTTGCTGCCGTATGCAGTCAAGGTGACGGTGGCTGGTGCCGACTCTTCCTCAACAGTAAAGCCATTGTCGGTGATGGTCACCGGAACTGAAGTGGTGGTCATTGAAGAGGAGTTGTTATGCGAAGGAAGGATGATCGGTGAGCCGTTGAAATAGCCCATGACGTAGGAACCGGAAGCCGAAGGCATCACTTGTTCGTAGCAGACCATAGGGACAACGCAGCTTCCCGTAGGTGTGAGATAGACATCCAGATCGACCCGCTGGCCATCGGAAACAGTCACATTGATGGTTTCGGTGCAATAGCCGTCCTTGGAAACCTTGAGAGTCCAGTTGCCACCTTTGATGGGTCGGTGGTAGTCGCCATCCTCGTGACTGCTCACAATCGAATATTCGTCATCGTGGTTTTGAACGGTGATGGTGGCACCCTCAAGACGTTGGTTGGTGCTGGCATCGTAAACGATTCCATGAATGCCGTTAAGGCACTCCTCCATGTATGTCAACATGGCATTGTGGTTATAGTTCCAGAAGTTTGGCAGTTGTGAGGCACTGGGGTTCTTGGTGGTGGAGCACTCGATGGTAATCTCACGGCATTGACGATAGCCGTTCATGTAATCCTGGCGACCTCCGCCAATGGTGTACCAATCAGCACCGTTGGTGATGCCGTTGTTTTCATCCGTCATGTAACTTGAGCTGACTGCCTGAGCAAGAGAAGCGTATTCTCTGGAGATATATTGCCACCAAGCATCATCGGCATGGCGAGTGGTGGTGTTGTCCCAAGGATAGTTCATCACCTCAGATCCACCGTGGTAGTTAGCGGCCATGACAAAAGGATAGGTTTCGGCAAGTTGCATGAACCACTGGGTCTCAGATTGATAGGCGTTGCCATCAGGATGCTCACTGCTATGAGGATCGGGATAGTTGCGGTTCATGTCAACTCCGTTGGCATTGTAACGCCGTGCTCCTGTAACTGTGCTGTTGCCTCCATAATAGGTTCCGTCGGGATTGGCATTGGGGAAAATGAAGATGTCCAAGTTGTTGATCAAGTTGAGGATTCGGCTGTCCGTGCTGGTGCACAATTCGTCGATAAGGCGAAGCATCAAGATCCAGCCTGTGGTCTCATCACCGTGGATGGTGGAGGAGTAGAGGAATTTCGGCTTGCCCGTAGTGTTACCGTTGTTCAGACGAACGCCCAAGATCTTTCTTCCACTGGAAAGTGTGCCGAGCTCAATCAGCGTGCAGCTGCGGTCATCCAAGGCCAAGGTGGGGAAAGATGTCATCATGGATTCATATTGGCTGTAGGTGGGGTAGCTGTCCCATTCGTAGGTGGCACGATTCCCGTCCCACATCTTGGCTTCCTCAAGCATGGAAGGAGGTGTCTGAAGTGTGGGCTGGTAACCTGCTTTGATCAAACGGTCGTATTGTTGCTGGTTGGCATAGCAGATCACGGTCTTGCCATCGGTTTTGTCAACAGAACACAGGTCATTGATGGATTGGATGTCCTTCACGTCCTGTACTTGAAGTGTAAAATAATACTCATTACGCTCACGCATGAGTTGGTTTAATTCTTTTTGGCTTTGAGCGCTCAAGTTACCGCTGAAGATGACCGCGAGAAAGAGCAGTAATAAAGATATTTTTTTCATTTAAAACAAAATTAAAAAATAGGACCGTTTATTTCGGAAAAACTAATTGAATGTTCTGTGAATTGTTCGAGAGGTATAAATAGCCCTTGCCGGGTTCCAATACCTGTAGCATCCCTTGCCAAGTGCCATTGATATAGGTGGCAGAAGCGTCTTGACCCTTGATGATGTCGTTCTCAGATGGGGTGATGCCAGTAAGTGCTGCGGCAACGCCAAGGGCTTGTTCCAACGGGAAGCTGATCCAGTTCCAGCCTGGTTTGAGGGTTATTGGAAGAGTGGATGGATCGACAGGTTCTCCACTCAGGGTGAGGGTGATCACTTGATCCGATAAGATCAAATACATGCTGGCATTGTCTAAAGCATTAAGGGTTCCAGTCCAGCTTCCTTCACCGTTGGAAGTTGACTTGTCCTGCGATTTGATTACGCTGTTAGCACCAGCGTCGGTGATTTGGCTTTGAATGTCGCCAAGACTGTTTTCGTCGAAGCGGATGTAGGAAGAGAACCAGTTCCAGCCTTCGTTAAGGGTGATTTGATGGAGGCTGCTGCTTGAGGTGAAGTTCAATACGTAAGGGTTGATGGGTGAGCCGTAACCATCAGTGTTAAAACTTACCGGTGCTGGTGCGCTGAGACCAGGGGTTAGCTCGGTGTCAGTTAAGTGATCGTAAAGACGGAAGCTGAAGTTCTCACCAATTTCGCCAACGACGACCAAACAGAGGATGTGTCGGTTGTTGTAGGGGAAAAGCATGGGCATCGCGCTACCGCGACATTCGTCATTCACGAAGACTCCAACTTCGAGGGTGTTGACAAACTGTTCTTCACCGTCAATCTGAATGATGGCATTCATGGTGAAGTTATCGGCATGAGAACTGGTGTTGGCCGTCCAATGCAACGGAATGGTCTCGAAGTGGGCGGTCAAGTTTCTATTGCCACTGACTATGAAGCTGTAGCTCTCTTCGGTCGAAACCACGCTATTATCTTCGGTCCAGTTGACAAATTGGTAACCGTCAGCAGCTGTAGCGGTCAAAGTACAGGTCTCCCCTGCATTGAAGGTGCCGGCGCCTTCGATGGAACCTCCTGCTGTGGGATCAGCAGTGGCTTCAATTTCAAAGCTGGGATAATAGCAGGAGACAGAGGCATCCCAACCAGCTTGATTTACGGAATAGTCGGAAACAAACTCGAAGGTAAGGGCTCCTTCAGGGTTGGTGGCGATGATGGTGCCGGGACTGTTGCTGCCAGTGTATTGACCGATTAGAGTAGCGGCGGTTGAAGCTCCGTCAAAGATATAAAAGTTATCGTAACTGTTTTCGATTTGGAAGGAGTTGAACGTCACTTTGATCATTGCACCTTCGCTGGCGGGGTATAGGGTCAAAATGTAGTCTTGGTCGTTGCCATAGTTTCCCTCAGATCCTCCTGAGTCGTAGAATGTTGCGTCGCAAGTCGTAAAGCTGCCTTCTTCCATGTTGATGCTGTCAGGCTCAGGATCTTCGCCTTCTTCCATATAGATGGGATCTAAGTCGATGCGCTGTCCGTCGGTGATGGTGACTTGCACGGATTGGGAACTGTAGCCGCTCTTGCTGAAGACGAAGGTGTAGGTGCCTCCCTTGATGGGGCGATGGAAGTCGCCGATGGCATGAGTGCTCACCTGCGATCCATGATGGTCATGGTCTTGCACTGTAACGGTGACGCCCTCGAGAGGAGCTTTCGAAACGGCATCGTAAACAAAACCGTGAACTCCATTGAGACATTCCTCCATGTAAATAAGCATCCCGTCGTGGTTGTAGTTCCAGAAGTTGGGAAGCAACGAAGCACTCGGGGTCTTCGAGTTGGAGCATTCTACGGTGATTTCGCGGCATTGTGCGTAGTAGTTCATATAGTCTTGACGGCTCCCGGTAATGGTGTACCAGGCATAGCCGTTGATGATGCCGTTGCTGCTGGTGTTGGTCATGTAGCTGGAGTTGACCGATTGGGCCGACTGGGCATACCTGAGACAGACATATTGCCACCAAGCATCGTCTGGATGGACGGGTTGGTACGTGTCCCAGGGATAGTTCAACACTTCGGAACCACCGTGATAATTGGCCGCCATGGTGAAAAGATGCTCTTGCGCCAGTTCCATCATCCATTGAGTCTCTTCCTGATAGGATTCCCCGTCAGGATGGCTTCCATCGTCGAAGTCGGGGAAGTTGCGGTTGAGATCGACGTTGTTGCCGTTGTAGCGACGTGCACCGTTGACAGTGTTGTTGCCTCCGTAATAAGTGCCATCGGGGTTGGTCAGAGGGAAAATGAAAATGTCGAGGTTGTTGAGCAGATTCGTGATGCGAGTGTCAGTGCTAGTGCAGAACTCGTTGATGAGGCGAAGCATGAGGATCATCCCCGTCACCTCGTCACCGTGCATCGTGGAGGTGTAAAGGAACTTGGGCTTGCCTTCGGTTTGGCCGTTGTTGAGCCGTACTCCCAATATTTTACGACCTGTTGAGGAGAGGGTTCCTAGATCGAGCAAAGTGCAGTTGCGACCGCTCAAAGCCGCCGAAGGAAAACTCTCCATCATCGCTACATATTGCTCGTAGGTGAGGTAGCTGTCCCACTCGTAAGTGGCTCGGTCGCCTCCATCCCACATCTTCGCTTCCTGTTTCATGGAAGGAGGCGTCATGAGCGAAGGCTGATAACCCGCCCGAAGCATGGCCTCATACTGCTTGCTGTTGGCATAGCACATGACACTCATGCCGTCTATGCCATCAACGGAGCAGATCTTGTTGATGGTTTGGACCTCGCTGGGGTCACCAACGTTGACTTTAAAATAATACTCGCCACGCTCACGCATGAGTTCGGCAAAATGTTCTTGACTTTGTGCAATCATGTCGCCGCAAATGGCAGCGATAAGCATGATCAAAACGAAACGAAACTTATTCACGGCTTTGTAAATTTACCCTTATACTACTTATAAATAATTAAATAAGTGGCAAAGATACACAAAGTTTTGAACGAATGGCCGCAATATATGTTAAATATATTTAATAAATTTTATTTTTATTGTTGATAATCAAGTTGATAACAACAAGGGGAAATCAAAGATCCACAAAAGTTTTCAACAATTGGGAAGCGAGTCCGATGGTGTAGCCTTCACTGGCAAAAACGGCATCGTTATTGGCATTGACGATGACAAAGATGGGAAGGCTGTTGCCCTTAATGTTCAAATTGTTGATTATTTTTTCCTTCATCTTAGCATCGGAATATCCCATGGTCACGGTTTCTGGGAGTGGAGTAAATGATTTGAGTTGGAACTTGTCGTATTCTTGTTTGTTATCGAAGAGAAAAAACAAAGGAATGCCGGTTTGGTTGAACTGGTTGGCGAAGGTTACGATGTCTTGCATGGCATGGGTCGTGGGTTCATGGCCTTGGTCGAGGAAGGCGAGGAGATAGCCTTTCGGTCCGGCGATTTCACGCTCTTCCCCAGTTACGTCGGTGAAATGGAGATGTTCCTCCATCTTGCCGATTACATTCGTTTCGTTTTTGGGTTCCCTCAAGATGAGCTCGATGGGTGTAGTCGCGCCTTCTTTGATAGTAAAGAACTGACTGAAAGCCAATACGTTGCCGTTGCTTAATCGGGTTCCCCCCGTGAGGATATAATAGCCTGGTTCAAGCGGGGTGTGGCCAAATGAAGAGAGGTTCATGCCATCGTCAATCCCAGGGTCTTGAGCGTCGTAGGAGAGTAGATGAAAGTGTTGTCCATCAAACTTCTTTATGCTGAAGTTGGAGTAGTATTTCGGGTCGGGTAGGGCTTCGGTGGGTTGGTAATGGATGTCGAGATAACCGATGCCTGTATTGGCTGAAGAAGAGTCTTCAAAGACAGCGTTTTTCCATTGGCTTTCGTTATCGCCAACAAGGTATTGCACGTTGCCATTGACGGGGTTGATTTGTGCAGCGATGCCAAGGCTTCGGGCCATCGCCACAAAGAAGATGTCGCGGGAATGTCGGTCGGCAGCATGGGCTTTCAACACTCCGGTAGGAGCAATGGGAATGCGTTGTGGGTTCAGTTCGTCGTTGATTTCGATATTGTCTCTCACCCAGTCAACCAAGCGTTCTGGCTGTTCTAGGAAGGATTTCGCCTGTGCGTCATCGAAGTAGTTGGAGAACGGTTTTCGATAAGGCACCAAGATCTCGTTGCTGACCCTGGGTCCACAGATATACGGCGAAGGATCAGTCCAAAAGTCGTAGTGGTCGATGAGTACTTCAAGGTTGACATCTCTCAGGTCCTTGTCGGAGAGGGTTTTAAGTATGATTACAGCTTTGTTGAGATCGCCTTTCCCTTCGGCATACTTGGCGAAGTCGGCTATGGTCTGGTAATTTCCCCAGGTCTTTTTGTAAAGGGCACCCAGGCTCTTGTTGCCGGTGTTGGCATTGAGTTGTTCTTGAGCGTCTTTGCATTGGGCGATATAGGCATTTCTCAGAGCGTCTTCTTGAGCAATGCGGCGGTCGTTTTCTTCTCGGGCTGCTGCCGTCACCTCCGGCATTTTGGCGTCAGGAGCCGGCGCAGTGATGTCGTAAACGAGTTGTTCAGCCATGCCTTCTTCATGGTTGAGGACGATGGTGACCTCATTGTCTTCGGCAGCGTTGAATACCTCGAACCCGAAACGGCCGTCCTTGCAGGCGTAAGCCATCATGCTTCCCAACCCTGTGGTGAGCTGGGTTTGTCCGTTAATATCTGTCTTTTTGGTGACCACGGTGCAATACTCCGCGTAGTTGTAAATCTTGAACTCCACGTCAATGTCAGGCACCGGTTTGTTGTCGGCATCGACTACATGTATGGTGTTGATGGCAGTTTTGGCGTAGTTGCTGATGACGTTGATCTCGGTGTAGTTCTTGTTTTTGCTGATAACCTCTTCGGGGCCTTGGTAGTCGCCAAACACTCGGGTGTGGAGCAGCAAGGCTCGCGATGCGGGTTCGTTGAACCAACCCAGGTCGAGTACGGGTTCGGGCTCGCAGGCACCCATGAAATGCCATCCGCCATCGACGTAAGCCTCCACCCAGGCGTGGTTGTCGTCGCAGTGGGCCCAGCGCGGGGTATAGACCTGCCTGGCCGGGATGCCCACGGTGCGCAGGGCGGTCACCAGCAGCGTGGACTCTTCGCCACAACGTCCCCAAGAGGTCTTGACGGTGGCCATCGGAGCACTGGTCCGGCTATCGCTGCCCTTGTAGTTGACGTGTTCGTGGCACCAGTGGTTGACTTCCAAAGCGGCATCGGCTAACGAAAGGTCTTTCACCCGTTCTTTCAGTTCATTATAATAGGTGGCCCTGAACCGGTCGAGATTCTCGTTGTTTACTCTGGGCGGTACTACGAAATGCTTGAACTCTCGCTCGGGAATACTCTTCCCCCAAGGCATCTCCTGTCGCGCCAAGAAAGCGTAATGGACGCATTCTTGGAAATACTCTTCCGTGTAATCGACACTGTCGCCCAACGGCATGTATTGGTAAAGGAATTCGGTGGCCTCTTTCTCAGTGAGTCCTGTCGGTTGGGCCTTTTTGCCGCAACCAGCCAGTAGCACTGCGGCGATCATCATTAGCAGCGTAAGATTATGTCGCATGGGGGAATGTGAAGGGATTATATCATGAATTCTTCTAGACTGGAGTGTAAGATCTCCTGAAGTTCCTCGCGGTGCTCAGGGGTGGTCTTGGTGAACAGGAATCCCCAAATGCTCATCGCGGGGTTTTTGATGTCGCGAGTCTCAAGTACGCCATGGAAGTGGCGTCGGATCCGTTCGAAGTCAAGTTGGCGGTTGGTGTCATAAGGCTTGTCAAGCACGATGAAGCTGAACACGTCGTCTTCGATGCCGTTCCACATCGTGTTGTAGTCGGGATGGGTGCCCTCGAAGAAAGCCTGCACTGGCAACAGCCCGCAGGTGTGTCGGGTAAGGTCGTTGAGGCACATGCCGGCGAAACGCAAGGGGTTCACCTCGATGGGGATGGCTTTGCCTGTGTGCTTATCGACACGGAACTCCACGTGCATCGGGAAGTTCTTGAGTTGAAGCACGCTGTTGAGGTCGATGCAGAACTGGTTGAAAGCGTGATAGTTGCTTTCGAAGATCTGCTTGCTCATACAATAGAGCCGGTCGCTGACATCGGTCTCGTCCTTGAAGATGTGATGGAAGATGTTGATGATGTTTGGCTTGCCCTCAGCGTCGTAGTAGGCATCCACGGCATATTCTTCACCCACGATGAACTGTTCTAGGACGAACATTTCGCTGCGTACCACGGTCTCGGGGAACACAGCGCACTGTTTGGCGAAGTTTTGGTCGATGTCGTCCAAAGCAGCTTGCCACTCCTCCTTGTTGCGCACGATATACACTCCCACGCTGAGGAAGCCAACCGAGGGCTTCAACACCAATGGCAATGGAAGCTCGTCCGGATTCAGGTCTCGCAAGGCTTTCATCTCCACCTCCTTATAATAAAAGTCGGGATAGATTTGTTGACAGATTCTCCGGAACTCGGCCTTGTCTTTTAGAATCTTGACCTTTTGTACCAATTCCGACTTGGGGAGTTGGGCGTAAAGCCATACCAAGGCATTCTCTGACACGGCATACAGCTGTTTGTTTTGCTGATAGCATTCCACGAACTGCGTGTCGTTCAAGAGGTTAAGACGATGGCCTTGTTCAGTAAGCCATTGGGCCATGTCATTATGTAAGACGGGTATTTGTTTCTTTTCAAGATAGTCCACCAGTGGGGCAGACACGTAAGGCTTTTCTAAGATGATCATGGTCTAAGGATATTTTGGGTTCGGTCGGGGCCGTACGAGACAAATTTGATGGGTACTCCCACATACTCTTCGATGAATTTGATATATGCTTCAAGCGCTTCTGAAATTCTGCCTTCTGTCTTCTGTTTGCCATCTTCTATCTTTTCTTTCCATCCTGGGAACTCGCGATAAACGGGCTCCATGGTCTCCGTGCAGGCGGCAAAGGGTAGGTTGGGAGTCTCTTGTCCTTGGTAACGGTAGGAGGTGGCCACCTTGATGATCTCAAAGTCGTCCATCACGTCGGATTTCATCATCATCAAGTCGGTGACGCCGCTGAGCATGACGGCATATTTCAGGGCAGGCAGGTCGAGCCAGCCACAGCGACGAGGGCGTCCCGTGGTAGCACCGAACTCGTGTCCATTCTGGCGGAGCTGTTCACCCGTTTCGTCGAAGAGCTCGGTGGGGAAGGGGCCGGTGCCCACTCGGGTGCAATAGGCCTTGAAGATGCCATACACCTTGCCGATTCTGCTTGGCGCGACACCCAAGCCGGAACAGACGCCGGCAGCGATGACGTTTGACGAGGTGACGAAAGGATAACTGCCAAAATCGATATCGAGCATCGAGCCCTGAGCACCCTCGGCCAGCACTTTCTTGCCCTTGTCCAAAGCATCGTTGATATAATATTCGCAGTCGATGAACTGGAATTGTTTCAGGAATTCGATGCCCTCGAACCACAGTTTCTCGTAATCGGCAAAGTCCACGCCGTCGAGTTGGAATCCTTGCATGTCGAAGTCCATACCAGCAATCTGTCGCAGGTGGATTTGTTTCAGCTGCTCGTATTTCTCACGAAAGTTGTCTGAGCGGATATCACCGATGCGAACACCTCTTCTTGCTGTCTTGTCGGTGTAAGTTGGGCCAATGCCTTTCAGTGTGGTGCCGACTTTCATCTTGCCCAGAGCCTTCTCGTTGGCAGCATCCATGGCTCGATGGGTGGGCAGGATGAGGTGGGCGCGGTTAGCAATCAACAGGGTGTCATGCAGGTCGAATCCGGCCTTTTGCAATCCCTCAATCTCACCTTTCAAGATGTGAGGCTCGATGATGACACCGTTGCCGATGATATTGACACAACCTGGGGTCAACACCCCTGAAGGGATGTTGTGCAAAACGAACTTCTTTCCCCCAAACTCAATGGTGTGCCCCGCATTGGGTCCCCCTTGGAAACGGGTAACGATATCATAATTCGGGGTGAGTGCATCGACAACCTTGCCTTTGCCCTCGTCACCCCATTGCAATCCTAATAAGATATCAATCTTGTTGTTATTCATTGTGATTTCAATTTTCAATTATCAACTTTCATTTTTTCTTGTGTCCATAAAACACCAACGAATGCTGCGTGATTTCCACCCCAAGCGCATCCTCGATGGTCTTCTGGATCTCCATCAGTCGCGGGTCGCAGTATTCCAAGACCTGCCCGGTCTCCAAGTCCACGAAATGGTCATGTTGCCTGAACTTGTACGAACGCTCGTATTGGGCGCAGTTGTGCCCGAACTGATGCTTGATCACCAAGTTGCAATCCAACAGCAGGTCGATGGTGTTGTATAACGTGGCGCGACTCACACGGTATTTGTTGTCTTTCATCTTGTTGTAAAGCTCCTCGATGTCGAAATGCCCGTTGGTGGAATAGATCTCCTGCAAGATGGCAAACCGTTCAGGAGTCTTGCGCAGATTATGCTGCTGAAGATAGTCAGTGAAAATCTTCCTCACTGTCATCAGCATGCTTTCGTTGGTTTCTTTCATAGTCTCATCCTGGAATATGGTGCAAAGATAATGCTTTATTCGGAATAATTCTAAATAAGACGCACAACTTTTTTCACTTCCTTGAATTTGTTGAGCCGTTCGATCAGGGTGTTGAGTTCAGCGATATTGTGTACATAGACGGATAAGGTGGCTTCGACGAGGTCTTGTTTCGATTCCATCTGGAGCGAGTGTAGGTTAAGCTTCAGCTCGTTGGAGAACAGGTCGGTCATCTTGTTGAGGAGTCCCATGTTGTCGAGGGCGGTAATCTGAATTCCGGCGAGGAAGGCGATTTCGCTCTTGGGCTGCCATTTGGCTTTGACGATATTGTTGCCGTAGCGCGACATCATCTCGATGGCTTTGGGGCAGTTGGAGCGGTGGATTTGCAGGGGCTCTCCTGGGAAGTTGAAGGCCACCACTTCATCACCCGGGATGGGCTTGCAGCAGGTGGCCACGTTGAAGTCGAACTCGCCCGACGACTCGATCGTCTCGTCTTTCTTGGTTTTGCTTTCGTTGCCTAGAAGTCCGAAGGTGAGGTAACGCAGAAAGCTACTGCTGCTGCTACTGCTTTGAGGCTTTAGGATCCGTTGTATGGTTTGGTCGTTGATTTTGCCTTCGGCGAGATGGTAGTAGAAATCGACAGCGCTCGAGAGGTGTTCTTCTTCCATCACCTTGGCGCGGTTGGCCTTGGATGGCTCGAGGTTGAGTTTCTTCATGATGGCGTTGAAGCGCTCCTCGCCCTTTTCGCGGAAGGTGCGGCGATATTCCTTGATACCGGCTTTGAGTTTCGACTTGGCGAAGGCTGTGTTGAGGAACTCGAACCATTTTTCTTGTGGATGTTGCGCCTCGGAGGTGATGATCTCCACCTGGTCTCCAGTCTTGAGTTTTCGGTCGAGTTGGGCCAGTCTGCTGTTAACGTTGGCAGCGACGCTGTGGTTGCCGATCTCGGAGTGGATGTTGTAGGCGAAGTCGAGCACGGTGGAGTTCTTCGGCAGGGTGATGACCCTTCCTTGGGGGGTAAACACCTTGATCTCATCGGAAAACAGGTCATTGGTGAAAGTGTCAACGAAATCGAGTGTGGAGTCGCTCTCTGAAGTGATGAGTTCGTTGACGCGTTTCAACCACTCGTCGAAGCCGCTCTCAACTTGGTTGTCGGTGCGGTATTGCCAATAGGCGGTGAAGCCTTTCTCGTCGATCTCGTTCATGCGTTGGCTTCGGATCTGAACCTCGACCCATTTGCCGTCTTTGCCCATGAACACGACATGAATCGACTCATAGCCATTGATCTTCGGCGTGGAGATCCAGTCCTTGAGTTTCGACACGTTGGGCATATACACATCGGTGATGACGGCATAGACTTTCCAACATTCAATCTTCTCCATCTCCGGAGGACAGTCCACGAGGAAACGAAGGTGAAAGGCTCCGTAAAGCTCATCGAAGGTGAGTTGTTTCTTCTTCATCCGTTTCCAGATGGAGTGCGTGGAGCGTTCCACAATCTGGGCTTGCACTTTCATGCCTCGTTGCCGGAACGTCTCGTACAGGGGTTCCAGGAAGGTTTTGAGTTGGGCTGTCTTCTCCGCTCTGACCTCGTTCATCTGTTTCATGATGCTGTTATAGACCACGGGGTCGGTGTATTTCAACGAGAGGTCTTCCAGCTCGTTTTTGATGGCATGAAGTCCTAGGCGATAGGCGAGGGGAGCATAGATATAGGCGGTCTCAGAGGCGATCTTTAGTTGCTTATGAGGCGGCATCGAGTTCAGGGTGCGCATGTTGTGAAGCCGGTCGGCCAACTTGATGAGCACCACTCGGATGTCGTAGGAGAGCGAGCTGATGATCTTCTTGAAGTTCTCGGCCTGTATGCTCTCTGCATTTTCCACCTTGTCGAGTTTCGTCAATCCGTCTATGATGTCGGACACTTTCTCGCCAAAGAGTGAACGGATGTCCTCCAAGGTGTAGTCGGTGTCTTCCACCACGTCGTGAAGCAAGGCGCAGGTGATGGAGGTCCGGCCAAGACCGATGTCCTGAGCCGCGATGGTGGCCACAGCGATGGGATGGTAGATGTAGGGTTCGCCCGTGCGGCGTCGTTGCGTGCGATGGGCGTTGGCGGCGAAATAAAAGGCCTTCTCCACCATGGCCAAGTCCTGCTCCTCTTTGCGCGTTTGCCAGGCATTTAGCAAACGCTCATATCGTCGCAAGATTTCTTCTTTTTCTTCTGCTGAGTAATTGTCGGGTAAAGATTGTTCCATGTATATTATTGTTTTTGTTTCGTAAAAATAAACTGCAAACTTAATGAAATTTCTCATTATTCTTTACCTTTGCATTTCAAAAAAATCTTTATGCGTAAACTTTTTCTCTTCTTGCTCTTTTTTGTGTCGTCGTTGCCGCTTTGGGCGACGCACCAGCGTGCTGCTGAGATCACCTACGAGTGGAAAGGGGGCAATACGTATGAGTTTACGCTGACTTGTTACACCTACACCCCCAGTCCAGCAGGCTTTCAACGCGATTCGCTGCTCATGTTTTGGGGTGACGGCTTCGCTGACAATGTGCCTCGTGTGGTGCTTCAGGACTTGGGTGACGACTATACGCTCAACATATATCGGATGACGCATAGCTATGCTTCTTCGGGAACTTATGTCATCAGTATGGAGGACCCCGATCGTAACTACGGTGTGGTCAATGTGCCCAACTCGGTCAACGTCCCCATGTATATTGAAACAGAGCTGGTGATCAGCCCTTTCCTTGGCTATAACAACTCCGTTCAGTTGCTTAACGCTCCTGTCGATAAGGGCTGTGTGGGTAAGCCCTATTACCATAATCCAGCGGCTTACGACCCTGATGGCGACAGCTTGAGTTATAGACTCATCCCATGTAGAGGTACGAATGGTGAGGAAATCCCTGGCTATACTTTTCCCCAGGCTTCGAGTTCCATCGACATCGACCCTGTCACAGGCGAGTTGCAGTGGGAGAACCCCGTGCTTCAAGGGGAATACAATATCGCCATCCTTATCGAGGAATGGCGCAATGGCATTAAAATCGGCTCGGTCACACGCGACATGCAGGTGCTCATCAATGCCTGCAATAACAACAATCCTGAAATCAGCTGTCTCACCGATGTCTGCGTCATCGCTGGCGACACACTCGACATGGTCATCCACGGCTCCGATCCCGATGGCGACCAGGTGACCTTGACAGCTTCAGGTGGCCCTTTCGAAGTCGCAGAAAGCCCAGCCGTGCTCACCCCGCCCAGTGCTTCAGGACTCCAGCCAGCCTTATCCCTGACTTGGAACACCTTGTGCAATCATATTCGTAGGACTCCCTACCAGGTGGTAGTCCATGCCAAAGACGATGCTTTCCCCATTGCGCTTACTAACGTGCGCAACATCAACATCTCGGTCATTGGACCTCCAGTAGAAGGGCTTGTCGCTGACTTTGAAGGCGCTGGGGTGGCCTTGTCTTGGTCCCCGTATTCGTGCCCTAACGCCGAGAAACTGCGGTTATATCGAAAAATGGGTTCAACACCTTATACGCCTGAATCTTGTGAGACGGGAGTTCGCCCAGGCTATCAGCTTGTCGGTGAGCTTGATCCGCAATCCACGACTTTCATCGACAACAACAATAACATGGGCTTTGCCCAAGGAGTGGAATACTGTTACCGTTTGGTGGCGGTTTTTCATGACGACAACGAGAGCGTACCCAGTGAGGAAATTTGTGTGCGGCAGCAGAACGACCTGCCTTTGATGACTCAGGTTAGCAACGACAGCTTGGATCTGGGCCCAGGCCATGTAAGGGTGCGCTGGGCCCAGCCTCGTGAAATCATGCCACAGTATCAAGCTCCATTTGCCTATAAGCTTTTACGATATCTTGATGGAAATGAGACTGTTCTCTACAATGGTACCGATAGCCTCTTCTTCGATGAACAGGTCAATATGACTGAGGTTCAGCAACTTCGCTATCGGGTGGAGATGCGCGATGCAAGTCAACAACTCATCGGGGTGAGTACAGCAGCGGAACCGGTGATGCTCATTGGCATCGGTGGAGATGGTAAAGCGACCTTGCAGTGGACGGAAAACGTGCCCTGGACCGTCGATAGCACAGAGATCTATAAGGAAAACGATCGCGGTTTTGTTAAGATAGGCTCCTCTGTCACGATGAGCTATACGGATGCCCAGTTGGAGAACGGGTTGGAATACCGCTATTATGTCCGTACCTATGGCCATTACGCCTTGACAGGACTGCCTCGGCCTATTGTCAATTGGTCGGCTATTGTGGCCGTGACTCCCAACGATGACGAACCTCCCGCGCCGTTACAACTCATGGTGGAGCCCGATTGCGATGAGGAAGAGAATGTGCTGAGTTGGAACAGGCCTTTGGAAGAGGATGTCGCAGGCTACCGCGTCTATTATTGCGCCGTGACTGCGGATGGATTCGCTTTGTTGGAGACCTTGAACAACACGTTCGACACCCTTTATCGTCATCAAGACTTGCTAAGTACGGTGGGCTGTTATTATATGACGGCCTTTGACGAGAAAGGCAACGTCTCGTTGCCTTCGGATACGGTTTGTGTCAACATGGATGACTGCCCGATTTACGAGCTTCCCAACGTGTTTACACCCAATGGCGATGGCATCAACGATATCTTTGTGCCCATCCACGTTTCAAAGGTGGCTGTCGATCATGTCGAGATGCACATCTTCAACCGTTGGGGGCTTCCCGTGTTCGAAACGGAGGATCCATACATCAACTGGGATGGGCGTGCCTCCGGCACTCATCAAGAATGCGCCGATGGCACCTATTTCTACGTCTGCGACGTATATACAAAATCCCCCGAAGGCTTGGTTTCCCAACGACTCCAGGGGACGATCCTTGTTTTAAGGTGAAAATTGAAAGGTGAAAGGTGACTTCGTACACACCTTTCAATTTTCACCTTTCACCTTATTTCATCATCAACTCAATAAGGTCAACCATGCGGTTGGAGTAGCCCCATTCGTTATCGTACCACGACATGATTTTGACCATCTTGCCCATCACCATGGTGCTTTGGGCATCGAAGATGCTGCTGTGGGGGTTGTGGATGATGTCGCAGCTCACGATCGGGTCTTCGGTGTATTCGAGGACGCCTTTCATTGGGCCTTCAGCAGCTTCTTTCATGGCGGCGTTGATCTCTTCCTTGGTGGCCTCAGTCTTGAGGGTGCACACGAGGTCAACGAGTGATCCAGTCGGGGTGGGGACGCGGACAGCGATGCCGTCGAGTTTGCCGTTGAGGTCAGGGATGACGATGCCCACAGCCTTGGCGGCGCCGGTAGTGGTTGGGATCTGTGACATGGCAGCCGAACGGGCACGGCGCAGGTCGCTATGCGGACCGTCGAGGATGACTTGGTCGTTGGTGTAGCTGTGAATAGTGGTGATGTAACCTTGTTCGATGCCGAAACGGTCGTTGAGCACCTTGGCCACAGGAGCCAAGCAGTTGGTGGTGCAGGAGGCGTTGCTCACGCATTCCACCTCGTCGGTGAGCTCGTTGTTGTTCACACCTACCACGATGGTGGCGTCGATAGCATCTTTGGAAGGAGCGGAGAGGATGACCTTCTTGGCGCCATTCTTCAGGTGGTCGCCATAGCCGCCCTTGCTGCTCTCCTTGGAACGGAACACGCCGGTGGACTCAACCACCACATCGGGGGTCTTGCCCCACTTGATGTTCAGCGGTGAACGCTCTGCCGTGACAGGAATGCGCTGACCGTTGACGATCAAGGCCGTCTCGTCATATTCCACGGTACCAGGGAACTTGCCCTGGGTGGAGTCGTATTTCAACAGGTGGGCCAGCACCTTGGTGCTTGTCAGGTCGTTGACGCCCACGATTTCCAGATTCGGACGTTCGCAGATGATGCGGAACACGTTACGGCCAATGCGACCGAAACCATTGATACCTACTTTGATTTTTTCCATAGTGTTATGATTATGATGATTGTTCGTTATGAGTTGAAACTGCAAAAATACGATTTCTATTGGTAAAAATACTTCAGAATGAAAAAAATCTTATTTTTGCACCCGAATTGGATTGCCAATTCATGACATATTGACCATTAGAAGCGTTATGCTTCCTTGTACTTGAGAACGTAGGAAATTTTCAAGCCAAAAAAAAGAGAGGTTGTATAACGGCTTCACGCTTTATAGCGTGCAGCTGTTATTGCATTTCTTTTTTAGGTATCCTACGACCTTCAAGTACGATGTAATATAAACAGCGCACGCTTCTTTTGTTTTGTGTTGACGGATGGTATTTTTTTAGTGGGTTGAAAATCAGATATTAACATCTTCAATAAACATCAAAACAATGAATAAAAAGAAAAAGAAGAAAGTATTGAAACTGATGATGGTGATCGCAATTTTACTGTTGTCGCAGTTTCAAGTGAATGCCCAAGGCGGCGGTGTGTTTCATCGAGGTTCTGTGTCAGATGCTGCTTGCGATGGAGGCATGATGGGGCGTGGAACGAATGGAGGTTTCAGTTTAAGCAATCAGCAATTTGGATCGGATGTCAATGGAGGATATAACCTCACCAATCAGACGTTCGGCCAAGACGCGCCGTTGGGCAGTGGTTTTGTGATTCTCACAATGGCCGGTATGGGTTATGTAGCTTTTAAAAGAAGGCAGAAGACAGACGTTAACAGAATCAAGAATGTGTCTAGTAAAAAAAGAAAGGAACAAACAATGAAGAAAATAACTTTGGCCCTTGTGGCTTTCATGCTCGTCTTGGGCATGACGCAATGCAAAAAGGAACAACAACCTAATAATACACCCACCGCTGACGGCGAAACCGTTTACATCACCATGAAGGTGACGGATAATGGTGACAAGCACATCGTCTATCCTGGCACAGGCGCGGTTGTCTATAGTAATGGCGATGTCATCTATGTGGGTAACAATGGCAAATATGTCGGCAAGCTGACATACGCCAACGGCACTTTCAGCGGCAGCATTACCAACCCCAGTACCAGCGACTATCTGCACTTCTACTTCACGGGCGGCAAGACTCCTGCAACCAATCCTACAGCGGGAAGCACCACTTCGTTTACTGTGAGCATCGCCGACCAAAGCAGCAAACTGCCTGTGCTGTCTTACGGCCACTCTACCAGCAAATACATTGACGGCACCACGGCCTACACCTGCATGTTGGAGAACCAGTGTGGTTTGGTGAAGTTTGTGCCGTCCATTGCAACATCAAAAGTCATCAGTGTTGGAGGCATGAAAACCACCGCGACTATCAATTTCGCTTCCGGAAGTGAAGGTATTACACCAGTTGATGCTACTGGTGCAGTGACGCTTTACTCGGTTAGCGACACCGAGAAATGGGCTATCTTGTTGCCGCAAAATGAGGTTGAAAACCCTACAGTTACCATTAGTGGATATAAACATTCTTTAGTAACAGTTCCTGCTGTAATCCCTAATATGTATATTAATTCGGGTGTAACTATTACAATGCCTCTTGAGGGAACAATCAACGGCTTATTTACAATCGGTAGTAATCAAGTGTATTTCTCGTATGGAAACCTGCAATACATTGGTAGTGCCAGCACACCTTACTGGAAGTTCGCCGACAACCAGTGGGATTATCTTGGAAAGACTACAGGCCAAAACAGCAGCAACCAGAATGTCGACCGCGACCTCTTCGGCTGGGGTACCAGCGGCTACAATCACGGTGCCAACTGTTACCAACCATGGAGTACCAGCACCACCTATTCAGACTATTACCACAATAACCTGACTGGTCAGGCCGACTGGGGCTACAACCCCATCAGCAACGGCGGCAATACAACCAACTCCTGGCGGACGCTGACCCGTGAAGAATGGAATTATGTGTTCAAATCCCGGACCACCCCTTCTGGAATCCGCTATGCCATGGCTAATGTGAACAACATAAACGGTGTGATATTGCTGCCCGATGATTGGAACGCGAGTTACTACAGCTTGAGATCTACCAACAGCGACGGATCCTTCAGCGGCAATACCATAACTGCCTCGCAGTGGTCCGCATTGGAGCAGCATGGTGCGGTCTTCCTGCCGGCTGCCGGCTTACGCTACGGAACTTCGGTCACCCTTGTCGGTTCCTACGGCAACTACTGGTCGTCCTCGATCAACGACTACGACGGCGAAGGGTACCAACGGTACTTCTACGACTTTTATGCCGGCAGTGTGAACGATCGCAACGACATTTACAATGGGTTCTCTGTGCGCTTGGTTCGCGATGTCAATTAATAGAAATACGTTTATTAAAAAATGGAATTTACATTTGATAATATTGTAGCGGGTCTCAATTTCTCTGAAAATAGGAAATACTATGTGTATCGTCTGGTAGACCCACGCACTTTGCAGACCTTCTATGTCGGCAAAGGCTGCGGAGACAGAGCCTTGCAACATATCAAAGAGGCTAAGTCTTTAATAAGTAAGTATGAAGATGCCACTTCGCTGAAAACACAACAAATCGCAGATATCATTGCTGCGGGTAAAGAAGTGATTATCGTTATCCACCGTCGCGGGTTAACCGAAAGAGAAGCCTTTGAAGTGGAAGCTGCACTGATCGATAGTTATTCCAACTTGTCAAATATTCAAAAAGGCCATGGCAACGATCGCGGTTGCATCACTTTGGAGGATTTGTACCTTTCGCTCAATACTGAGGTGTACCAAGAGCCTGAGGAGAAATACATTATCATAAAAACCACGCCCGAGGCTATCAATGCAGATGGTAGCCTTTACGAAGCCACCCGCAAGGCATGGAAGGCAAACTTGGACAGGGCGAAGCGGTACAAGTATGTTCTGTCCGTGGTCTATGGCATTGTGCGCGAGGTGTATGAGGTAGAGGAATGGTATCGGATTGACGACAGGATTGGCTTTCATGGCAAACCTACAACTGCATTGTCATCCTTGAAAGGCAAGCGGATTCCTGACAAATACAGAACAAAGGGAAGCGCAAATCCATTTTTGTACAAAAAGTAATCATTAACTGTTTGTAGAGACGTGCCATGGCGCGTCTCTACCATTCCGTCCTCCCGTTCCCTGCCAATCCTCGGAGCGGGAGGACTTTTTTGCGGGTGTTTTTCTTAAAAAATGTGGCAATGTTAGGGGTTTTGGTTATTTTTGCAAACCATGTGATGGGTAATGGCCATGAGGCTAAGTTTTGGCTTGAACCTAAGATAGAATTGGCTAAAAACAAAGGCTTTTCAGAAACCGAGTTGAATGAAATTTATAAAATAATCAAAAAGAATGAAAAACGATTCAGAGAACAATACCAGCAACACATCGGTAAGCGTATTGATGATTAACGGCCAGGGCATCATGATTACCGTAGGTGGACGGGATTATTTTTTGTCTTATAACCGTATTCCTTGGATGCGGGAAGCATCAATCAAAGATGTGTTGAATGTTCAGATGTGTGGCGACGAAGCCATCGAATGGCCTGCCCTTGATGTGGATTTGGAAATAGAAAGTCTGCGCCATCCAGAGCGTTATCCTTTGCTGATCAAACGTAACCCAACTGAGTTTGTAAACGCATAAATAACAACATTTCATCCCGTCCTCCTGCTCCCTGCCAACCCTCGGAGTGGGAGGATGTTTTTTTTGTGTGTGTTTATTTTGAATAACGTGGCAATGTTGCGGCTTTTGCTTATTTTTGCAAATCAAACAAGAACACGACCATTCCCGATGAGCGAGGAACAAGCCTATATCAACTTCGATAGAATGGCTGTAGAGTACGACCTCGATCAGGAGCGTCAGTTCGAACAAACCTCGTCACCCTCGTCAGAAATATCTGCTGACGGTGAAGGGATTGGCTTTATTTAATGAATTGCAAAACCATGTCTGAACCCTTCAAATCTCAAGCTCTCGAAGCTAACCTGGAACAAACCAGATACAAAGACATCTTCATCCCTGAAGAACATCAACGGTTTATCAACCTGTCAACCAAATACTTCGGCATCAACAAACGAGCCAAAGAATGCATCACCGAATACCATCACCCGCTCTCTAACCATACCTTCGTCATCGAAGAGCTGCGTAAAATGCTCATGGACGACTTTTGGTTCTATACCCGCGATGACGTGCCTGACGATGCCCTGCTCGTTCCATTGGAAATGATGCGTAGCCTGCTCAAACCAGATGTTCCTAAGAAGTTAAGACTTAATATAGTAAACACTTTAATGGAGTTTGTTTCTAAGGAAGACAGAAGCCAGAAGGCGGGAGCCAGAATCATTGATGAAGTGTTTGACATCCTCGATGACCGATTCGATACCAACCGCGACTGCTACATCCTGGCCTCGAAATATGCCATCAAATATCTTGGTAAATTGGTCTCCGATGAACATTGTCACGATAAGGTGATGGATCTGGTTAGAACCATCCTCCAAGAGACTTACCGCTACTGGCAGGAGACCACCACCGTGGAGCGCTGGCTCGACGAGAAACAAGCCTTGGTCAACGATGAAGAACGTCATGAGATCATCACTACCATTGGAAAGCCCTCGTTCGATCAACTCAATGCAGAACTCGCTGCCGCAGACACCTGGGAAAAACTCTCTTCCATGCCTGTGTACGACCAGCTTGCCACACGCTTCACGGAGTCGGAAAAGACATTCCCGCATTTCATCACCAAGTTCCACTATGTGTTCTACCTGCTCCATCTGCCCGGCATGGAAAGTCAACGTGAACGCCTGATCTGGAACATGAATAAAATGCTGCGTGAAGCCGTCGATGAGATGGAGCAAGATCAGATCATGCCTTTCATCGACACCATTTTCGACCTCGCCCAGGAACTGCGCAACGACTATATGTCGGCAGTGCTCGACTTCCAACTCACCCTTGGATTGAAGATCATCGACATCGACCAAACGGAACAGAAAGAAATCGTCAACTATTTCGAGAAGAAACTCATTAACTTCGGTTTCGTCACCCCAGGTAAGGTGTTTGTCGATGAAGATTGGCAACTCTCTGTAGATGAGAACCATATCAAGAACATCAGGGTCTGGCTCGAACTTATCGAACATTCCAAGTTCCCCATGGAGAAATTGCTCTCCTCCTTGATCGTCAACCTGAAACTGGGAGGCATCTTCTTAAGTGATACCGATTTGTTCCAACGTGAGATCACCAAGATCCTTAACTCCAACATCAGTCCATATTATAAAAAGGTGAAACAGCTCACCCGTATCTTCCCGGTCTATTTTAACGAGATTGGCGCTGAAGGGGAAATCCGCAACGTCACCACCAATATGGATGAGATTTCAGGTCGCGAGGACAAGCTGGTGCATTTCCTTCGCAAACAGGTGCATACCGAAAGCAACAACACCTTGATTGGACTCACTCTCGACGTGTTCAAATTCTGGAGCGACGGCATCAAGGAAAACCTGAGGACCATCCTCCCGAACAATGTATATGATAGTATTGATACTGAAAGTCAGTGGTTTACTTACGTACATAACATCACTGTCACGATGAGTGAGACCAGCTGTCTCGATCCGGAGGACCTGCTCATGCTGTCGCGTGATGACTTCGACAAACTCATTGTGCGTGCGGTGGAGAAACTCGGATTGGAACAAGCCATTGGCGACCGTGAACATGCCCGACTCATGGACCTCAAGGACCTCTATGCCTTCCTTCGTGAGAAATACTCTTTCGAGTCGGTCAATATCTTCAACTCGTTACGGAACTATCCTTTCATCGCCGACAAGGACATCGATGACTTCGAAAAGGCCTACAAAAACAAGGAAGTGGGCAAGTCGCTGAAACTGATCTACGCCTTTATGGAGAAACTCAAGGAGATCATCTTCAATCCGGAGGAAAGCGAGGGCTGGGAAAACATCTACCACAAACGTCACATCGCCATTGGCATCCCGTCGATGTATGGCACCTATCGGGAGAATAAGTTCGAAGCCATGGGATTGACATTCCGTCTGGAACGCGTGGCCACCCAGCTGATGGAACAGGTGGTTCAAGGCATCAACCTCGAATACATCTCCGCCCGCACCTTGGAGGTGATTTACGATATCCTCGAATACTTCCGCGAAGGGCTTGAACTCGACGGCATCACCAACCAGAGCCTCAACTCGAAGCTCAAGATGCTCAAATACGCTTTGACCTCACGAAGCTTCTCTTTCGACCAGTATATCAACATCTTCCAGTTCATCTCTGAGGATGTCAAGCGCATCGTTATCAGCTACTTCCTGAAGTCGTATGAGTATCCGCTGAAAGTGGTCGTGCCTCAGCTCTTTGATCCTGAAGGCAAGCTTGACGAGCGGGAGACCGCAGCTTTGATCAGTAGGAAATCGGAAGAGTTCCATCGCGATTTGCTTTCTGACGCTTTCTTGATGCAGCCGTTGGACAATTTCATCGCTCGTATCCTCAAGTCTTTGAGAGGCATGGCCGCTGACCTCGATGAGAAACTCATTCGTGACATCATGACGTATAACTCGGAGATGCTCATCAGCCCCTTCTGGCAGGCGACGCCCAAGATGGACAACCAAGTGTTTATCGGTAACAAAGCCTATCACCTTAAGAATCTGTACCTCAATAAGATGCCTGTTCCTCCGGGGTTTGTCATCACCACCGAGACTTTCCGTCGTAACGAGACCATCAACACCATTCCGGAGTTGCGATCGGAGATTCATGGGATGATTCGCAAGTTCATTGATGGACTGGAAGGCATCACCAAGAAACGTTTTGGTGACCCGGCCAACCCCTTGTTGCTGTCGGTGCGTTCGGGAACGGCCATCTCCATGCCTGGAGCGATGGACACTTTGCTGAACGTGGGCATGAACGATGCCATTGCCGAAGCTGTGGCGCAAGACCCGCAGAGGGCTTGGGCTACCTGGGACTCCTATCGGCGACTGTTGCAAAGCTGGGGCATGGCCAAAGGCATCGAACGTGACGTGTTCGACGATGAGATCAATGCTTACAAGCAAAAGACCAACGTCATCATGAAGGCCGACTTTAGCGTTGAGCAGATGCGTGAGATCGCTTTGGCCTACAAACGCATCTTGCTGGAGCATGGCGTGGACTTCGAACAAGACTCGTTCAAGCAGCTCATCGAATGCGTCAACATGGTCATCGACTCCTGGAATTCCGAACGTGCCTTGGCCTATCGCCGTCACCTAGGCATCTCCGAGAATTGGGGTACCGCCGTCATTGTGCAACAGATGATCTTCGGCAATCGCAGTGAGACCTCTGGTACCGGAGTGGTGTTCACTCAGAATCCGCATCGTGAACGTCCAGGCGTGCATCTCTATGGCGACTTCACCTTGCGCAGTCAGGGAGAGGACATCGTGGGCGGTCTGGTCAAACCGTTGCCGATAGGGGAAACCCAACGTAAGGCCGCTGGATTGGAAGGTCCATCAATGCAGACGATGCTGCCCGACATGTATAAGAAAATCTATAACACTGCCGTGAAACTCACCGAGGAACTTGGCTATAGCCCACAAGAAATCGAATTCACTTTTGAGAGCGACAACCCCGACGACTTCTATATCTTGCAGACGAGAGACCAGGATCTGAAGACGGAAGAAAAACCTGCGGAATTTGTCCTGTCGCCTGATGAGATGAATCGAATCGGCCATGGCATGGGTATCGGTGGAGGTGCCTTGAACGGTCTCTGCGCTTTCAATCCCCAGCAGATAGAACTGTTGCGCAAACAGCAACCCGAGGAACATGTCATCTTGGTCCGTCCTGACACGGTTCCTGACGACATCGGCATGATCTTCGACTGCGACGGCTTGCTCACCGCCCGTGGTGGTGCCACTTCACACGCAGCTGTCACAGCAGTGCGTCTCGGCAAAGTCTGCGTGGTCAGCTGCGACGGACTCGATGTGGATGTCGATGACGAATTCGGCCAACTCAATGGCCATCCGTTGAATATGGGCGACAAGATTGCCATCGACGGTAACCTGGGATTGGTGTACCTGGGTCATTATGATGTAGAATAAATATGCTAAATACCATGAGAGAACTGAAATGCCCCAAATGTGGAAACGTTTTTACCGTCGATGAAGCGGATTACGCCGCCATTCTGAGTCAAGTTAAAACCAAAGAATTCGACCAGGAAGTCAACCGACGGCTGGATGAACTTCATCGGCAGCATCTTGCCGAACAAAAAGCCGCTGAAGCTGAATTGGAGAAAAACCATCAGGCAGCGTTGAATCGAAAAGACTTGGAAATCAATCGGAAAGCCTTGGAGATTGCCCAACTGAAGAAAGACCTGGAGTCTGTCGGGCAGCAGAAGAAAACGGAGATAGAGCTGGCTGTGATGGAGGTGAGGCAGAAGGCACAGGCATACCTGAACCAAAAAGAAAACGAAATCACCAAACTGAAGTCAGATGCCGATGTGAAACGCGCTGAAGCCGATTCAAAGATGGCCGTGCTCAAGGAACAATACGAAGGCAAGCTGAAGAGCGCCCAGGAACAAGTCGATTACTACAAAGACCTTAAAAGCCGGCTCTCAACCAAGATGGTGGGGGAGACCCTTGAGATCCATTGTAGTACCGAGTTCGACCGAGTGCGCCCCTTGTTTCCCAATGCTTATTTCGAGAAAGACAACGACGCCTCGGGCGGCAGTAAGGGCGACTTCATCTTCCGTGACTATGACGAAGGCACGGAATATATCTCTATCATGTTCGAGATGAAAAACGAGATGGACGAGACTGCCACCAAGCATAAAAACGAGGATTTCTTCAAGAAACTCGATGCCGACCGTAATGCCAAGAACTGTGAGTTTGCCGTCCTCGTCAGCCTCCTTGAACCTGACAGCGAGCTCTACAACACCGGTATTGTCGATGTTTCGCATCGCTATCCTAGGATGTATGTCATTCGTCCCCAGTTCTTCATCCCGCTCATTACCCTCCTCGTCCAGACCTCCAAGAAGAGTGTCGGTTACAAGAAACAGCTGGCCATCGCCCAAAACCAGTCAATCGACGTCACCAACTTCGAGAACCAACTTAACGAGTTCAAAGACAAGTTCGGCCGAAACTACCGTCTCGCTTATGAAAAATATCAGGCGGCTATCGACGAGATCGACAAGACCATAGCACATCTCCAGAAAGTAAAAGAAGCCCTCGTGGGCTCAGAGAATAACCTGCGCCTTGCCAACGACAAGATTGATGACTTGACCATCAAGAAGCTGACACGCAACAACCCCACCATGCGGGCGAAATTCGATGAGGCTCGTGGACAGAACGGATAATTTTGTATTTTTGCGCCCCATGAAGAACATCCGAAACTTTTGCATCATCGCCCATATCGACCACGGCAAATCGACCTTGGCCGACCGACTTCTTGAGCTCACCAAGACGGTCAGTGAGAAAGAACTCGTCGATCAAGTGCTTGACGACATGGACCTTGAGCGTGAGCGTGGCATCACCATCAAGAGCCACGCCATCCAGATGAAATACGCCTATCAAGGCGAAGTCTATACCCTTAACCTCATCGACACCCCTGGTCACGTGGACTTCTCTTACGAGGTGTCACGCTCCATCGCTGCTTGCGAAGGCGCCCTCCTCGTTGTTGATGCCACCCAAGGCATCCAAGCTCAGACCATCTCCAACCTTTACATGGCCCTCGAACATGATCTGGAGATCATCCCCGTGATGAACAAGATCGACATGGACAGCGCCATGGTTGATATCGTTGAAGATCAGATTGTCGATATGCTGGGTTGCGACCCTGACGACATCCTGCGTGTGAGTGCCCGCACTGGCGAGGGCGTGCCGGCCATCCTCGACGCCATCGTCGAGAAGATTCCCGCCCCTAAAGGCGACCCCGAGGCTCCACTCCAAGCACTGATTTTCGATTCGGTGTTCAACTCATATCGAGGCATCATCGCCTACTTCCGCATCGTGAACGGCACCCTCCGCACCAACGACCTGGTCAAGTTCTTTGCCACGGGGAAAGAATACAATGCCGACGAGATCGGAGTGTTGCAACTTCGGCAGGTGCCGGTGAAGGAGCTTTCTGCGGGCAACGTGGGCTACATCATCTCCGGTATCAAGACCTCCAAAGAAGTCAAGGTAGGCGACACCATTACCCATGTGGAGAATCCTTGTGACCAACCGGTGGCCGGTTTTGAGAACGTCAAGCCTATGCTCTTCGCCGGAATCTACCCCGTCGATGCCGACGACTATGAAGAGCTTCGGGCCTCTCTAGAGAAACTGCAACTCAATGACGCTTCCTTGGTGTGGGAACCCGAGTCGTCAGCAGCCCTCGGTTTCGGCTTCCGCTGCGGCTTCCTCGGTCTTCTGCATATGGAGATCATCCAGGAACGTCTTGACCGCGAGTTCGACATGGACGTCATCACCACCGTGCCCAACGTTTCCTTTAAATGCTTCAAGACCGATGGAGAGATGATTGAGGTGCATAACCCCTCAGGCCTGCCCGAGGTGACCAAGATCGACCATATCGAAGAGCCCTATATCATCGCCCAGATTATCTCTAAAAATGAGTTTACTGGGCCTATAATGACTCTCTGCATTGAGAAACGAGGCGTTCTCAAAAATCAGGTCTATCTCTCTACCGACCGTGTGGAGTTGACTTTCCAGATGCCGCTCAGCGAGATTGTTTTTGACTTCTACGACAAGCTGAAATCCATCTCCAAGGGATATGCCTCCTTTGACTATCACATTGCGGGATATCAAGAGGCCAGTTTGGTCAAGCTCGACATCATGCTCAACGGAGAGTCGGTCGATGCCTTGTCAACCTTGATTCACCGTGACCATGCTTATGAGTTTGGCCGTCGCATGTGCGAGAAGCTCAAGGAACTCATCCCTCGCCATCAGTTCGACATTGCCATCCAGGCGGCCATTGGTGCCAAGATCATCGCTCGTGAGACTGTGCGTCAGGTGCGTAAGGACGTGACTGCCAAATGCTATGGCGGTGACGTGTCGCGTAAACGCAAGCTCCTTGAGAAACAGAAGGCAGGTAAAAAACGCATGCGCCAGATTGGCAGCGTTGAAGTCCCGCAGTCCGCTTTCCTCGCCGTGCTGAAGCTCGATTAAGGGTCATGTTCTCTGGTATCGTTTTCCTGGCAATGCCGTCACGATGCCATCGAACTCCAGGTTGAGCAACAAGGCAGCCAACTTGGTCATGCTCAGCTCCGTTTCCACAATCATGTCGTCGAGCCCAACCACGGCTCGTTGTTCGAAACAGTGCATGATGCGTTTTTCCTCCTCGGTGAAGTCGCGGAAGAGCGTTGTCTGTCGTTCCTTGGCGGGCTCAGCTTGTTCCCAGCGCATGATATATCTCAGGTTGGTAACGTTTTCCATCAGATGGGCTCGGTGGGTGCGGATGAGGTAGTTGCATCCTTGGCTATAGAGGTCCATGACCTTTCCGGGATAGGCAAATACTTCTCTGTTGTAGGAGTTGGCGATGTCGGCGGTGATCAGCGAGCCGCCTTTTAAGGCTGATTCTACGACGATGATGGCGTCGGCCATGCCGGCGATGATGCGGTTGCGCCGAGGGAAGTTCTCGCGGTCGGGCTGGGTGCCGCTCAGATTCTCCGTGAGGAGGCCTCCGTTACCGAGCATGTCTTGTGCGAGGCGTTTGTTGGCTGCGGGATAAATTTGTTGCAATCCATTGCCGAGCACTCCCACGGTAGGAATGCCGACCTTGACAGCCGTTTGATGTGCCACGGTATCGACGCCATAGGCGAGTCCACTCACCAGTAACACTTGCTCTTCGACGAGTTCGTTTACGAGCTGTGTACAATTCTCTTTTCCATAGTCGGTGATGTTGCGTGTGCCCACGATGGCCACCACACGTTTGGCGTTGAGGTTGGCGTTGCCTTTGTAATAAAGCATCATCGGACTGTCATCGCATTGCAGCAGCCGGCGTGGGTAGTCTTGGTTCAGGTAGAATAAAGGTTGGATGTGGTTTCGTTCGATGAAGGCAATCTCTTGCTCGGCTCGTTTGAGTAGTTCCTTTGGCTGGCATAAGGCGTTGATGGTAGCTTGTCTCATGCCGTTGATTCTCTCCAAGGCTTTTCTGGTCTCATGGAACACGCCTTCAACGTCACCGCAATAGGCGATAAGTCGTTTCCCGCTGATGTCGCCGATTCCCGGAACCATGGTGATGGCAATTTGATATAATAATTGACTATTCATGATAGAATTAAAAATATCAGCAAAAATAATATATTTTATTATATTAATGTTATTTTATGTTGTGTTTTCCCGTTGTTGGATTGACTTGTTCAAATCGGAAGGGATAGTTTGGGGAATCTTTGCCAAACTTTTTCTGGGCTAAGACAGAAGTTTTTTTGTATCTTTGTGCCCCAAATGAAAGGAAAAGTCATCAAGTCAACGGGTAGCTGGTACGTCGTAAGCGATGAACAAGGAAAGCGGTGGGAATGCCGACTGCGAGGCAAGATACGCCTCGACGGACTGCGCTCCACCAACCCCGTGGCCGTGGGCGACAATGTCCTCTTTGAACAAGAACCCGGCAAAGAAACTGGCGTCATTAAAACCATCGAACCTCGCAACAACGTCATCGTGCGTAAGTCGGTCAACCTTAGCAAAGCCTCCCATATCATCGCCTCCAACGTCGATTTGGCCATCGTCGTGGCCACCATCACCCAACCCCGTACCTCGACGGGTTTCATCGACCGCTTCCTCGTAACCGCCGAAGCCTATCATATCCCCGCCGCACTCATCTTCAACAAATGCGACCTCTGGGATGAAAGCCAAAGAGAAGAGGCAAACGACCTGATGCAGTATTACCAAAAGCTCGGCTATGTCTCCTTCGCCGTCTCCGCCAAGAAAGGCCACGCCATCGATCAGCTCAAGAACCTGATGAAAGACAAGATTTGTCTCTTCGCCGGACATTCCGGTGTGGGTAAGTCGGCACTGGTCAACGCCCTCGACCCAGACCTTAACGTTCGCATCGGCGAAATCTCCGACGTCTATAACAAAGGGAAACATACCACGACTTTCGCCGAAATGCATCCTCTGGCCTTCGGTGCCTGGATCGTTGACACCCCGGGGATCCGCGAGTTCGCCCTTTACGACATGGAAAAAGAGACCCTCGCACAACGCTTCCCAGAGATGCGCGACCGTATGAGCCAATGCCGCTTCGCCAACTGTACCCATACCCACGAACCAGGCTGCGCCGTCAAACAAGCCGTCGATGACCATGACATCGCACCCTGGCGATATTCCAACTACCTGAGAATGTATAATGATGAAGACTGGAGCTATGGAACTGACGATTAAAGAATTGATGATGAAACGTCTCGATGACGAACAAGCATGCCTCATCCAACTCGAGATGGGTAGCTACGACTATAGCCTTTCCGAGATCGCCCATATCGTGGAAGACGACGACGCTAAAATCCTCGCCCTCTGCATCGAGGCCATCGAAGGCGAGCCGGGAAGAATCATGGTCAATATCCTGGTCAACAAAGCGGATTGTGGGTCACTCATCCAAAGCTTCTACCGATACAACTACAATGTAGCTAACACATTCAGCTCACCAGGCGAGAACAACGATCTCCTCGACCGTTACTCGCATCTGATGCGCTACCTGAACATTTAATTAGGATAACAATGATGAGAATTGCACTATTTGGTAAGACCATTGCCCCTGAAAACGAGATCTATTATCGACAACTGCTTCAGGAATTGGTGGATAACCATGTGGAAGTGGTGGACTGTTTCGCTCGTCGAAGCAAACTTCCCGACAATGTCGATATGCTTCTCTCCATCGGAGGTGACGGCACCATCCTTGATGCAGTGCCTCTCGTTGGCGACTCTGGCATCCCGGTGCTGGGGATCAACATGGGAAGATTGGGCTTCATCTCCAGTGTTGCCAAGGAAGAGATCCACCAAGCCATCACTCAGATCATGGAAGGACGATATACCACGGAGTGCCGTTCGCTTATCGAATTGGTGTCGCCTCAAGGCGTGTTTGACGATAGGGTTAACTACGCCCTCAACGAGATAAACATCATCCGCAACCCTGAGCATTCGCTGCTAGCCATCAAAGTCTTTGTCAACGACGTGTTTCTCAACACCTACTGGGGCGACGGCATCCTGATGGCCACGCCTACCGGCTCCACGGCTTACTCGTTGAGCGCTGGAGGCCCCATCCTAACCCCCGATGCCAAAAATTTCGTCATCACTCCCATCGCTGCACACAATTTAACGGTACGTCCTATCGTTATCCCTGACGACAGCGTGGTCCGCATCCAAGTGGAAGGGAGGGAGAAGAAATTCGTGTTCAGCATGGACTCTCGCGTTTGCGCCCTTGACACCTCCGTGGAACTCGTCGTCCGAAAGGCCGACTTCCACTTCCGTACCGTCCGAATGGAAGGCACCGACTTCTACAGCACAATCCGCAACAAGCTGATGTGGGGAAAAGACAATAGAAATTGATTTCTTGCGTTGTCACGTAAAAAAAAGTCTTAACTTTGCAAACTTTTATACTATGAAGCAAAGATTGTCTTTTGTGCTGATAACCATGTTCCTGGCCTTCTTGGGGTGGGGTGGGTCGTTGTGTGCCCAATCTCCTCGCACCATCGAACTCGGCCCCTATGGCGGCATGGCCATGACCATCAACGACATCAACACCGTGAACTTCTTTAGCGAACCTGGTTACGAATATGGCGGCCTGATCCGTTACAACCACGACTCACGTTGGGCCTTCCGGATCAACTATGCCCACTCCATGATACAAAGCACCGATACTATCGCCGGTTGGCGACCTGAACGTGAAAAGAGCTTCAGAGCCATCATCAACGATGTCAGCTTGATGTTCGAATTCAACTTTCTCGATTTTTATACGGGAAGAATAGGAAGCACCGTATCTCCTTATCTCTTTGGTGGAATCTCCCGATTCACATACAAGACGGCTCCTCTCCTCAGTAGGGAACAACAAATCGAGTTCGCGGGCGACTCCGTGCCTCAAAACCTCAAAGCGTTCAATCAAGCCTGGCAGTCCATGAATACCGGAGTCAGCTACTCCATTCCCTTCGGTTTTGGATGCAAGTTCTCCATTAGTGAACACCTTGCCACCAGCATCGAATGGCGAATGCATTATACCTTGACAGATCGTCTCGATGGCTTGGATTTCCTCTATCAAGGAGTGGATAACCATTATTTTGCCACGGTCAAAAGCAAGGATAGACATGACAAGGATGGCACCGTTATGAAGGATAAGAATGGTAACGTATTGAAAGAATATGAAGTGAATATCGTCCAAGGAGGCAACCCGGCTGGAGGTTATGACTTGACGGACCAAACGGGCCTGTTCAAGGAGTATCAACAGATGAGTAACTCACAGTCCATGGATTGGTTCGGAAGCATCACCATCTCACTGACTTGGAAAATCCCGCTTCCGGGCGGAGGAGCTTGTAGGGTAAATAGTTATTGACATGACACTAAAAGAACAAATCGACATAGAACGCCTGCCCAAACATATTGCCATCATTATGGATGGCAATGGACGTTGGGCCAAAGAACAGGGGAAGCCGCGCCTTTTCGGCCACCAAAGTGCCATCAAGTCGGTGCGTGAGGTCAATGAAGCATGCGCCGAACTGGGAGTCGGTTATCTTACCCTCTTCGCCTTCTCCACCGAGAACTGGAATCGACCCGCACAAGAAGTCGGTGGTCTGATGCTCTTGCTTGGACAGACACTGAAAAACGAAGTGCCAACCCTGGTCAAAAACAACATCCGTCTTGTCGTCACTGGCGATGTGGAAAGGATGCCTAAAGAGAATTATCGGCAGCTCAAAGAGGCTATCGACACTACCGCCAATTGTTCTGGCATGGTCCTGAACCTCGCCTTGAGTTACTCTGGCCGATGGGAGATCACCGAGGCCGTGCGACGTATCGCCGCCGAAGCCAAGGAAGGACGAATCAACCCCAACGACATCAACGAAGACACCCTGAGGGCTTATCTTCCTTCTGCCAACATCCCCGATCCTGAACTGTTGATCCGAACCAGCGGTGAACTCCGTATCAGCAACTTCCTGCTTTGGCAACTCGCCTATTCCGAACTCTATTTTACCAACCGATATTGGCCGGACTTCCGAAAAGATGACCTCTATGAGGCCATCCTCGACTTCCAGCACCGTGAACGCCGTTTTGGCAAGACTAGCGAACAACTTAAACCATGAAATTGATGACAAAATCGATACGCCTTAATCCCTTTAAAATACTACTCAGCCTCGCCATGATGCTTCTTGTGGCGACCACGGCGAATGCCCAAATACGTATTGGCGACGACCTCTCCGACATCGATTACGGCAACCCCCGCAAATACGAAATCGCTGGCATCACCGTCGAAGGAACCAAATTCGTCGATCCAAGTGTCCTCAGCATGATTGCTGGACTCCGAGTGGGTAATGAGATACAAGTGCCTAGCGATGACATCGCCAACGCCATCCGTAAGATTTGGGAACAAGGCATGTTCGAGGACGTGGCCATCAATGCCACCAACATCATCGGTGACCAGATCTTCCTCCAAATCGTCGTCAAAGAACGTGCGCGCGTCTCCAAATTCTCTTTCAACGGCGTCAAGAAATCAGAAGCCGATGACATCCGTAATAAAATCAACTTAAGTCGTGGTGACATCGCCACCAACCACCTCGAGACCAAGACCCGTCGCATCATCGAAGATTACTTCGCCGATAAGGGCTTCCTCAACACCGAGGTCACCATCCAACAGGTGCCCGACACTGCCCGCGACAACTATGTCGATCTCATCATCGATGTCAACAAAGGCCATAAAGTCAAAATCGGAGCCATCAACATCTATGGCAATGAGAACGTTTCCGACGTTCAGATTCTCTCCGCCATGAAAGAGACCAAGCAACGAGGCTACTTCAACCCCCTTGACCCGCTTGGTCCAGCCGTGGTCAATACCCTCGCCAATGTCTTTACCCTTAAGCCTTTGAAGGCTATCAATACCGTGGAAGAATACTTCTACGAAAACTATAGACCCCGAATCTTCAAGAGCTCCAAGTTCTTGGAGTCGAACTACCGCGACGACAAGAGGAACATCATCGAGAAATACAACGCCAAGGGCTTTCGCGATGCCATCATCGTCAGAGACTCGGTCTATCCTATCGATGACCGTAACATTGGCATCGATCTAGTCATCGATGAAGGCAACAAATACTACTACCGTAACATCGATTGGACAGGCAACACCAAATACAGCGATGAGACCCTTAACAACATCCTCGGCATCAAGAAAGGTGATGTTTACAATAGGGAACTGCTCAACGCCAACCTGACCTACAGCGAGACCACTCTCGACGTCAGCTCGCTCTATATGGACGATGGCTACCTCTTCTTCCGGGTCGATCCTGTCGAGGTTCAGGTGGAGAATGACTCCATCGACCTTGAAATCCGCCTCACCGAAGGCAAACAGGCCCGTATCGGCGACATCAGACTCAAAGGAAATACCAAGACCAACGACTTTGTGGTCATGCGTGAGATGTACACCCGACCGGGACAGTTCTTCAGCCGTAGCGACGTCCACCGTACCATCCGTGAAATGGCTACCTTGAATTTCTTTAACCAAGAGAGTATCAACCCTATAATCAAGCCTAACTATGCTGATAATACGGTGGATATCGAATACGAGGTGGAAGAGGCGAGTGCCGACCAGATCTCGTTCTCGGCAGGTTGGGGCTATAACCGATTGATCCTTCAAGCGGGTGTGTCGTTCAACAACTTCTCCACACGCAACTTGTTCAACAAAGACGCTTGGAAGCCCATCCCTGGAGGTGACGGGCAGAAACTCTCCCTCCAAGTGTCCACTTGGGGCCGTCAGTCCATTTACTATGCCGCCTCCTTCACCGAACCTTGGTTGGGCGGCCGTAAACCTAACTCATTGTCAGCCTCTGTCTATCAGTCGTTTTATTCCAATGGCTACGAAAGAACCGACGAGAACTTCGGCTTTTTCCGTGTGACGGGTCTCACCCTTGGCCTGGGACAGCGACTCAAAGTGCCAGATGACTATTTCACCCTCTATCAAGGCGTGTCATACATGCGTTATCGCCTAAAGAACTACAACGCATTCAGCTTCGGTACCGGCACGGGCTACTACAACATGATCAGTTACAACATCGTCTTGGGTCGTAGCTCCGTCAGTCAGCCGCTTTATCCTCGTAGTGGTTCCGAGGTGCAGCTCTCCCTTGAGATCACTCCTCCCGTCTCCTTGTTCTCCAAGCAAGATTATACCACACTCTCCGACGACGAGAAATATCGCTGGATCGAGATGCACAAATGGAAGTTCAAAGCCGCTTGGTACACCGAATTGATGGAGAAACTGGTGTTGATGACGCGTGTTCGCTTCGGCTACATGGGCTATTATAACGAAGACATCGGTCCTACACCCTTCCATCGTTTCTATTTGGGTGGCGACGGTCTCTCGTCGAGTGACATGATCTTCGACAGCCGCGAGATTATCGGCATGCGTGGCTATAAGAACGAGGCACTCACCCCAGGCTATTCCAACAACCGCATGGTGGGTGGCAACATCTTCTCGAAATACACCCTCGAGCTTCGTTATCCGCTGTCGCTGAACCCCTCGGCTACCATTTACGCCATGGGCTTCCTCGAGGCTGGTAACTGTTGGCTTGGTTTTGATAACTTCAACCCCTTCGACGTGTATCGCTCAGCCGGTGTCGGCGTCCGCATCTTCCTCCCGATGTTCGGTCTCTTGGGCCTTGACTGGGGCTACGGATTTGACCCCATCCCGGGACAAAGCGACGCTGCCGGAAGCCAGTTCCACTTCTCCATCGGAGGCTCTATCGATTAACATGAAAGAATCGGCACGGTTATTGCTCTAATTAATTAATTTTGGAATAAACAAATCAACAGACATACTCATGAAAACATTCAAATCATTATTATTGACCGCAGCCATTGTTTGCTGCAGCATCATTAGTGCTTATGCCCAGATCGGCGGACAAAAGCTGGCCTATGTCGATTCGGACTACATCTTGAATAACATCCCTGAATATGGAGACGCCCAGGAGGAACTCAACTCCCTCTCCAATCAGTGGCAGAACGAGGTGAAGGTCATCTATGACAAAGTGTCGGAGATGTATAAGAAATACCAGACTGAGATGGTCCTTCTGTCAGAAGACCAAAAACGTGCCCGCGAACAGGAAATCGTCAACAAAGAACAAGAGGCCAAGAACCTCCAAATGCAATACTTCGGTTCAGAAGGCAAACTCTTCCAGAAACGTACCGAGCTGATACAGCCTATCCAAGAGAAGATCTATACCGCTCTTACCGAACTCTCCCAGACCAAAGGCTATACCTTCGTCTTCGACCTGGCCTCAGGCACCTCTATCCTCTATGCCTCCGATAAGGTCGATATCAGCGATGACGTGCTCGATCAACTCAGTAACGTGATGCAGACCGTCCGTAGGGAAGACCGCAAACGTTCTGCCGCCGGTGCCACCTCGGGCGGATCCTCTAGCAGCCCAACTCCGAAAATTGGTAAAACGAGAAATTAATCATTAATCATTTAATAATCCATACAATGAACAAAATCTTCAAAGTATTATTCTTGTTTGTCGTTCTCTTCGCCCTCAACGGCGCGGTGAATGCACAAATTAAAATCGCTCATGTGAACACCAATGAGGTGATGAACGCCATGCCTGACAAGACCAAGGCAGAAAAGAAGCTCGAGACCTATTACAACGAACTTCAGGAACAACTCAAGACCATGCTTACTGAATACCAGAACAAGCTTCAGGACTATCAAGCAAACGCTGAGACCATGTCGAATCTGGTGAAGCAATCGAAGGAGAAAGAACTCGTTGATCTTGAAAGCCGTATCACTGCCTTCCAGTCCAATGCCGAGTCGGAGTTTGAAAACAAACGCGCTGAGTTGCTGGCACCGCTTCTCGAGAAGATTCAGAACGCCATCAATGCCGTCGGTAAAGAGAAGGGTTACACCTATATCCTCGACGTTGCCACTGGCACCACGGTTTATATTGGCACCGATGCTGTCGATGTCACCAAGGACGTCAAAGGCAAACTTGGCATTAAATAACAGTCTGCTTCGTTACTAGGAAAGAAGCAACAAAACAACCCAACCTGAACGATTAAAGGCTTTTGCCAGTTCGGGTTGGGCTGTTTTTTTTATCGGATGGAATCTCTTTTTACTCGGGCGAAACGTAACAGTTTCAGGATCCCTAAAGGCTTATAGTCATCCTTGTTGGCCAGGTTCAGATAGATTCCTAGTTTCTTGACAATGGGGATCTTGAACGTCTCCACAAACTCGATGAGCGTCCCGTCAGGGTCTTCCACATAGGTGAAATGCCCATTGGCATCACCCATGTCAAAATCGACGCCACTATCGCAAACGAAAGGATGTCCCATGGCCTCGGCTTCACGTTGAACACAATCCATGTTTCTGACATCGAAACAGAGATGGATGAACCCTGGGTCGCCCCAATAGCGTCCTTCGTACAATTTCTTGCCTGGTGCCTCCACTGCTTGGATCAGCTCCAAATGCGAAGTGCCCATGATTCTTGACAATGGGCCCTCAATGGGTTTGGAACGTTTCAAGATGACCCTTCGGAGCGTCTTTTCTCCACCTGGCAGCATCTTCAGGTCCTCAAATTGTCCCGTCTGGTCGAAAGCTACTTGGTCGTAGCCCAACAGCTGTTGATAGAAAGGCAAGGAACGTTCCATGTCGCTCACTCCAATCACCGCACCGTTGGTGCCTCCCGTGGTCTTGGGCTCGTCGATAAAAACATAGTCGTCTTGCTCAAGGTCGAAGAGGTTGCCGTAAGGATCCTTCATGAAGAAATGCCTTAAGCCAGTGGGGGAGGTGAGTACCTCACTGACCACATCTGCACCTTGGTTGATGAACGTGTTATGGGCTTTTCCGACATCGGCGGTCTTGACCTTGGCGATCAGGATGCCCAAGTCACCTAATTCGACTTGGCCTTTCAGGTAATTGAGTTCTCGACCTTTTGGCTGCCAGATCTCGAAGCCGCCTCCACCACGGATGTTGAGCGCGATGCCCGACCTGCGGGGTTGAGGCTTGCCACCCGTGTAAGGCAACATGCGCTCGGCAACGCCTTCGTCATCTACGATTTTGATTTCAAAGCCGAAGTTGTCGTAATACCATTTCCAGGCTTCCACGAAGTCGTTGACTCCGATGCCCACCTGCTGTATGCCACAAATTACTTTCTCTTTCATTAGGTTGCGGATATTTTTCTGGATAGTCTATAATATAAAGGTAAACAATACTTGTGGATGTGTGCCATCAGCAGTTCGCTGCGGCCGATGAGCTTGCGATGCTTTTGCCTTTTGATGGCTCGCACGGCAATCGCTCCGCATTTATCGACGTCGAGACCGTTGGCTTGTCCCTGGTCCATCTTGGCATGGGCCGTGCCGTCACCCATCAAGGCGCTCTTGCTGATCTGTGTGTTGATTCGTCCCGGAATCAGGAAGGTGACGTTGATGTTGGGGTACTCGAGCTCCAGCGATTCATAGAAGCCGAACAAAGCGTGCTTGGCGGCGCAATAGGCACTCCTTAACGGGAAGCCAAACAATCCCGACAGTGATGTGGTCACCGAGAACTGGACATGGTCGGCGGACTTGATCATGTCGCCGAACTTCTTCACTAGATACACGCCACCCAGGAAGTCGATTTTCAAGATCTTCTCATCGACGCTGAAGTCAGTGTCCAAGGCCTTCTCGCGTTGCGAAATGCCCGCGTTCAGCACAAACAAGTCGATGCCGATGCCGAGTCCCATCACATAATCGTGGAACTGGTCGATGGAACGGTAGTCGTCGAGTTGGGTCTCCGTCGCCCAAGCTTTCACCCCCAAGGCCTCGCATTCGGTTTTGACATTGTTGAGGTCGTCGATGCCTAATCCTGTGAGGATCAGGTTGCACCCTTCTTTGGCTAAGTGGATGGCGATGGATCGTCCAATGCCGGTGCCGCCTCCTGTGATGATGGCATTCTTGCCTTTCAAATCCAACATGGCTTCTTTTTTTTGCAAAAGTAATAAAAGTAAAGGTTTGGATAATCAATATATTTACTAATTTTGTACGCATCAAACATGACTAAACAAGAGTTTTCATTTTTCACTTTTAACTTTTCAACTTAAAAAGATGGATATTTTTGAAAGAATAGCAAAAGATTCGGGAGGTCCGATTGGGCAGTACCGTGAACGTGCTGATGGTTATTTTGCTTTCCCGCGTCTGGAAGGAGAGTTGGGCCCTCGCATGACCTTTGACGGCAGGGAAGTGCTCTGCTGGAGTTTGAATAACTATCTTGGCTTGGCCAACCATCCTGAGATTCGCCGAGTGGATGCTGAGGCTGCCGCCCGCTGGGGCCTCGCTGCACCGATGGGAGCCCGTATGATGACAGGCCACACCCGTATGCACGAACATTTTGAGAAAGAGCTCGCCGACTTCGAGAAGAAAGAGGCCGCTTACCTTTTCAACTTCGGTTACCAAGGCATCGTCTCCACCATCGATACCTTGACCAGCCCTCATGATGTCATCGTTTATGACAACGAGGCTCATGCCTGCTTGCTCGACGGTATCCGCCTGCATATTGGCAACAAGTATAAATATCGCCATAACGACATGGCCGACCTGGAGAAGAAGCTGATGGTCGCCACTGAGGTGGTGGCCAAGACGGGTGGCGGCATCCTCGTCATCACCGAAGGCGTGTATGGCATGACTGGCGCCTTGGGTGACTTGGCAGGCATTGTCGAACTCAAGAAGAAATACAGCTTCCGTATCCTCATCGACGACGCCCACGGTTTTGGCGTCATGGGACCCACGGGTCGTGGTACCTCCGAACATTTCGGAGTGATGGACGAAGTCGATATCTATATCGGTGCTTATGCCAAGGCCATGGCCATCATCGGAGGCTTTGTGGCTGGTCCGAAGTACGTCATCGAATACCTGCGTTACAACATGCGTTCGCAGATGTATGCCAAGTCGCTGCCCCTGGCTATCGTCGAAGGCTGCGAAAAACGTCTCGAGATCATCCGTAGCGAAGAAGGCGACCGTCTGCGTGCCCAGCTGTGGAAGGTGACCCGCGCCTTGCAAAAAGGCTTCCGTGACCTGGGCTTCGACATCGGTCCCGCAGAGGCATGCGTTACCCCAGTGCACGTCAAGGGCGACGTGGTTCAAGCCACTAACATCGCCATGGATCTGCGCGAAAACTACCGCATCTTCTGCTCGGTCATCACCTACCCCGTGATCCCCAAGGGCATGATTATCTTCCGTATCATCCCTACCGCGGCTCACAGCATGGACGACGTGGAATATACCCTCAATGCCTTCAAGGAAGTCAAAGAGAAACTTGACCGCGGCGTCTATGACGGCGATGTCATTCCTAACATGGCAATCCGATAAAAAAAAGCTCGTTTTTTCATTACACGAGAAATAATAAAATCACTATTTTTGCATTATCCTAATAGTGGGATAATCTAAAATAGTGATTTTATTATGATGCTTATCAAACAAGTTGGCGTCTTAGTCAACATTTTCAACTGCAAGTTGAAAAAATACATGGCCTCCATTTTCAAATCTGAAGGCATCAACCTTACCGCTGAACAGTTTCTTGTCATGGATACCCTCTGGAATCAAGGCGAAATGACCCAACAAACCATTGCTCTCATCATCCAAAAAGACAAAAACTCCGTCACCCAGTTCATCGATAACTTGGAGAAAAAAGGCCTCGTTCAGCGTGTGGTTGACAGCTCCGACCGTCGAGTCAACAAGATCCGTCTTTCCCCAACAGGTCTTGAAATGAAGGACAACACCAAAAATGTCGCCATCACGGCCATCAACGGGATTCTGGAAGGCATCTCGGAAGAAGAACTCCAGACTTTTGTGAACGTGTTGAACCGTGCCTGCAATAATATTGAGCGACTAAACTAAATTATTTGTACCTTTACACGTTTTTAGCTATACCAATTATGAGAATAACGAAAAGATTGTTTTTTGTGACCGCATTGCTGCTCTCTCTGCTCGTGTCGTGTAACAGCCATGAGGGAGAAGGTGGCACGGGCACTGTGCGTGGCTATGTCAAATTGGTGCAACACCCCGACGATGACTTTCAACTAACGGTCGATACCATCGACGCGGCCAAGACCGATGTATTCATTGTCTATGGTGACGATGATTTCTATGGCGACGACACCGAGACCAATCCCGATGGGCTGTACCAATTCGAGTACCTTACCCCTGGCGACTATACCGTGTTCGCCTATTCCACCTTGGCCTCTGGCGAGAAGGTGGCTGTCTCCGAGACGGTGAGCCTTACCCATGGCAGTGTGGCTCAGGTGCCCACGCTCTATATTCACGATGGAAAGGCCTACGGAACCTCTATCATCAAAGGCAAGGTGTGGGGCGTGTACTTCCATAATGAAGGCTATCATGGCGAAGGTTGGGCCTATGAACACCGCGTTTATCTTCGCAAATTAGGCGACACCTATCATCAAGACGACGTTCGCGTCGGCCTCGATGGCGTGTTCGCTTTCCAAAAAGTGCTTCCTGGTACCTACGAGGTCATCACCTTCTCCGAGGATGCCATGGAAGTGCCTTCCCCAATCATCGACACCGTCACCGTAGGTGCCGACCAGATTCTTGAAATGACTCCTGACACCACATTTGTGGTTCGAATTCAAGTTTGAGGGAAGGGGGGAATTGAGAATTGAAAGGTGAAAGATGAAAGATGAAAGGTGAGAATTCATACTGACCAGTCAGCACCTCGAAGAGGTGCCCTCTCAATAACCCCAGGTGAGCGAGCATAGCGAGCGTAACCTGGGGAGAAAGGTGAGCGAGCGCAGTGAGCGTAACCTGGGGAGAAAGGTGAGCGAGCATAGCGAGCGTAACCTGGGGAGAAAGGTGAGAGGTGAATGGTAATAGTCAACGATACTAATTGAAATAATAATAGATGAAATTGAAATAATAATAGATGAAAAGAATTTTGTTTTTGATTTTTATGGGCGTGCTTGCTCAGTCTGCATGGGCCCAATCTGTTTCAGAAAGTACCATCGCCAAACGTGAAGCTCGTCAAGGCATGGTTGTCAAAGAATGGAACACCCCTGTGGGAGCCAAACAAGCCTTCCTCGACCATGTGACTACCTACGACTCGCTTGGCCGTAAGATCGAGGAAATCGAATATGCCAGTTATGGCCAGAAGTCTCGCGTGGTGAGCGAATACCCTGCGAACAGCGACGTCACCGCCAAAGTGACCCGCGAAATAGAATACAATGATCGTGACAAAGTGATTCGCATCCGTAAGTTCGAGTATTATTCTGATGGCACCAAGAAACGCCAACTCAACTACTACCCGAACGGCAAACTGGAGTCGGTCAAGGAATACGAATACATCGCCAAGTGAACCGCGAGATCCTCGACATAGTATATCAAATGCGTCCCATCTCCCTCCAGGAGATGAAGACAGTGCGCCTCATGAACCGGATTGACACCAAATATCTGGTTACCTCCGGTCAACTGTTGGCCATTCTCCAAGGTGTGCATGAACGCTACTATGCCCAGGAAGTTGAAGGGAATCGTTTATCTCCATATAGAACAGTGTATTACGACACTCCCGAACTTACCATGTTCACCATTCATCATGATCGTCATCTGGTGCGCGACAAGGTGAGGGTGCGTACTTATGTGGACTCGAACTTGTCTTTTTGCGAAGTCAAACACAAGACCAACAAAGGGAGGACCAAGAAAAGTCGTATTCAGGTGGAGCCTCAACCCAACATTACTGAGTTGCCCGAAGTAGCCAGCTTCCTGGCAGAACATCAGCCCTATCCCGTCAAAAGCCTCCAACCAACCTTGGAGACCGCCTTCGACCGTATTACCTTGGTGAACTTTGAGAAGACAGAACGCCTCACTATCGACTGTAACCTCCAGTTCAACAACCTGGTGGCCGGAACAAAAGCCTCCATGGACAATCTCGTGGTCATGGAACTCAAACAGGATGGACGCGCACGCTCCTTGCTTAAAGAAGTGTTGCTCGAACTCCGTATCAAACCCTTCAAAATCAGTAAATACTGCATCGGCATCTGTATGACCCGTCCCGAGGTTAGGCAGAATCGTTTTAAAGTCAAATTACGTCGTATCAATAAACTAAAGTCAATCTCTTAATATCTAAGTTATGTTTTTATTGCAAGCCGTACAAAGTTTCGACCCTGACATCGCACGCGAATTCGGTGGAGGTGTCACTCAAGTCAATTTTCTAGGAGTGCCCCTGTTTGACTCTTTGGGCCTCTGGACCTTGCTCCTCCGTTTTGTGTTCAACTTCCTCGTGTGTTGGATCATTATCCGATTCTTCTATTATAAGAAATCACAACGACGCGACTACTATTTCACTTTCATGATGTTTGCCGTCGTCATCTTCCTTATCATCTCATTGATGGACAATATGAAGATGAACGTGGCGTACGCCTTGGGACTCTTTGCCATCTTTGGCATGATACGATACCGAACTGAGACCCTGCGCATCCGTGAGATGACCTATCTGTTTGTGGTCATGGGTGTCTCCATTATCAATGGTCAGGCATTGACAACCAGCTACCTGGAATTGTTTATCACCAATCTTATGGTCATCCTTGCCATCTGGGTCTTCGAAGGAGGAAAGTATTCGAAGCAGATGTCGGAGAAAGTGATTCTTTATGATAAAATCGACCTGGTGAATGCCGAAAGGGAAGCGGAGTTGAAAGCTGACATTGAGCATCGGACTGGCCTCAAGGTCGAAAAGATTGAAATTGGCCATATCGACTACCTTCGCGATGCAGCTTTCGTCAAGATTTGGTACCGCCCGAAACCTGGTGAGGCGAATACCATTGGCACATTTACCAAACTAAAGGAGTTTAATGGCTGATGTTGAAAAGGATTCCTATAGTACTTGTGGCGTTGTTTGCGCTGTCGTTGCCAATTTGGGGACAGAGCGAACGCATCACTGACGTGGGTGCCATTGTGGAAGCCAAGGCTTCTGCTGCCATGGGTGACACGGAGCTGGAAGTGGAGGAGGAGCTGCGCTTCGCCAGTTATGATGGATTCCACCTCGACCGGTGGCTCACCTCTCTCACTTTGGAGCGTCCTGTGCCTTTCCCTTGGCTTGGCAAACGACTCCATGTGGGAATCCATGCCGATTATGTGCGTCACTATGACGACCATCATTATTACGACAACCGATGGCGAACCGGCTTGTTCGCCTCATACTATGAGAATGTTCGCCGTTTCAAGTTTTCGTACCGAACCCGAGTGATGCTTACCTATCGCGATGAACGCACGGGCGACTATCGTGTCAACCCTAAATGGTGCTGGCGCAACAAGCTGCAAGCCGTCTATCAGCGGCCCAATAGCCGTTTTAAATACACCCTCTCTACCGAGTGCTTTATGCGACTTCGGGCCCAAGCTCGCGAGAGTTTCATCGACCAATGGCGTACCACCTTTGCTGTGAACTACAGGCTCACCCGACAGCAATCCATCAGCGTGTTCGCCCGCATGGATAATGATCTGCAGGTGAAAAAGCCTTTCGACACTTTCTATCTTGGACTTTCTTATAACCATAGCTTTTAACCAAATACTATAAAGATGTTATTCAAAAAAGGAGATAAAATCGGCAAATACATCGTCAACAGCTTCATCAAGAAAGGAGCCCTTGCCGAGTCTTACACCGTTTATGGAAGCGATGATGTGCTTTACTTCTGTAAGGTGTTTGAAATCAGTACTATGAACTCTTCGCAGCTCTTTGAAGGGAAAGAGGTTTTCGAGATCGTCTTCTGCAAGGAACTCAGCGGGGAGAAAAACGACAATATCATCCGCTATGTCGATAACGGAGGCTTCCGCAAAGGAGAAAAGGATTACCATTATTTGGTGACGGAGTTTTATTATGGACAATTGCTCAGCGAGTCGTTGGAGAAAGAAGGTGTGTTTGACGTGGAAGATGCTCTGCAAATTACACTCTGCGTGCTTAACGGATTGATGTATATGCACTCTAAGGCTTTGCTGCACAACGATATCACCCCCTTTAACATCATGTTGAAGGAGACGGATGACGGGATGCTTCAACCTACCATCATCGACCTTGGCCATGTGTCGTATATGGTCATGGGTCGCCCTAATTTCTTCGTGGGAGACTTGGCCCCCTTCTTCCGTGCCCCCGAGACCTATCGTGGCATCTACACACCCAAATCCGACGTGTTCTCTGTGGGTGCCTTGCTTTATTACCTGGTTTTCGGGAAAGCGCCTTGGGAGATTGACCTTGCGGAATGCCATGACGACAAGGATATGGTGAAGGCTAAAGTCAAGGAAGCACGCAAACAGCCTTTGGTTCTCGATACCGAGGAAACGCATGTTCCCGAGTTCCTTCACGAGATCCTGAAGAAGGCTCTCGCGTTGAAGGTGGTTTCGCGTTTCTCATCTGCCGAAGAGCTGTTCAATGCCCTGCTGGAACGTCTGACGCCTGAAATGGCAGAGGGCGCTGATGAAGAACACCAGCCTGAAGATGCCGGTGAGATCGCTGAGGAGATCCCTGAAGGAAACATGCGTATCATGTTCAAGAAAGGTTCGGGCAATGGTTTCGATCAGGTGGCTGGTCGCGACAGTCTCAAGGAACAGCTTCGCAAAGAAGTGATCTTCGGGCTGCAGAACCCTGAAAAGGCAAAGAAATACAAGCTCCTTCCCGTCAACGGCATCTTGTTGTACGGCCCTCCCGGATGTGGAAAGAGTTTGGTGACGGAGAGTTTTGCTGAGGAACTGGGATTCAACTATACCATCCTGAAAGCCTCTCAGTTCGGCAACATCTATCAACCCAACGTGATCGATAACTTGCAACGTATCTTCGACGCCGCCTCACTCAAGGCCCCGTTCGTCATCGCCATCGACGAGATGGAATACCTCATCCCCAATCCGGGTTCCGAAAACGTCACCAAGGAGAGCGTGGCCATGCTCACCCTCATGAACGGTTGCGCCCAGCGTGGAATATTGGTGGTGGCTACATCCAACCAACCTGAGCAAATCGACCCCTTCGTGATGCGACCTGGCTGTATCGATCGCGTGTTCTTCGTCTCTCAACCCGATTTCGAAGCCCGAAAAGACATCTTCATGAAACATCTGAAAGACCGCCCATGCGAAACCATCGACTATGCAGAGTTGGCACGACTGTCGGAAGACTTCGTGGCTGGCGACATCACCGAAGCTGTCAACGAGGCTGCCATGACCGCTGCCTATATGGACGTGCCTATCTCGCAGAAGATTCTCGTGGATGTGCTTAAATACAAGAACCCGACCTATGCAACTCAGACCAAGATAGGATTCAAGTGATGACGACACGAAGACAAATGGCGAAAGACCTGACCTTGGCTTATTTGAAGCAGAAAGGAATCGCGGCCACGCGCTCCAAGGTGGGAATCAACTTCCAGTACGATGGTTGGAACTTCTTGCTTTGGCACGATGCCGACGACCCGCTTTTCTTTCGACTTACCCTTCCCGGGATTTTCGATGTCACCGACGAGAACTATGCCGAAGCCTTGATGGCTTGTAACACGCTCAACTGGAACTACAAGGTGGTGAAGGCTTCCCTTTACGAATACGAGGATGCTGGCCGCCAACGTGCATCGGTATGGGTGTGCTTCGAACAGATTCTCGATGCCTCTGCTGAAGCTGACGAGATGCTCGTTGATCGTGCCATCTCCGCCTTGGTCGGAGCCGCTGAGCAATTTCAGAACTTAACTGCCTCTTAACCATGAAAAGACTACTGCTCCTTATGACCTTGATGGCTACCAGTGCGCTCATGGCACAATACAAGCCAGCGGGCGACAAAATCAAGACACGTTGGGCCGATGAGGTCCACCCTGACAATGTCCTTCCCGAATATCCACGTCCCTTGATGGTGCGACCAGTGTGGAAAAACCTCAACGGATTGTGGAATTATTCCATAACCGGCAAAGAAGGACGTCAGCCTGCTTCTTTCGAAGGCGAGATCTTGGTGCCCTTCTGCATCGAGTCGTCGCTATCAGGCGTGCAAAAGACCGTTGGCTCCGACAAAGCCCTGTGGTATGAACGGAGTTTTACCGTGCCCAAAGCCTGGAAAGGCCAACGGGTGCTGCTCCATTTCGGTGCCGTCGATTGGATGACCGACGTCTGGGTCAATGATATCAAGGTGGGAAGTCATACGGGCGGCTATACCCCGTTTTGTTTTGACATCACCAACACCTTGAATGCCAAAGATAACACCATCGTGGTGCGGGTATGGGACCCCACTGACGATTCCTATATCCCTCATGGCAAGCAGGTCAATAAGCCTCAGGGTATCTTCTACACCGCTGTCACTGGGATCTGGCAAACGGTGTGGCTTGAGCCGGTGCCGGAACTCTATGTCAAGAACTTGGTCACCACTCCGCACCTGGAAAGAGGCTCGGTGGTGGTGATGCCCGAGTTGTCGGTCGCTAATGCTGACGTGTTGTGCGAGGTGGAAGTGAGCTTTGAAGGGAAGAAGGTCGCCTCGGGCAAAGCCCTCGGCGGACAAGCCGTGGAAGTGATGATGCCTGAAGATGCCCTCCTATGGACTCCCGACCATCCCTTCCTTTACGATATGAAGGTGACCATCACCAACAAAGGCAAGAAACTCGATGAAGTGGAAAGCTACTTTGCCATGCGCCATTTTGGCACGCAACGTGAGGAAGCAAGCGGCATCGTCCGCATGACTCTCAATGGTCGCCCGATCTTCCATTTTGGACCTCTCGACCAAGGTTGGTGGCCCGATGGACTCTATACCGCTCCAACCGACGAGGCGTTGGCCTACGACATTGAGAAGACCAAGGAGTTGGGATTCAACATGATCCGTAAGCATGTGAAGGTAGAGCCTGCCCGTTGGTATTACCATTGCGATCGTCTGGGAATGATTGTTTGGCAAGACATGCCCTCTGGAGGCCGTGGGCCGGGATGGCAGACCACCCAGTATTTCCAAGGTCCGGAGAGTGTGCGTTCATTGGAATCGGAGGAATGCTATAAAAAGGAATGGAAAGAAATCATTGAGAGCTTGATCTCTCAGCCATGCATCGGCGTTTGGGTGCCTTTCAACGAGTCGTGGGGACAGTTTAAGACCCCGGAAATCGTAGAAATGACAAAGAGACTCGACCCAACGCGTCTGGTGAATCCCGCTTCAGGTGGCAACTTTTATGCTTGTGGCGACATCCTCGACTTGCACCATTATCCTGAACCCAAGATGGTGCTTTATGATCCTATGCGCGTCACTGTCCTTGGTGAATATGGCGGTATTGGCCGCAAAGTAGAGGGGCATACTTGGGTGAAAGACCAAGGTTGGGGTTATGTGGAGTTCGATAGTGAAAAGAAAGTGACCGACACGTATGTTGATTATGCCAATCAGCTATATAAGATGATCTTTCAAGGATTCTCAGCAGCGGTTTACACCCAGACCACCGATTGTGAGACTGAGCTGAATGGCTTGATGACCTACGACAGGGCGGAGGTGAAGCTTGATGAGCGACGGTTGTTGGAGATCAATCGCAAGATCAGTCATGCTTTAGCTGAATAAAAAAAAGAGGGCGATTGTTTAAATCGCCCTCCTTTTTTGTTGGTTTGAAACCTTAGATTACTTCAAAAAACCTTTGAGAGTGATCTGGGTACCAAAGGCGCCAGTATCGATATCGGCATTGCCAATCAGTACGAGGTGGTAGTTGCCATCAGCGTCAATGACAGCAAGAATATCGTTGTAGGTCTTGTCGACTTCAGCGGAAACCTTGCGATATTCACTGACGGTTACGCTGTTCTCTTTCAGATCAGCGAAGAAGTTTTCGACGTCAATGACAGTCTCGATACCGTTGAATTTATCAAGAGCATCTTCGATGATGTACATCTTGGTGTTCTCGTTGAGAGGTTTGATGGTGGCGAAGATGTCCTTGTAGCTACCAGTCCATTGCAGACCAACGGCTGCCATTTCAGCTTGGGTGTTGTCTTGGAGGAAGGAACCTCTGCGGACCCAGGTGTACTCAACCTTTTCGACGGGCTCCTCATAGTTGATGCTAACCGTGATGGTGGCGGTGTTGACTTGGCCATCGACGTCAGTGACAACGGCTTTGATAGTGGCCTCACCGACGATTTCTCTTTCCTCGATGACCCAGCCGATCATGGATTCATAGGTGTAGGTGTCACCAGACAGTTCAACGTTTTCGAATTCTTCATCGTCAACAGTGATGACCAGAGATTTGAGCTCTTTGTTGGTCTCAACATTGGAAGAAACAACGAAACCGAATGGGTAATTGTAGTTCGCGTCGACAACGTCACCATCTTGCAGGTAACCTTCCGTAGCCAGGACTTGGATAGCTGGTTCCGGATTTTCAACTTGCGGGTCACAGCTTGCAAAGAAAGCAACGCTGACCAGGCACATGAGTGCCAAAGCTAATTTCTTCATAGTTTGTTTGTGTTAGTTGGTTAATAAATGATTAAATGTGTTTTTGTTCATTCTTCTTATGGTCTTCCGAGGAAAACCGTGCAAATATAGCAAAGATTTTGCCAAACTGATAAAAATGTACGAAAAAAATGAAAAAAGCCTGTTTTTACACAGGCTTTTTTTCTTTTAATGCACAAGTTTACTTGAATTCTTAGTCTTCGACGATAGCGTCGTTCGGGCAAGCACCAGCGCAGGTGCCGCAACCCACGCATTGATCAGCGTCAATGACGTAGATGTCGCCTTCAGAGATAGCGCCCACTGGGCATTCATCGATGCAGCTGCCGCAAGCAACGCATTTGTCTGTGATTTTGTAAGCCATGATTCTTTAATTTTTATTGGTTAGTTTCAAATTGAGGTTGCAAATATACAGCATTGTTTTGTTCCTTGGATGGGTTGTCTCTAATTTAGAAAAAATCTAAAAATGAGACATAAAAAAATTTTGTGTTTTGTTGGACTTGTTATGAATTAAACACTAACTTTGCAGCTTCAAAAATGATACCAAATTAATTATCAATATTGAATATTAAATCCATTTATTATGACAGGAAAAAGTAAAGTTGTAGCTCTTGAGCATGTCGTGATCCGCTTCGCGGGCGACTCGGGCGATGGTATGCAACTTACCGGAAATCTTTTCTCCGATTCTACGGCATTCGCCGGAAACGATTTCGCTACCTTCCCGGATTACCCAGCTGAGATCCGTCCACCACAAGGCACGGTAGCTGGTGTCTCTGGCTTCCAGGTGCACTTTGGACACAAGCCCATTCATTCCACGGGTGACCTCTGCGATGTCCTCGTGGCGATGAACCCTGCATCCATCAAGGCCAACATGCGCTGGCTGCGCCCCGGCACGATTATCATCATCGACACCGACTCCATTACCGACAAGGCACTCGAAAAGGCTGGCTACGAGGCCGACCCTACCGTTGACGGTACCCTCGCCGACTACCAAGTGGTCAAGGCTCCCATCTCGGAACTTACCAAAGAAGCCCTGAAAGACTTCGGCATGGACAACAAGACGATGCTGAAATCCAAGAACATGTTTGCCCTTGGTATTGTGTTGTACCTCTTCAACCGCGAACGCGACTCGGTTTACAAATACTTCGAGACCAAGTTCAAAGGCAAAGATCAGGTAATCCAAGCCAACCGTACCGTGCTCGATGCTGGCTACCACTATGCTGATACTTGGGAGCTCTTCACCAATACTTATAAGGTGGAAGCTGCCAATCTTGAAAAAGGCAAGTACCGCAACATCACAGGTAACACTGCCGCCGCATGGGGACTTATGGCCGCCTCTGAGAAATCAGGTCGTCCGCTGTTCCTCGGCTCTTATCCTATCACCCCTGCCACTGACATTCTGGCAGAATTGACCAAATACAAGAACTTGAACGTTAAGGCTTACCAAGCTGAAGACGAAATCGCAGGCATCATGTCATCCATCGGTGCTGCTTTTACAGGCTGCCTCGCTGTCACTACGACATCAGGTCCTGGTCTCTCGCTGAAGAGCGAAGCCTTGGGTCTCGCCGTCATGACCGAGCTCCCGCTCGTCATCATTGACGTACAGCGTGGAGGTCCTTCCACCGGTCTGCCGACCAAGTTCGAGCAGAGCGACCTGCTCCAGGCACTCTACGGTCGTAACGGTGACGCTCCCTTGATCGTCATCGCTGCCCGTGGATCAGCACAATGTTTCTATGCCGCCTTCGAAGCTGCCCGTCTTGCCCTCGAGCACATGACTCCTGTCATCCTCCTGAGCGATGGCTCCCTCGGCAACGGCTCTGAAGTGTTCCGTATCCCGAGAATGGCTGACCTGCCGACCATCACCCCGCCTATCGCCAAGGCTGACGATCCCGACTATATGCCGTTCCGTCGTGACGAGAAATGGCTCCGTCGCGAATGGGCTATCCCGGGAACTCCTGGCCTTCGTCACCGCGTAGGTGGCCTCGAGAAGGAAGACGGTAAGGGTAACCTCTCCACCAATCCTGAAAACCACCAGCGCATGACCGAACTCCGTGAGGAGAAGGTCGCCCGCGTGGCTAACGACATCCCGCTGCAAGAGATCTACGGCGACAAGAACGCCGACCTCCTCGTCGTCAGCTGGGGTGGCACCTTCGGCGTGATCCGTACCGCTGTCGAGAACCTCATGGAACAAGGCAAGTCGATCGCTCACGCTCACTTCGACTACATCATGCCGCTGCCGCGCAACACCGAAGAAGTGCTCCAAGGTCACAAGAAGATCTTAATCTGCGAGATCAACCGCGGCCAGTTCGCCAAGTATCTCCGCATGAACTTCCCGGAATACAAGTCAGAACAATATAATAAGGTGATGGGTCTGCCGTTCACCATCAACGAACTGGAGACTAAGTTTAACGACCTCTTAAAATAATACGACCATGGAAAATCAGAATATCGAAAATCAAGCTATTCAGCTGACTAAAGAGGATTTTGCAAGTGACCAGGTGGTGAAATGGTGCCCAGGCTGTGGTGACCATGCCATCCTGAAGGCCATGCAAGACGTATTCCCCAAGATGGGCGTTAAGAAGGAAGACATCGTGGTGGTGTCCGGTATCGGATGCTCCTCGCGCTTCCCTTATTATATGAACACCTACGGCTTCCACAGCATCCACGGTCGTGCCGCCGCTTGCGCCACTGGCGTTAAGTTGGCCAACCCGCACCTCACCGTGTGGATGATCACTGGCGACGGTGACTGCACCGCCATCGGTGGTAACCACTTCATCCATGCCTGCCGCCGTAACATCGACATCAACTTGGTGCTGTTCAACAACCGTATCTATGGTATGACCAAAGGACAGTTCTCTCCCTGCACCTTCCGTGGCACCAAGACCAAGACCTCTCCACAAGGCACTTACGAGGATCCGTTCAATCCTGGTGAACTTGCCATCGGCGCTAAGGCAACCTTCTTTGCCCGTGGCGTGGATGTCAATCCTAAAGAACTTACCGATATCTTCATGGAGTCGTATCACCACGACGGCATCGCCGTGACCGAGGTCCAGCAAAACTGCATGATCTTCTCCAACG
>JAEEON010000053.1 GCA_016284305.1 Bacteroidales bacterium
TATCCAACGCATATTTACAAAAATCTTTATCTAATAGTTTTGAACCGCTCAAAATAATAGGATAAACGCTTGCGTTTTTAAAAACCTTAAACACAGAAAGATCAACACTTGAATAAAGTCCTTTTTGCTCCAATAAATCCTTTGTCTTTTTTGCATAATCTGCAATTAAAAACTTATTGGGGATAATCCAAAAGAAAACATTCTTAGTTATCATCAACCCTCTGAGCAAAAACAATACATATATATCATAAGCGCCTGTTGCTTGTGGATAATTTTTCTTGTAAATCAACTTTTCATATTCTGTTCTTGCCATTTCCACGGCACTGACATACGGCGGATTCCCAATAACAATATCAAACCCGCCCTTGTCAAAGATATCCTTAAACCAAGTGTGCCAAAGGAAGAAGTCTTGGTTGGCGGAGGGGTCGAGTTGCTCCAACTTGGCGAGAAAGGCCGGGGTGCCGCCAACGCTTTCGCGGATGAGGGTCTTCACCTCAGCGTTGATGGCGTGGCGCATGGTGGCTTTCTTTTGGTGGTCGGTGACGGAGAAGTATTCGCGCAACAGTCGTTGCAGGTTCTTCTGGCTCAGTTCGCTGTCGAGGCCAATCACATACTGCGTGGAGGTGGACGGACGGCCCACGGTCTTGCCCGCGATGCGGCTGAGGTCGAAACCGCCATAACTCTCAATCAGGCTGTTGCCTTGCATGAACTTGTAATCGAAGTTGGGCAAAGGTTCCGCCGTCTCGCTGTCCACCACAATGCTCAACCAGAAGCGCAAACGGGCAATGTCGATGGCACCACGCTCGATGTCCACACCATAGATGTTGTTTTCGATAATCTCCTTTTTCAGTTGCAGGCGCGAAAGCTCAGTCCCCAAGGCCTCGCGGCAACGCCACAATTCGTTGAGCAGACCCATCGGGAAGGCACCTGAGCCAATGGCGGGGTCACATATCTTTACAGAAACCAAAGCCCCCTCCAACCTCCCCCGGAGGGGGGAGGCTATTGAACCCAGAAACGAAGCGTCGTGGTGGGTGACGAATTGACGGATGGAATCTTTGGCGGGTTCGTCTTCAGCGATGCTTTGCAGATAAGCGATCAGTGCTTCTTTGCACATATAGCGCACAATCTCCTTGGGTGTGTAGAAGGCACCTTTGGCTTTGTTGTCTTCCAACAAGCTCTCGAAGATCTTGCCCAACATTTCGGGGTCAACGCCAATCTCGGCATCGTCGGGGTCGTTCTCATCGACGGTGAAGTTGTAGGAGGCCAAGAAGGCGAAGAGATTGCTGAAGATAGATTCGGGAAGAACAATCCTGAGGTTGTCAATGTCATCACGTTCAAATAGACCTCCATTGAGGTAAGGGATGCTCGCCCATTTTTCCACCAGTCTTTGTTGCCAGCCATTCCTGCTGAAAACCTGCTCGCGTTTGGCGGGTTCGGTGTTGAGAATGCCAAAGAAAAGCGGTTCAAGCACACTTTCCAAATAATCGCTTCTGCGGTTGCTTTGGCTGAAAGTGTTGAGCATGAAGTTGGTATCGCCACAAAGCCACCCCTTCTTTTGCAGGAAATGCAGAAAGACGATACGTCCCATCAGTTTCTTCACATAATCATGATACACGGCACCCGTCTTTCCTTGTCGGGCTAATTCAGCCACAATGCGGTCGTAGTGGATGTGATACTCGTCGAAGAATTCGTCACTGAGCGCATCGACGGAGAAGGCTTCGCGCAAGTCGTTTAAGACGAACCTTCCTCTTTTGGCGTATATGTTATCAAGTCGCTCCAAGGGTGTCTTATACTGTCCCTGCTCGTCGCCTAAGATGTACGAGAACCGCTTCGCGTTGGTGACACCTTCTTTCATGTCGCAGATGTACGACAAACGCCAGTGGCTTTCGTCGGCAAAAACGGCAATGGCGGCATCGACATCGTATTTCAGGTAAGGAGCAATCATCTTGCGCAACCCAACACGCTTGCGGCGCACATCGCTGCCTTGGGCAACACGGGTGTAGAAAAAGCCGAGTTCACGACCATCGGCATCGGTTTGGCGACCTATGTAATAACTGTTGTCGCCATCAGCTGTGGTATCAAGCAATTCGGGATGGGTGGAAATATCGTTGCAACCGAAAACATTGTGGACTACTTCGTTACAGTAGGTTGGGTAATCGAATTTCGACTGGAAGATTTGTCGTATGATGG
>JAEEON010000054.1 GCA_016284305.1 Bacteroidales bacterium
CCCAGTCGGCCGTCCCGTCCTCGTCCACAAGGTCATACCCCTTGTCGCCGTAGGCGTAGTATTCCGAGTCCGTCTGGCTCGTGCTCCACGGCTGGTAGCTCAACGCACCGTGCGCTCGCCCGCTCGTCCCCCAGCCAAAAAGGTCGCGCGCGGCATCCTCCGACGCGCTCCCCTGGCCGTTGTCGCCAAGGATGTCCCACTGGTGATCCGCAAAGCGCCATTCACCTCCGACATACTGCAGGTTGCCCTGCGAGAAATATACCTGGGTTCCGCCCTCGTTCACCGTGAACAGTCCGTTGATGTAGCCCGTCGGAGGCTCGTCCAACGAGGAACGGTCCATAAGCATGGCCTCCTGGGCCATCGCCAGCATGCCCGTCATCAGGGCAAGCAAAACAAGCGTAATCTTCCTCATAATCAATGCACTTCTACGTGTCGTGCGCAACTGCTATTGTTATACTATTGAAATATTTCCTTAAAAAAACAATAATTGCTTCAAAAATAGCAATTATTAAGATATGTTAGTCAAGAATGGAAAAAAACAATTTTCTTTTAACATTTTTCACATCGATAAACGATTTCCTCGCCTCTTCGGGCCAGCCGCATCCGTTGGCGCTGTTCCTCGCTGAGCTCGTAATAAAGGCGGTCTTCGACCACTTGGAAACCAGCCTTGCGTAACACCTCGCCATAGTCACGACCGAATTGACGAACGTGGTCGTATTGTCCGAAGAGCCTTTCTCGCTCTTTTGGGTCGGTGATGGAAGGATCCTCAAAGGTATCGACATCAGGGTTGATGGGCACCAGCAGGATGGCCCAGCCATTAGGCTTAAGGACACGTTGAATCTCCTTGAATGCTTTGTTGGCATCATTCACATGTTCAAGCACATGGTTGCAGATTACCACGTCGTAGGTGTTGGAGGGTTGGTCGATGGCCGTCACGTCGAGATGCAAGTCAGCAATGGGCGAGTCCAGATCAGCGGTGGTATAGTCGAGATTCTTCAAGGCACGGAAACGTTTTAGAAATGGCTGTTCAGGGGCAAAATGCAAGACCTTCAACGGAGCCGTAAAGAAATCCGTTTTCTCTTTCAGGTAAAGCCACAGCAAACGGTGACGTTCAAGAGAGAGACACTTGGGGCACATCCGGTTATCGACTGCATGGCCATAGCCATAGGGGAGAAACTTCCTGAAATGCTTGCCACAAACTGGGCACTCCACTTTGTTACCCATATAGAAGGGACGTATCAGGAAGCTGAACAAGTAGCTGCACCGGATTAAGAACTGACGGGGAAATAGCTTTGTTAATAAGGAGATGATTTTCTTCATGACTAATCTTTTGAGACGGAGACCAAGGCATCCACCATACGGTTCCAAGAATACTTTTGTTTTTCGACTCGAACGTTTTTCACAAATTCGTCATATCGTTGATTTTCAAAGAAATCGTCAAGAGCATCAGCAATCTTCAAGGGATCCACCTCAGTGACGTAACCCACCTCCTTGTCGGGGACAATCTCTTTCAGTCCTCCCACATCGGTCACCAACATTGGTTTCTCAAAATGGTAGGCGATTTGGGTGACACCGCTTTGAGTGGCTGACTTATATGGCTGCACCACGATGTCAGCAGCATTGAAATAGTACTTCACCTCACTATCGGGGACGAACTCGCTACGCCATACCAGCTGTTGGCTCAGGTCGAGGCGTTGTTCCAACTCATGATATTGTTCAGCATTGTTATAAAACTCACCAGCAATGATCAGTTTCACCTTCCTCTGTTTTAGACGGTTATCGCCCATGGCTTTCAGCAACAAGTCCAATCCTTTATAATCACGGATGATACCAAAAAACAACATGTAGCGATACTGAGGGTCAAGGTGAAGGAAGTCCAGTGCCTCTTCCCTGCTGACTTTTGCTCCGAAGATATCATACAATGGATGTTCGCAGAACTGGAGTTTCACATGAGGATCTATGGCTTTGGCCTCTTCGGACACTGACTTTGACATGGTGACGCCTCCATTGAGGGATCGCATGAAATAGCGGGCCAGCATACGGTCGGCGAAGCCTTTTTCATGAGGCAAAATGTTATCGAAAACACTCACCACACGGGTTTTCTTGTTTTTCCGAGCTCTTCTTGCGATAAATCCATGAGAAGGAGCCATGTAAGGAATCCAGTAGCGCATGACCACGAGGTCCGCTTCCGCCTTACGCAGTTGCCGACCCACTTTCAGCCAGTTGAAGGGGTTCACCGAGTTCAGCTTCCGATAGATGGTCAGGCCTTCTGGAGCAGATTCGGTGGAGAACTGAGTCTTTCCAGGAAAGAGGAAGTTGGGGTATTGGACGGTAAAGGTCCAAATCACGACCTCATAGCCTTCTTCCTGAAAGCATCGCGCAAGCCGTTCGTTGAAAACGGCAATTCCACCACGATACGGATAGGCCGTACCCACCAGGATGATTTTCTTTTTGTCCATACCTTGAAACCGTTTATGCGCCAAAGAATTTCTCCTCCAGCATGAGACACAGGCAATGATAGACGGGAAGATGCAATTCCTGGACCTTGTAGGTCTCTGTTTCGGGGACGCGGATGCAGACATCGGCATAGCGCATCAGTTTGTTTTCTTTTCCGCCTGTGAGACCAATCACTTTCAGGCCCTTTGCTTTGGCATTGACAGCGGCATAGAGCACGTTTTTGCTGTTACCTGAGGTAGAGATGCCGAGGAAGACGTCGCCTTCATTTCCGTAGCCGTTCACTTGTTGTGCGAAGACCAATTCGGGCGCCACATCGTTCATGAACGCCGTTTGCAATGACGAGTGGGCTGTCAAGGAGATGGCGGGCAATGCGCCTTGCAAGTTATCGGCAAGAAATTGTCCCAGCTCGGGATCTATCGCTCTGAGGGTTGCTGCCTGATTGGCATAGACTTTTCTTTTGAGTTTGAATTCCTTCATCAGCTCGCCCACGACATGTTCCGAGTCAGAGGCGGAACCACCATTACCGCACACCAAGAGTTTTTTGCCATTCAAATAGGCACTCTCCAAAAGTTCGTATGCTTTCTTGATATCCTCCTTGCAAACGGCCAGATTAGGATATCTTTCCATCAAGGATTGCAATTGTTCCTCCATATCAATTCAATGCTTCCACTCTGTTTATCACGTAAAAACACCATTTTGAGGCAAAAATACAAAAAATATCGTAATTTCGCAGCTTTATAGCAAACATATCTCATTCAAGATGAAAAACAGTTTTTTCCAGAAGCATCGTAGAGCCATCGGCATTGCCTTTTGCATTCTAGGTTTTGCCATCATTTCATTAATCTACTTCTACCCTGTCACCGAGGGCAAACGCATCAAGCAGCACGACATTGAGACGTTCAAAGGCATGTCGAAAGAAATTGTTGACTACCGTGAGAGCACGGGGGAACAAACCTTATGGACCAACTCGATGTTCGGTGGCATGCCGACATGGAACATCTCCGTTCCCGTGAGGAAAAACCTGTTTTTCCACGTACACAACGCCTTGAACCTCGGTTTCCCGGAACCCACAGGAGCGGTGTTTATCAGCATGTTGAGTTTCTTCATCTTGCTTTTGATATTGGATTGCGGCATCGGCATCAGCTTGATAGGTGCGCTCGCCTATGGGTTCACCTCGTACCTGTTCATCATCATCGGAGCGGGACATAACACCAAAGCGTATGCCATGGCCTACATGCCCCTGGTCCTGTCCGGCATTCTCCTAACGTACAAAGGGAAATACATTCCTGGTGCCCTTCTGACTGCATTTGCGCTGGCATTACAAGTCAGAGTCAACCACCTTCAAATTACCTATTACTTATTGATCATTGTTGCGGCAATCGTCATCGCAGAGTTCATCAGTGATTTGAGAGCAAAGAAAATGGGGCATTTTCTCAAGGCATCGTCGTTGCTGGTTGTCGCCGCCATCATTGCAGTGTTGACCAGTTCGATGATTCTCTATGCCAATTATGAATTTGGCAAAGAGACCACGCGTGGCAAACCTATCTTGACCCAAAATGAGGCTCAGCAGACATCAGGGCTCGATCGCGACTATATCACCCAATGGAGTTATGGTATCGGTGAGACTTGGAGCTTATTGATCCCCAACGCCAAAGGCGGTGCTTCCGGCTACCTGGGCAACCAAAACCCTGCCCTCGACAAGGCGGATCCACGATTCAGACAAAACATCGCTCAAAGCAATGCCTATTGGGGTGACCAGCCAGGCACCAGCGGACCAGTTTATGTGGGCGCCATCATTGTGTTCCTATTCATCCTGGGCACTCTCACCGTAAAAGGAAAACTGAAATGGGCACTGTTAGCAGCCACCGTGTTGTCCATCCTGCTAAGCTGGGGAAAGAACTTCATGGGATTCACCGACTTCTTCATCGACTATGTGCCTGGCTACAGCAAGTTCCGGGCGGTTTCCATGACTTTGGTCATCGCCGAGGTGTGCATGCCTTTGTTGGGCATCCTGGGATTGGCCGAAATCATGAAGGATCCCGAATTCTTCAAGAAAAACAGCAAGAAATTCTATATCGCCTTGGGCATCACCGCTGGTTTCTGCCTGCTGTTTTACATCGCTCCAAAACTCTTCTTCCATTTCCTCAGCCAAGGTGAAGCCGAACAGTTCGCCAAGATGTCTTCCGGCCAAGATGGAGCCATCTATCAGACCTATGCAGCACAACTCGAAACAGTCCGCATGGCCATCTTCCGTAAAGATGCGCTTCGCAGTCTCCTATTCATCCTCTTAGCGGCCACCCCTATCTTCCTTGTCGGGAAGAACAAACTGAAACCAGTAATTGCCATCCCCATACTAGCTGCACTCGTTGTGATCGACATGTTCCCTATCGACAAACGTTACCTCAACAACGACAATTTCATCTCCAAACAAAAATACGACAAACCCTTCACCGCCACGGCCGCTGACACTTATATTCAAAATGATAAATCACTGGATTTCAGAGTGTTAAATTTAACCAAAGACGTTTTCAACGATGCTTCCACCTCCTACTTCCACAAATCCATCGGCGGATATCATGGGGCTAAGCTTCGTCGTTATCAAGATGTCATTTCCGGTTATTTGAGTCCAGAAATCAAAGGGTTTGGAAACATCTTTAAAAATGCTGGCACTGAGGAGGGCTTGCGCTTAGGCTTACGGCAGCAACGGATACTCAACATGCTGAACACCAAGTATATCATCTACGATCCCGATGCACAACCCTTGCTCAACCCCGAAGCTTTAGGCAATGCCTGGATGGTCAATGACATTCGCTGGGTTGAGAACCCCGACGACGAGTTTGATGCCTTGTCAGACACTGACCTAAGGCATACCGCCATCATCAACAAGGAGTTTGATGCACAACTGTCCGGCTTCACGCCTTCGGCCATGGAGGGGGAGATCACGATGACCGAATACAGACCCAACCAGCTCACCTATGCCTTCAAGTCCCCGACCGACCAACTGGTGGTATTCTCTGAGATATGGTCCGATAAAGGTTGGACCATGCGCATTGACGGGAAAGAGAACCCCATATTGCGCACTGACTACCTGTTGAGAGCCGCTTTGATTCCTGCTGGAGAGCATCAAATCGTGATGCGCTACGAACCCAGGGTTTGGAGCATCGGACAAACCATAGCACTTGTTTCCTCGGCACTGATTCTGCTTTGCTGTCTAGCCGCCATCATCCTTGGCATCAAAAAAAGTTAAAGCCCATGCTTTCCGTCATCATCTGCACCTACAACCGAGAGAAATACATCTACAACATCCTGAAAAGCATCGCTGAGAACACCCTCTCCAGCGAGGCTTACGAAATTGTCCTTGTCAACAACAACTGCACTGACCGAACGGAAGTGGAGTGCCAACATTTTTGTCACGACTTCCCCAACGTCCAGTTCCGGATGGTTACCGAACCTAACCAAGGACTCTCCCATGCCCGCAACCGCGGCATCAAGGAGTCGAAAGGTGATCTGTTGGTCTATGTCGATGACGATGCTCTGGTCAACCCCGAATATCTTCAAACTTACTCCGATTTTTTTGCCAGCCATCCCGAAGCGGATGCTGCCGGAGGCCCCATCATCCCTCAATACGAGACGGAAGAACCCTCATGGATGAGTCATTACACCAAAAGTTTGCTCACGGGCTACAAATACAATGGCGACACTGTTAAGGAGTTCGCCTTGAACGACTATCCCGGAGGAGGGAATGCCGCCTATAGGGCATCCGTTTTTGAGCAAGTGGGACCCTTCAACGTGGAGCTGGGACGAAAAGGAGCTAGCTTGGAGGCGTCCGAAGAAAAAGATATCTTTCAGAAAATGAGGACGTTGGGTATGAAAATCTATTATCTCCCGACGGCCATCCTCTATCACCTCATTCCTGAGACGAAACTTGGTGAGGACTATTTCAATCGGCTCACCTACTCCATCGGTCGAAGTGAACGTATTAGAACACTGAAAATCAGTAAATTACAATACATTAAACGATTATTCTCTGAGCTAATCAAGTGGGGAGGGTCGTTGGTCTTGCTTTTCTGGCATACTTTGACACTTTCACCCAAGAAGGGGTGGAAATTGATCCAGTTCCGATGGAACGTGACCAAAGGCTTGATCAAGGGATGATGACTTTCGGCCTTAAAGGCATGCTAACAGCTTCTTCTATACATGCGTTCTTCACTGATGACCGAACGCTTTTTATGGTCATCCATCGACCATTTGGGGTTAGGAGTCATGAAATCAGGGCCGTAGAGGGTGCGCAACCAATCTTCGGTCCGATCTGGCAAAAACACGGGGACACCGAGGAAGTCGTGCTGTGACAAAGGGCTGTCGCAAAGGGTCCTGACCAAGGCTGGGAAACCGTCGGTCTTATTGGCCTCACGCCAAGGCTTACTTTCGTGAGGCAGACAGAGTTCGCAAAACAACTCTCCATTGCCATTGTGATAGAAATAATGGATGTCGATGGAAACCCCTTTGTAATTGAACTTGTCCTCGCAAACCCTACCGGTTTCTTTGATATAGTACTGACGGACCATGGTAAAGCCATGTCTGAGCATTGCGGCATACAGGTCTTCCGTTCGTTCTTCAGCCATCATTCCCGTGTCAAGATCGAAGTCGAAGGGGATGAAGCCTTTTTCACGATAGGCCCCCAGCAACGATCCGAAAGCCAGGAACAATCGTCCACCGCTTTCTTGAGCGGCCATAACAGCCTCACGCAAGGCATCCAGTCCATACTTGGCAAAGGCCTTGTTTTGGCGTTTCTTTTCAATCCGGTTGCCGATCTTCATCAGAAACTCATACATGCCAAAAAATTCGGCTATTTTTACCACAAGCTCTCTCATAACAAAATGACGTTATAGATGTTTCTTATTGATTCTTCGTCCAATGCCACAGGATTGTTTCTCAGGCGCAACGCATTGACCGAATGGGTCAAGATGGACAGTTCCTCATCCCGGTGAACGCTTTTTGGCCTAGACATCCCCAAGGTCTTCATCAGTTCTCTAAACAGCATCAGCCCTTTCTCGGGCGACTCGGCGCCCATCACCTGAGCCAACACCTCAAAGATCCGTGCCAGATGTTTCTCTCCTCGAGGGTCAACACACCGTTCAGGATGCAGCAACATGAAATGCCACACCTCAGGCAGGCAAAGGGCGACAGCATGTCCATGGGGCAAGCCATACATGGAGGTAAGTTTGTAGCTCATGGCATGGGGTGCGGTAGTTTGGGTAATGTTGATGGCTCGCCCGGCATAGTTGGCCGCAAGCATGATGCATCGGGCATCCTCATCACCATTCTCCTCGATATAGCCTTGCTTATGCTCCATGATCATCCGAATGGCCGTTTTGCTGTAGTCCATGCTTTCTTCGTTGGAGTTGATGCTCCAAAAAGACTCCATGCCTTGGCATAAGGCGTCCAACATCGTGCATTTCTTTTGATAGACCGGCAGGGTCTTCAACAGCATCGGCTCGAGAATCGCAACGTTGGGGACAATGCTATCATGGGTGACCGACTGTTTCACTCCATTGAAATAGATGACGGCATAACGGGTACTCTCGCTACCCGTTCCCGCCGTTGTAGGGATGGCAATGAGGGGCACCCCGCTGTCCTGGCATTCCTGCTGAAGATAGTTACAAGAGGCATCCATCGCACAAAACAGCTTGATGCATTTGGCCACATCGATGGTGCTTCCTCCGCCAACGGCAACGAGGGCATCGCATCGGTTGGCTTTGAACAGCTCCACCCCTTTGCACACATCCTCATAAAGAGGGTTGGGGGTAAATTGGTCAAAAGCGACAACCGGAGTGAAGGCTTCCTTGATGGGAAGAAAGGCGAACGACGAGTCGCAGATCAGCATATAGCGTTGGGCGCGCACTTCTTCGAGGGCTTTCTCGAGGCTATGGAATCCTGTCAGGATCTTTTGCATTTCAAAAGGTTATTGACGGTTATCAAGGAAACGCATGAGCATCTCTTTGTTTTGAATCGGTGTAGAGGTAGGACGTCCCAAGTCCTTACGGTTGCCTTTTCTCACCATCACTTCAATCAGGCGAAGTCCTTCTTTGGCAGGGTCCAACACTTGGGCGAGTTGTGCTTTGGTCCTCACGCTACACACCTCGTCATAGCGCAGGGCTTTGGCAACGCTCACCAAGTCGATTTGATGACCAACGGTAGGTTGACCTCCTACACTGTCATGGGCGCCGTTGTTAAACACGACATGGACATAGTTTTGGGGATGTTTGCTACCCACGATAGCCATGTTACCCATATGCATGATGGAGGCTCCATCGCCATCAAAACAATAGACTTTGCGTTCCGGATGCTGCAAGGCGATTCCCAAGGCAATCATGGAGGCGTGTCCCATGGATCCCACGGTCAAGAAATCACGTTCATGCGCCTGTCCCATTGCGGTACGATATTCGAACAACTCGCGACTAATCATCCCCGTTGTACTGACCACGGCGGCATCGTTGGGGAGGCTGGCGGCAACCATTTGAATCGCCTCTTCCCTACTCATCTCAAACTCGTCCCTTATTATATTCTGAAGCGTATAGCTCTCGAAGGTGTCTTTTTCCACGACCAAGGCGAAAGCCTCGCCCGTATCATGGATGTTTGTCATCGCTTTGTCAATCTGCCGTTGAGCCACCTCTTCTTCTTTGCTGAGCACCTCATAGTTGATTCCCAAAACGTTTAGGAGTCCCGTAGTGATTTTACCTTGTTTCACATGCTGGGGCTCATCGTGGACGCCAGGACGGCCACGCCAACCGATCAGGAGAAGCACTGGAATATGATACACCTCCTTGTCGGTGAGTGAGGCAAGTGGATTGACGGCGTTGCCCTCGCCCGAGTTCTGCATATAGACGCATCCGACCTTGCCCGTAGCCAAATGATAGCCAGCGGCCAAGGCCACGGCACCTCCCTCATTGGCGGCGATGATGTTATGCTCGGGGTCGAGATGATCCGCGATATAGGCACAAACACTTTTCAAGAGGGAATCCGGAACGCCCGTGAAGAAGTCCACTCCATGAGCGCTCAACTGATCGATAAAAAAACTTGGACGCAGCATGGTTAGTTCTTTTTTGTTCCAGGGATGAGTTCAAGGATCTCTTTGATGGGCATGCAGTAGTCCTGCGAGGCTTCCAGACTACGTTGATGTTCCAGGATGGATTTCGCGCAATTCACCATGGCCGGATAAGCACTCCGGAGCAGATGGTTGGCGTAGATGACCACATTGATGCCCCATTGCGCCAACTCGTCTTCAGTAAATTGGTTATAGGTGGTGGGGACGGCGACAAGCGGTGTTGTCGTGTTTTTCTCGCGAAAGCGCAGGCAGAACTCCTTGATATCCATGCCGTCCTTGTTCTTGCTGTGAATCATCACCCCGTCAGCACCAGCATCGACGTAAGCAAAAGCGCGTTCCAAGGCGTCTTCCACGGGTTTTCCTGCAATGAGCGATTCCACTCGGGCAATGACCATGAAATCATCGGTGATTTGCGCATTCTTTCCCGCCTTGATCTTCGAGCAGAAATCCTCTATGGTAGCTTGTTTTTGGATGGCGTCAACACCAAACAGCGAGTTTTGCTTCAGGCCCACCTTATCCTCGATGATGACTGCAGAGATACCCAGTCGTTCCAAGGTACGCACCGTGAAGACGAAATGCTCGTTTTTTCCACCGGTGTCGCCATCGAAGATCACTGGTTTTGTTGTGACCTCGAGGGCATCGTTCAGGTCATGCAAACGATTTGTGATGTCAACCGCCTCAATGTCAGGCTTGCCTTTCGACGTGGAGTCAGTCAGCGAGCTGGCCCACATGCCATCGAATTCCTGTTTGATACCGTTCACCATCACTGAAGTGTTCTCGATGATCAGTCCGGTCAGTCCATTATGCGACTCCAAGATACGGACCACCTTCTTTGCATTGATCAACCGGCGCAGTCTTTTAAGGCGAATGTCCGGTGTGGTTCCGATTTCCTTGATATGTTGATTCATCGCCGTGGAAGAGATTCCCTGAGTGTAGGGGATATCAATCACCTTGCCTCCCCATTCCGCCATGGTCTCGATGATACGTTGACGGGTCTTGGCTTGTACTCCAACCAGCCAATCATCACCGTGGACCACATAATCCGGGCGAAGTTTCAGCAGATTCGGGACATAGTCCAACGTAGTTTGGGGAATGACACGGTCCACCCCTTTGATGTTTGAAACAATTTCGGCACGTTGCTCATAGGTCAGATAAGGCAAGCGTTTGTAGCTGGCAACTGCAGCGTCAGTCAAGACGCCCACCGTAACGGAGCCTAATTTAGCAGCTTCTTTGATGATGTTAAGATGTCCAGGATGTATCATGTCGGCACTCATTCCGACGTAAACCAATTTCTGCATAGTTCATTCAAAAATAAACAGGTGCAAAGATACATCTTTTTCCACGAACTATCGTTCAAAAAGTCAGGCAAACCATCCTTTTATCCGGTCAATGATGTCGTTTACCGATTGTGACACCTTGATTTTATAAAGCACTGTCATCCCAAGGGTGGCAAAAAGCACTGATTTGAGCAACGCATTGATGGCCAAACCAAACACCGGCTTTGCGAAGAGATTGCTAAACCAAGGGGTGAGCCACGTCGTCCAAGCCATGTCAAGGGCAAACAGCACCAAGACGATGGCTGCCACGACGAGTTGTTTTTTCGACAAGGCGAAGACACCCACCTTCCACTTGATGAAGGCCAACAAGAAGATGAAGTAAACCAGATAGGAAAGCACATTGGCCAGAGCCGCCCCGTTGATGTTCCACATCGGGATGAACCAGCGGTTCAGAAGGATGGAAAGAACAGCGAGGAAGACGGTAAATCCCAGCGAGTAATAGTAATATTTCGAATAACTGAGTGCCGTCAATGAAACGTCGAGCGTGGAATACACCAGTCGTCCGATGGCGAGGATCAGCACTGCCCATTTGCCCAAGCGATAGATGTCGCCATTGGGAAGCAAGTCGAACAGGAAGTCGATGTTGATCCATATCAGGAAGAGGACAAACAGCCCGACGATGAATTGGTGCAACGAGACCGTCTTACACAAGGCATCCGCCTTTGCCAAGTCGTGATGCGCCATGGCCTCTGAGACGTGAGGTCTTGAGATGGCTCCCAAAGAGCGGTAAGGCATCTCTACCAAAGCGGCGATGTTGGTGGCGATGGCAAAGACGCCAGCCAGATAGAAGCCTTGCATACCTGCCAACAAGAACTTGCTCAGCATGGGAATGGCCGTGCCAGCTACGGCAGCGGCGACCATAAACAAGGTATAGAAAAGAAAGTCGCGACGGAGCTGCTTGGTGACAAAACTACGGTCAATCCGGAAAGAGACCCGTTTCAGTGATAGCAAGTAAACGATGTTGATCAATGTGGCCAAGCCATAGAAGATGCAGAATCCCAAGATGACGCCATCAAAGTCAATAAGATGATAATAGTACAAAAGATATACCACAAGGGTAGCCACCCTCAGCCCCACCTCGCGCACGAACTTGGGCAAAACGATTCGGAGCAACAAGTTGCTATTGGTCTCGAAGACGGTGATATACAGCAGGAAAAAAGCCAAGGGGATGACGACATTGACATAATTGCCAAAGAGTGAGGAGTCACTAGAGAAAAACTCGACAATGGCGTCTTTGAACAAGAAAAACAGGGCAAGGAAGAGGGCGAAGCCTATGAGCGGCACGAGAAGGGTCCATCCAAAGAAGCCATGGTCGCGCGTCTGCTCATCCTTGAAAAAAGGATAATAGCGCATGGCTGAAGAGGAGGTGCCCAACTGCGAAAGACCGGCAAAGAGGATGGAGCATTGCAACAACACGTCGATCAAGCCAATCTGGTCCGGCTCAAGCGCTTTGGTTTGGATGAAGAAGGTGGTGACGATGCCCACAACCACCCCGATGTAGGTGGCGATGGTGCCTTTGATGCTCTGACGTGCTACAATACCCATGACCAACGTTTACGCCTGTTCGGCCTCTTTCTTAAGTTCCTGTGCGAGACGCACATCCACGCTATCTTGGTCGGCACTCTTCAGTTCACGTTCCACATAGTTGCGATAAGCAGTGATAATCAGCTCGCTATCCTTGTTATCCTCCTCAAGTCGATCGATGATGATTTGCCGGTCGTCGATTTCCTTTTGCAGATGTGTGATCTTCTTCTTTCGGTTCTCGATGGCGGCCTCATGGGTATGGATGCTTTTGCTCAGCGCCTCGATGACAATCTGTTTGCGGCGGCTGTTGTCTTCACCGGCACTCAGTTTCAAGGAGGCCCTTCGGATGCCTGAGTTCAAATCATTGCCAGCGAGAATCAAGATGGAGACCACCCAGATCCAGAGCATGAGGATGATGAGCGTTCCGATGGAACCGTACAACACGTTGTAGCGCGAGAAGTTGGAGATATAGGTGTTGAAGCCCACGGTACCCAGCACGAAGAGAGTGGTTGCCAGGATGGAACCCGGACTGAAAATCACAAACTCACGATACTTCTTTCCGTTCCGACGGGGACGTCTGTATTCCTTCCGGTAATGTTCATCGAAACGCACGTTGCCGAAATAATACAATAAAGAGACGGCAAAGCAAAGGGCAAAGATGCCGATCACCCATCTGAGGATGCTGAAGAGAATGAAGACGAATGAGCCATTGGTAAGGATCTCGCTGACCACCAAATATTTCAGAACCCTGCCACCCATGGAGATCAACAGGATGGAGACGACGATCAGGATGCCGAGGATGATCAACATCACGAGGGCGAACACGCGTTGGATGATCCAGTCTTGTACGCTCATCTCTTTCGACGAAACGTAGCTGGCATACACATTACGGAAGCCGTTAAAGAAGGCCACCACGCCGCCTGAGCCGAAGATCAAGCAGAGGAAAATACTCAAGGAGAGCAATCCGTCGTGGGGTTGGTTCATAATGCCGTCGATGGTCTCTCTCACGAAGTCGAGGGTCCCCGAGGGGAGCAGGAAGTCGCTGATGGCCATCATCACTCTTTCGTAGAGATGCGGGATGGGGATGTAGGGAATCAGTGTGAAGAAGAAGAGGATCAGCGGGAACAGGGCTACGAAGAAGTTGAAGGCCACTCCTGCGGCACGATCAAGGGTACGGCCCTTGGTGAAAAGTTTGAGGAAGTCGGTCAGCACGGTAAAGAGAGGCAACTTGGTTCCAGGGAAATGCACCAATTTCAAGATGTTGTCGTCTTTGGCATACCAATTCTTCAGTGCCGTGAACTGTTTCTTGAACCACGTCGCCAGTCTGCCTGGCTCTTTGTTTTCTTTGCTTTCTTTCGACATTTAACCAATATAATGATTTGCAAAAATAAAAAAAAAGTAACTTTGCCAATAAAAATTCGAGTCATGAAGGAAGAAACCATCGCCCACGAGGGGGTCATCACGAAAATCACCGACGAGGAGCTCGAGGTGAAGATTGTCTCCTTGAGTGCTTGTGCCGCATGTCACGCCAAGAGTGCCTGTACGATGAGCGACAAAGCTGAGAAGCTACTCACGATACCCCGTCCAGAGGGCAAGGAGTTCCATATGTTCCAAAAGGTGAATGTGATCATGAGTGTCGGGCAGGGCAACCGTGCCGCCATATTGGCTTATCTGATTCCCATCGTATTGCTTTTGGCGGTATTGTTCATTTGTCTGGGATTAGGCTTGAACGAAGGGATTTCGGCCTTGATTAGCATCGTTGCGCTAGTTCCCTATTACATAGTACTTTACTTGCGACGCGACAAATTGAAAAAGCGTTTTGAATACCTAATTGAGTAAAAAACGAAAAAAATCTTTGGCGGAAAAATTGAGATTGATTATTTTTGCAAGTTACAAAAATTGAAATCTAACTCAAAATTTTCCACAAATGAGTAACATTTTACTTATTTCATTGATCGTACTTGGTGTTCTCGGAGCTGTGCTCTCGGTGATTCTTTACATCGTCGCCCAGAAGTTCAAGGTTGAGGAGAACCCCATGATTGACGAGGTAGAGGCTTGTCTTCCAGGGGCTAACTGCGGTGGCTGCGGTTTTGCTGGCTGCCGTGCCTTGGCCGAGGCTTGCGTAAAGCAGGCTTCAGAGAAAGGCAACCTCGAAGGCCTCGCCTGCCCTGGTACCGACATGGGCAAGATTGCTGGCCTGTTAGGCCTCACTGCTGGCACCTTCGAGCCGAAGATTGCCGTAGTGCGCTGTAATGGCAGTTGCCAGAACTCGCCTTCGAAAGTGCATTACGAAGGTGCTGACATCTGTGCTTTCGCCACCACGCTATATGCTGGTGAAGGCGGCTGTTCCAAGGGCTGTTTGGGCCTTGGCGACTGCGTAAAGAAGTGCAACTTCGGCGCCCTGCACATCGACAAGGAGACTGGCTTGCCCGTCGTTGACCCTGACAAGTGCGTAGGCTGCGGTGTTTGTGCCAAGACCTGCCCCAGAGGCATCATCGAGATCCGTCCCCGTGGCAAGAAAGACCGCCGCGTGTATGTGTGTTGCTCCAACACCGACAAAGGCGCCTTGGTCATCAAGAACTGCTCTGTGGGCTGCATCGGATGCCAGAAGTGCTTGAAGGAATGTCCTTTCGAGGCCATCGAGATGAAGGGCAACCTAGCCTACATCGACCCGGCCAAGTGCAAGGCATGCGGCAAGTGCTTCGACGTATGTCCTCGCGGCACCATCCACGCCGTCAACTTCCCACCTCGCAAGCCTAAGGCCGATCCATCCACCGAAGCTCAAGGAGCCGCTCCGGCTCAAGAAGCTCCGAAAGTCAAACAAGAAATACCCGTTACCGCATGAATCCCATAAAGACTTTCAAGAAGGGCGGGGTGCATCCGGAAGAAAACAAGTTCTCCGCCAACCAGCCCATACAAGACTTCCCGATGCCCAAGCAAATCATCGTCCCCCTGGGACAATGTCTTGGCGCACCGGCTGAATGCATCGTCAACAAAGGCGACCGCGTGCTCACCGGCCAACTCATCGGCACCGCCAAAGGCTTCGTCTCGGCCAACGTCCACTCCCCCGCCACCGGCACCGTTGCCAAGGTGGACGTGGTGATGGACCACACCGGCTACTACAAGCCTGCCGTATTCATCAATGTCGAGGAGAAAGACGAATGGGCCGAAGGCATCATCGTCACTGACGAACTCCTCACCGACATCAAGTTGGATGGCAAGGCCATCATCGACAAGGTGAAGGAATGCGGCATCGTCGGCATGGGCGGCGCTACCTTCCCCACCCACGTCAAACTCATGGTGCCTGAAGGCAAAAAAGCCGAATACATTATTATTAATGCGGCCGAATGCGAGCCTTACCTGACCTGCGACTACCGGCTGCTACTCGAGAAGACCCAAGAGTTCCTCATGGGCGTCAAGATCTTGATGAAGTCCGTCGGCACCGACAAAGGCATCATCGGCATCGAGACCAACAAGATGACCGCTATCGAGCTGTTGGACAAGACCATCAACGAGCATCGCGACCTTTACGCAGGCATCGAGGTGCAACCTCTGAAGACCAAATACCCACAAGGCGGTGAGAAGCAAATCATCAAGGCCATCACTGGCCGCGAGGTTCCCTCGGGCAAGTTGCCCATCGAGACCGGTTGCGTGGTGGTCAACGTGGCTTCCACCTTTGCCGTCTATGAAGCGGTGCAAAAGAACAAGCCTTTGATTGAGCGTATCGTCACCGTCACTGGCAAGTCGGTCAAGAATCCGTCGAACTTCCGTGTGCGTTTCGGCACCCCTGCCAATCTGCTCATCGACGCTGCTGGCGGACTGCCCGAAGACATCACCGACGTCATCAACGGTGGCCCTATGATGGGCAAATCCGTATCGGTCACCGACTTCCCCTGCATGAAAGGCACCTCAGGCATCCTGCTGATGACCCTTCGGGAAGCCCAAGACCGTCGTCAGACCAACTGCATCCGTTGCGCACGTTGCGCCATCGCCTGCCCGATGGGCTTGCAACCTTTCCTGCTCCACAAGATCGCCAAACACAACGACTTCGAAGCGACGGAGAAGAACCACATCATGGACTGCATCGAATGCGGCTCCTGCGAGTTCACCTGCCCGGCCAACATACCGCTCTTGGATTACATCCGTTACGGCAAAGCCAAGACGGGGGCAATCATTAGGGCTAGAAACCAGAAGTAATTTAGAATTTACAATTTAGAATTTAGAGATATGAATTATACAATATCCGGCTCACCGCATGTGCATTCAACGGAGAACACCCAAAAGATCATGTATCGCGTGATCTTGGCGTTGGTTCCGGCCTTGCTTGTGGCCATTTATTATTTCGGCTGGTATGCATTGCGATTGACCATTGTGTCGATTGCTGCCTGTATGCTAACCGAGTGGTTGATCCAGAAGTTTCTCATCAAGGGCCCGCTCACCATCAATGATGGATCAGCGGCGCTTACGGGCTTGCTCTTAGCCTTCAACGTGCCTGCCAACCTTCCCATCTGGATGGTCATCGTGGGCAGCGTCATTGCCATCGGCGTTGGCAAGATGGCCTTCGGCGGCTTGGGCAAGAACCCCTTCAACCCGGCATTGGTAGGCCGTGTGTTCATGCTCGTGTCGTTCCCGACAGCCATGACCACCTGGCCACAGGCCCAGCCCATCTTCGAGAATGGTTTCTTCGCCGATGCCATCACGGGTCCTACCCCACTTGGCATCCTGAAAGAGTCAGGCCTGCAGACGATCCAGGACATGGACCACATGCAGTTTGTTGACATGGTGTTAGGCAACCGTGGCGGTGCTTTCGGTGAGATCTGTGCCATCGCCTTGCTCATCGGTGCCATCTATCTGATCGCCCGCAAGGTCATCGAATTTGTCACCCCGCTGACCATTTTGCTCACCGTGTTCGTCTTCACAGGCATCTGCCATCTCATCGACCCGACGGTCTATATCGCTCCATGGTACCATCTGGTTTATGGCGGTCTCATCTTGGGTGCCTTCTTCATGGCCACCGATATGGTGACCACCCCCATGACCTTACGTGGCAAGATGCTGTTTGGTTTCGGTGTAGGTGTCATCACCGTGGTGATCCGTCTCTGGGGTGCCTATCCTGAAGGCGTGTCGTTCGCCATCCTCATCATGAACGCCTTCACACCGCTTATCAACAAGCTGTACAAACCCGTTATCTTCGGTGTCGTCAAACCCTCTAAAAAATGATCGCCATGGCAAAGAAAGAATCATCGCTTAAAAATATGCTCATCGCCCTTTTCGTCATCACGGCGGTATCAGGCGGTTTGCTGGGCCTCGTTTATGGCATGACCAAGGACACCATCGCCGAGGTCGATGCCAAGAAAAACGCCCAGGCCATCGCCGAAGTGCTGGGCACCGACGAGAACTCCAAGTTGGACACCATCACCATCGACGACTTGTTCTATAACTTGGCTTATGACGCTCAGGACAACTTCCTTGGCGCAGCGGTCAAGACTTACTCCAATGCCGGCTTCAACGGCCGTATCGAACTCATGGTCGGCATCTTGGCCGACGGCACCATCAAGGCAGTCTCGGTGCTTCAACAGAGCGAGACTCCTGGCTTGGGTGCCAACATGGTCAACCCCAAGTTCAAGGACCAATTCAACGGGAAGAACCCCGCATCATATGACCTCAAGGTCTCGAAAGACGGTGGTGACGTCGATGCCATCACCGCGGCCACCATCAGCTCGCGCGCCTTCACCGGTGCCGTCAAGCTGGCTTGCGACGGCTTCGAAGCCAACAAGGCAAAATTCATGAAAGGAGGAAATGTGCAATGAGTAAGAATCTGCAAACCTTTACCAAGGGTTTCATTAAAGAGAACCCGATCTTAGTACTGCTGCTGGGATGCTGCCCCACTTTGGCCACCACCACCAGCGCCATCAATGGTATGTCGATGGGCTTGGCCACCACCTTCGTCCTCATCATGTCGAACCTGGTGATCTCCCTGCTCAAGAACTTCATTCCCGACAAAGTACGTATTCCTTGTTTCATCGTGGTCATCGCCTCCTTTGTAACCATCGTCCAGTTGGTGATGCAGGCTTATGTCCCCGACATCTACGAGACCCTCGGCCTCTTCATCCCGCTTATCGTGGTGAACTGCATCGTGTTGGGTCGTGCTGAGGCCTTTGCCTCGAAGAACCCTGTTTGGCCCTCCATCCTTGACGGTGCCGGCATGGGCTTGGGCTTCACCTTCGCCTTGACGATCCTGGGCTGCATCCGTGAGTTCCTGGGCAGCGGCTCCATCTTCGGTCTCACCATCCTTCCCGAGACGGCCAACATCTTGGTCTTCATCCTGCCTCCTGGCGCCTTCATTTGCCTCGGTTTCCTTATTGCTATCGTCAACCAATTCAAAAAAGAAAGTCACTAAGCCATGAAATACCTTATCATTATTTTATCGACCATCTTGGTCAACAACGTGATCTTCTCCCAGTTCCTGGGCATCTGCCCCTTCTTGGGCACCTCAAAGAAGACCTCTACGGCTATGGGCATGGGCGCTGCCGTCATCTTTGTCTTGACGCTGGCCACCCTGGTGACCTGGCTGACAAACCGTTACATCCTGATGCCTCTGGGTTTGGACAAGTTCATGCAAACCATCGCTTTCATCCTCATCATCGCTGCCTTGGTGCAGATGGTGGAGATCATTCTGAAGAAGATCAGTCCTTCGCTCTACACCGCCCTGGGCGTGTTCCTGCCACTGATTACCACCAACTGCGCCGTGTTGGGCGTTTCGTTGACAGTGGTCACCAAGGAATTCAACTATGGCGGAGTGGCTCACATGCTGAGCCTGGGTGAATCCGTGGTATATGCCGTAGGCATCGCCTTGGGTTTCGCCATGGCATTGATCATCTTCGCCGGCATCCGCGAGCACATCGAACTGATGGAAGCCCCAAAAGGCATGCGCGGCACTCCTATCGCACTCATCACCGCTGGTATCCTCGCCATGGCCTTCATGGGATTCACGGGCGTGGTATAAGGTGAAAGGTGAAAGGTGAAAGATGAAAGATGAAAGATAATAATAAATAAACATGAAAAAAGGATTATTAGTTGCTATACTACTGATTATCATACCTTTAAGGTATTTTAGTCAACAACCGCTACAATACACTGATCAAAGGTCCGTGGACTTTGATATTACCACCATTGCTAATTTCAACAAACGAATCCTCTTTGTTTACGAATTGCTGAACGATTGTAGGTTTCAGGTAAGCCATAATGAAGACAATGGCATCTTCACCATTACCACCGGCACAGAGGCTCCAGATGATTTCGACTTGGAATCGTCATTCCTGGCTTTTCGGCATGAGCATGCCTATCGTTTTGCCCAACTGGACAAAATTGAGGCTTCAGAGCTGGCCATGGAATACAAGCCGCTGTTATCAGACAAGGTTGTTCTTTCCTTGATGATGGACATCTATGTCAGGTCAAGGCAGAACAACCATTGTGCCGATGCGGATCCTTTCTGCACTGATAACGGATTATACAATTTCCCGGCTGGTGTCAATGCCGGCAATGGTGAGTCAGGACCAGACTACGATTGTCTATATTCGACTCCCAACCCTGCGTGGTACTATATGAAGATTGCCAATCCTGGCAATATGAACATCTATATGTACAGCACTCCTCAGAAAGACATCGACTTCTGCTGTTGGGGACCTTTTGATGATCCGGTAGCAGCCTGCCCTTCAGGTTTAACGCAATCAAAAGTGGTCAGCTGCAGTTACTCCTTTGAAGACACTGAGACTTGTCATATTCCTTCATCGGCTCAGACAGGACAGTATTACATCTTGGTCATCACCAACTACTCGAACAGTCAGTGCAATATCTCATTCAGTAAAACCAGCGGATCCGGTACCACCGACTGCAGTATCATGCCTCCCTTGGTCAACAATGACGGCCCCTATTGCATTGGCGACAACATCCATCTGACAGGAAATGCCCAGTCAGGTGCCAGTTACCACTGGACAGGACCCAATGGATTCAACTCGACCCAGCAAAACCCCACCATCAACAACTGCAATTTATCGCATAACGGCACTTACACCTGCACCATCATGGTAGGAAACCAGACAAGCAACGCCACCACAGAGGTTCATGTCTATGGCCGACCTACCGCTGACTTCACCGCCAACGAGGTATGTTTGGGCAATACCACCCAGTTCACCAACAGTTCCTCCGTGAATCCCCCAGGACAAACGGTCAATTACCGATGGAATTTCGGTGACGGGACGACTTCCAGCCTGATGAATCCAACGCATCAATTCACCACTGCTGGAGCCCACACGGTAACCTTGACGGCCACTTGTGGCTTAGGGGCTTGCCCTAGTGTCAAGACCATGACTGTCAATGTCTGGGCTATGCCCACAGCCAATGCAGGTGCCGACGTAACCATCGACTACGGCAGTAGCGCCCAACTCCACGGAAACGGAGGCGCGGGCTTATTCGACTACCATTGGGAACCCGCCGACAAGGTGACGAATCCCAATTCACAGAACACCTCCACGGTCAACCTTACGGAGACGACGACTTTCACGCTCACCGTCTCCAACCCTCATGGCGGCTGCACCAGCAGCGATCAGGTCACCGTCCTCGTCAACGGTGCTGCCATGGCAGCATCAGTAAGCGCCTCCCCAAGCAGCATCTGCCTCGGCGACGAGACCCAGCTGCAAGTCACCACGGTGGGAGGCACTGGCAATTACAGCTACACCTGGACGCCTACCATCGGACTCAGTGCACCCAACACTGCCAACCCCACGGCACACCCACTGGAGACCACCACCTACAACTGTTTGGTCACCGACGGACTGACTTCTCAGAACGTCTCCGTCACCATCACCGTCAACTTACCGGAATATGAAGAGGTGAACCAGTATATCTGTCCTGGCGAAGACTATGAGTTCTATGGATCGACTTACAGTCAAGAAGGAGATTATGATTATGTGACTACGACGTCGCTGGGATGTGAAAAGATCATCACCTTGCATCTTCACCACTACCCCTCCTACGACAACGCCCACACCACCAACGCCTCGATTTGCTATGGCGACAGCTATTCGTTCCACGGACAGCCTTACTACACTTCAGGCACTTATACTGCAAACTTGCAGACCATCCACGGATGCGACAGCATCGTCAAGCTCAACCTCTTGGTGTATCCGCCCAACGACACCATCATCGACGACCAGACCATCTGCGAGTATCAGAACTACAACTTCCATGGGACGATTTACAGCGAGGATGGCACCATCGCCTATTTCGACACCCTCGACAATAACGGCTGTCTCAAGGTGGAGAAGCTGGTGCTTCATGTGGGAGAATACCAAACTCCTCCGGTGGAAGAGCAATTCATCTGCTATGGCCCCGAAGAGTCACCTTCATTCTATTGGGACAAGACCCAACACACTTATACGGAAGACACCTACGATGAGATCATCCTTCCCGACCCCAACGGCGACTGCGATTTCAAATACCGGCTCAACCTCAAGTTCCATCAGGAGTATTACAATGAAGATGCCCTTGAGGTCTGCGACGAATACGTTTGGCCCGTCACCGGTGAACGATTCACAGCAACCAACCACCACATCGAGCGCCATTTCGACCACTACATCAATTCGAACTTCGTATGCGACAGCACCTATGTCCTTGACCTGACCGTCAACCACTCCTCTGAGACCACCAAGATTGTCAGCAACAAATGCGACGAGTACGTTTGGGAATTCGGATGGAATGGCGAGACCGACACCTTGAGGGCTACGGGCAACTATACCAAGACCATCCCCACGACCCATGACTGTGACTCCACGGTCACCCTAAGCCTACAACTCGACTACTCACCCAATTTCGCACAAGTGGAAGGCAGAAGCTGGGTCATTGGCGGATCCGAGTTCCAATATACGATTGAGGACTACTGGGTAAACGCTCCTGGCTCCCATCATACCGAATGGTCCATCCGCACTCCGGAAGGATTCAACCGTTGGGCGATGATTCCCTACGGTGACAACTACGACCGATGCTTGCTCTACATCTACACCTACGAGCTCGACTCCATCGAGTTGTGTGCCACCACCATCAGCGACTGCAATTGCGGCAGCTTCACCAAGTCGAAATGGATCCACTGCAGTTCCTATGACGTGCCTGAGACGAGCATACCCGGCCAAGTGGCCATCTATCCCAACCCCAACGACGGCAACATGAGTCTGAAGTTTGAGCAAATGACTGGCGAGATCCAAATGAAGGTCTATGACATGCGTGGTGTCATGGTCGATCAGGTAAGATTCAACAACACTCTTGACTCGCAAACCCAACGGTACCATTCGAGCGCCCTCGCTCCTGGGGTCTATGTCTTCTCTTTCACCAGCAAGGAAGGGACGAAGACAAAACGGGTGGTCATCATAAAATAAGCTATTCAGGTCATGAAAAAGATACTCTTAGCGTCATTAGGACTTTTGTTCCTATTGCTGTGCTCTTGCAAAGAGGACAAAGACGGAGGTTTCGACATGAATTTTCATGACATTCAAGACATTAGTGGTTTGATGGAGAGCATCGATACCGACCTTTTGGAGCTCTTTGGAGAAGAAAACATCCATTTTGGCCACACTCCACCCAACATCAACGACATCAGTTTCAAGGTAGATACTTTACGTTACGATACATGCCTCCGTTATGTGTATGTGCCGGCAGTCGATTCCGTCATGTTATCGCCAAGTGCTCCTCCCGTGTTGGAGAACGCACTTTACCAGCATCATTTCTACCATCCGATTGGCAACATTACGCGCCACAAGCTGAACATCCACGACCGCAGTTATGGAAACCAATACACTCAAGAGAGCGACACCGTTTTCATCATCGGCTCAGGCAATTCCTTCACGGCCTATTACGAGCTGAAGATTGAGTCGGAGAAGGACGGCAACCCCACTTGGGACTTTTTGGTCTCTGGCACTTTGGTATATGATAGCACTGGAGCTTTCATCGGCGTGTCGGGCTATCGCCTTGGCAAGAAGATCGTTTCGGTTGAGTCTCCCCCGACGGCGGGGTATTACACGGGCACCATCATGATCATGGAGTCATTCCGCAATGGGGCCATTTCTCCCCAGTGGGAATGGGACACGATTCCTGATTCAAGAGTTTATCCTTATTAACCAGAAAACATGAAGAAAGCGCTTGTCATCGGCATTTTATTGCTCTCGCTTCTCAGCTTGGAGGGATATGCACAAAAGCAGTTCCGCAAGCCCTTGAAGTCAGCAAAGATGGGCAAGCTATGGTTAAGTGAATTCAATGCCGGTATCAAGCTGGGTTGCCCTTGGAGTGTCATCACCAAATCCACGCTTCACAACATCAAATACGATGGCATCTTTGGTTATCAGGCAGGTGTGGTGGCCGAATGGAATCACAACCGATATTCCATTGGTTTCGAAGGGCTCTATGGTCAGAAAGGAACCAAAATGCACAAAACGGTTCCCTATCAGATCAGCTTCACCGAACTTGACACCCTGACCTCCACCTATTCGATGACCTACCAGGTCATAACACTTAGGTTACCTTTTATCTATTATCAGAAAGGGTTGGTCAAAGATGACTTTATTGCCCCCTACTTTTTCATCGGTCCTTCCATCGACTTGCCTTCTCCGTTACAGAAAACCATTACGGCAACCTTGGTGAATAAAGACAGGTTTGGAACCACAAAAGAAAACTCAACCATACCTAAATTTATCAATGTCAGTGTTTTGGCCGGTTTAGGAATCATGTTAAACATTCCCACCTCAGGTTCCAACGTCTTGCTCAAGTTTGACATTGCAGCCAACTACGGTGTGATCAACTTAGGCACGGCTCAACTCGTCACGGAAGGCACTTGGATTCAGTCACACGACATTGAAGCCAACCTTACGCTCATCGTTCCCATCAAGAAGCCCTTACGTGACGCCGGCTATTACTTCAGTCGGTCAGGTTATCACTATTAACAAAAAAGGCGGCCATCAGGCCGCCTTAATCATTCACATCCGTTATTATTAGTTCTGCTTTCTGGTACCCAAGCTATAAGTGAGGTCGAAACGCAGGGTGCTTTCGAGCGGGTTGGTACCCACAGTGCCGTTGACCGGAACCAGATAAGAGACATCCAGGCCGAAGACGTTGTACTTGAGAGCTGCACCCAAGGTGACATATTTACGATTGCCTTTCAGGGCAGTCTCGTTGAAATAGCCAGCGCGGACAGCAAACACATCGTTGTACCAATATTCGACGCCAAGGCCGATGTTGTATTCGCAGAGTTCCTCATAGAACTTGCCAAGGCCAACTTTCTCGCCATAGTCGTTATAGCTGAAACCAGGGGCATCATAGAAAGATTGGATCAAACCCACCATCACAGAGACATCGTCTGACTTACCTTCCTCGATGACGAGATTTCCACTTTCATCAACGATGAACTCGTTGTTGGGGCCTCTCTTGTAGAGGGGCGGAGTCGGGACCAAGAGTTTGGTAACGTCGGCCATGAAGGTCAGGGAGTTGTATTCATCGATGTCGAGTTTCAGGCTGGGGCCGAAGCGCAAGGTGGTCGGGATGAAGTCCTTGTTGTTGATGGTCTCGCTATTATAGCTGATTTTTGAACCGATGTTATTGATGCTGATACCCCAAGCGATATCGGCGTCCATATCGCGGAACCATTCCACAGGGCGTTTGTAATAAACGGCGACGTCGGCAGCCACTGACCAACCCACTGTTGAACCGTCGGTGACACCTTGAGTCAGGTTGGAATAGATGAAACGGCCGGCAACAGCACCCGAGAGGTAATCGGTCAGCATACGTGAATAGGTGGCATCCAAAGCCCATTCATTGGGTTTATATTCACCTAATTCATCACCATTGTCATTTCTGAACATGATGTCACCGCAGCTGAAGTAACGCAACGTGGCACCGATGGCGGATTCTGAATTGAGTTTTGTGGCGAAAGCCAGGTAAGCCAAGTGCATATCCGGAACCAAGCGATACAACCAGGGGCTGTAACCCAAACCAAAGACCATGTCATCTTCAAGATAAGAGTATTTGGCCGGGTTATAGTGCATGCTATAGACATCCGCATCCGATGACACGCCACAGTCACCCAGAGAACCGCCACGGGCATCCGGAGCGATGGACACGAAAGGCACTGCTGTGGTGATGACGTTAGGATTCACGGATTGACCTAAAATCTGCGTTTGGGCGTAAGTCGCCATGCTTGAAAGAAGCAAGATGGCTCCAATAATTAAGGTTTTAATTCTCATACTGCTATTCAATTTGCTTATAAACATGCAAAAATAACGATAAATCGATGCTATTATTATAGGAATGAAAAAATTTTTATCCAATCACCAGTCGTCGTGAAACCGTTAGGGTTTTCCCGCGAGGATCCGTGACGCTAAGTCGATACACATAGACGCCAGCCTTCAGTCGCTGACCATTGTTGCTGCATCCGTTCCAATAGATGGGAGGAACCACTCCTGCGGTAGCGGCGGTCTGTTCGTTAAGTTCGGCCACGCGACGACCCAAGAGGTCATAGACCTCGATACGAACCGACACAGCTTCTGTTTTATCGCCATGAAGGAAGGTGAAATAAGTCCCTTCGGTGAACGGATTCGGAGTGTTGAGCACCTCAGCCATCATAATGCCATCTTCAACCACCAGCACGATCTTCACCTCCGAGGAATTGTCTTGGGTGTCCCAAGCCTTCAGCCTAAACTCATGCGAGCCGTTCGAAAGGTCGTCGATGGGAATCGCGATGCGCCCCCGTTGGTAATCGTCCAAAAACGGCTCATAACGCTCATTTAAGACGACATTGTCAAATTCATCGATGGAACTATTCAAGAGGATATCCCTACCAATGCTGACATTGTAGTGATAGATGCCTTGCTCGTCAAACAGATCTGCATACAACACACCGTTACGACTGACCACGTCGCCATCATTAAACTCTGGGGTATTCCAATACAGGTGAATTTCCGGGCCCTTGTTATCGAGTGTTGCCGATGCATCAGCGGCAGTTATTCGAAGCTTGTCGTACACACCTGCGGCATCCTTGTTTCGGATGGAGTCGTAGGCATAATAACAAAGCCGAGCACTGCCACTACTATAGTTGACCTCCAAAGGAAGCTGGAACTGAACAGTAAAATGCCCATCAGTGACGGTGGCCTGACCTTCAAACAAGACATCGTTATAGAAAGCATATTCTATTGCAGGGTTGAAATGCACCCCTGAAGTAGCATATTTCACCTTCTTGTCGTAGAGGCGGATATCCACCACCCCGTTAAACAAAGTATCAATCTTGAAGTCGTTTAGGGCGATGACACCTTCCACAGTCACCTTGTCGGTGGCATGAAGCGCATGTACACCAAAGGCGTTTTCACCATTGACTGTCAAAGTGTTAATCGAACCCCTAGGGATTCCAAGCCTCATGGCTGGATCGCCAAACAAATAGTAGCACAAGTTCTTGATTGTATAGTATTTAGCATCCGATTTGGAAATACGGACGATATCCCCCAGTCGCCTAGGCAGGCCGTTATCCAGTTCATAGGCGTGGATATGGAATGACTTTGACAAGGATTGATTGTCAGGGGCATACGTGGGGCGTACAGTGGTAAGCATGCCAATGGCACCCCCATAAGGATTGGTGAACATCTGTTCGCCCGCCGATATCATATTGGGGTTATCGAATTTGCTGAATTCACAGGTGGCTGTATGGACGAAAGGAAGCCGGTCGTAGTTATCCATTGCGATGATATCGGACGCAGAAAGAATCTGCTCTTGCATCAAGGCTTTCACTCCTCCATGGCCGGTATAACTCATCACGGCAAATCCCTCGTCAAAGGCTCTCATCAAGGCATCATGCGCCTCAGGCACCCGTTCACCCGAAGGAGTTTTCACCACTGGATAAGATTCAGTGTACAGTTTTTTCGAAGTCACCTGACGATGCATGGTGTCGAGTATTCGACTGAGATCTTCACAATACGTGGTATAGGTTCTGGAATCATTATCGGCGAGGAAGAAATGTTGACTTTTCCAGAGGCCGCGACTTTCCGACAGTTCCGTATAGTGTTTGATTTTGCGAATCACGTCGTCGCCTTGTTCTGGAGTGGTGATGGGGAAACGTCCGATGCCGATATCGACCCGTCCTACACAATTGTCTCCTTCCAAGTCATCCATGAGTGCAAAATAGTCGTCCGTGGAAATGGAAACCGTTTCAAACCAAGGTCGTTCGGTATTCTCGTAGGTAGGGACAAAATTATTGCCAAAGCCTTTGATATCGCGATAGTCGTGAGTTCCCTTCCCCATCAGCAACACATACTTCAACTGGGCATTGCTACGGAGATAGACCATCCTGATGAAGTCGCGCATAGCCGTCGGGTCAGCCATACCGGTTCCGAACTCGTTGTAAATCTCGTTGATGTCAACGACGAGGCAGTCCATGCCGTCAGCATCACGATGGAACTGAGCAATTTCGTTTGCCTGATCCCAGAACAGCCGCGGACTGATGACAAGCATCTCAGCTTCGGTGACGGCATGAAGGTTTTGGTTGGAGATGGGGTAACACGAAGCCACGGTCCTGATGGCGGATGGATCAAAGAGATGAAAACGTTTCACGGTAAGGCTATCGACACCAAAGCTGCTGACATTGCCTTGTTGCGTCAAGGGTTGCAGATAGGGATGGATAGGGTCGGTGACGTCCCAACAGTTCGTTGAAGTTCCCAAATTACGCACCTGTACTTCGGCCGTAGGGGTCTCCATCAAGCTAGGAACAATGGTAAAACCCATTTCTCCACCACGAAAACGAAGCTCACGCCAGCATGTGAAAGAGAAATAGTCGATATAGAGCATTGGATTCTCCGTCGTCGGAGCAAGTGAATAACGAATTGTAACTTGATCAGAATCGACGTAAGCCATCTTGTTGATCTCGTGTTCTGTACCGTACTTATGGCTACCATATGCTGCAATGTTGACTTGATCGGCAAGCAAATTGTCATTTAACTGCATATTGTATCCGAAATTGGATGCACAACGGCCAAACACCCGCGACTTGATACGCAGCACTTCGGTTTGTATCAGGTCAGGAATCTCATACTCAAATTCCTTAAATCCTTCTTGAGGGGTAATCAGGTCACCATACCAACGTCTGCCCGAAGCATAGGGTGACATCTCTTCGCTCTCATGGTATCGGTAGTCAGGATAGCGGGTAATGACCGCACTCCCTTCGGGGATTGGATGCTCATCTTTCTCACTGATCCTCAATCCATTCACATCATCATCAACACACAAAAAATAATAGATGGTGTCGGTATAGCTGTTTCTCTCGTAATCAAAGTAACCCAAAACAGACCAGGTCATGTTAACAGGACCATGGCCATAGAAAAGAATCCTGTCTTGCTCATCGAACGATCCATCCGTGTCGCCTAAGACTTGAATGGGCACCTCTGTCAAGTCGTCGTAGCGAGAAGAGGAGTTGGGTTCGGGAAGCATGCCGGGTTCATTGCTGAAGAGACGAATTTTCATCGGGTCAAGCGACTGAATATTGATACCCATTGACGACAATGTTGCCTGGTCGATGGCATAAACTCCATCTTCCACCACACCAATCTTGAGCCAAGTATGGTCTTTCAGAACCGATTCCCTCTTGTCCCACTGAGCACATAGCGGCAGATGGACAAGGAAGGTCAAGAGAATTAGGATGATATGTAGTTTTATTCTGTTCATGACAAAGGTTTAATGAGTGATGATGAGTTTCGAAGTGACTGTAGCCGTATCGTGTTGGTCATTGGTGACCGTGATGCTATAGACATAGACACCGGCTGGCAGCCTGTCGCCACCTTTGGAACATCCATTCCAATAGATCGGGTTGGTTCGCATGGACGTGCCGGCAACCTGTTCGCGGATGACAGCGACCAGACGTCCGAGGACATCGTAGATATTGATCTGTACATCCATATTGTTGCCAATCTGGTTATGTCCGAAACTGAAATTGGTCCCATCGTGCACCGGATTAGGTGCACAATAAGGATCTTCAAGGACCATGGATTCGCTGTTTCTGACCTTGAAATTGATCGTTGCAGTGCCGGAGTTGTTATAGATATCCCAGACTTTCAGCGTTAGCAGGTAGTCGCCTTCCTGAAGTCCATTGAAACGATAGCGAACGGTACCTTTGCCTTGGTCGCCCAAGTCCGACTCGAAGTAATCGTTGAGGACATAGGAACCCGAGGTGGGTCCTGAAAGGGTAGCCACGATGTCATGACCAATGCCCGCTCCCGTGGTGTTGATGCCGCTTTCGTCGTCAACGTAGGCCAGCAGCAGTGGGCTGTCGCCCGTGATGCCACCACTCACAAAACGTTCGTCGTCGATGTAGAGATGCACATTCGGTGAGGCTTCATCCATCACTGCATTCTCATAGAATCCTCCAATCACAAAGTCCTCGTATTTTCCCGAGGCATCGTTGACGCTATCGGTGGCATAATAGCTGATCATGCCGTTGCCAAAACGGTATGAGATGTCGCGAGGCACGGTAAAGTCGATAGAGAAATGACCATTCTCAACCATAGTTTTCCCATTGAAAACCACGCTATTATATAGTTTAAACTCTCGAGGATTGGTATCCTCGTCACCTTTGGTATGGTAAACAGTTTCCTTGTCATAGACGCTGACGTAGATCGGGCCATTGAAAGAGGAAGCCACCTGTCCGTTGTGATCTTTGACAACGCCTTCGATGGTGGTGGGTTGCAAAGCTCTGATGGTGTCGTCGAAGCGAGTGGTCTCCACTGTCCAAGTAGGCATCGGCAGCCGAAGGGAGGGATCACCGAAGAACACATACATTCGGTCGCTCATGTAGCCTTCGCTCTTGGCCATCCGATACACGTCACCCAGACGAATGCGTTTGCCGTCCTCAATTTCAAACAAGTGATTATAAATATTGGTGATGAACTTCTTGTTGTTAGGGCCGTATGTCACCCTGGCCGTTGTGAACATGGCGATCATGCCACCATACTGGTTCAGGAAGGCATATTCTCCAAGGGAGGTGCGCTCATGGTCGTCGTAGCGGCTAAATTCACAGGTGCCCGTGATCATCAAAGGATATTTCGGGCCATTGCGCCAAGAGTTGACATCGGCACGTTGCAAGATTCGTTCTTCGGCCAGCTGGACCTCGCCGCCATGGCCAACATAGTTAAGAATCATTGTGCCTTTGTCCATGCGGCTGTTCAAGACCTGGTTTACCTGCGGTGCCAATTGTCCACTGGGGGTATTATCTTGGTTGTAAGCATCGAGATAGATCTTGTCAACCACCAGATTCCGGCCTCCAGTAGTCTGTATCTGAGCGGCATAGGCTTCAGAATGGTCAAGAAACTGGTTGCTCTCCGCATCGTCGCAGAAGAAGGTGATGGAATTGCGCCATGGAGTCATGGAGGCCTCTTTCTGGGAAAGGAAGTTTTCCACCTTTGACACCATCTGGGTAGCTTGCTCCACGGTAGTGACCGGGAAACGGCCTGCGCCAATGTCAGGGGTAGAGCCATTCAGCAGCCCTTCGTTTTCCTCCATGAAACAGAAATAGTCGTCCGTGACAATGCTCGATTGGATGTCAGTAGCCTGAACCGCCTCGTACGAAGGAACGAAATTGACCACTCCATCCCGGTTCTTATAGTCGTAAGAAGCATCGCCAAACAGAAGCAGGTAACGCAGAGGATTGGCGTCGTGATACAACATACGGCAGTAGTTGCGTATGGCAGTGACATCCTGGGCGCCGCAGGAGAACTCATTATAGATCTCTTGCGGGGTGACGATCTTGATGCGCAACTCAGGATCGTACTCAGCATGGATAGCCTTCAGGCGGTTTGCCTGTTCAAGAAAGTCGGGATAGACCACCATGAGGTAATCGTAGTTGCGATCGCCATGCAGATCCTGGTTTTCCACCAATCCCAACAATGATGGAGAATGGTAGGAACTGCCGTTGAAAGCGATGAATTCGTTTTTGGGGTTGCCGTAAGTCTTGAAGCTAAATACGGAGCCTGACAATTGTCCATCAACTTTTACGGGATGGATTGAGTCAGTCACATTCCACACCTGCACATTGGCTGAGACACCCGACAATTGGTAGTTGTAGATCAGGCTGTCGCTATTCGCCTCGGGGTTGCGGAAGCACATCTCAGCACCTTCGAACTTCAAGGATCGCCAAGCGTTGACACTGATATAGTCAACATAACCGATGCTGGTGGAGGCACTGATGCCCACATGCTTGAGGGTCACTTTGACACCGTTGCTGTTGACGCTACCCGCCACCGATCCAGATACAGCGAAAGAAAAAGGCTTGTCGGATCCCGACCCAGTAACGGTAATCGGATAGGTTTTCATCAGCACGTCGTTGACATACAGTTCAAACGATGCAGGTTGAAAATTCCGTCCGGCGAGATTCACTTTGACTCGACTCACGCGGTTCGTCTTGGCGTTCGGGAAAGTGAAGCTCTTCGTCAAGGAGACATTGCCATCGAGGATGTCGCTATAGTAAGTCCTACCTGCATGGATGAGGTTATAATTGTCTTTCTCATAGACTTGATAGTCAAGGAACTCCGTCACGTTCTTTGTTGCAGTACCCACGGCTTGTGAAGCGGAGGTGATACGTTGACCCGCACCCAAGTCGGCAGTGATGAAGGCATAGGAATAGTCGTCATAGGCATTGGGCACGTGGTTAAAAGCCTGTTCGCTCTCCGAATAACGCCAGGTGACTGGACCCCGGGCATAGAAAAGGATGTAGTCGTTTTGATCGAAGCGCCCGTCGGCCTCGCCAGAGACCACGACGGGAAGTTCAACCAAGTCGTCGAAATGAGGATCCCTGTTGCGTTCGTTAAGCAGGCCTCCCCCATTATGATACACCCGAATATGTTTTGGGTTGATGTTGTTGACATCCATACCCAGAGAGACCAAATCGGAGTAGGATAGTTTCTGGATGCCGGTTTCAGCGATACCCACCTTGTACCAATGGCCAGTGGCCAAGACGGAAGATTGGGCATGAACGCAGAGCACTGACAAAACAAACAAGAGCGACAATATAATAGGTATTCTTCTATTCATGAAATGAAAAAATGCAAGGTTACAAATTAGGGAACGAAGATACAGCTTTTTTATTATAATAGGTATGATTTATGGAATGAAAAAAATTTGTATTTTTGCCAGCTGATTGGTATTCGTGAAAAAATCTTCATCCATACACAATAAAAACAAGACAAGATAGTTTTTTAAGCATCAAATTCAATTGCAATGAAATTTAGAATCGCATTAAAGGCTGTAGCTGCCTGCCTCATGGCAGAATTGCTTTTCACTTCAACCTCTTGTCCCAAGCAGACCTCACGCACCACAGGTTGGGCTTATAACGACCCCAACAATGGTGGTTTTGAGGTTGCGGCCATCAACGACCAGCAGATTGGTCCCGGTTTGATCGCCATTGAAGGTGGCACCTTTGTCATGGGTGGCACTACCGACAACTTGACGTACAGTTGGGACAATGTTCCTCGCAAGGTCACGATTCCTTCATTTTTGATGGACCGTACCGAGGTGAGCAATGTGGACTATCTGGAATACATTTATTGGCTGAACCGCGTCTATGGGCAGAACTATCCCATGGCCGTTCGCAATGCCCTTCCCGACACTTTGGTGTGGCGTGGCAGGATGACCTATAACGAGCCGATGATCGAGATCTATTTCCGCCACCCTGCCTACAGCGACTATCCGGTGGTGGGTGTCACCTGGGTACAGGCCAACGACTATTGCAGTTGGCGTACCGACCGTGTGAACGAGTTGATGCTCATCAAGTCAGGGGTGTTGGATTGGGATCCCAACCAACAGGATGAGGAGAATTTCAACACTGACGCCTACTTGGCTGGCCAGTATATTGGCAATGTGAAGAATGGCAAGAAGGACCTCAGCAAGCAGAATGGCGAAGGCATCCGCAACGTCAATATGTCGGATGGTATCCTTCTCCCCTCCTATCGTCTTCCCACGGAAGCTGAATGGGAGTATGCCGCCGTGGGTTTGATTGGCAACACCTACAACGACATCATCGCCCAGCGCAAGGTCTATCCTTGGAACGGCGACGGTCTCCGCACCGACAACAAGAAATATCGTGGCAGTTTCATGGCCAACTTCAAGATGGGTCCCGGCAACTACATGGGTGTGGCTGGCAACCTCAACGACGGTGCTGCACTTCCCGCTCCTGTCGGCTCCTATTGGCCTAACGACTATGGTCTGTATAACATGGCTGGCAACGTCTCTGAGTGGGTTGGCGATGTTTATCGTCCATTAACTTTCGAAGATGTGGCTGACTACAGCCCCTTCCGTGGCAACGTGTTTACCCAGAAGGTCCTCGACGAGGATGGCTTCATCGCCCAGAAAGACTCTCTCGGCCGCATCCGCAGAGAGCCCATCCCTCAGGAACAAGCTGCCAAACGACAGAACTATCGCACCTCGTTCAACTCCAACTATGCTGACGGTGACTACATGTCGTCCATCAGAAGCAACTGGACTGACACGCAGGAAGACCAAAGCACCTTCACCAAGGATATGTACGACTACGCTACCAACGACTCTCCAGGTACCACCCTCATCAGCGATGAGTCGCGCGTTTACAAAGGAGGTTCCTGGGCCGACGGACCTTACTACTTGAGCCCTGGCACCCGTCGTTACCTCAACCAGAACCAGTCGTCAGCATCCATTGGCTTCCGCTGCGCCATGAACAAGGTCGGCAGCTCCTTTGCAAAATAAGGTATGTCCATCTACGAGTATTACTGCAAAGCCTACAAAGTAACCACCGACAGTCGGAAAGTAGAACCCGACGCCGTGTTCTTCGCCCTGAAAGGCGAGCGTTTTGATGGCAACGACTTCGCCTTGGAAGTCGCAGAGAAAGGTGTGGCAAGCCTAGTCGTTGCCGACCGGCAATCGCTACCCGATCATCCCCGTATCGTCAAGGTCAACGATGCCTTGGAAGTCCTTCAAGGATTGGCCATGATGCACCGTCTGATGATGCCCAATCTGAAAGTGCTCGCCATCACTGGCACCAATGGCAAGACGACCACCAAAGAGCTGGTCTCTGCCGTGCTCAGCAAGAAATACCCGCTCATCCACACCGAAGGCAACCTCAATAACCATATTGGAGTGCCGCTCACCCTGCTGCGCATCACCCCTGAGACCCGCATGGCCGTGGTTGAGATGGGAGCAAATCACCCTGGAGAAATCAAATTCCTGGCCGACCGTACCGAGCCTGATTTCGGCATCATCACCAACATCGGCAGAGCCCATCTCGAAGGCTTTGGTGACTTCGATGGCGTGGTACGCACCAAGAACGAACTCTACGAAAACCTGCGCAAGAACGGCAAGACCATCTTTGTCAACCGCGACAACCCGTTACTCATGGGTCTCATTGATCCCAAAGACCATATCTACAGCTACGGCCAAGACGAGAAGGCCGACTGCATCGTCAAGCCCGGGAGCTGCAATCCTTACTTGAATGTGCATCAGGAGCGTTTGGGCGAAATCCACACTCAGCTTATCGGGGCCTATAACTTCGAAAACGTTGCCGCTGCCATCGCCGTGGGCACCTACTTCGGTGTTGCCGACAACGACATCCGCGAAGCTCTCGAAGCTTACAAGCCCACCAACGGCCGCTCACAAGTCATCGAAGGCAAGAACCACATCATCATGGACGCCTATAACGCCAATCCGACGAGCATGACCGCTGCTGTACGCAATTTCAAGACGATCTGTGGTGAGCATCCCCTGCCTATCCTTGGCGACATGCGCGAGTTAGGGGAAGCCTCGGAGAGCGAACACCGGGGCATCTGCGACCTGCTGTGGATGTTTGGATTCCGCGAGGCTTTCTTGGTAGGTCCTTGTTTCAGCAAATACAACGAACATCCCGAATACCTCACCTTCCCTTCTGTTGAGGATCTGGTCGCCTATCTCGAGGCTCATCCCGTAGAGGGAAAGAGCATCTTAGTGAAAGGCTCACGAGGCATCCGTCTCGAGAAGGCACTGCCTTTGATCCAATGAAGGAATACACGGCCATAGGACTCATGTCGGGCAGTTCGCTCGACGGCCTCGACATCGTGCTGACCCGACTGGTCAGCGATGAGGGACGTTATCATTACACCATCTTGAACTCTGTGACCATGCCTTATCCTGAGGCATGGAAGGCTCGTTTGGCGGAAGCTTTCCACCATCGGCCCGAGGAGTTAGGGGCACTCGACAAAGACTATGGTGAATATCTTGGAGAGTGTGTGAACGAGTTTGTGAGGCAAACCGGGGCTCATCCCGACTTTGTCGCCTCGCATGGGCACACCATCTTCCATCAGCCAGAGCGGCGATATACCTTGCAGGTTGGCGATGGCAGAGCCATCGCCAACCGTTGCGGACTCCTCACCGTCAACGACTTCCGCAGCGAAGACGTCAGCAAAGGCGGACAAGGAGCACCCTTGGTACCCATCGGTGACCGTCTCCTCTTCAGTGACTACGACAGCTGCCTCAACATCGGCGGCATCGCCAACGTATCCTATGAAACCGATGGACGGCGCATCGCCTACGACATCTGCATCGCCAACCAAGCGCTCAACGAACTCGCCCAACGCGAAGGCTTGGCGTTCGACAAAGATGGAGCCCTCGCCCGTAGCGGAAAAGTCAACTTCTCCCTACTGGAAACCCTCAACAGCCAGGACTACTATCGTCAACAGCCTCCAAAATCGTTGGGACGCGAGTTTTTTGAGACCCACCAGCGACCTCTACTCACTGGTGACAGCACCGCCAACCTGCTGGCCACCTTCACGGAACATATCGCCATCCAGATCGGGCAAGCCCTCCACGCACAGCCTCAAGGAAAACTTTTGGCTACAGGCGGTGGAGCCCTAAACGCTTATCTCATCGAACGCATACAGCATCACACCCACCAGCAAGTCATCGTCCCCGACCGTCAAACCGTTGAATATAAGGAGGCCTTGATCTTCGCCCTGCTAGGCCTGCTGCGGTTGGAAGGACAAACCAATGTGCTCTGTTCGGTGACAGGGGCACCCAACGACAGCTGCAGCGGAAGGATTTGGAGGCCCAATGACCCGCATCAACAATAATTTGGTACGATTTTAGTTATTAATAAACTTTTTGTGAAACATTAAAAACAGTAGTATATGCCAGATCCTATTCAAGCCACTGAAATCAAGCTCTCCATCCTCGACCTCGCCATGAAAGGCGGATGGATCATGCTCGTCCTAGCCATTCTTTCCGTCATTGCCGTTTACATCTTCATCGAGCGTTTCATCGTGGTGAAGCGCGCCTCGAAGTACGACAAGAGTTTCATGGAACGCATCCGTGAATACATGAAAGAAGGTCGCATCGACAACGCCAAGGCGCTTTGCCACGGCAGCGACTCCCCCATCGCGAGGATGATCGAGAAAGGTCTGTCGCGCATCGGTCGTCCGCTGAACGACATCAACACCGCCATCGAGAACGTGGGCACCATCGAGGTCGCCAAGTTGGAGAAGGGTGTCACCCTGCTTTCCATGATCGCCAGTGCTGCCCCGATGATCGGTTTCTTGGGTACCGTCACTGGTATGATCCGTGCCTTCTACAACATGTCGATGGCCGGAAACAACATCGACATCGAGTTGCTCTCTTCGGGCATCTATGAGGCCATGGTGACCACCGTGGGTGGTTTGATCGTAGGCATCATCGCCTACCTCTTCTACACCATCATAGTAGCCCGGATCCAGAACGTCGTCAACCTCCTTGAGGCAACCGCTACCGAGTTCATGGATGTCCTCAACGAGCCGGCTTAACCTTTAAAACGCGACACCATGGCTATCAAAACCCGTAATAAAATCGGCGTCAGCTTCAATTCCTCGTCCATGTCGGACCTGGTATTCCTGCTGTTGATCTTCTTCATGCTGACTTCGACCTTAGTGGCGCCAAATGCCATCAAGCTCATGTTGCCTTCGAGCAGCAGCAAGACCATGGCCAAGCAGACCGTCACCGTCTATATCAACGACCTCTACCAATACTATGTGGAAGAGACTCCCGTACCCGACGATGAGCTGGGTAGTGCCATCAACACTCTAATTGCCGGACAAGCCGATGCCACCATCGTGCTTCGTTCCGACAAGTCTGTTCCTGTACAATATGTCGTCAACGTCATCGATGCTGTAAACGACATCAACAACGCCACTCAACAGAACCACAAGGTCATCCTGGCCACATCACCAAAGAAATGAGTAACGAAAGAAAAGATAAGACCATAGCCACTGTCGGGACCATATTGGTTCACGCCTTGATTCTGTTGGCCCTCTTCTTCATGGCCTTCCGAACGCCGTTGCCACTGCCTGGCGAGGAAGGCGTGGAGGTGGATCTGGGCATGTACAACCAAGGCATGGGGCTCGTTCAACCTGACAAGCCGGCTATTCCTGAACAATCCACACCTCCCAAACCGGAAGAGGACGAGTCGGTGAAAAGCAAGGATGAGGTGGTCACCGAAGACAACGAAGAGGTGCCTTCCATCAAGAAAGAAAAGGAGAAAGAGAAGAAAGAGAATGAAGTCAAGCCGAAAGAGAAGCCTGAGGTGACTCCCAAAGAGACACCGCAACAGACGGTGAACCCCAGGGCCTTGTTCAAAGGCAAGGACAAAGCACAGGACGGAGGCTCGGAGGGCATCACCGGACAACCTGGTGACCAAGGCAACCCCAACGGCTTGAAGGATATCAAGAAATACGATGGCCAAGGCGGCAAAGGCAACGGACTGGGCTACGACCTCGGTGGACGTGGCGCCAAGTCGCTGCAACGTCCTTCGGAGGACTTCCCCGAGGAAGGCCATATCGTCGTGGAGATTTATGTCGATCGTCAAGGCAACGTCATCCGGACCAACATCACCAAAGGCACTGACATCGCCAACGCCGAGATGCGCGAGATGGCTCTGGAAGCCGCACGTCGCTCCAAGTTCGCTCCCGACCCCAACGCCCCAGAAGAACAAAAAGGAACCATCACTTACAACTTCGTCAAAAAGCACTAACAACCTCACCATGACCTACCAAGAAACCCTCGATTGGATGTTCAACAAGCTGCCCATGTACCAACGCATCGGCGGCGCGGCCTACAAAGCCGACCTAAACAACACCATCACCTTGCTTCAACTGCTGGACAACCCGCACCGCAAGTTCAAATCCATCCATGTTGCCGGCACCAATGGCAAAGGCTCTACCGCCCATATGCTGGCTTCCATCTTCCAAGAGGCAGGGTTCAAGACGGGTCTTTATACTTCACCCCATCTTCGGGACTTCAGGGAACGCATCCGCATCAATGGAGAGATGATCCCACAAGAAAATGTCGTAAGTTTCATTGAACGTCACCAACCCGAGTTTGAGAAGATCGGGCTCTCCTTCTTCGAGATGACCGTGGGCATGGCCTTCGACTATTTTGCCAACGAACATGTCGATATCGCCATCGTGGAGGTAGGCATGGGGGGACGACTCGACTCCACCAACCTCATCACGCCTGAGCTGAGTGTCATCACCAACATAGGCTTAGACCATGTTCAGTTTTTGGGTGATACTCTCGAGAAGATTGCGGGTGAGAAGGCAGGGATCATCAAAGAGAACATTCCCGTAGTCATCGGTGAGACTCAAGACGAGACCCACAAAGTCTTTGAGGACAAGGCTCATCAATGCCACAGTCCTATTTACTTCGCTGACCAAATCTTTGACTGCGACAAAATCCATATCGAGTCGAATGTAATTCAAGAATACGACATCTGGAAAAACAACGAGCTCTATCTTGAGGCCTGTGAGATTCCGCTGATGGGCAATTACCAGAAGAAAAACCTCACCACAGTTGCTTGTGCTATCGACTTGCTTCGAGAGAAGTTCGAGATCTCCGACGAGGACATCCGTGATGGCATCGCCAACGTCATCCGCAACACCCATCTCATGGGAAGGTGGCAGATCCTCAACGACGATCCGCTCACCATTGCCGACACCGGTCACAACGTCGATGGCATCCGTGAAGTCATTAGCCAACTCAACGAGATGAGCTACGACAAGCTCCATTTCGTCATTGGCATGGTCAACGACAAAGACATCGACCACGTCCTTCAACTGCTGCCCCACCATTGCGAGTATTATTTCTGCAAAGCCGATATCCCACGTGGTCTCGATGCCAAGATCTTGGCTGACAAGGCGTTCGAGTTGGGGCTACGAGGCAAGGTATATGACTCGGTACGCGATGCCTATCAGTCGGCTGTAAATGCAGCTCGGTTTGACGATGTGGTATTTGTGGGAGGATCCAATTTCATTGTTGCAGAAGTGGTGTGATTTGTTTACTTTTGCAAAAAAATTCGGCTCCCCTTGCAAAAGAAACACATTAATATCATCATTGGCCTAGTCATCGCAACACTCTTGTCGTCGTGTTCGGTCAGGCGTTTTGTACCCGAGGGGAAGCATTTCTTGGACGAAAACAAGGTTGTCATCAAGAACAAGCCCGTTGAGTTCACAAAGTCGGATGTCAGCACTTACATCATCCAAAAGCCTTTTTTCAAGACAAAACTCAGCAGTCACAACCCTGTCAAGACCTATTACCGAGCCCAGCGTCATCCCAAAAACAGGTTTCTTCAATGGATGAACCGCCATGTCGGAGAGGAACCCGAGTACTTCGATCCTGAGTTGGCATACCAATCCACACAGCAAATCGAGCAGTATCTTGACAACCGAGGCTATTTCAACTCGAAAGTCACGGTTGAAACCAAGGTGTCCAAACGCAGGCGCAAACGGCATCTGATTCGGGCCATCTATACCATCGAAGCCGCCGAGCCCTATCGTATAAGCAAGATAAATTACCAAATCGAGGACACGGTCATCGCGCGTTCCTTGCAACGCATTGAACAGCGTTTCCCTGCCAAGGAAGGTGACATCTATAATGCTTACACCTTAGACAATCAGCGCACCATGATCACCGACTTCCTTCGCAACACAGGCTATTACTATTTCACCAAGGACTACATCACCTACGAAGTGGACAGCAGTTTCAACAACCACACGTTGGAGGTGACAATGAAAATTGCCAACGCAAAGGACAAGAAGACCAACAAGACCCATCCGCACAAGCGCTACTACATCAACAATATCAACATCTACCCCGACCACTCGCCGTTCTTAGTCAACGCTCCCTATACTGACAGCACGACCATCTCATTCTCAAACAACTTCCGCAACATTCCCAACACGTTGCATTTCTACTTTCACAACAAACCCTACATTCGTCCCAGCACATTCTCCCAAATCATCCAAATTTATCAAGGCCGTCCCTATCGTCAGCAACTGGTAAGTCAGACCTATAGTGCCCTGTCGAGTTTGAAGATCATCAGCAGCTCTTCCATTGAGTTCGACACCGTTCCCAGTCCGAACGACACCTTGAACCTGCTTGACTGCAACATCATGCTTCGACGGAACAACTTCCACTCCATCAAGCTACAAGCCGAAGGCACCAACTCGGGAGGCGACTTGGGTATCAGTGGAAGCATCACTTATACCAACAAGAACATCTTCCATGGCAGCGAGTCACTTTTACTTAGCGTCAAAGGAGGGTTGGAAGCGCAAGAGATTACCGACATGTTCCAGATAGAGCAGTCTGACCGCTCCGTTTTTAACACCAGCGAATTGATTTTCACCTCCAGTCTGAACATCCCTAGGTTCCTCAGTCCCTTCCCTCTGAAGACCTTCGTGCGTGACTATCAGCCGAAGACCACATTCTCGTTAGGAGGAAGCGTGCAAGTACGTTATGCCTATTCGCGATACATCTCCATGGGCACTTTCGGTTATGACTGGAAGGCTAATCCACGTCTGCAGTTTATCGTCACTCCTTTTTACCTAAACTTCGTCAAAGTCAACCCCATTCCAGAGTTCCAGGCTTTGCTCGACCAAGAGAGCAACCAACGATTGAAGAACCAATATACCAACCACTTGATTTACGGTGGACGTTACTCCGTCATCTATAACACGCAGAATATCAATCGCACTGGTAACTACATCTACCTTCGGGGCAACCTTGAATCGAGCGGTGGTCTCGTTTCGCTGTTCAATGGCACTCGCCTACTCACAGACAGTGACAACCATCATGAGCTCTTTGGTATTCGTTATGCGCAATATATCCGAGCCGACATCGATTTCCGACAGTACATTCGACTAGGTGACAAGAGTATGCTCGTCTTCCGTCAACTCATCGGTGCGGGCATCCCTTACGGCAACTCATACGACATGCCTTTTGAGCGTTGTTTCTATTCCGGAGGTTCTACCGGGATGCGTGCTTGGGATTATCGCAAACTGGGTCCTGGAGCCTATGTCCCCACCGATGAGAACGTGAACATCGAACGTATCGGCGACTTGCAATTGGAACTCAACGCCGAGCTTCGTTTCCCCATACGCAAATCGATGAATGGAGCCTTGTTTATGGATGCGGGCAATATTTGGAACTATCACGCCAACGACTTGCTTCCCAATGGGGAGTTCCACTTCAACACCTTCTACAACCAGCTCGCCATTGACGCCGGCTTTGGAGTCCGTTTCGACTTCAACATTGCCGTAATCCGCATCGACGCCGCTTTACCCATCCGTTACCCCTATCCCAATGAGTTTGGAAAGCATTGGCGAACCGACATCATGGACACTCATTTCGTCTTCAATATCGGCTATCCATTCTAAATCATGAACAGGGAGGAACTCTTCGACCGATTGCTTGACGCCTTCGGCTTTCCACCTACGGAAGGTCAAGCTGCGGTGTTATATCATCTCTCTGCATTTCTCCTTTCAAAAAAACAACATCCTGCATACATCCTTCGTGGATATGCTGGTACGGGAAAAACCACTTTGGTACGTGCACTGGTTAACGTGTTACCCGCATTAGGGATGAGCCAAGTGATGATGGCTCCTACGGGAAGGGCAGCCAAGGTGCTAAGCAACTACACCAACAGCTTTGCTTCTACAATTCACAAGAAGATCTACCAGGTGGTCAGCCTCCCTGATGGAAGCATGAGGATGGTAAGGGCAGAGAACAAGCACAAAGACACCGTCTTTATCGTTGACGAGGCCTCGATGATTGGCATGGAACGCGATTTTGGGAGGAAGAGTTTGCTTGACGACCTACTCAACTATGTCTATAGCGGAGAGAACTGTCGCCTGTTGCTTATCGGCGACACGGCCCAGCTGCCTCCAGTAGGCAATGAGGAGAGTCTCGCCCTCGACATCGACTATCTTCGCAGCGAGTTCCCTCTGACCATCGCCACTTACGAACTCACCGAGGTGAAGCGACAGGCATTGTTGTCAGGCATTTTGTACAATGCCACGGCCTTGCGCGAACTGCTGACAGAGGACAGGAGTTCCTATTCTCTGCCGATCTTTGACCTTTGCTTTGACGACACCACCAAGATCGATCCCGAGACCTTCGAGGAACTGTTACATCAGACTTTCGATGCCGACAACGAGCATGACTCCGTCATCATTTGCAAGTCGAACAAGCGGGCCAACCTCTTCAACCAAGCCATTCGCAGCAGGATTCTCAACATTGAGGGAGAGATTGCCACGGGCGACCTCTTGATGGTAGTGAAGAACAACTATTATTGGGCAGATGGCAACAAGGAGATTCGTTTCATCGCCAATGGAGACTTGGCTGAGATCAAGAAGATTGTACGTTATGAAGAGATGTATGGTTTTCGATTCGCTGACGTGGCATTGTCGTTTCCCGACTATCCTGAGGCGCCCACTTTTGATGTGAAGATCCTGCTTGACACGTTGAACAGCAACAGTGCTTCTTTGACGGAGGAGGAGAGCATGAAGTTGAGGATGGCTATCGAGGAAGATTACATGGACATCCCGAATCGGAGGGAGCGATACAAGGAGATGAAGAAGAACGCTTGGTTCAACGCCTTGCAGGTAAAGTTTGCTTATGCCTTGACATGTCACAAGACGCAAGGTGGCCAATGGAGGAACGTATTTGTAGATTCGTCATTGAATTTGAAGGACACTTTGGAGAAGGAGGATCTACGATGGCTTTACACTGCGTTGACTCGAGCACAGGAGCGGTTGTATTTTGTTAATTTCAAGGAAGAGTTCTTTAGGAATTGAAAGGTGAAAATTGAAAGGTGAAAGGTCTTGGGTCCGAAGGAATCTTTCAATTTTCACCTTTCAACTTTCAACTAAAAAAGCCCTCTCGCCAAGGGCGGAGGGCTTTTCCATTAGGGGTGGGCGGCGACCTACTTTCCCACACGGATGCAGTATCATCGGCACTGCCGGGCTTAACTTCTCTGTTCGGAATGGGAAG
>JAEEON010000055.1 GCA_016284305.1 Bacteroidales bacterium
CCCAGTCGGCCGTCCCGTCCTCGTCCACAAGGTCATACCCCTTGTCGCCGTAGGCGTAGTATTCCGAGTCCGTCTGGCTCGTGCTCCACGGCTGGTAGCTCAACGCACCGTGCGCTCGCCCGCTCGTGCCCCAGCCAAAAAGGTCGCGCGAGGCATCCTCCGACGCGCTCCCCTGGCCGTTGTCGCCAAGGATGTCCCACTGGTGTTCCGCAAAGCGCCATTCACCTCCGACATACTGCAGGTTGCCCTGCGAGAAATATACCTGGGTACCACCCTCGTTCACCGTGAACAGTCCGTTGACGTAGCCCGTCGGCGGCTCGTCAAGCGAAGAACGGTCCTTAAGCATGGCCTCCTGGGCCATCGCCAGCATGCCCGTCATCAGGGCAAGCAAAGCAAGCGTAATCTTTCTCATAATCAATGCACTTCTACGTGTCGTGCGCAACTGCTATTGTTAAACTATTGAAATCTTTCCTTAAAAAATAAAAATTTTTTCAAAAATAGCAATTATTAAAATATGTTCGTCAAGAATGGGAAAAAAAACGTATTTTTGCCGATTATTCTAAAAAAGACTATGGAACTCAGCAGCAAATACAGCCCTCAGGAAGTTGAGGGCAAATGGTACGAGCATTGGATGGACAAGAACTACTTCCACTCCACTCCCGACGAACGCGAACCCTATACCATCGTGATTCCGCCGCCGAATGTGACCGGCGTGCTTCACATGGGCCACATGATGAACAACACGATTCAGGACATCCTGATCCGCCGCGCCCGTATGCAGGGCAAGAACGCCTGCTGGGTACCGGGCACCGACCACGCCTCCATCGCCACCGAGGCCAAGGTGGTGAACAAGTTGGCGCAACAAGGCATCAAGAAGACCGACATCGGCCGCGAGGAGTTCCTCAAGCACGCTTGGGACTGGACCCATGAACATGGTGGCATCATCCTCAAGCAGTTGCGCCGTCTGGGTTGCTCCTGCGACTGGGAACGCACCTCGTTCACCATGGACGACATCCGCTCAAAGAGCGTCATCCGCGCCTTTGTTGATCTATATAATAAAGGGCTGATCTACCGCGGTGTCCGCATGGTCAACTGGGACCCCAAAGCCCTCACCGCCTTGAGCGACGAGGAAGTGGTCTTCAAAGACGAGCACAGCAAACTGTTCTACCTGCGTTATTACCTTCACGAGGATGACGGCACGGGTGCTACGGGGGCTGAAGGCGAAATCATCCACACCGACGAGCAAGGTCGCCACTATGCCGTGGTGGCCACCACCCGTCCCGAGACCATCATGGGCGACACAGCCATGTGCATCAACCCCAATGACCCGAAAAACCAATGGCTGCGCGGCAAGAAAGTCGTAGTGCCGCTGGTCAACCGTGTCATCCCAGTCATCGAAGACGATTATGTCGATATCGAATTCGGCACGGGCTGCCTGAAGGTCACTCCTGCTCACGACGTGAACGACTACATGTTGGGCGAGAAACACAACCTGCAGAGCATCAATATCTTCAACGACGACGCCACCCTCAGCGAAGCCGCCGGCCTGTATATCGGCATGAGTCGCGAAGACGTGCGCAAACAGATTGTCATCGACATGAAGGAAGCCGGACTGTTGGAGAAGATCGAGGACTATAATAATAAGGTGGGATATTCCGAGCGCACTAACGTGCCGATCGAGCCGAAGCTCTCGATGCAGTGGTTCCTCAAGATGGAACACCTCGCCGACATCGCTTTGAATCCTGTTCTGAACGGTGACATTAAGTTCTATCCTGCCAAATATGTCAACCTCTACCGTCACTGGCTGGAGAACATCAAGGACTGGTGCATCAGCCGTCAGCTGTGGTGGGGTCATCAGATTCCGGCCTACTACCTGCCCGAAGGCGGTTTCGTGGTCGCCGAGACACCTGAAGAAGCCTTGAAACTCGCCATCGAAAAGACGGGCAACAGCAACTTGACGATGAAAGACTTGCGTCAGGATGACGATGCTTTGGACACTTGGTTCAGCTCGTGGCTGTGGCCTCTGTCGCTCTTCAACGGCATCCTCGATCCCAACAACGCTGAGTTCAAGTACTACTACCCCACCAACGACCTCATCACGGCCCCCGACATCATCTTCTTCTGGGTCGCCAGAATGATCATGGCCGGTGAGGAATACCAGAACGAAGTACCGTTCAAGAACGTGTATTTCACAGGTATCGTAAGAGACAAGCTAGGCCGCAAGATGTCCAAGTCATTGGGCAACTCCCCCGACCCGATTGAGCTCATCGACAAGTTCGGAGCCGACGGCGTACGTATGGGCATGATGCTCAGTGCCCCTGCCGGCAACGACATCCTCTTCGACGAGGCCCTCTGCGAGCAAGGCCGCAACTTCTGCAACAAAATCTGGAACGCCCTCCGTTTGGTGAAAGGATGGAACGTCGATCAAAACGCCGCCCAGCCCGAGGCCGCCAAGATGGCCGTGAAGTGGTTTGATGCCCGCTTCAACCAAGTGTTGGCCGAAACCAACGACAACATCGACAAGTACCGCCTCAGCGACGCCTTGATGGGCATCTACAAGCTCACCTGGGACGATTTCTGCTCATGGTACCTTGAGATGGTGAAGGCCCCGCAAGGCCAAGGCATCGACCCCGTGACGTATGCAGCCACCATCCGTTTCTTCGAGAACCTGATGCTGATGCTGCATCCCTTCATGCCGTTCATCACCGAGGAGATCTGGCATTCCATCGCCGAGCGCAGCGAAGGCGATGACATCATCATTGCCCAGCAACCCAAGGCGCAAGCCGTGGACGAACAGGTCCTCAAACAGATGACATTTACCCAAGAGGTCATCAACAACGTCCGTAAGGTGCGCTCCGACAAGAACATAGCCTTCCGTGATGCCATCCAACTCGTGGTGAAAGGCACGGCCAACAAGGACTTCGATTGCGTCATTGCCAAACTTTGCAACGTGAGCGAGGTGAGTTATGTGGCTGAGGCTCCTGCTGGTGCTTTCGGTTTCCTCGTAGGCAGCACCGAGTTCTTCGTGCCGCTTACCGGCAGCGTTGATGTGGAGGCTGAGATCAAGAAACTGGAAGAAGAGCTGAAATACGCCCAGGGCTTCCTGAAGAGCGTTGAGGCCAAGCTCTCCAACGAACGCTTCGTGAGCGGTGCTCCTGCCGCTGTCGTTGACAAGGAGCGCAAGAAGAAAGCCGACGCCGAAGCCAAGATTGCTGTCATTGAGCAGCAGCTGGCGGGATTGAAACGATAAGAAGCAGAGACAAGGTCGCGTGTCTTCGACACGCAGCATAGGTATGCTATTAACCCCACACTGCGCTTCGCTTGTGTGGGGTTAATAAGAGCGTAGAGGAGCTCGTCACCCCAACAGTTGCCCGCAGCGGGCAGGAAGAGATTGTGCCCATTGCTCGCGGTGAACAGTCTGCCATTCACGCCCAGGGAACAAAATAAAAGAAGTGCGGAAATCAACTCTTGCTTATCCAGCTATCGAGGCTCTCGCATTGCCCATTGAGTTATCGCGTCGTAATTAGAATTTGCGAGATTCCGATAGCCGCGGATAAACGCCTGTTCAGCGTCTTTGTATATATGTCTGCCGCTTGGATTTTGCCAAACAGCGATGCAAATATTCAGACAACAATTGGATTATCCTTGTTGCGAAATCAAATAATCATACAGCATCGAAGGAGAAAAAACCAAAGGACGCTCAATATTTGCTTCTATGAAGTCTTTGTCGCCGGAAAGAATCATGTCGACATGATGGAAAATGGCATCACTTAATACAGGAATGTCTTTCGCATCACGCAAACGACCCATTTGTTTCGGGGAACTTCCACAAAACACAAAAGGCAGTCTGTGGTATAACGAATAAACTTTTTCCGACTTTTCCTTCCACTTCATTTCGAGTATTGCCTTAAACTCGGCATCCACATAATCAGACACTAATAGTTCATGGCTGCTCTCGAAAAGCATATTCATCAAGGTCCCAGCTTTGCCACCAAAAACAAAAGCCGACACCAACACATTTGTGTCGATTAATATGCGCATTGGGAAACCCTTTCACGCCTAAAACCAGCCAAATCCTTAAGCATCTCGTCCTCGGAAGCCCAACCTTTATCTTCTGCAAACATGCCTTGAATTTCACTGAGTACAGCCTTTGCCGATTCGTTCTGCTGTCTGAGGCGCATCAGTTTCAGCAAATACTCCATCACATACAGCTGTTCGGCGTATGAAAGTCCTTCCAACTGGTTTTCAAATGCTTTCATTTCTTTGGTCGACATAATCCCTCCTTTTGTTATAGATTGCAAATATACATGGTTTTTTCAAAAAAGGCAATATTGTTTTGAATAAAACAAATAAAAGGAGCGCAAGAAGAAAGCCGACGCCGAAGCCAAAATTGCTGTCATTGAGCAGCAGCTGGCGGGATTGAAACGATAAGAAGCAGAGACAAGGTCGCGTGTCTTCGACACGCAGCATAGGTATGCTATTAACCCCACACTGCGCTGCGCTTGTGTGGGGTTAATAAGAGCGCGTCCCTCCGGGACGTTCCTAAGGAAGTCCGAATCCAAACGGATAGTATAAGCTGATTGCGACATAATGATGATAATTTGATGGCAAAAAAACATCAAAAACCAACATATTTCAACCAATTTGTGTTTTTTATGACATCAATGACACCCTGAGCAGCAATTGGCATGGCTGAGGTCATCTAACAATCTGTAATAATGAAGACCTCTACGGAAGAATACTAAACAACGCAATTTCCAAAAGCAATGGAGCGTTGAGTATGGCAATATATAAAGCAACACCAGCTAATGCAGAAAGGCGCATCCCCATTGTGATCTCTTGATCTTGAGGTAGTTCTTTAATTGGCTTGGAAACCCCATCATCGCCACAAAACCTTTCAAAATCATTAGGATTACTCGTTTTACAACCACACAATTCAACTGCATAAACATAATCGTCTTGTGTCTTATAATTAACAGAATAATCCATAGCATTCCCCAAACTATCAGCAAAATGATAGGTATCCTTTCTTATATAATTTTTGATCCCTTTTTCCTCTGAGTCATGAGCAATTAATTCAAAACCTTGACTTTCCATCTGGGATTGAATGGAACGATTGGCTTTGTCAAAAGTGAACTTTTTCGTCGCCAAATTAGCCTCACCACAACTCGTCAAGCCTATTACCATAGCAACAAGAACAAATAGATAAAATTTTCTCATTTTCAATTCCCTAGATCCGTGTCGGGAGCAACTTCAAGTATGGCAGAGATAATTAAAATAGAGAATAGAAGGTTATTTACCAAAGACCAAAATGGCTGTAATGATAGACGGGGACAATAAGATAAAAGATAGTATTGCACCATAAATTTTATCGCGTATAACATTCAGGTCTCCCGGCAAATCATTTATTGGCTTGAACACTCCGTCATCTACAAAAAGCCTTTCGAAATCATCAGGATTATTCGTTTTACATTCACACAATTCATAATAAGAAACACAATCTCCTTTTAATGATTTCTGCTGCTTATAGTAAATAGCGTAATCCATAGTATTACCCAAACTATCAGTAAAATAATAGGTGCTTTTATGCAGCTCGTGTTGTTTAGTTATAACCGACCTATAACCTTTAATCTTATAACCTAGACTTTTTAAAACGGCCTGGGCAGGAGGAATATCTTTGCCATAATCTTGGTTTTTAATGGTTTGCCTAATTACACCAATATCGCCCAAATACTTTTCATAATCACCAAAATCAGTTAATTCAAATCCATAAAGAGCAGCTTTATTATTGTTAGACTTGCCCTTACTACCATCACGAAAAGCAGAAATACGAATGATGTTCCCAAAACTATCGACATAATCATAACTATCCCGATGGTCATACTTACGGCAATCTATCCCCTGATATTCATAACCTATTAACACAAAACCTTGACTCCTTATCCGAGATTGTATAGAATCAACGAAACTATCAACAAAAGTGTTTTCGTATATATACCGTTTTTCATAACCTTTCATCCTTCGCTCTGCAAGCACCCGTTTCACAACTCCTTCGTCGCCACAAAACCTTTCATGGTCACGAGGATTACTCGTTTCGCAATCACACACTTCAATTTCGCTTAACAATGGCGAATACGGAGACAAAGCAATAGAATAAGTTAAGGTGTTTCCTTGTTTATCCATAAATCTATAACAATCTGAGTTTCTTCGTCTAGTTTTAGTATCAGACACCAATAGGAAGTCCGGCGAAGTATTCTCATAACCAAGATATCTAAAGCCCTGGCTCTCCAATTTGGATTGAACAGAGCGAATCGCTTTGTCAAAAGTCGCTTTGTTTGTTACATGATTGGGAATTTTTGTAATATAGTTTCCGCAACTTGCCATACAAAACAAGACCACCAATAAAAACAAAAAGGATAGTTTACGCATTTTCAAATCCCTAGTCCGTGTCGGGTACAACTATTATTAAACACCTAGCAAATTTAAAAAATAATACAAAACATAATAGCTTTGATATCCAAAATGACATGAGTATTCGTATCCTAATAGGATACAACGAAAGTACGCCGAAGCCAAAGATGTAGAGACAAAGTCGCGTGTCTTCGACACGCAGCATAGGTATGCTATTAACCCCACACTGCGCTTCGCTTGTGTGGGGTTAATAAGAGCGCGTCCCTCCGGGACGCTCCGACATAGTACCTCTTCAGAGACTTCTTCTTACTTCTTACTTCTTACTTCTGTCTTCTGTCTTCTTACTTCTGTCTTCTGTCTTCTTACTTCTGTCTTCTTACTCCTGTCTTCTAAAAAATCAGTGACATCCGCTGCAGCCCTCGCAGCTACCTCCGCAGCTGTCGTTGAAGTCCTCGTCAGTGGATTCGCGGACATCGAGGATCTCGCCGCTGAAGCAGAGATGCACACCAGCCAGGTCGTGGTTGAAGTCCATCTTCACGTGCTTGTCACCAATCTCGCGGACAACACCCATGATGGGGCGGCCATCAGCGGTCTGCATCATCAGCTGGGCATCAACCTTCACCATATCCATCAAAACATCGTTTTGCATGAACATGCTCTTGTCGAGATCCATCACATAGTTTTCGTCACGCTCGCCATAGCCCTCCTCGGGAGTCAGGTAAAAACAATACTTGTCGCCCGGCTCCTTGCCCATCAAGTTCTCTTCAAACTTAGGCAACAGTTGCTTCATGCCGAAGATAGCGACAAATGGTTTTTCTTTGGTGGCCTCTTGGATGATGCGGCCGTTTTCATCTTTCTCGCGCAAGACATAAGTCATTGTCACGACTGCTTGATCTTGAATCTTCATTGAATTAAGAATTTAGAATTATTATTTAGAATTTTAATACGATCCGAACATTTTTCTCAATACCCATTCCAAGGCTGCCAAGCCGATCAGCACGAAGAAGATCCACTTGGAATGGATCAGGTCCTCAAAACGGTTCTCGTGATGATCAACGGAGGTAATCCTTGCATCGGCTTTGAGGTCCTGCAAGAGTTGATCCATTTGGTCAACCGTATAACACTTGCCATTGGTAGCCACGGCAAGACTCCTCAACCGGTCGATGTCAGCGGTAAGCTGCTGCGCTTCGATACCCAATGAGACCACCGCAAACGAACCAGTCATCGCCACCTCATTGCCACCCTCCTCAGCGACAGCACGATAGGTATAAACGCCTTCCGGAAGCAAACCTGCATTGAGCTCATAATCATGGTCGCGTTTTGAGAACACATAATCGTAGCTCTCCCCCGTCTTTTTGTTGACGATGCGCATCTTCAGCTCCGACTCAGTCACCAACTCGTTGCTAGGGTTACGCAACTCAGCGGTGAACACCACCGCCTCGTTGCTGAAATACTCTTCTTTGGCAAACACAGCCGAGCCATCATCACGGCTCAATAGCAGATAGTTGATCGTCTTTGAGAAAAGTTCGTCGAAGACATTGCTATTCTGGTCTTGATAGTAATTGTAGAGTCTCCATCGCCAGACGTTGGTACCGAACAAGAAAGCCATTTTTCGATCTTCTTTCACGAAAGTCAACAAAGGCAATCCCGACTTCATGCCGAGTACATCTTGTAAGAGCAGGTCGTCGTGAGGCAAAAGCGTGTTGATTTCGAGATGAGGAAGAGCCAAGGGGGGAAACTTTCCAACATTGTCACGAAGCTTATCGCTGACCGTGAAGGTCCCGAACGAGGCGTTGGCAAAGCCTTTTACGTCGAGCATAGTGTTAGTCACGCCGCGATGGATTTCCATGGCATGCTGAAGCTTACCCAAAGCTGCGACATCGGTAGCATTGCCCACCACCACCAACACAGGAATCCGTTTGTTATTTTCCAGTTGGGTGCTCAAGGCATTCATGTCGGTATGGGCCGACGGTGTCTGATGCAAGAGCAAGAGTTGGTATTTCGACAAGTCAGGGATCTCGTCGCGTCCAAGAACGAAGTCCATCTCACAATCGTCGTTGAGTACGCTTTTTATGGCACCCAGGTCGGGGTGTGGAGCATCGGCAAGGCACAGGATCTTAAACTTTTGGTCCTGAACTTCCACAAAGACTCGTTTCACGTTGTTGAGTCGCTGTGTCTCATCAGACAAGCCACTGATCTCGATTTCAAGTTGGCGAACGCCTTTGGTGACGGCCTCCAGCATGAAGTCGAACTCCTTGGAAAACCGGTTGGAGCTGACCTCCACGTCTTGTTGAGTGACCACCCGCCCATCCTCCGAGATCTTCAGCGAGGCTTTCTGACCCAAACAGTCGGTAGCTCCCACCATCACCCTCACAGGATAGGTGGAACCCAACGACACCTTTTTATTATATTGTACGTCCTTCACCACCAAGTCGGGGTACGACAGGGTATCGCCCAAAGCGACGGTATAGACGGGGAAGGGGAAGCGTTCGGAGACCAAGGCGGGTTCGAATCCACGGTTATAGATGCCGTCGGAGAAAAGCACCACTGCACCGACATTCCTTTTATAATAACGTCGCACCATCGACTGAAGCATCGACGAGATGTCAGTCAACTGATCGGTAAAGTCAAGTTGGTCATACTCCCGCACATTCAAACCGAACAAGTATTCATCCACTTGGAAGTCTCGCTTCAACTGCTGTCGGAAATCGTCAAAACGAGTAAGATAGTCGGTTTGATAGAAACTCGAGTCTTTGGAAAGGACCACGGACGCAGAGTTGTCGTGAGCAAGCAACACCGTAGGTTGTTCCACCACGGTCACCCGTTGGCGGATAAAGGGGTTGAAAAGCAACAGGACAACGATGCCCCCTATCAAGGTTCGCAAGGCGAAAAGCACTGCCGTCAAAGCCTTTCCATAATGCTGTTTTTTGTTACGAAAATAAAGCAGCATGGCGAAGGCAAGGCCCACAACCAGGGCAGTCAATGCCATCCATATCGGAATACCTATTCTCATGCCTCAACTCCTTTCCTCAACAGCCGTTGATATACTTCATACAATTCGTTCACGACTTTTTCCTGACGGAAGCGATCCGCTTGTATGCGCGAACGCTCAACAAGGGTGTCCCGATAATCGGCATCAGACACCATTCTATTGATGTTTGCACTGAGGGCTGCATCATCTTCAGGTTCCACTAAAACCGCAGCATCCCCACCGACTTCAGGAAGTGAGGATTGGTTGGAGCAGACGACCGGAGTGCCGCAGCACATCGACTCCAGGACAGGGATGCCGAAGCCTTCGTAAAGCGACAAGTAAAGGCTGCAGACTGCTCTTGAATATAGTGCAGGAAGATCCTCAGAATCAGCCTCATGAATAAAGATTACGCGCTGTTCAAGACCAAGCTTGTGCATCTCGTCACACACCCTGTCGTTGTAAGGCTTGGGATGCCCGACAATGACAAGAGCAATCTCCGCATTCACTTTAGCCAAGGCTCTCACTGCGGTCAGTTGGTTTTTTCGAGGTTCAATGGTACCCACGGTGATAACGTATTTTTCAGGCAAGTTGTATTTTTCCTTGACACGTATCCGTTCCACCTCAGAGACAGGCTCCCAGAAACGCGGGTGACACGATTGGCCAACGACGACGATTTTCTCTTCTGGAACATTCAAAAACTCCATGAGGTCATTCTTAGTGCTCGTGCTCACCGCCACGATGGTATCGGCACGATGACAGGCATGGCGCATCTTGTTGCGATAGCTGGTTCTGTCGAGCAACGGGAAATGGCTCGGGTAGCGCCAAGGAGCGAGGTCATGGATGGTGACAACTGCGGGGATATCGGAAGGCATTCCTTGAGGCAGCTCATGGCTAAGTCCATGATAGAGGTCGAGGGGCTCGCGGCGCAACTCGGCGGCGATGCCGAAAGTCCTCCAAAGACTTCCTCCTTTCCGCTTGCTTGCGGGCTCTTTCACAGCGACATTGGTCAGATGGTCAAAGGCATGTGCAAACTCAGCTTTTCGGAACGGGGTGTAGAGACGCAAGGTGTCCTCAGGATGCACCAATGCCAGTCCGCTGATGATTCCGCGGCTATAGTTACCCAATCCCGTGGCGTTGCAAAAGGCCCGTTTTGCGTCGAATCCAATCACCATACCTCGTCGAAGTTTTCGTTTTCAAGCACTTTAGGATCGCGTTGGTATTCCAGCACTCGGGCATATTTCAGATAGGCGTTCATGGCCATGGCCTTTGAGATCGACAGTCCATCAAGTCCGCCCCATATGCCTCCTCTGACAAAGTAGTTCAAGAAGAAAGCAGCGAAGGCATGGGCAACGGGGGCGAATGCCGTAACCCGTTTACCGCTCTGAAAGATGATCTTGGCACTACGGGAGCTAAACGAATGCGCTTGTTTGGTGAACATCTCACCGATATTGTCGTAAGCCTGATGAATGATGTCGGCCTTAATCCTTCCTTTGTTGGAGGAAGGCACGGAGGCATGTTGTTTCGAGTCCGTGTAGCGAGTCTTGTCCGTCCGATACAGCCTTACGAGCCAATTGGGGTACCAATGGCAGCAGCGGATCCAGCGGCTGCCGATGAAGTTGCGACGGCGCACCTCGAAAGCCTCATAGGGTGTGCGTTCCAAGTCGATGTTATTGACAGCCTCGGCTAGCTCTGGCGAGATGCGCTCGTCGGCATCGAGACTGAACACCCAAGGGTGAGAGGCATAGTCGATACCAAAGTTTTTCTGCGGTCCGTCGCCGAGGTAAGGTTGAACGATGGTCTTGGCTCCCATCGACTGGGCAACAGCCACCGTGCGGTCGGTGCTGCACGAGTCAACAACGATCACCTCATCGCAAACCATCCGCAAGGAGCGGATGCATTCCTCTATGTTATGTTCCTCATTGCGAGTGATAATCAGACCCGTGATGCCGTTCATGCCAAGCTTTTAAAATAATGTGCAAATATACAATTATTTTTCGAGCGAAATAAAGAGGAAAAACGTAATTTTGCTTTCTTTAACCAGTAAACTCCGCAAGACATGACTCCCTTTGAAGAAGAAGTTGAACGCACAGTAGCTTTCCTGAAAGCAGGGAAGACCATCCTCTACCCTACCGACACCATTTGGGGGGTAGGCTGCGATGCCACCAACAGCAAGGCCATCGAGAAGGTCTATGAGGCCAAAAAACGCCCTTCGAGCAAGAGCCTCATCATTCTTGTTGACAGCGTGGAACGGCTAAGCGACTATGTGGTCAACGTACCCATCATCGCTTATGACTTGATCAAGAAAGCCAAGGCTCCATTAAGCATCATCTACTCGGAGAGCAAGAATTTAGCCAAGAATGTCTCTACCGATAAGTCCATCTGCATCCGAGTGGTCAACCATCCGTTCTGTCAGGAGGTCATCCGACTGCTCGGCAAGCCCATCACTTCCACCTCAGCCAACCTCACCGGTCAGCCTCCTGCGCTGACCTACAACGACATCACCGAAGAGATGAAACAGTCCGTTGATTACACCGTACAGCTTTATCACGACACGATGTCGAAGCCGAAGAGTTCCACAATCATCAAGCTATTTGAGGACAACACCTTTGAGATAATTAGGAATTGAGAATTTAGAATTTAGAGATGAGAGGTGAGATTAAGATAATATAAATATAGTATTGGATATATGAAAAGATTGATTTTTATTATTGTTTTTTGTTGTGTTTCATTATATGTATTTGGACAGAACAAGGAGCAGAGCAAGGTGCAGAACAACGCGCAGAAATTTGGAACCACATTGTATTTGATCGACAACTTCTATGTCGATACGGTGAACATAGACAAGGTGGTTGAGGATGCCATTGTCGGGGCGTTGAAAGAGCTGGATCCGCATTCGGCATACATCTCGAAGAAAGATGTGGAGAAGGCCAATGAGCCTCTGGTAGGCAGTTTCGAGGGCATCGGGGTGACGTTTCAGTTGGTACGCGACACCATCACCGTCATCGGTCCTACTCCAGGTGGTCCATCCGAGAAGGTGGGCATCATGGCCGGTGACCAGTTCATCAAGATTGATGGTGAGGATGCCTTCGGCAAGAAGGTCGATAACGAATTTGTGCAGAAGCATTTACGTGGCAAAAAAGGCACCAAGGTGGTGGTCAGTGTCAAGCGGGGCAACGACCCGGAATTGATGGATTTCGAAATCATTCGCGACAAGATTCCGTTGAACAGCATCAACGCGTCATTCATGATGGAGAAGAACATCGGTTACATCAAGTTGGATCGTTTTGCACAAGATTCTGACAAGGAGTTCAAGACGGCTATGGCCAAACTGCAAGACCAAGGCATGAAGTCGCTAATCCTCGACCTGAGGAGCAACTCCGGCGGTTATCTTAACACGGCCATCGCCATGGTCGATGAGTTCCTCGGAGCCGACAAGCTCATTGTCTATACCGAAGGCTTGAAGTCGCCCCGTCAGGAATGGCGAAGCACGGAGAAAGGCGTCTATACCAGTGGCAACCTGGTAGTGCTTATCGATGAGGGTTCAGCATCAGCCAGCGAGATCCTTTCGGGGGCCATCCAAGACCACGACCGCGGCGTGCTCATCGGTCGCCGCTCCTTCGGAAAAGGTTTGGTGCAACGTCCATTCAACTTGCCTGACGGCGCTGTGATTCGATTGACGACAGCACGCTACCACACTCCCACGGGCCGATGCATCCAAAGGCCATACGAGGGAGGAACCGAGGATTACTACAAAGAGATGACCAAGCGTCTCGAACATGGTGAGTATTTCCATGCCGACAGCATTCATTTCCCCGACTCATTGAAATACAAGACCGACGGTGGCCGCATCGTGTACGGCGGAGGCGGTATCATGCCCGACATCTTCATGCCTGCCGACACCACGTTTAACAGCAAGCTCTACACCAACCTCGTGCGCAAGGGCGTGTTCAACAAATACACCGTGGACTATGCCATGCAACACCGCGATGAGCTCAAGAAGGAATATCCAGAATTCAGCCAATACAACAAAAACTTCGTCGTAAGCAAGGCCATGATCGATGCCATAAAGGAACTTGCTGCCAACGAGAAGGTGGAATGGAATGACGAGGAATTCCAACGCTCAGAGAAATACATCCGATTACAAATCAAGGCTTTGATTGCAAGAAATGTTTGGGAGATGCAGCAGTATTACGAGGTAACCTTGAAAGAGGATCCGACCATTGCCAAAGCTGTGGAGGTGTTGAGCAACGAGAAGCAATACCGAAAGTTAATCCACTAATGAAATATTTAAGAAGTATTTTAGGTGAATTAATTATAAAATCATAACAACGAAAACAGATTTTTTGTAATTTTGAAGCCGATTTTTAAAAACGTACCAACGTGAGAATCACAAATAAATCAACAAAATAATTTAAAAACAAACGAATCAAATTTTACTCGCATGAAAAAAACAGCTCTTTTGATCTCAGCACTGATGCTTGTTGGGATCTTCGCTCAGACTCAGTTGATGGGCCAAAACTACATTAACTTGAGAGCGGCGAAATCTGTGCAAAACTGCTCTAACAACACAGATGACGGTTTCACCGCTACTTTCTCCTTCAATTCTATTGAGGCAGAGAACGTCACCGACGAGAACGGTACTTTCTCGAAGCTTGTCATGGAAGGAACGATGCCTGCTGGTAACGTGGGTGATCCTTCGCTTCCTTCAGTTCACAAACTGATCGCGGTTCCTTTCGGAGCCAATAACGTTACGGTGAATGTGAAGAACTACACCGTTGAAGAGTATTCATTGGCCGACTATGGCCTCGCTACGATTATGCCTCAGCAGGCTTCCGTCAGAAAAGACCAGAAGCCCGAGGACATCAAATTCGCCTACAATGCCAGCACTTATGCAAAGAAAGGTTTCAGCGATCGCCCGATCCAACATTTCGAGATGCAAGGCACGATGCGTGGCATCCAGGTGGGTTCCTTGACCATCAACCCTGTCAACTACGATCCTTCGACCAACACCATTAAAGTTTACAACAACATCGAGGTCGAAGTCAAATACAACAACTACGACAAGGCAGCTGCCCAAAACGAGTTCGCCAGAACCGCAAGCATTTATTTCAAGGGCATCTACAGCACGATGTTCAACTGGAGAGACGGTGTTTATGACGAACACCCCGACCTCTGGAATGCACCTGTGAAGATGTTGGTTATCGCCGACCGTATGTTCGAGTCTGCATTGCAAGAGTGGATCAACTGGAAGACCATGAAGGGTTTCTACATGGACGTCAACTACACTGACGAGGTCGGAACCAATGCCTCTGCAATCCGCAGCTTCATCCAAAGCAAGTATGTCGAAAATGCTCCCACCTTCATCATCATCGTTGGTGACAGAAACCAAGTGCCGGCCAGCTATACCGGTGTCGAGTCACATTGTGTCAGCGACCTCAAATACATGAGCATGGACAACGACTACTATCCTGAAATGCTCCACAGCCGCATGTGTGCTGAGAACGTTGAACAGCTGAACAACATCCTTTACAAGACCCTCATGTATGAGAGATTTGAATTCCCCGACCCGACCTACCTCAACAACGTGTTGCTGATTGCCGGTTGGGATGGCACTTGGAACCCGAGAATCGGCAAGCCTACGATCCAGTATGCCACCAATTACTATTACAATGCCGAACATGGTTTCACCAACGTCTATGAATTCCTCGGCCAACCATACAACAGTCCATACGCCAGCATGAACACCGGTGTCGGCTTCGCCAACTACACTGCTCACGGCTCCAATGGAAGCTGGGCTGATCCTCAAATGACCGTCAGCGATGTCAATGCCCTTACCAATGAAGGCAAGCCTTTCCTCGCCATGGGTAACTGCTGCGAGGCTGCCGACTGGGGTATTTCCAGCACCTGCTTTGGTGAGGCCATGATCCGCAACAACACCAAAGCCGCCTATGCCTATATCGGCTCTTGCCCCTCCTCCTACTGGTACGAGGACTACTATTTCGGCGTCGGTGCCACCCACGTCATCAACAGCATGCCTCCTATGGAATCCACTACCGTTGGCTCATACGATGCTGTTTGGGACGACAACGCTTTTAACACCGTGTCTGCCATCCCGTTCATTGGCAACATCGCCGTTTGCTATGGCCACGCAGGAGGTTATCAAGGCAGTGTCAGCGACCAGTATTACTGGGAAGCTTACCACGCCTTGGGCGATGGCTCTATCATGCCTTACCGCGTCATGCCTGCTGAGAACCAAGTCTCTCACATGCCCACCCTGCCCATCGGCCATAGCACCTATACTGTGGATGCTGCCCCTGGCTCCTACGTCGGCATCTCCAAAGACGGTGTCCTTTTGGGCGCAGGCCTCATTCCCGAGACCGGCACCGCCGACATCGAGATCACTCCCGTCACTAGCGGCGGTGACGTCAACATCGTAGTAACCCACCCGAACCGTCAGCCTTACATCGCCACGGTCATTGCAGCCGCTCTCGATGGCGCTTATGTCACTTATGACATGTATGAAATGAACGTCGATCAAGCCAACTATGGTGAGACCATCGATTTTAGCATCCAAGTCAAGAACGTTGGCACCCAGTCGGCCAACAACCTGACTGCCACCATCACCACCGAATGCGAATACGTTGAGATCACTTCAGGCGAAGGTGCCATCACCACCATCAATCCTGATCAGACGGCCGTCATGGAAGGCTTCCAATTTGTTGTCGCTGGCAACGTTCCCGACCAAACCAAGGCTCAGTTCTTCCTCACCGTCACCGATGGTGAAGAGGTATGGGAGAGCAAGTTCAGCATTGTGCTCCACGCTCCCACCATCCTTGTCTCCAATATTGAACAAAGCGACAATATCCTCACCTTCTCCATCACCAATGTTGGTTCCGTGCCGTTCAACGGCGGTGTGCTGAACATCTACAGCAGCTCGACCGACATCACCATTGAACAGCCCTCTACCGTATTTGAAAACACCGTTGGTGTGGATGAAATCATCACCATGACTATTCCTTATATTGTTTCCGAACAGGCTGAAATTGGATCCACCTACGAAATCGCTTACGAGCTCATTTCCGGACTCTACATCGTCAATGACATCTACGTTTTGAGCTATGGTGCCATCACGGAAAACTTTGAGTCGGGTGCGTTTGGTGACAACTGGACAACTGGTCCTACTTATGCCTGGACTATCGTTCCTGAAGGAAGAGACGGCAATCTCTGCGCCAAGTCTTCGAACTCTGGTGCCAATACATCGGAAAGTTCGATGTCGTTGACTGTCGATGTCTTAGCCGCTGGCAATATCACCTTCATGTTTAGGGTCTCCTCTGAACAAAGCTTCGACAAGCTGCGTTTCTACATTGACAACAATGAGGTAAACAACTGGTCAGGAGAAGTGGCATGGACAGAATTTTCAAATCCGATCAGTGTCGGCCGTCACACTTTCAGATGGACTTACAGCAAAGACTATTCAGTGAATAACGGTCAAGACTGCGCTTGGATTGATGACATCACCTTCCCGCCCACCAACGTCATCAGCTTCATTGCTCCTGTCACTAACCTTCAAGCTACGCTCACTGGCATGACTCCTACCCTCACTTGGGAAGGCACTGAAGATGCTCAGTCCTATATCGTCAAATGCAACGACGAGACGATTGCGGAAATCAATGAGACTGCATTCTCACAATACTTCCCAGAACCTGGCATCTACAAGTTCAGCGTTTTTGCCACTAAGGACAACTTGGTCTCCACGCCTGCAACCATCCTTGTTGAAATCGTTTATGACGAAGTTGCTGAAGGTCAAGTTTCTTCTGTCAAGGTGTTCCCGAACCCCACCAACAGCGTGATCAACATTGCCACCAACGCTAATGACTACAGCTTCCAGCTGATCAACAGCCTAGGCCAGATCGTCGAGTCAGGCAATGCCACCGGCAGCCAGCAGATCAACGTCAGCAAATTCGTCAAGGGAGTCTATATGCTTCGCATCACCACCGAAGGACAAACCCAAGTCCAAAAGATCGTTGTTGAATAATTGAAATGGAATTAAATCGAAAAATAGTTAATAATCACAAAATGAAAAAAATCCTGTTATTCGTCGCCGCCATCCTTCTCCTTGGCAGTGGCTATGCCCAAAAGGCTCCGATGACAAAGTTGATCTCCAGTTCAGAAGACCGTGTCGTCGTCAACTTCCAACTGAACGACTTCAACTTTGCCAAGGTTCAAACCCCACAAGGTGATCAGTACATCGTCAACGCCCCCAAGATGGCTTCGATGCTTATCGCTGGTGCTCCTGACCTCCCGATGATTCCGGTTCCGGTAATCATTGGCGACCATGCTGAGATGATTGTGAACGTCATCGACGCACAATACACTGACTATCCCAACATGAACATCGCTCCGTCAAAAGGTAACTTCAGCCGTCAAATCAACCCGGATGATGTTCCTTACACGTATGGTGAGATGTACCAACAGGATGCTTTCTGGCCTGCCAGCCAAGCTTATCTTGAATCCCCCTACATCCTGAGGGATTTCCGCGGCCAAAACATCATGGTTCGTCCTTTCGCCTACAACCCTCAAACGCACACCCTGCGTGTTTACGACAATCTCACCATCGAGATGACCAAGGTCAGCGACAATGGTGAAAACCAGAAAGTCACGCGCAGAAGCAACACCATCAAGGTGGATCCGGAAATGGGACATGCCTACAGCACCCGTTTCATCAACTTCGGACAAAGTGCATCCAAATACACCTTCATCGAGGACTCTGGTGAGATGCTCGTCATCTGCCCCGACCAATACATGGAGGCCATGCAAGAGTTTGTCGATTGGAAGAATGAATCCGGCCGTCCTACCACTATGGTCAGCCTGTCGGAAGTCGGAGGAAACAACGATACTCAGATCAAGAACTACATCTCCAACATTTACAATGACCCCGACCGCAACCTCGAGTTCATCCTTCTTGTTGGTGACTATAGCGATCTGACACCTCACTCCATGAGCGGTGGCCGTTCTGACAACTGGTTTGGTATGTTGGAGGGAGCTAACAACGATTACTATATCGAAGCATTTGTCGGCCGTTTCTCCGTACAGAGCGTAAACGATGTGCAGACCCATGTTAATAAGGTGTTGTACTACGAGCGCGACATGCCGGAAGGTCTCACTTGGCTGAACACGGGTATCGGTGTTGGCGCAAACGAAGGAGCTGGTATGGGCCATATGGGCGGTGAAGCTGACTATGTTCACGTGAACTACATCCGCGACACCCTCCTCCATTACACCTACCAAACGGTAACCCAACAGTATTCAGGTGTTGGTGGCGGGACAAGCGCCAACGCCATCAGCGCTGATGTCAACAATGGTGCCACCATCATCAACTATTGCAACCACGGTTCTCAGCAAAGCTGGGCCGTCGGCAACTATAGCGTCAGCCACGTCAATGCCTTGACGAACGACTATAAATTGCCCTTCGTTTGGTCAGTGGCTTGCAACAATGGTGAATTCAACGGCAACTGCTTCGGCGAAGCCTGGTTGAGAGCCACCAACAACAGCAACGGTGCTCCTACAGGTGCCATCGGTGGTATGTTCAGCTGGATCTCACAGCCTTGGACTCCTCCTATGACTGGACAAGACGAGATGGTTGACATCCTTACCGAATGGAAACACAGCGACCAATTCAACCACACTTTCGGCGGTGTTTCTCTCAACGGTAACGAGTACATCCTCGACATGCACCCCAGCGACAATGGTTCTACCCACAACACTTGGATCCTCTTCGGCGACCCGAGCTTGATGGTCCGCACCGACAACCCAGTCTCCATGAACGTCACTGTCAACCCAAGCGTGTTGATGCTTGGCATGAGTGACCTCATCGTGAATGCCGAGACCGCCTATGGTATCGCCACCCTGTCGATGAACGGTGAAGTCATTGCCTCTGGTAAGATTGAAAACAACAGCACTACCTTGCATTTTGAACCGCTCAACAATGTGGGCCTTGCTACTCTGACCGTGATGGGTTACAATAAGGTTACTTATAGAGGCACCATTGAAATTGTTCCTGCTGAGGGTCCCTACCTCATCCTCGATGAATGCAACGTACAAGCTGATAACATGATGGTTACCTATGGCGGAGAAGCCACTGCTTATCCTACGATCAAGAACGTGGGTGTGGAAGATGTCCAAAACGTCAATGTCACCATCAGTACAGATTGCGAATACATCCAAGAGATCTTCAACCCCATCGCTACAATCAGCGAGGTTGGAGCTGGTGAAGCTGTCACCATGACCGACGGTTTCCGTTTTGCCGTGGCTAACAACGTTCCTGATCAGACCCTTGCCGAGTTCAACCTTGAGTTCAGCGCCGGTGAACAGGTTTGGGATGGTTCATTCAGCGTGACCTTAAATGCCCCTGCATTATCGCTTCAAAACGTTAATCTCAGTGGTGCTGTCGCCGGTGAAACCGGAACCATGATTTTGGAATTCATCAACAATGGCCATTGTGCTTCTCCTGCTACTACCTTAAACCTCATGAGCAGCTCATCCAACATCACTTTGTCTGAGACCTACCTCGCTCACGAGGCCATTCAGCCAGGTGAAACCGCTAGCTTTACCCTCCAATACACGGTTGCTGAAGGAGTTGAAGAAGGTTCTTGCTATGAAGTCAACTATGTATTGAACGCCGACCATTACACCATTGACGGTGCTACCGCCGTCTCCATTGGAAATACCGCTGAAGACTTTGAGACTGGTAACTTCGAGCAATTCCCTTGGACCTTCCAAGGCAATGCCGATTGGACCATTGACAACACCAACGCTTACGAAGGAAGCTATTGCGCCAAATCTGGTGTCATTGGCAACAGCCAATCAACCTCTATGGTGCTCACGGTCAACATCCCGATGGATGGTGAAATCAGCTTCTTTAAGAAAGTCTCTTCTGAATACAACTATGACAAACTGCACTTCTTCATCGATGGTATTGAAAAGGGCAACTGGTCAGGCAATGTAAACTGGTCGCAAGAGAGCTATGAGATTGCTGCCGGCAACCATGTCATCAAATGGACCTATGACAAGGACTACTCTGCTGCCTCCGGTAGTGACTGCGCTTGGGTTGACAACATCGTTCTGCCAGCTAACCAAGTCATCATTGCTCTTGATCCTGTGGAGAACCTGATTGCAGAAACCAACGAGAACACCGTCATGCTGAGCTGGGATGCCAAAGACAGAGCTGTCAACTACACCATCTTCCGTAATGGCGAAGAACTTGGTACGCAAGATGGCATTGACTTTGAAGAAGAAGTTGAGCACGGCACTTACACTTACACTGTGGTTTACCGCGACAGCGACGGTGCCATTTCGAAGCCCAACTACATCGTTGTCGATGTCATCAGCTTCCTCGGTGTTGCTGAGAGCAACAGCAACTTCGTTGTCTATCCTAACCCGACAGACAGCCAGCTGAACATCCAGTTCAACGGCAACTACAGCTACACCTTATTTAATAGCTTCGGCCAACAAGTGATGAGTGGCAAAGCCAGCGGCAGCCAACAGCTGAACCTCAGCAACCTTGCCAAGGGCATTTACCTCCTCCAACTGAACAATGGCCAACAAAGCAACATCCAGAAAGTCATCGTGAAATAAGCCATTGATTTTCTTTGGAACCGAAAAGGGTCGCTTCACAAAAGCGACCCTTTCTTTTTATGGAAAAAAGTATTATCTTTGCGGCTCTAATCATCAAACGCTAAACTTCATGAAAAGAAGCATCTTAACCACCCTTTTGGTGTTTGCCACCCTGATAGGAATGAGTCAGAACTGGACTCCCATCAGCAACAGCAGACCTACAAGCATTAAAACCACCTTGGTAGCCTCAAGCGAATCCAAGATCACCGTCAATGTCCAAGTACCGGGGTTCAACACCCTTGAGGTCGTCACACCCCGTGGCACAGCCAACGTTATATCCGTGCCCAAGGCCGTGAGCACTTCCGAAGCAGGAGAGCCCAACCTTCCCATGATAGCCATCCCAGCCATCATCGGAGACCAACAGCATTACGCTATCAAGGTTATCGATGCCCAGTACATCGACTACGACATGGAAGTGGCACCATCCAAAGGTTTCTTTAGCCGACAGTTGGACCCCGACGACGTCCCTTACGTCTATGGCGAGGCCTACTCCACCGACGCATTCTTCCCCAAAGAACAAGTGGGACTTTACGATCCATATATCTTACGTGACTTCCGCGGACAGAACATGGTCGTCTATCCCTTTGCCTATAATCCTGCGAGCAAGACCTTGCGCGTCTATTACGACCTCACCGTCGAGATGTACAGCGATGGCGCCCAGGGCAGGAACACCTTGACCCGCAAGTCGAACACCATGAAGCTGGACCCCGAGTTCAAGGCCATGTATGAGGGTCGTTTCATCAACTGCCAGGCCAGCATGAACCGCTATACCCCCGTCAACGAGACCGGACGTCTGCTCATCATCTGCCACGACGCCTTTATCGACGCCATGCAACCCTATGTCAACTGGAAGAAACAGATCGGCATCCCCACTACCATCGTAGGCACTTCGGTAACAGGCAGCACAAGCGATGCCCTCAAAGCTTATACCCAAGCGCAATACGACAATGACAACAGCATCTCACACATCCTTCTCGTTGGAGACAACGCCCAGATTCAAGGATACTACGCCTATAATGGAGGATATAGCGGACGTTCCGACAACTGGTACGGACAAGTTGCAGGCAACGACTTCTACAATGATGTCATTGTAGGTCGTTTCTCCGCTGAGACTGTTGAGCACGTCACTACGCAAGTCAACAAGGTCATCACCTACGAGAGAGACCTGAACGCTTCCGACACATGGCTTACTTACGGCACAGGTGTCGCGACCACCGCAGGCAATGGCGGTCATTTCGGTGAGGATGACTGGGTCCACATCGACAATATCAAGGCAGACCTGCTCGGATACAACTATGAAGAAATCTATCGTGACTACCAAAACGCCGGTGGTGCCAACTCAAACGCCAACACGCTGAGCCAGCACATCAACCAAGGCCTGAGCATCATCAATTATTGCAACCATGGTTCAGAGACCAGCTGGGGCGTCTTTGGTTACAGCAACAGCAACGTGAACGCCTTGACCAACGTGAACAAGCTTCCTTTCGTGTGGTCAGTAGCCTGCTTGAACGGCAAATACGACCACTATCAACCTTGTTTTGCCGAAGCTTGGATGCGTGCAACAAACGGCAACGACGTCAACCAACCTACGGGAGCCATCGGAGGCATGTTCTCTTACATCTCGCAACCCTGGGTTCCTCCAATGTATGGTCAAGATGAGATGGTGGATGTCCTCGTGGAGAGCTACGAGAACAACATCAAACGCACCTTGGGAGGAGTTTCCTTTGATGGCAACATGAAGATCATCGACCAATACGGCACCAACAACTCAGCTGGCATGGGTACTTATATGTGCTGGATTCTTTATGGTGACCCGACACTGGCCATTCGCAACGCCGTTCCCACGGAGATGGGCATCGTCCACAATCCAGTCATCCCCATCGGAACGACGAGTTTTGAGGTCACCGCCACGGATGCAGAAGGCGCTCGCGCTACCTTGACGGTAGATAATGAGATTATGGGTTCTGCTGTGATTACCGATGGTGTCGCCAACATTGAGTTTGAGACCCCAACCCAAGCAGGCGAGGCTTTACTCACTGTGATAGGATTCAACAAGATCACCTATATCGCCACGATCAATATCGTCAGTAGCGGTGAAGATCAACCCGTGTCAGTGACGGTAACTGCCAACCCAACCGTCATCACTCGCGGTTCTTCAACCATGCTGAACGCCCAGGCCACTGGTGGAAACTGGCAGTTCAGCTATGACTGGACCCCATCAGAGACCCTGAACAACAGCAACATCAAGTCGCCCATGGCCAACCCAACCACGACGACCACCTACACCTGCACCGTCACTAGCGGAACGTATTCCAATGCCGACAGTTGCACCGTTATCGTCGTATGCCCACCTGAGAACCTTACGACCATTGTCGATGGCGTAAACGTCCAGCTCAGCTGGGATGCCACTGAATACGCTGACTCCTATAAGGTGTATCGCAATAATACGCTGATTGCCCAAGGAATAACCGAGACCACGTTCACCGACACCAACTTGGCCCCCGGAACCTATTCCTATCAGGTCGGCTGCACCTACCAAGGGGTTGGATCGCCCAAGTCAACTTCGGTGAATGTCACGGTGGCTCCTACGGTGAACGTCACCGCCACTGCCGATGGAAACAAGATCAAGCTCCATTGGGACCCGATCACCTCTGCCAGCTCCTATAGGGTATTTCAGGATAACACACTCATCGCTGAAATTACGGCGGCAGAATACATCATCGAGAATCTGGCCAACGGCACCTATTGCTTCTCGGTAAGCGTGGTGTATCCTGGCTTTGAATCCCCCAGGTCCAACGAGGCTTGCGCCGAGGTGGATGCATGCATCGCTCCTGGCGACTTTGAAGGCTACTATTATTGGGAAGACATGATGTTTGGCACCCGACTGAGCTGGAGCAAAGACCAGAGTGTCAACATGAGCCTGGTCCGTTTCAACATCTACAGGGGCGTCGATCCAGATCACATGGAGAAGATTGCCTCACAGGTCAACGTACCCTATAACTACCACTACGAGTACATGGACGAGGATGTGCTTCCCGGTGAGTACTATTACATGGTTGGAGCCAACTATGGCGAAGATGAATGCTACACCGAGCCGCTACTGGTCGCCGTCACCAATTTGGATGAACAAGGACAAGCACTCAAGGTCTATCCGAATCCGACTCAAGGCAGCCTCACCATCATGGGTGAAGGAGAACTCAGCATCGTCAACAGCCTGGGACAGACTATGATTCACCAATACCTTGACCAAAGAGAAACCAAGATCGACTTGGCTCCCTTCGGCAAAGGCATTTATATGCTCATCCTTCGTTCAGGACAAGGGGTGGCAACTCAGAAAATCATCGTAGATTAATTCACAAAGTTCATTGTATGAAAATAAAATTCATCGGCGCCGCCCAAGAGGTCACGGGTAGCAAACACCTAATCACCACAGACCATGGCAAGAAGATCTTGCTGGATTGTGGAATGTTTCAGGGCAAGGGACTGGAGACCGATGCGGCCAACCGCAACACCATGGTCGATCCCAAGGAGGTGGACTACATCATCCTTACCCACGCCCATATCGACCACTGTGGTCTAATCCCCTATTTTTACAAACGCGGCTTCCGAGGTCAAGTGGTTTGCACCGATGCCACGCGCGACTTGTGCAACATCATGTTGCCCGACAGCGGTTTCATCCAAGAGAATGATATGGAGTGGTTCAACAAGAAACGCCGTCGTCAGGGCCTTCCTGCCTTGGAGCCCATCTACACCGAGCAAGACGCGCGCGCCAGTATGAACCTTTTCCTCAGCGTGTCCTATAACCGCTATGTCTATCTTGACAACAACATCAAGGTCAAGTTCAACAACACCGGCCACCTGCTTGGCAGCGGCTGCGCCACCATCGAAATCGATGAGGGAGGTACCATGACACGTATCGCATACACCGGCGACATTGGACGAGAATACAATTACCTGCTTCGTTCTCCGGAACCTTTCCCGCATTGTGACTACCTCATCACCGAGGCCACCTACGGAAACCGTCTCCATAGCGACCGAACCAACGCCGAGCAACAGCTGCTGGACATCATTTACAATACCTGCGTTGAGAAACGTGGCAAGCTCATCATCCCTTCGTTTGCCGTGAGCCGCACCCAAGAGATTGTCTATCTGCTCAACAACTTCTATAACGAAGGGAAGCTGCCGGAGAAGATTCCCGTATTCGTGGACAGCCCCTTGGCCGTCAATGCCACGGAAATCTTCCGTATGCACCTCAACCTCTTCAACGACGATGTGAAAAACGTAATTGAATACGACCCCGATCCTTTCGGATTCAACAGCCTGACCTTCATCCGTAACGTCAACGAGTCGAAGACCTTGAACGCAAGGAAAGAGCCCTGCATCATCATCTCGGCATCGGGCATGATGGAGGCTGGACGTATCAAACATCATATCGCCAACAGCATCTCCAACCCCAAAAACACCATTCTGGCCATCGGCTATTGCTCTCCCGAGACCTTGGGAGCCCGCCTGCTGGCCGATCCCAAACCATCGACTATATCCATCTTCGGCAACGAATACACCGTGGCCGCCGATATCTATTCCCTCGATGCTTTCAGCGGACACGGCGACTACAAGGAACTTGTTGACTACCTGAAATGCCAAGAACCCTCGAAGATCAAACAAACCTTCCTGGTCCATGGCGACCCAGACGCATTGCAGTATTACAAACGCGTGCTGAGGAAAGAAGGCTGGGAAAATGTGGTCATTCCTGAACCCGGCGAGTCATTTGAATTGAAATAACCACCCAAAGAATATGGCACAAAAACCCTCTATACCCAAAGGCACACGCGACTTCTTGCCAGAAGTCATGGTGCGCCGCAACTATATCTTCGACACCATCAAATCGGTTTTCAAACGCTATGGTTTTCTGCCCATCGAGACCCCTTCGATGGAAAACTTGAGCACCTTGTTGGGAAAATACGGCGAAGAAGGCGACAAACTGCTGTTTCGCATCCTCAACTCCGGCGATTTCATGTCAGGCGTGGAGCAACATGGCGAACCTCTCGAATCGTTGAAAATCGCTGGCAAGATTAGCGAGAAGGGACTCCGCTACGACTTGACGGTGCCCTTTGCCCGTTTTGTAACGATGTATCGCGACCAAATCGCCTTCCCTTTCAAACGCTACCAAATCCAACCCGTATGGCGTGCCGACCGTCCTCAGAAAGGACGCTACCGCGAGTTCTGCCAATGCGACGTGGATATCATCGGAAGCAACTCACTATTGAATGAAGCTGAATTGGTCAATATCGTTAATGATATATTTAATAATCTGAAAATCAATGTTTTATTAAAAATAAACAACCGAAAGATTCTCGCCGGCATCGCTGAATACATTGGCAAGGCAGATGCGTTGGTCGATATCACCATCGCCATCGACAAGTTGGACAAGATCGGTATCGACGCAGTCAACGCCGAGCTGGCAGAGAAAGGCTTGGATGCTGCGGCCATTGAACGACTTCAGCCCATCCTCTTCATGCAAGGCGACACCAGAGCCAAGCTCAGTCAACTCAAGACCATGCTCGACAACGAAGTCGGACAAAAAGGCATTGAGGAACTGGAGACCTTGTTTGACTACATTGACGACATGGAGTTGAGCATCGACACTGAACTCGACCTCACCTTGGCCCGCGGGTTGAACTATTACACTGGAGCCATCTTCGAGGTAAAGGCCAAGGACTTCCCCATCGGCAGCATCTCAGGTGGTGGACGGTACGACAACCTCACCGGAATCTTTGGGTTGCCCAACGTTTCAGGCGTTGGCATCAGCTTTGGTGCTGACCGCATCTATGATGTGTTGGAAGGGCTCCATCTCTTCCCTGAGACCATGTCGGAAAGCACCAAAGTCATCTTCCTCAACTTTGGAAAGAACGAGGAGCGTTATAGCATGAAGTACTTGAACCAAGTGCGCAAACACGGCATCAATGCTGAGATCTATCCCGATGCGGCAAAGATCCAGAAACAGATGAAATACGCCGACCAGAGAAACATCCCCATCGTGGTCATTGCCGGAGAACAAGAGATGGCCGAACAGCGATTCACCGTGAAGTGGATGAAGGAAGGTGTTCAAGAGACCGTCGATGCCAATCATTTAGTAGAAACCATTTTGAAATAAATACCCAACCCATGAAAAAGACCCATTATATCAGTTCGAAGGAACTCACATTCAAGCAAGTCAACGAAATCATCACCAAAGGTTATCATCTGGCTCTTTCCGATGAGGCCATCCAACGCATCCAACATTGCCGCGACTATCTCGACAAGAAGATGGAGAATCCGGAGAAGCCCATCTATGGTGTCACCACCGGCTTTGGTTCCCTTTGCGACCACAGCATCTCGAAGGAAGACCTGAGCACCTTACAGAAGAACCTCGTGATGTCACATGCCTGCGGCACGGGCGAGATGGTCCCCAAAGAGATCATCAAGCTGATGTTGCTCCTCAAGGTGCAAAGTCTCAGCTACGGCAACAGCGGTGTGCAGGTAGTTACCGTTCAGCGGTTGATCGACTTTTTCAACAACGATGTCCTGCCTGTGGTTTACAACCAAGGCTCTTTGGGCGCTTCGGGCGACCTGGCACCCTTGGCCAACCTAATGCTGCCTTTGCTCGGTTTGGGCGAAGTCCATTATAAAGGCAAGATTGTTGCAGCCCAACAGATCCTCGACAAGTTCGGTTGGAAGCCCATCACTTTGCAATCGAAAGAAGGCTTGGCCTTGCTCAACGGCACGCAGTTCATGAGCAGCTACGGCACCTACGTGTTGCTTAAGGCTTTCCGACTGAGCTACCTTGCCGACTTGATCGGCTGCGTCTCCCTTGAGGCTTTTGACGGCCGTATCGAGCCTTTCTTTGATCAGGTCCATCAGATCCGTCATCACAACGGCCAAATCGTCACAGCCAAGCGTGTACGTCAGTTCACGGAAGGCAGCCAGCTGATTTCGAGAGAGAAGAAGCACGTTCAAGATCCGTATTCCTTCCGTTGCATGCCTCAGGTGCATGGAGCCTCGAAGGATGCCATCGACTATGTGGCATCGGTGTTCAGTGAAGAGATCAATGCTGTCACCGACAACCCGACCATCTTCCCCGATGAGGACTTGGTCATCTCTGCTGGCAACTTCCATGGTCAGCCTTTGGCCATCACCCTCGACTTCTTGGCCATCGCCATGGCGGAGCTTGGCAACATCAGTGAGCGCCGCATCTATCAGCTTATCAGCGGCAAACGTGGCCTTCCCTCCTTCCTCGTCGCTGAGCCCGGTCTCAACTCCGGTTTTATGATTCCACAATATGCTGCGGCTTCCATCGTGAGCCAAAGCAAACAGCTCTGCACTCCTGCTTCTGTTGACAGCATCGAGTCGTCGCAAGGTCAGGAGGACCATGTGAGCATGGGAGCCAACGCTGCCACCAAGGCCTTGAGAGTGGCCGAGAACTTAGAGCGCGTGCTGGCCATCGAACTATTCAACGCTGCTCAAGCTTTGGAGTTCCGCCGTCCGCTGAAGTCGTCGAAGACCATTGAGAATTTTGTGGCCGAATACCGCAAAGTGGTTGAGTTTGTCCGCATCGACAAGGTCATGTACACCGAGATTGCCAAGAGCGTGCAGTTTGTGAAGGACTACCCGATTGCGTTTGATGATCTGAAGAACAAATAAACCATGAACGATATCCAGGAACCGGTGAGAAGACCCGTGGGGATGACCATCCTCTTGGTATTGTCGTTGATCAACGCACTCTTCCAAATTTTCAGCTCCATCTTCACCTATCTTTTCATGCCTTTCATGAAGGAGATGATGGAGAGCGGCCAATTGGAAGAGCAGTTGCAGCTCTTCATGCCGAACATGGAGGAGGCCATGCGCCAGACGATGTTAGACAACTTGGCGACACAGATAGGCGTACAGCCCATCTATTATCTGCTGATTGCTGTGTTGTTTATCGGTTCCTTGGTGGGAGTTCTCAAGATGTTCAAGCTACAACGAATTGGTTTTCATATCTATAGCATCTCTCAGATGTTGATTTTGATTACCCAGGTGGCTTACATCTATTCGAAAGAGTCACAGAGTCCGTTTTTCAACGAGTTCTTGATGACTTTGATGTTCATATTGTTATATCATCTCTATTTCAAGAGAATTGAGAATTATGGCACCAGAAGGCAAAATCTTTGATCTCAAGCCCGAGCTCACGTTGGCGATGAAGTTGGCGGCGGCATTTGCCATCACCTACTACGGCATGTTGTTCCTGTTTGAGGTATTGACTCTGGTGTTTCTCCATTATTCCATTGACTCATACTATCTCGGCAGCGATTACGCTGCCGAGATAGGGTCGAGGAACCTGGTGTTCCTCATCATCGAGTTGGTGCTTTCCGGATTGCTGGTATTCAGTTTAATACAGATTTTCCGGAAGAAAGAGTATGGCAAGGCCATCTTTGTGGTAGTCACCCTGATTCTGATTGTGTTCCAGCTCTGGACCACGGGCATTCATCCTTGGGTGAAGTACGCCTTGGAGGTGCTGACGGTTTTGTTAATCGCGCCTCTTAAGATTTTGCCTGCTCGTAACCGGCGTGAAGCGCATTGAGGTTCACCTCGACGACTTCGGCGCCTTTGTTGCCGAAAATATGGCTGATGGCCTCTTCCACCTTACCCAGTTCAATGCCAAGATAAGGCACGGTAGCTCCGAGGAGCACCATATTGGAACGTGCCTTGATCGTCTTGGCAATCTCTGAGGCGTTGAAGCACACCAAGTTCTTCACCTTACGCAGCTCGGCATAGACCTTGTCGATGTCGGGATAATTGTTGATGTTGACAAAGGGGTCGCTATTGGTGATGATCCAACCGTCCTTGGCGAGCCAAGGCAGGTAGCGAAGAGCTTCCATCGGTTCGCTGGAGAGGATGATGTCGGCATGACCTTCGGGGATGACATCGGCAAAGATCTCATCGCTGGAGAGGCGGAGGTGAGAGAACACCGAGCCTCCGCGTTGCGACATGCCGTGAATCTCTGATTGTTTGAGGTTCAGGCCCATATTCAAGGCGGCATCCGAGATGATCTTGGCCACTGAAACAATGCCATCGCCACCGACGCCACATAAAACGATATCTTTTTTCATAGTTATTCAGTTGTTCAGTTAATCAGTTGTTCAATTATTTTTTAAGATGCTTCTTCAGCTCGACGATGCAGGTACGATGTGGGATGATGACCGAGACACCGTTGTAGTTGACTTCTTCTTCGATGACCTTGACGTTTTCTGCATGGTTCTTTGGCAGCGGGACGATGTCGCGGATATGTTCAGGGGCGACACCGATGCCTTCGCAAATCTGGCGCAACTTATTGTTGGCCGATGAGGGCTGACCGCCGGTCATGGCGGTGATGTCGTTATCGAGAATCATGACGACGACATTGGCTTTTTCATTGACGCAGTCGAGCAAGCCGGTAATGCCGCTATGTCCGAAGGTGCCGTCGCCGATGACTGCCACTGCCGGGAAGATGCCCACCTCGCTGGCACCTTTGGCCATGGTGATGGAGGCACCCATGCAGACGGTGGTTTGGATGGCGCCCATGTTGAAGCCTAAGGTATAGCATCCGATGTCGCCGAACACTTTGCCACCCTTATGGTTGGCCATCACCTCGTTCAAGGCCGTGTAGCTATCCACGTGAGGACATCCTTGGCACAACGCCGGAGGACGAGCGGTGACCACATCAGGAACGGTGAACTCCGACTCGGTCTTCATACCCAAAGCCTTGGCCACCTTCTCAGCGTTCAGCTCACCATCGCGACGGATGGTCTCATCAAGGCGTCCCATGACTTTCTTGCCTTTGCCCAGGAAGCCCTTGATCAGCTCCTCAACAAATGGCTGACCGTCTTCAAGGACCAGCAGTTCATCGACTTCGTCATATAGCTTGTTGATCATGTCGAAAGGCAACGGATATTGGGTGATCTTCACCACGGGATAAGGGCATTGACCTCCCGGGTAGTTCTCCATCAGGTAGTTATAGGCGATTCCGGTGGTGATGATACCGAGTTTCTTGTTGCTGCCTTCGAAATACTTGTTGTAGCCTGAAGTCTCTGATGATTTGGTGAAAGCAGGTTGTTTGTCAATCAGGTCCCTATAGAGACGTTTCGCATTGGCCGGAAGGAGGACGAACGACTTGGCATCGGCAGGTTCGGTGAGTTCGTTTTGTTTGCGGACAGGCTTACGCACCACACCGGCGCGGCTATGGGCGAGACGGGTGGGGATACGGTAGAGCACCGGGGTCCCAAGGGTCTCACTCAGTTCGAAACCGAAATGAACCATATCGTAAGCTTCCTGTTGGTTGGAAGGCTCCAGCATCGGGATCATTGCCCAATGGCCATAGAAACGGCTATCTTGCTCATCTTGTGAAGAGAACATGCTTGGATCGTCGGCCACCACGACGAGGACGCCTTTCGTGCCGATGATGGCGGCGTTCATGAAGGGGTCGCCGCAGACATTCAAGCCGACGTGCTTCATGCAAGTCATCGCACGTTTGCCGGCATAGGCCACACCGATGGATGCCTCCAATGCCGTCTTCTCGTTGGCGCACCAGTTAGCGCGGACACCGAGTTCCTTGGCTTGTTTGGATTTCATAACATATTCCGTGATCTGAGTTGAGGGCGTGCCGGGATAACTGTTGATGGCACTGCCTCCCGCATCGATGAAACCTTGAGCAATGGCCTCATCTCCGAGTAACAATAATTTCTCCATTCTATTATGTGTTATGATGTTGTTTCACTAATATTGCTTCAGGCACAAAGATAAGAATAAATCCCGTGTCACAAACATTTTTAGTGAATAATTCTTTCAACAAAACGAGCACCGGTGGTTTGGCTAGTGCATTGAAGTGTATAGATTCCACGAGGCCAACGGGATACGTCGATGGTGAGAGGGGATTGTTCCGTCGTTTGGAAGAAAACTCGTCCCACGACATCAAACACCTTGACCTCGAATTGGTCATCAGAACTGAGACTCACTTTGATATGATCATCGGCAGGATTCGGGGTCACGATGATCGGGACTTGCTCGTCAGACGATGCCACGTCAGCGTGACTCACTTTCCAGTTCGCTCTCCATCCTCCAGCACTGGTGGCACAGTCGGAACGAAATTCCACACAAAGCGTGTTACCCGAGGAGGTCACGCTGCCTGGGGAATGCGTGTTCCAACGTCCAATTTTGGGTGCATACACATTACTGCCATCATAGATCCATAGAAAATCGTAATCCTTTTCTAAATCAAAACTACTGAAAGTCAGGGTGATAGCGGTATTTACAGCACTCTGGATCAGCCATATGCGACGTTCATCATCACCATAATTCAGATGGTTCAAGGTCCCTTCTTCTACTCCAGCGCCTCCAAGATAAGTGATGGGTGTGCCTTCGTTGATTTTCTTGTAATAGTAGTTCCAATCCCAGTATGGTCCGGGATCGGTATGCGATTGGTCCGGATAATGTTGATGTCCACGGATTTTTATGCAAGCCGTTTCGCCGCCCAAGTCATGCAGGCCAGTGTTGAGGGCCATGCCATTGTCCAAGGTATCGAAATAGAAAGTTCGATGGCCATCGATGCTCTCGTAACGGGAACAGATATCGCGCACCAGACGGGATGAGGAGGCATACATGGCTTCGGTGAAAAAGCTGATGATATCGCCATAAGCTTCATGCTCGATGCCGATGGTGTAGCCGTTGGCGGTCCGTGCGTGCCAGGCCTTGTCGCGCTCGCGGACCATCTGGGTCACCTGTCCGTCGAAGGAACGAATCACATAATGGGCTGAGACCTGGGAATCACAATTCTGAAACCAGCTGATACATCCCGCATAGGAGCCTTCCGTATAATGGATCACCACGCCACTGATGGGCTTGGTACGTTCTTCAAAATTGCATTCCGGAGCAGGTACCCATAAAGCCTCGGGGTAATCCGTTTCTTTCGAGAATGACAGACCCGTGGACGAGAGCATCTCATAATCCTCTTTAAACAAGGACTTGAGATCCGAACCGAGATAATGATACACCGAATATAGCATCATCATCATAGGAAGTTCATCTTTCTCCTCCCGCAAAGGCAGCTCTGACAGCTCTTGGATGAGAGGAATGCATGACTCCGGAGTATCCATACTGACACGCAACTCTTCAGCTACCATCACCATAGCTTTGGCATAGGCTGTCACGTTGGTTTCGGGATCGGAAAGAATCGCTTCTTCGGAGATGCCTGACAATTTGGCAACAAGCGGCAAGTTCTCACGAAAACACCCTTTGCCGTTTTTCACCAGGCCCATCATGCCATAGGCACGAGGCATGGCAGAAGGGTCGTCCACGTCGAAGCTGTAATCCGCATCCGTCAGGTGATGGCCTTGAGTGTTAGTAAGGGAGATGGCCCGCAACAAGCCATGGGGAATCTCAGGAAACTGCTTTTCGACACGGTCAAAGACATCGACTTGCTGAGCTGATAATCCGAGTCCAAAACCAACAAGCACAAATAGCAATAGGACCTTTTTCATGTTTTATCTTCTTTGATAGGCAAAAGTAACCATTTTTGGAATAAAATTTGAGAAAATAATTTCTTTTGGTGTAACTATTTTGGAGTTCACACGTTATACATCATCGAAAAACAACCAGAAAAAAAATGAGCAACAACAAACGACTTGAACGAGACATCCGCAACAAAGCCATCGGGGGTGTCTGCTCCGGATTGGCCAATTATTTTGACATGGATCCGGCATTTTGGCGTGTATTGTTCTTCTTCCTGTTCTTCTTTGGAGCTTCAGGATTACTGATCTACCTCATCCTTTGGGCGGTGATGCCATCCAAGAAAGATTATAGCGAGCCAACGGCTGAGGCACAATATGCAGTCTCGACGGATTCTTCCAACGAGCAAAAGAAAAAGAACGGCAACATGGCTGCTGGTCTTATCCTCATTGTCATCGGTATAGTGTGTTTAGTTGGCCGGTACATTCCCGAAATCAACTGGCGCACTGCTTGGCCGATTCTCTTAATTATCCTTGGTCTTGTTCTCATCATCCCAATAAACAGCAGAAATCATGAAAAGTAGAAATTTATTCGTGGGCATCCTCATCTTGTTTGCCGGTGTCGTTGCCTTGCTCTCCACCTTACACGTCTTCGATTTCCATTGGTCTGTCGCTTGGACATTATGGCCGATGATCTTGATTATCTGTGGCATCGCCATGTTACCTCTGAACGAATACGTCAAGTCGGCAATCTTAGTGGTTGCCCTTGGCATGGGCTGCTTGCTTTATCATGTGGAAAATCGGGGGTACCAAGGCAATCCCGTGACTCGTTTCATCAACCGCCATGTCAGCAATTGGGATTGGGACGATGACACTGACGACGAGGATTACACCGCTAGTAAAACGGATGCCGACATCGCTGATGAGCAACACTTCTCCGAGCCTTATCAAGAGGTTGCCAAGGCGAGCATCGACATTGACTTTGGTGCGGGAGACCTGACGGTAAAAGCTCCTTGCGCCGAGTTAGTGAAAGCCGACATTGAGAGCAACTTCGTGAATTACAGTTTCCGTAGCGAAAAGGGCGACGACAACACCGCCATCTATCTGACGGGAAAGGGACATTCGAAAAAGATCGGGAAAGACAACATGAACGATCTCGACCTTGCCTTGTGCGCACAGCCCGTATGGGACTTCAGCCTCGACATGGGTGCGGCCAATGCTGAACTTGACCTCACACCGTATAAGATGGGCAACATCAAGATCAACGGCGGTGCCTGCGACCTCGACCTCAAGCTTGGGGACAACGGATGCGATACCAAGGTCACTATCAACACGGGTGCTTCCGACATCGACATCAAGGTGCCGTCCACCATGGACTGCCAGGTCAACCTCGAGTCGGCCATCATTGGCAAGGATTTCATCGGATTCGAGAAAATCGAACGCGGTGTTTGGCGGACACCAGGATTCGGACAAAACGAGCATAAAATCATCATCGACTTGAGCTGTGCCGTCTCCGACCTTTCCGTGGTCCGCTATTGATAACACCCCTCGTAATAAATGCTAACCCTCAAAGAAAAACACGAATAACTTAGTGAATTATTTACACAAAAACTCTATCTTTGCAGATTCGTTACACACTAAAAACAACGATCATGCAAAGATCCTTCATCACTCGACTATTACTGTTTTTCGTTTTGGCCATCCCTATGGCCTCAATGGCTCAGGACAATGACATCAAAGGTTTTGTTTACGAGGAATCTACGGGCGAGCCCGTCATGTTCTGCAACGTCTTTCTGAAAGGCACTACCTTAGGTTGTTCCACCACCGAAAACGGGTATTTCAACATCACCCGCATCCCCGATGGCAGTTATAACCTCTATGTCACTTGTGTGGGTTACGACACCCTTGTTGACCACGTGACCCTCTCGAAGGGGCTGACGCTCAACAAGAAATACACGTTGAAGGAGACTAGCATGACTTTGGAGGCGGTGAGCATCACTGCCGACAAGATTGAGGCGCGCACCGAGACCAAGACCTCGGTCATCACGGTGACGCCCAAGACCATCAACAAAATTCCGAGCGTAGGTGGACAGGCTGACTTGGCCCAGTATCTGCAGGTGGTTCCCGGTGTCATTTTCACGGGCGACCAAGGCGGTCAACTCTATATCCGAGGCGGCTCTCCCATCCAAAACAAGGTGTTGCTCGACGGCATGGTGGTTTACAATCCCTTCCACTCCATTGGTTTGTTCTCGGTGTTCGACACCGACATCATCCGCAATGCAGAGGTCTATACCGGTGGTTTCGGGGCAGAATACGGTGGCCGTATCTCTTCGGTGATGGACATCACCACCCGCGACGGCAACAAGAAACGCTGGGGAGGCAAGATCGGTGCCAACTGCTTTGGTGCCAAACTGACCCTTGAAGGTCCCCTCAAGAAACCCAAAACCATCGACGACGCGGCCATCACCTTCGTGTTGTCAGCCAAACACTCTTATCTTGAGAAGACCAGCCACTACCTTTACAGCTATGCCAACGAGGATGGACTCCCCTTCAACTATTCCGACCTTTACAGCAAAGTTTCCATCAATGCCCCGAACGGTTCCAAGGTCAACTTGTTCGGTTTCTCGTTCAACGACCAAGTCAACAACTACAAGTCGTTGTCCGACTTCAAATGGAACTCCTGGGGAGCAGGAGCCAATTTCCTCATCATCCCTGGAAAAGCCCCGGTGATGATCGAGGGCAACGTGGCCTATTCGAGTTATATCTCGAGCATGCAGGAGCGTAACAACCCAGAGCGTTACAGTAAAATCGACGGGTTCAACATGGGGTTCAACTTCAACTATTTCTTGGGAAAGAATACGCTGAAATACGGCATCGAAGTGTTGGGATTCTCGACCGAATATCTGACATTCAGCAACTACGGCAACTACCGCATCACAGAGAACAACTACTCTACTGAGATTGGCGCTTACGTCAAATACAAAGCCACTTTCGGCAAGTTGCTGTTCGAGCCCAGCCTGCGTTTGCAATACTACCCGGCCTTCAGCGTCCCGTCGTTGGAGCCGCGCTTGGCCATCAAATACAACCTCAATGACCGACTTCGTTTCAAAGGCGCTGCAGGACGTTATACCCAAGACTTCGTGGCAGCCACCAACGACCGCGATGTGGTCAACCTGTTCTACGGCTTCCTTTCAGGCGTCACCAACGTCCCCAAGGAATTCAACGGAAGCCGCATCACCTCGAGCCTTCAAAAAGCCAACCACTTTGTCCTTGGCACCGAGTTCGATCTCACCGACAACATGACCTTGAACCTCGAAGGCTATTGGAAACAATTCATTCAATTGACCAATATCAACCGCAACAAGATTTACCAGGATAATGAAGAAAACGCCACCATCAACGATTTGGTTAAAAAAGACTTCATGGTGGAGAATGGCGACGCTTATGGTTTTGACCTCTCTGTGAAATATGAGAACCACAACTGGTATCTGTGGGCGGTTTATGCCTTGGGATTTGTCAATCGCAACTATGAAAAAATAGAAAACGATCAGGTAAGTCTGGTCACCTATCAACCGCATTTCGACCGTCGTCACAACGTCAACATCATTCTCACCTATACGGCAGGTGACCAACGTCAATGGGAGTTCAGTGGACGCTGGAACTTCGGCACCGGTTTCCCCTTCACTCAAATTCAGGGCTATTATGAGTTCTTGACCTTCCAGGAAGGAATCAACTTCGACTATACCACCACCAACGGAGAGATGGGGTTGCTCTTTGCCGAACTCAACCAAGGACGACTGCCCACGTATCACCGCCTGGACTTTGATGCCAAACGCAAGTTCTATTTCAACGAACACACCACCTTGGAAGTCGATCTCAGCCTCACCAATGTCTATAACCGAGCCAACGTATTTTATGTTGACGTCATCACTAGCGATGTAGTGAACCAATTACCCATCCTGCCATCCCTAGGCTTGACGCTAACCTTCTAATCTTTTTGTCATGAAACGAATCTTTTTATCCCTTTTTGTCATATTGATGACCCTTTCCGGGTATTCCCAGAAAGAAGCCGACTTCACAGAAGACCTGCGCTATTTTTACACTACCATGCAAGGAAACTACGTTGGTGAACTCAGCGACTCCACTCGTATCACCCTGCACCTCACCCCCATCTGGGAACAGATGGGCGGCTCCTATCTCTATCTGGAAGCCACTAATGATGAGAACCAGAGTGTCATCGAGCAGAAGATCCTTGAAATCGTTCCTGTCTCCGACATCACCTTCAAGGTATATGTCCATGGCATCCGTCATGCCGAGGCTTTTGTAGGCAAATGGGGCAACCCCAACTTCTTTGACGGCTATAACACCAGCATTCTCAAGGGAAAAAGAAGATTTGTGTTTTTCAAGACGAAAGACTACGAATACCAAACCAACTGGAACAACCGGAAGTCACTGAAATGCTTCCCTGCAAGAGACCGCATTCATTTCAAGTTCTCAAGGGAAGACGAGCGTTTCTACATCAAGCGTATCCCTACCAAATCAACGCATATCATTGGTTATACCCTGATAAAAACGGACTGAGTTTGAACACCCAAGCTGCACTTGATTTCAAGTCAGCATACTTCAATCCCGAAGTGTCGATAATCAGTTTTCCATCCCGATAGGCCCAAGGCAACTCCTTTGCCGTACCTAACATATTGACTTTCAAACCATCCTGAGGTTTTTCCACACTCAGTGCCAGGCTATCTTGGGGATAATCCAGAGCGATGGCGTACAAAGCGTTTTTCTTTTGAGTATAGCATAGCCAGGGCTGTTCACAGGAGTAGGTTGCGCGCAGTCCCATGGCTGGCAGCATTGCTCCCATCTGGAAACCAGTCATCACCTGCTTTGGCATGGTTGGCGACGACCAATAGAGGGCGATGGTAGCTTCCATGTCATCTTCTTCATAGCGAACTTCGATACGATGTTGACCTTTTTCGAGGGTTACTGTTTCTTGGGAATTCTTTCTCACATCGTCTATCACAGTCTTTCCATCGATGAGGAGCTGAGCCTTGTCGTCGGTCTGGATTTCGAAGGTATAAGTGTCGGCAGCACAAAAGAACGCGCCTTGCCATTGAGCTTGGAAATGGTCGCAGCTGATGGCAGGATCGGGTGAGTTGCGTTTCCAATCGAAGTTAATCTCCCGGTCGGAACGGGTCACAGTGACGGGCTTCATCTCATAGAACTTATGGTAAGGCCTGGTCCCATAGATAGCTTCCCCATTGATGTCGAGCCATCGACCAAGGTCGAGGAGACGTTCCTGCTGGATCAAGGGAATCTTGCCATCAGCGGCGGGGCCGACATTGAGAGTCATCCCCCCTCCTGCTGCTACCAAGGTGACGAAATGACGGATCAGTTCATCAGAAGTCATGTAGTTCTCCAAGGGTTCGTTGCGGTTGAGGCCAAAGGAGCGGCCCAAGCCACGGCATTCGGCCCAAGGGCGGTCGGTAAGGGTGATGCCTGCACTGTATTCCGGTGTACGGAAGCCATGTTGCTGTCCTTCACCCCAACGGTCGTTGACGATGGCCTCCTTGCCCACGGTGTTGTAATACCAGGAAATCAGCTCGGTAGCGTGCCATTGTTCGGCATTGTTACGCCATTCGCCATCGGTGAAAAGCACAGTGGGCTGATAACGAGTGACCAATTCCTTGAGTTGAGGAATCATATGAGTGTCAACATAGGTGCCAATTTGGTCGTCGGGATCCACATACCAGCGATGGATGTCGCTCTTCCACTCGGGCAACGAGTAATAGAAGCCCATTTTGAGTCCTTTATTCCGCACCGCCTCCGTCAGTTCCCCACAGATGTCACGACGAGGACCCGTCTCCACGCTGTTCCATCCAGGGGCATATTGGCTAGGCCATAGGCAATAGCCATCGTGATGCTTCGACACTAGCAACACGTATTTTGCCCCTGACTTCTTGAACAGTTCCGCCCATTCGTCGGGATTCCAAAGCTCGGCTTTCCACATCGGAACGAAGTCCTCATAGTGGAAGTCTTGACCATAGACCCGTTCCTGAAAGGCTTTGCGGTCGTCGCTGGTCATAAGTCCACGATAATACCATTCGGCATAGCCTTCTTTGGAGGCGAAGGAGGGCACCGAATAGACACCCCAATGGATGAAGATGCCGAGCTTGGCATCGGAGAACCACTCAGGATAGCCCCGTTGGTTAATACTTTCCCAGGTAGGAAGGACTTGTGAAAATGCGGTAAAGGTAGCGACCGAAAGCAAGAAGATGAGGACGATACGTTTCATGGCCAATGATTTTGTGCAAATATAAAAAAAACGTAGAGACGCAATGCATTGCGTCTCTACGTTATTACAATAACATCAAAATATTAGAAATTGTAATAGATACGGATCTCAGGAGCAACAAGGAAGCAATCCATCACAAAGCCGTTGTTGCCCGAGCCTTTGTAGTTGTGGTCATAGCCAGCATAGCCAAAACGGAAAGCAGCGGTAAACTGCTCAGTAGCCTGCCAAGCGATACCAGGACGCAGCATGACTGCATAACCTTTACCAGCATCAAGCAATTCGAAGTCACCAGTCAAATCCATGAACAGAGAGAACTTCTTTCCGATGGTACCACCCACATAGCGGACATAGGGTTCAAGGTAAAGGAAATTGACCGTACCTCCTCCAGTTGCCATTGAGTAATCGGCTCCAAGAGCAACCTGCCATTGGTCGTTGATTGCATAACCCAATTCAGGAGCGATATTGACATAGGTGTAACCCTTTTCAACTTGGGCACCGACACCGCCACCGATCCAAACTTGAGCATTGGCTGACATGATTCCTGCAAAAACGATTGCAAGTGTTAAAACTAACTTTTTCATTTTTTTGAGATTTTAGTTAAACATTAGGTTGATTATGATTATTAATTACTTTTCTATAAATGCGATAGTCTCACCTTTGGCGACACGTTTGCCTTGGTTGGCAGTGGCTTCGACAATCTTGCCAGGCCAAAGGGCATACACGGGTTCCATGCCATGTTCGCTGTTGATGGCGCAGAGCAGGTCGCCTTCCTTATACACCGTACCGGGAGCAGGAGCAATCGACTTGTCGTCGAAATCCACTTCCCACATCACGATGCCACTGACAGGAGCGATGACGGGTTCGGCATTGGGATGACGCAACGCACGAAGATCCGGAATCTTGACCTCTCCACCAGCCTTCTCGAACTTCGCCTTCATCTTGGCCTCCAGTTCCTGGTTGAAGCGACGTTTGGCCTCGCCCGACTTGTACTCGCGATATTGTTTCTCGTGCATGGCAAACTCAAACAGTTCTTCATCGTCTTGGCCGCGGTCCCAGCCTTCCTTCTTCATCTCCTCGATGAAATGGGGCAGTGCATTGGGATAATTGTCTTGCGGGTTGCCGGTAAAGAATTCGAAGCCTTTCTTCTTGGCCAGTTCCACAATCTCGGGAGCCAAGGTACCCGGAAGCTTACCCGCCTTGCCAAGGATCATGTCCCAAGCTGCGGGGTCGATGGAGGTCTCGTAACGCGGTTCGCCTTTGCTGAGCGCGAAGAGGTTCATCAAGGCGATGTTCTTGGTGTATTGGCTGAACGGGGTCACCAAAGGCGGGTTGCCCAGTTTGGGCCAGATGTTCTGCACTTCCTGGAAGAGTTCAACGAGCATCTCGTCTTCGCTCAGTTCAGGTTGTCCTTCTTTTTTACGGTTCATGTTGATGGCAGCGTGCACTGGCTTAAGGTCGGCCATAAGCGAACCCATCATGCCGCCTGGCAGGCCGCAACCCAACAACAAGGAGTTGATGTAACGGTTACGCGGGTCAATCCAATAGCCGAGGAAATCATCGATGAAGCTCTGGGTCATGCTGCGGGCAGCCATGTAAGTCTTCATGTCGATGTCTTTGACGAGGAAGCCGGCATCTTTAAGCATGGCTTGAACGCTGATGACATCGGGATGGACGGTACCCCACGACAGCGGTTCCATAGCCACATCGACATAATCGCAGCCAGCCTTGCACACCTCAAGCATTGAAGCCATTGAGAGGCCCGGGGTAGTGTGTCCGTGGTACTGCACCTTGATATCCGGATGTTGTTTCTTGATATGTTCAACGATACGTCCCAAGCTGACAGGGCGTCCCACGCCAGCCATATCCTTCAAGGCGATTTCCTTCGCGCCAGCTTCAATGAGTTGGTCGGCGATGTGCATATAATACTCAGCGGTATGCACCTGTGAGTAGGTGATACTCATGGCTGCCTGCGAGATCATGCCAGCTTCGTTGGCCCAATGGATGGAGGGGATGATGTTGCGCACATCATTGAGTCCGCAGAAGATACGGGTGATATCGACGCCTTGGGCTTTCTTCACCTTATACATGAGCTGTCGCACGTCGGCGGGGACGGGGTTCATGCGCAAGGCATTGAGGGCACGGTCGAGCATATGGCACTCGATGCCACCTTTATGAAGGGCAGCGGTGAAGGCACGGACGGAGGGATTGGGATTCTCGCCGTAGAGCAAATTGACCTGCTCAGCGGCACCTCCATTGGTTTCCACACGGTCGAAACAGCCCATGTCGATAATCAAAGGAGCAATTTGTTCCAATTGATCTTTTCGTGGCACGTATTTTCCTGACGACTGCCACATGTCGCGATATACCAGGCTAAACTTTACTTCTTTTTTCATAAACTATACCTGACAACATGCAAAGATAACAAACTATACCCTTTTTATTAAATAAACTTTTCAACAATTAGCGTTTTTCAGCGTGTTTTCTGGTTCTGTGGCGATCCTTTGCCCACAAGCCATACACCTCGCTCACGTTTCCGGCGGTGGTGAAAGCCTTGATTTCGTTCTTGTCGAGGAAAGCCATCAACGAAGAGAATTCATCGTTGGTGAGCAGGGCCTCCAACTCAATCGACTTCTCATTGGTATAGCCGCCGATGACCTCATAGAGGGTACAGCCACGGTCAAGGTCGTCGATAATGTAACGGCGGATGCGGTCATAGTCTTTCGAGACGATGCAAACACGCTTACGTCGGTTGAGGTTGGCCGTGAACATGTTCACCACCATGCCGTTGATCCAGGTAGCTATAAGGCCGATGATGACCATCTGGAAGGGGTTGATGGCAAAGGCGGTGAGGCAGATGATGGCGCCGGCCACGCTCACCGACTTACCCATGTCGAAATGCAGGTATTTGTTGACGATCTTGGCGAGGATGTCGAGTCCACCCGTAGAGGCGTTGATGGAGAACATCAGCGTTTGGGCTGCACTGAGGATGATTACGCAGCAGAGGAGGTCGAACCAAGGGTTGCCCATCACCGAATAGGCAGAGCTGGCATCGACGCCCATGTTGATGAGGTAATCGTTCGGGGTAGCCAAGTTTTCCCAGGGATACACCCATTCGCACACCTTGGTCAAGGGACCGAGGATCAAAGCGCAATAAACTGTTTTCAGGCCAAATTCCTTACCGATGAGGAGGTAAGCCAAAATCAGCAGGATGGCGTTGATTACCGTAATCATCATCGACAGGCTGATATTGATGCCGATGCTGTTAAAGATGTTGGTCAACACGATGGAGAGACCGGAGATGGAGCCCACGATCAGTTTGCTGGGGACCAGGAAATAATAGACACAGATGGCGGTCATGACCATACCTAATGTCATGATAATCAGCTCAATCCAAAACTTCTTGCTAACCAAAGCCTGGCCGATTTCTCGAAAGATGTCATTTACTTTACTCATAAATGATTGATTTACAAATTTTTAATAATGAAATTAATGCTCATTTTTGCGGCGGCAAAGGTCGGAATCTTTTTCGAGATAAAAAAGGGAAATCGGTAAAATAGTTTTTCAACAAAAGATGCGTAACTTTGCAGTTTTACAGAAGCAACGTCATGGAAACCTATTTCTTCAGAAAACAAATCCACCGTTTGCCAGGCAAGGTCATCCACAAAGTTCCGTTTCCACAACCACAAGTGGTTGAAGGCCATCAATCGCGCAAACAGATAGGTGAGATCTGCAAACAATGTGGCTATAAGCATGTATTGCTGGTGACCGACCAAACCCTATACGGCCTCGGTTACGAGCAGGCAATTGTGCAATCCCTCAAAGAAGCAGAAATCGCGTTCACCTTATACACTGACATCAATTCCGAACCGACCATTGCACTTATTGACGCGGGGCGAACGCTTGCCTTGGAGTGCCAGGCGGAATGTGTGATCGCCCTTGGCGGAGGATCGGTGCTTGACACCTGCAAAATGATTGCTGCGGGAGTGCGGATGCCTAATCTTAGGACCAAAGCCCTGTTGCTCAAGTTCCTGGTAGTTCCCGGGAAGACCCTGCCGATGATTTCGGTGCCTTCGACCGCCGGTACGGGTGCTGAGGTGACGGTAGGTGCCGTTGTGACCAACACCCGTGGCAAAAAGGGATCTACCGTGATTGTAGGATTAGACGTAACCCATGTGATTCTCGACAGCGAGCTCACCATCCATGCGCCACAAAAGGTTACCGCCGCCTGTGGGATCGACGCTCTCAGCCATGTGGTGGAGGGGACCGTGGGAGACGTGATGGTCGATGTGGAGGATGCCTATCTTTCCTTGGAAGGGGTTCGACTGATCCTACAGCATCTGCCCGTGGTGATGCGAGATCCCGAGAACATCGCCTCGCGGCTGGCAATGTGCCGAGCCGCCATGTACGGAGGAAATGCCATCAACACCCAGCTGGCTGGCTACGTGCATGCGTTTGCCCACAGCATCGGAGCCATATACCACCTCCCTCACGGCCAAGCCATTTCATTGATGCTGTTACCTGTACTACGATTCCAAATGGAAGCCTGTCAGCGGAAATATGCAGTCATAGCACGTTATTGCGGACTGGCCACAGAGAAAACTGACCATCAAGAGGCGGCGGAACAATTTCTAAAGGCCATCGAAGACCTGATCGTCACCTGCGGATTGAACCGACTGGTATCGCCTGTAAAAGCCTCCGATTACGAGGAACTGACACGCATGATCGCCGCCGACTCCATCAACTATTCCGCACCCATCACCATGAGCAACGAAGACATTTTACATATCCTCCAAAGCATCACCCTTAACGAACCTGCATCATGAGCTATACCGAAAATGAAATCCGAGACATCGTGGCTGCCCAACGGAAGTTCTTCCGCACCGGTGCCACCCTCCCTGTGAAATGGCGTATCCAGCAGCTCAAGAAACTGAAGACCGCAGTGATCGCCCACGAAAATGATTTTGAAGACGCCTTGGCCGCGGACTTGGGACGCAGTGCCGTCGAAGCCTACCTTTGCGACATCGGTCCCATCGTTGTCGAGATCAACGAGATGCTCCGCGGATTGCGTCGTTGGGCCCGTCCAGAGCGGCATTTCAGCGGTTTCATGTGCTTTCCGAGCATGGTCACCAAGGTGTATAAGATGCCCTACGGCGTGTCGCTGGTGATCAGTCCCTTCAACTTTCCCATCCTGCTCACCATCGGCGTGGTGGCGGCGGCCATGGCCGGAGGCAACACGGTGGTCGTCAAGACCAGCTCCAAGTCGGCAGCATGCACCGAGGTCATGAAACGGTTTTTCGCCGAGGTGTTCCCGCCTGAATACGTCACCCTCATCGACGGCGGTCACGACATCGCCGACCTCTGTCTGGCGCAGCGTTTCGACAAGATCTTCTACACCGGATCGCCTTCCGTCGGCAAACACGTGTTGGCCGAAGCCGCCAAGAACCTCACCCCCGTGACCTTGGAGCTCGGTGGCGAGACCGGCAACTGGTGCGTGGTCCGCAAGGATGCCGACCTCAAGGACGCCGCCCGCAAGATCACCTTCTTCAAGCTCTGCAATGCCGGACAGATCTGCATCAACATCAACCAGATCGCCGTGGCCGAAGAGGTGGCGGAGCCGTTTATGAAGGAGCTGAAAAATGCCTTTGTGAAACAGATCGGGGAACATCCCGAAAGCAATCCCGAGTATCCCAAGCTCATCACGGAAGCCGCCTACGACAAATGCGCCCGTTTGGCGGACGAATACCGCTCACGGATTGTGTTCGGCGGAGTCGGTGACCGAGAAACCCGCCACTATGCTCCAACGATGATCTATCCCGTCGATATCGACGAGCACATCGTGCAGCACGAGCTCTTCTGCCCGTTGTTACCCATCGTTCCCTTCAAAGACTCGGAGATCGACCAACTAATGAAGACCATCGCCGACCGCGAGCATCCTTTGGCCATGTACCTGTTCACCAAGGACATGAAGTGGGCCAACCGCACCATGCGAACCCAACAATACGGTGGCGGCTGCATCAACGAGGTATGCATCCATATCATGGTGAAGGGGGTGCCGTTTAATGGCACAGGCCATTCCGGCATGGGGGCTTATCACGGCGTTTGGGGGTTCAGGGAGTTCACCCATCCCCAAACCGTTCTGAAAGGTAAGACAAAGTTCAATTTACCGCTAAGGGAGCATCCATACAGCGGAGAGATTGGAGAAAAGAAACTGAAGATTTTAAGAGTATTTGAAAGGTAATTATTAATACAATAAAAATAATTTTTTATCAATTAAACTGTTGATATTATAAAATCTTTGTATATTTGCAAGCGAAATATCTTCCTATATCAAAGAATAAAATGGCGAATACCTATAACCAAATCTATATTCACATTGTTTTTGCGGTGAAATACCGTGACGCTGCCATCGCCAAATCTTGGCGACAGGAACTCTACCAATACATCATCGGATTAATCGAACGCCGCGGTCATAAGGTTTATGCCGTAGGCGGAGTGAGCGACCACATCCACATTTTGGTAAGCCTTTCGCCCAAACAAGCCATTTCCGAATTGGTGCAGGAAGTGAAAAGAGCGTCATCGTTATGGATCAAAGAGAAACGGTTCGTTCGATGTCGTTTTGCATGGCAGGAAGGTTTCGGTGTGTTTTCGTATGGCAAATCGCAGATTGACAATGTGGTGAAATATATTCAAAACCAAGAGATTCATCACGCAAAAAGAACGTTTAGAGATGAATATGTATCGTTGATAAAATTGTTCGGGGTCGAATACGACGCGAAATATCTATTTCGTGAAATGGAATAGGGAAAGGAAACCCCTAACGGGGTAATATTATTTGGGATCACCTATTGCTATGAAAAGGAAACCCCTAACGGGGTATATTATGCTCCGTAGGAGCTCCCTTTTCATAGCAAAGAAAAGGAAAACCCTAACAGGGTATATTATGCTCCGTAGGAGCTCCCTCTTCATAGCAAAGAAAAGGAAACCCCTGATGGGGTATATTATGCTCCGTAGGAGCTCCCTTTCCATAGCAAAGAAAAGGAAACCCCTGACGGGGTATATTATGCTCCGTAGGAGCTCCCTTTTCATATCAAAGAAAAGGAAACCCCTATCGGGGTATATTATGCTCCGTAGGAGCTCCCTCTTCATAGCAAAGAAAAGGAAACCCCTATCGGAGTATATTATGCTCCGTAGGAGCTCCCTTTCCATAGCAAAGAAAAGGAAACCCCTAACGGGGTATATTATGCTCCGTAGGAGCTCCCTTTTCATATCAAAGAAAAGGAAACCCCTAATAGGGTATATTATGCTCCGTAGGAGCTCCCTTTTCATAGCAAAGAAAAGGAAAACCCTAATAGGGTATATTATGCTCCGTAGGAGCTCCCTCTTCATAGCAAAGAAAAGGAAAACCCTATCGGGGTATATTATGCTCCGTAGGAGCTCCCTCTTCATAGCAAAGAAAAGGAAACCCCTATCGGGGTATATTATGCTCCGTAGGAGCTCCCTCTTCATAGCAACAACCAAAACAAATCATGAATACCCCGAAGGGGTTTTCCACCTAAATGGGTTATTACATCCCCTTCTTTGATTCGTTTTTCAACAATTATCCCTAAATTTGCGTCCAAATAACATGTGATGACCCTATTGGATTGGCTACCGATTACGAAGAGAGAGACCGACCTGCGTGGGTGGGACGAGGTGGACATTGTGTTCGTCACGGGCGACGCCTACGTGGATCACCCTGCCTTTGGGGCGGCGGTCATCGGGAGGATGTTGGAACATCACGGCTTCCGGGTGGCCTTGATTCCCCAACCCAACTGGAGGGACGACCTCAGGGACTTCAGGAAATTCGGCAAGCCGCGGCTCTATTTCGGGGTTTCGGCGGGCTGCATGGACTCGATGGTGAACCATTATACGGCCAACAAGCGACTCCGCAGCAACGACGCCTACACGCCTGGCGGCGAAGCGGGCTTCCGTCCCGACCGGGCCAGCGTGGTCTATAGCAACATTCTGAAAAAGCTCTATCCCGACGTGCCGGTGGTGATCGGTGGCATTGAGGCTTCGTTGCGAAGAGTAACGCACTACGACTATTGGGACGACTGTCTGAAACCTTCGATCTTAGTGGATTCCAAGGCCGACATCGGCGTCTATGGTATGGGGGAATACACCATGGTGGAGATTGCCAAGGCCCTCCAGCAAGGAAGGAAGATCGATGAGCTAACGGATGTCCAACAGACTTTTTTCCTGCAAGACAAGCGCCAGCCGCTTCCAGCTTTTGAAGGCAAGACCATCGAACTCGTCAGCCACGAGATTTGCCTGAAAGACAAGAAACGCTATGCCTCCAACTTCAAACATATCGAAGAAGAGTCGAATAAGAAGCATGCCGCCAGGTTGGTACAGGAGGTCGGCAACCAACGGGTGATCATCAATCCACCGCTACCGACCTTTACCACGGAACAGATCGACGCTTCGTTCGATTTGCCCTATACGCGTCTCCCCCATCCGAAATATGCCAAACGTGGTGCCATCCCCGCCTACGAGATGATCAAGCACAGCATCAACCTCCACCGCGGCTGTTTCGGTGGATGCGCTTTCTGCACCATCTCGGCCCATCAAGGCAAGTTTGTGGCCTCGCGCAGCAAGGAATCCATCATGAGAGAGGTGGAAAAGGTGACCCAGATGGAGGATTTCAAAGGCTACATCAGCGACTTGGGTGGTCCTTCGGCCAACATGTACCGGATGCGGGGCAAGGACGAGCGCCTCTGCGAGAAATGCGTCCGCCCCACCTGCCTCCAGCCTAGCGTGTGCAAGAACCTCAACACTGACCACCACCCGCTCATCGAGATCTATCAGGAGGTAGATCGACATCCCAAGGTGAAGAAAGCCACTGTGGGATCGGGCATCCGCTACGACCTTTTCTTGCACGACTGCACCCCTGAAGAGAATCAGGCCATGGGCTACGACGAATACTTCCGGCAACTCGTGACCCGCCATGTCAGCGGTCGCTTGAAGGTCGCGCCCGAGCACACCAGCGATGCCGTACTAAAGCTGATGCGCAAGCCTAAGTTCGACTTGTTCGTCAAGTTGAAAAAGAAGTTCGACTATTTGAACGAAAAAGAGCATCTCAACCAACAGCTCATCCCTTATTTCATCTCCTCGCATCCCGACTGTTATCTGGAGGACATGGCTGATTTGGCAGTGAAGACCAAGGCCTTGGGGTATCGGCTGGAGCAGGTGCAGGACTTCACGCCCACTCCCATGACCTTGGCCACAGAGATCTATTATTCTGGCTACAACCCCTACACCCTGGAACCCGTGTTCTGCGCCAAGTCCAAGGAGGAGAAGCTCGCCCAGCAACGGTTTTTCTTCTGGTACAAGCCCGAGAACCGCGAGTGGGTGAAATCGATGTTACGAAAAATCGGGCGACCAGAGTGGATCAAGGTATTGTCGGGGCACTGATGGCACCGGGGCAATACATAGAGACGCCATAATTATGACGTCTCTACATTCATTTGTCGCGAACCATACCGGTGGGTTTTGCCCTGCCGAAAAGACCAAAGGAATAGTCAATGGGCATCGCGGACCAGACGCACCGACCGACCGTAGCTGCGACCGTTGTAGCCGCCAGCGTCGAGGAGCGAACCGCCGAAGAGCACGTACCACGACGCGCTGAGGCTACCGTAGCAGGACGCTGACCAGTAGTAGCCGTAGCTACCCACATTGAAGACAGAAGTCCCACTCCGGTAGCCTGCGGCAGGCAGGAAGACTGCACCATGTTGCTCAAGAGTAGCCCATTCCGTTTCGCTGATGGTGTTAGTGCTGAAGCTAGCACCCGGAGTGTTCGTGTTGCTCAGCGTATAATAAGAAGTCTCCCAGTCGTCAGGAAGCAGGATCACGCCATTCACCTCGTTCACTGTGGCCTTGGCATAGCGGATGCC
>JAEEON010000056.1 GCA_016284305.1 Bacteroidales bacterium
ACTTCCTTATCGACTTCTCGTCCTCCTCGCTCTTCTCCTTTCCCTTCTCCCCGAAAGCTTTCTCCATGTTCCTTATCGCCTCCTGCTTCCACTGTGATATCTGGTTGGGGCTTACCTCGAACTCCTTCGAGAGCTCGGCCAATGTCTTTTGCTCCCTTATTGCAGCCAAGGCAACCATGGCCTTGAATTTGTTCGTGAATTTCCTTCGTTTTGTTGTCATTTTCCCTAAAGTTTTATCCCCTGCAAAACTACTCATTTTTCACCTTAACTCATGCTCTCAATTCTAGGGTACATTATACCTGATGCTTATTTCAGGCTCTCATAATGCTTCGATTGGTAACAAGCCTTTTTTGGAAAAACTAGATTTGTATAATATGAATCCATTGTTAAATCAACAAGCAGAAATAAAGACTTTTTTGATTGACAATAAAATTGAATGGAAGCAAGAAAGCATTTTGAAACGTCGTCAAGCCATTTGGGATTTTGCGTTTAAGCGTTGGGGGTTTGACGAGATTTAAAAAATACAAGTGCCAAAAAAAAGTTGTATTTTTGCAATCGTAATTCAAGATTTGACCGATGAAAGAAAACTCCATATATGACAGGAAATCGATTCAGTCTATCCATGGAAAAAAGGCTGATTTTGACGAGCTGGCAAAGGATTGTGTTGCTTTCAGCAATGCGGAAGGCGGTGTGATTGACTTTGGCATTGAAGACAATGAACAGCTTCCACCAGAAGGCCAGAAAGTAGATGAAGCCTTACCTGTCACAATGGTGAACAGAATCAGTGGCCTTACACAAGGCGTGATAGTGAACACCGAGGTACTAACCGCCAAAAACGGCGGCGAGTTTCTGCGACTGCACATTCTCCGCAATCCCAATGCCATAGCTGCTACTTCATCGGGTAAAATCTATTTGAGGGTTGGCGACAACTCTATGCCTGTTGGACCTGAAGACATCACCCGTTTGGCAGAAGAGAAAGGAACGGTTCGTTGGGAAGATATGCTGACTCCCTATTTGTGGACGGACTGCGACAAAGAGAAGCTGAAAGTGCTGCTGGAAAAGCTTCGCGGTTCTGACCGTGTGTCGGTTTTTGTGAAACAAAAAGACGACAAAGAATTGCTGGATTTCTTTTCCTTAACTGATGAAGAGACAGGAAAGATGACCAACCTTGGAGTGCTTTTCATCGGCAAGCAGACCCAGCGCGGTAAGTTGTTGAACTCTCCTGTAGTCCAATGCATCAAATATGACGAATTGGGAGAAAAGGTGAACAAATGGCTGTGGGATGACTACAGCAAAAACCCACAGGATATCATTGACGAGATTTGGGCTGACATCCCTGAATGGAAAGAGAGCACGGAAATCAGCGAAGGGATGTATCGCCGTAACATTCCGGCTTATTCAGAAAAGGTAGTCAGAGAGCTGTTGGGCAATGCCTTGGCTCACCGTCAATACATGATACGTGGTGATGTGTTTGTCAACATCTATCCGGATAGGATTGAGGTGACCAATCCAGGCAGACTGCCTTTAGGCGTGACACCTCAAAACATACTGCACACCACCAAGAAACGGAACGAGCATTTGGCCAATCTGTTTTATGCCTTGCACTTGATGGAGCGCGAGGGTTCAGGCTATGACATGATGTATGAGGTACTGCTTTCGCAGGGTAAACCATTGCCGAGAGTGCAAGAAGGCGAGGATAGTGTTACGGCTATTGTGGAGCGAAGAATTCTGAACCGAGAGACCATCAAAATCATGCAGACGGCTTTCCAGAATTTTGAGCTGAAGCAGAAACAAATCATTTGCTTGGGCTTGATTGCGCAGAATGAGAGCATGACGGCCAGCCAACTAATTTCGGCACTCAATATCAAAGATGGTGATGCACTTCGGCCTTGGCTGAAGCCTTTGATTGACAAGGGCATTGTTGTTACCGACAACACTCATTCCAAGGCGCAAGAATATAGGGTTGAGCCTCGTCTGCTGAAAGATAGCGGTTACAGAGGTCGCACATCATTGAAGCGGATTGAGAATTACAGAATCAAGGAATTGATCATAGAAGACCTGAAGATATATCAGCCGTGTGGATTGCATGACATTCATGTTCGGATTGGCGAAGAGATACCATACAGGAAATTGCAACGACAGATGCAAGAGCTGATTAAAGAAGGCCGAATTGAGCAATTAGGACAAAAACGATGGACACAATATCAACTTGTTCCATAAGTATAAAAACCAAAAAAATGCGTTGAAAACGGGCTTTGGTTTTTAGAATGGTTTTTAGAAAAACAGTCTTTTTACTGATAATCAATTAGTTAATAAAAACCGATAAAAACACGATGGTTTTTAGAGTGTTTTTAGAACGGTCTTTTGGTTTTTACGCCAGTATCATACTGAAAAACGAAAAAAATGATTTTTAGGATTTGAGGATTTGAGGAAGTGAGGATGTCAAAATACGGGAATTGACGGATTTTGACATTTTGCACGGTGTTAAAAGCCCCCGCCAATCCCCCTGCCCCCCTTTTAAGGGGAAAGGGATGGCGGGGCCTTAGTGAATTGAAGGTTGTTCTCTCCTACTCTATTTCATAGGATGAGCTGCGATATTATCATGAAGATGAAATGGTGGAGTTCAAGAAGGCTGAGAATAGTCTCAATTTCAATGACTTGAGCAACTTTTTCGATAATAAATCACGGGCGAAAAGACACCTAACAATTACCGCAACTCTGCTTTGGTGAAAGCTATGGTAAACATCAAGATGATTGACACGCAGGGCTGTTGTGGGATGTGCTGCCTGACCAATTGGATGATAAACAGAAGATGAATAAAATTGAGTATCTGCACGAGCAACTTAGGCTTAAAGGCGAGATTAAAAACGAAAGTAAAGGGAAAGAATCCATTTGAATGCTCGGAAAACTTAAAACTTGCAAACGATTATGCGAGCAAAAGAATCAAAGTACAACATTGGTCGATTGCAGCAATATAGGATATTGAAGCGCATTGGTGGCCGCAAGAATCCTCACCACTTGCCATGGTAGCCGCCACCTCCGGAACGGCCACCGCCAAAGGAGCCACCTGAACGATGCGATGAAGAATGGTAACTCCGCGAAGACCTGGAAGCATAGCCTCCCGTGGAACTTCCTGAACCACTGTGATATAACTTAGGGATGGTCTCTGTAACCACCTGGTCATGGCCACAGAACTCACAATGGTAAACCACCTCCTTGGTCCCGGCCTTCTCATAGGTAGCATTAGAGATGACCGTAGTAGTAAGCACCCGTTGGGTTATGCCATGACAGACTTCACATTCGTGATATTTGAGGTTTTTCACCTCCTTCATGACGGTCACGTGGCCAAAATCACAAATGTAAGGCGTATATTCCACCGTACGCAAATCCATCTCCTTTTGCTGAACGGGGGTGTAACGAAATCTGCTGAAAGGCTGCATCGCCCTTTCACATTCAAGGCATCGAGACTCACTAGCGCGTTTGATTCGGCTCTTGAAGATCAATCCATAGACCCAACCGATCCAAATCGCTATCCATCGGGTGAAGCGTGTAAGTCTCTTACGATCAGCGATTTCATAAATCTGCTTAGGAGTCGGACTCGTACGGGCAAGCTTGTCAGCGACACGTAGCGCCCTTCCGTTCTGCCGAATGCAAATCCATGTCAGATACATGAGCAATCCATACAACAAAGCCAGTCCGTAGTTTGACTCGCCTTGACTACCGACACGCATTTGTTCGATGAAGAACCCAATGAAAACAAAAAGATAGATGGACAGCCCGTACATAAGGGCTTTGAGACAGCCCACGCCGCCCCAGGGATTCCCATCCCACTTCTTCTTCCCAACGTCGATGTAATGTACCCCGTCGATGACCGAGTCATTGTCGGCTAGACTGGAGACCGGTTTCGCGTTACGGTCAACCGCGGCGTAATACACTAAGGCGATGAATGGGAGGAAGAATAGCAGCCCAGCTGCAATGAGGAACATGAAGATAGTCGCGAAGCTTATGTCGTCGTCCGTTCCATCGCCCTCCCTACTCACCGGAGGCATGGAGACCAGTCCGTCGGGAATGGCACCGCCATACACCTGCACGATTTGGGTGACACCAGAGCTGAGACCGCTCTCATAGTCGCCATCTTTGAAATACGGAACAATGGCTTCTTCGAAGATGCGCTGGCAAAGGGCATCAGGAAGGGTCTCCTCCACCCCATAACCAGTCTCGAACTTGATCTCCCGCTGTTCCTTGGCTAGCAGGATCAACACGCCGTTGTCTAACTCGGCATCGCCGATGCCCCAGTTGTTGAACAACTCATTGGCGAAGACGTCGATGTCGGCGCTACCGATGGAGTTCAACACCACTACAAAGACATCCGCCTGATCGCGAATAGAGGCCAACGCCGTGTTGATCTTGTGCTCACAACTATCAGAAAGGATATCGTCCGGATCCGACACATGAATCAGATCGCTCTCCAGGCGAGTGTTCGGGACGCTCCTCACCGTCCATACCTCCTGTGCTGGACCTAGGGAAGCCAGCATGAGAAGCATTACTATGAAAAACATTTTTTTCATTTGATAGTCACGAGTTTTCTAGCCATTGAAGCCAATCTTCTGGAATCAACCCACGTCGGCGCGTGCCATTGAATCCTTGTAGTACTTCTGGTTGACGAAGACGTCTTCCTTGTACGGATTGATGTGACGTTTCTTGGAAACGCAGATGATGTAACCTAAGGCAACGACATTCACTACCAATGCGAGTGCACTGATCACGACCATCATGGTGGGATTAGCCGCCACAACGGAAGGATCTACGGTAGTACCTACAATACCGTCAACTGCAGCTTGTCCACCGGCAGCGTACAGTTTCTCGATGGTGCCGACACCTTCGGGATAGAGTACGGGAAGCGTAGCCCAGCTGAACCACTGGCGACCGTCTTTGAAGGTCTCCTGGAAAAGCGGGAACACCTGAGCGAACATGCACCAGATAGCCAAAGTGTTGGCACGGTTCTGAATCCAACCGCCACGGTTCCAAAGAAGAGCAGCCACTGTAGGAGCCAGAAGCAGAGCAATACCGCAGTACCAGCTGTGTGTCGGCAGGCAGTTGTAAGTATAGGCAAAGTTCCAGATGTCGTAGATGACAATGTACACCCATGTCATGTCGGCCCAAATCATGTCTTTCTTGTCCTTGGAAGCATATACGTTCCACCAGGCAGTCATGCAGAAGATGTTGAGCAAACCGGCCACACCGTTAAAGACATTGTGCCAGCCACCGTACTGCCAAACACCTTCGGAGGTGAGCCACCACTTGTTCCATCCCATCACAGCGCTCTCGAAGTCAGAGACGCAAGCGATCAGGATGTTGATGGCCACAATGACAAACGGGAAAGGCTTGAACCAATGTTTGGCACCGATGCCCCACTTGTACTTGATCATCATAAAGCCGATACACCCGGCTGTGGCTGCATAAAGCTTGGCATAGTGGAACCAACCTTGCATATAGACATGGGTCTGGTTTTCCAGCGCCCACTGCGAACCGTTCCGAACGCCAATCCAAATAGCGAGGAAGTAGGCAGTAAGAGCCACCGGAACTACCAAGAAAGTAAAGATACCGCCGAACTTGGTGCGACGGGCAAACTCGTTCAATAGGATAAGGCCTGCGAGGACAACGAGCATCATTCCCCACTGAGGCAGCGCATTAGCGCCATAAACTTGGAAAAACATGGGTATAAATTTAAAGTTAATCAGTTAATCAGTTGTTCAGTTGTTCAGTTTTGACAATGGTTCTACGATGGTCTTTGACAAGGGCATAACCGATCCATACTAAGGTTAAAACCAATGACATAGGTAGGCCAACTGTAAGCATTTCTTTAAGCATAACATTGGCTCCACCAGCAGTCTCCAATGCAGTGAAAAAAGGATAGCGCCAAGTGACCTCACCGTTGATGACATGGTCAACGACGAGCATCACCGAGCCGCCCCACAGCATCTTCTCCAAAGCGGGAAGATGGCGTTTTAACACCGATGACTTGGGGCTGTTGATGGATTCTTGATGTCTTTTGCGATAAGCCGTTGTAACAATGGCTTGGGTTAATGGGACGATGAAACAACACATATTGATTAAGAATTTAGAAGTAAGAAGACAGAAGTAAGAATTAAACAATGATACTATTTATTTCGACTTCGTTACCCCGGAGCAGCCAGGTGTTATCGCTGTTGCAGTGGGGACAAGTCTTTCCATATTTTACGGTTTCGTATTCTTTTTTGCACGAGTCGCACCAAGTGACTGCGGGGATGGTGTTAACTTTCATTTCGCAGCCTTTCAGGAGAGGCTCCTTATCGGCAGCCCAACGCCAACAGTCGGTAAGCAGATGAGGCACCACCGTCGAGACCTCGCCGATGTCCATCACCACACTGGAGACATGCTCCACATGGTTCTCCTCCGCCACTTGCTTGACGTCTTTGATGATATAGAAAACGATTCCCAGTTCGTGCATTTTTTAAGAAGACAGAAGTCAGAAGAAAGAAGAAAGAATCATTTCTTGCCAAATATTATCTTACCGGTGCGTTTGAACATGTAAGGCAAGATGGCTCCGAACTTGTTTTCGGAGATCACCATGTTGCTGGCATCGGGGTTGTCGCGGTGCAGGTGGATGGCATCGAAAGCACATTTTGTGGTGCACACACCACAGCCGATGCAGCGATTCGTATCGACGACGGAAGCACCACAGCTCAAGCAGCGAGCCGTCTCCTTGCGCACTTGTTCCTCGGTAAGGGTAAGATGGTATTCGCTGAACGGATCACGGTCGTGGGCTTCACCTTCGACTTGACGTGACGTGTTGTCGTACGAAGCCACTTCGATGTCATCTTTGTTAAGCTCGATGAAGTCGCGGCGGTTGCGCCCGATGGTCATATGGCCGTGCTGCACATAACGGTGCAAGCTCTCGGCAGCTTCCTTGCCAGCAGCGATGGCATCGATGGCGAACTTGGGCCCGGTGAAGCAGTCGCCGCCCACGAAGATGTCTTCCTCGGCAGTCTGGTAAGTCAACTTGTCGGCCACGGGATAAACGCCACGGAAAAACTCCACCTTGGTATTTTTCAAGAGGTCTTTGAGTATCACCGTCTGTCCGATAGCGAAAATCACCAGGTCGGCTTCCAAGGTAATAGTCTCATTCTCATCATATTGTGGATTAAAACGTTTTTCTGCGTCATATACAGCGGTACATTTCTTAAAGACAACACCTTTCACCTTTCCGTTTTCACCTTTCACCTCCTTAGGTCCCCAGCCTGGGTTGATCACCACACCGTCTTCTCGTGCTTCGCGACGTTCTTCGGGCGAGGCTGGCATGATGTCTTCCGTTTCGAGCGAGAGCATGGTAACCTCAGAAGCTCCGCTGCGTTTGGCGACACGGGCAGCGTCGATAGCCACGTTGCCACCACCCACTACGACCACTTTTTTAGTGGAGAGTTGAGAGTGGAGCGTTGAGAGATTGTTAGGACCGCAATTCATTTCATGGAGGAAGTCGATGGCGGTGATGGCACCTTCAAGTGTCTCACCTGGAACACCCGGCAACTTTCCGCCTTGGCAGCCAATGGCCACATAGAAGCCTTTGTAGCCTTGTTCTCTGAGTTGCTGGATCGTGAGGTCCTTCCCCACTTCCACTCCGGTACGGATATCCACACCGATCTCACGCATGATATCAATCTCAGCCTTAAGGACATCTTTGCCAAGTTTATAGGATGGGATGCCATATTGCAGCATACCTCCAGGAATCTCCGACTTTTCGAACACCGTGGGTTTGTAGCCCATGGTAGCCAGGTAGTAGGCGCAGCTCAGACCAGCGGGTCCACCTCCGATGATAGCAATCTTCTCTTCCCAATGGTCTTGCACGTTGGAGCAGATGTTCACCTCGGGTACGAAACGGGTCTCAGCCTTAAGGTCTTGATCAGCAATAAACTTTTTGACTGCGTCGATGGCAATAGGTTGGTCGATGGTGCCACGGGTGCAGGCGTCCTCGCAACGGCGGTTGCAGACACGGCCGCACACTGCCGGGAACGGGTTCTCGCGTTTGATGAGCTCCAGGGCTTCGGTGTATTTGCCTTCGGCGGCTTTCTTCAGATAGCCTTGCACGGCGATGTGGGCCGGACAGGCAGTCTTGCAGGGTGCCGTACCTGTCGGGTAACAGTTGATGCGGTTTTTGTCGCGGTAATCCTCATCCCATTTGTGAGGACCCCATTTCTTGGCGTCGGGCAGTTCTTGTTTGGGATAGGTCTGCTCGCCGTGTTTGGTGCAGAGCTTTTGCCCCAACTTGACGGCTCCTGCGGGACAGTACTCAACGCAACGGCCGCAAGCCACGCAGTTGTTGGGATCCACTTTGGCCACGTAGGCACTGCGTGACAGGTTAGGTGTATTGAAAAGTTGTGATGTTCTTAAAGCATTGCAAATCTTGACATTGCAGTTACAGATAGCGAAAATCTTTCCTTCACCGTCAATGTTGGTCACCTGATGCACGAAGCCATGGTCTTCAGCTTTCTTGAGGATGGCTATCGCCTCATCGTAGGTGATATAATGGCCACGGCCGGTCTCTGCCAAGTAGTCTGCCATGTCGCCCACGCCGATACACCAGTCGCGGTAATCGTCGGCGCAGCCCTCGTCGAGTTTCTTGCGTCCATAACGGCAGGAGCAGATACCCACACCGAGATGACCCTCATAGCGTTTAAGCCAATAGGAGATATGTTCAATGTCGATGCTTTGGTTTTCCATGGAGATGGCTTTCTCCACGGGGATGACATGCATTCCGATGCCGGCGCCGCCCATAGGGATGCTCGGGGTGATCTTCTCCAGCGGGAGGAAAGTCATCCGCTCGAAGAACATGGCCAGCTCAGGATGTTTGTCCATCAGCTCCACGTTCATGTTCGTATATTCAGCCGAGCCAGGAACGAACATCGGCACCCAATAGATGCGGTCCTCACGGTTGAAGCTGGTACCAGGCACTGGACCGTCTTTAGTGTATTTGTCGCCGTAGTCGTACTCCAGCATCCCAAAATAGGACAGCTTGTCGAGCAGCTCGTCGAACGAGGCATCGTCGGGGGTGTAGTGTTTCTTGGCGTTCCATTCATGGAGCAGCTTGTAGGTGCGGTGTTCGCGGACCTTCAGAAGCTTACCAGGTAACATGTCAAGGAGCAGGTCGAGCGAAGCTTCGCGGGTCTGTGCATCCATCTCGTCTTCGAAGATGCAGGCCAGTCCCCAGTATTCGGGACCGTCGGTGGTCATCTTGAGTTTGCCGGGGATGCGGTCCGTGACATGACGAACGAACTTGATCAGTTTTGGGTTTGGGTTTTTGTCGCCTTTGTGTTTGGGGACAAACTTGGTTGACATTTCAGGCATATTCCAGAATTAAATATTTAGAATTAAGAATTTAGAATTTAGAGATGGTTGTATTTCAAGACACTGATTTGGCTCAGGATCCAATTGGCGAATTGATCGATGCCTTCGCCAGTCTTGGCACTGATGGGGATGACCTGAGCGTTTGGATTGCGCATCTTAACGTTCTGCTTGCAGCGTTCCAAGTCGAAGTCGAAATAGGGCATCACGTCAATCTTGTTGACCAATACGAGATCGCATACTGAGAACATCAGAGGATATTTCAGCGGTTTGTCATCGCCTTCAGGCACCGAAAGGATCATTGCATTGGCGCTGCTGCCCGTGTCGAACTCAGCGGGACAGACCAAATTTCCTACGTTTTCAAGAATCACCAAGTCAACATTACTAAGTTCAAGATTTTCAAGCCCTTGACGCGTCATCTCAGCGTCGAGATGGCACATCCCACCGGTATGGAGCTGGATGGAAGGAACTCCAGTCGCCTCTTTGATCCGGATGGCATCCACGTCACCATCGATGTCTGCTTCCATCACAGCGATGCTGATTTTGTCTTTCAAACGGTTAATTGTGTTGACCAAAGTGGTAGTTTTACCACTTCCAGGAGCTGACATAAGGTTCAAGAGGAACACCCCTCTATGCTTCAATTCTTGCCGCAACGCATTGGCATCTTTCTCATTGTCAGCGAATACGCTCTTCTTAATTTCAATAATCTTGACTTCGTCCATAACAGAAAAATAGAATTTTCAAAAATACGTATTTTTTAGATGCCTCCGATTCTTTTTTTTAGTTTTGCAAAAAACTCAAATAACGATCTCATGAAACAAGCGATGAGAGAACGAGTTGTTTGGCTATGGATGCTGATGGGTATCGCCATGGCCGCTATGGGACAACCCACCACTAGTGTGTCAGAACCGATCAAGGTGATGACCTACAACGTGCGCCATTGTGCGGGCATGGACTTGGTGGTGGACTACGACCGTACTGCAGAGGTTATCCTACGACAGCAGCCTGATGTCGTGGCGCTGCAAGAGTTGGACAGTGTGACGGGTCGCAGCAGACAGTGCGACCAGTTGAACGAACTTGCCAGACGCACCGGATATATACCCGTGTTTGGTGGCGCCATCGACTACGATGGAGGCAAATATGGAGTAGGCGTCCTCTGTTCGGAGACACCGTTAAGCACGAAACGCATCCCCTTGCCAGGCGAGGAACCCCGCATATTGTTGGTAGTGGAGCTGAAAGACTATGTGATTACCTGCACCCACTTGGACCTTGAATTGGAGGCTCGCATGGCCTCGGTCCCAATCATTATGGAGGAAGCCAAGCAATGGAAGAAGCCCTTCCTTTTGGTGGGCGACTGGAACGACACGCCCGACTCCGAACTGGTATGTGAGCTGCAACGTGCTTTCACCATCCTTTCTTCTCCTGAGGTCTCCTACCCTGCTGACCAGCCGCTGGAATGCCTCGATTATGTAGCCTCCTACAAAAATAGGAAAACCTGGGTCCTGAAATCCGTGGTCATCGACGAGCCTGAAGCCTCCGACCATCGGCCGGTAGTAGTAACGCTGCAGGTTTTAGCACCGATCCTTTATTAGGTCATCGAACCACCACGTTTTTGGTAATCATGCCGTTAGCGGTAACCACTTGGATGAAATACATCCCTTGCGGATATGCCATGGGGATAAGACATTCGTCTTGTTTGGGCATGATGACGGCGACCTGCTGTCCCATTGAATTATAGACGACGACATGCTGCAGGCCTTCAGCCTTGACGGTCAGGTCACCATCCACAGGGTTGGGATACAGCTGAACATCAATACGACCCGACTCCGTCACCTGGGTGGGATTACCGTGACCGATGAGTGTTTCAGAAGCTGCCTCACAGTTGTCGCTATAGACAGCCATGATGTAGTATTCCGCATCAGTGTTCTCCGTGATCGTGTCCATATAAGAATAAACATCGTTATCCACTGTGGCATGAAGTTGGTCATCACGATAGATATCAAAACGCACTAACTCGCCAGTAGAGCCAGGTTCAGGAGCCTGCCATTCCAGCACCACGAAAGAAAGATCCTTAGAGATGGGTTCATTGATAACAAAACCATTCACAGGATTGCATTGAACTACAGGCATCTCCCCTATCGGATTGGCTATCTCGGAGAGGCAGGCGATGTTCATCTGGCAATAGCGTTGCGACATGCCAAAACTGTTCACCGAAGGGCCAATCAAGTCTTGAGGCGTATGGATGTTGGGGCTGTAATGCTGGTAGTCCTCGAAGGGATAGATGCCCATGTAGCCGTGGTTGTTGAATGAGGTATGGTCGCTATCGCCCTCGCTGAAGTTGACGTGACGGACAGGCATCTCAGGGTAATACACGTTGGCCACATTCATGTAATAGTTGCCGATGGGCTCCACCGAATTTGGATAGATGAGGTCGATATGGATCTGGTCGCCATAGAGGTACCCGTTCATGTCGTTGTTGAAGTATCCGATGATGTCCATGCCTTCTTGCTGGCAACGGCTGGCGTATGCCTCACTGCCGTAAAGGCCCATCTCCTCGCAACCATAGGCGCAATACACGATGGAATATTCAAACTCATATTGGCTCATGATACGGGCACTTTCGAGCACGCTGGCCACTCCAGTGGCATTATCGTCAGCGCCTGGAGCGGTGCCGCTGCCGAACCATGCCTCATAGGAGAATGAGTCGAGGTGGCTGCCGCACACCACGTAAGTGTCGGGATAGAGCGTACCGCGTTGGATGCCAATGACGTTGGGACCTGCCGCGCCGCTACCCATCCAGGTATTGGCGTTGAAGGCCTGTTGCTCCACCTCCAGTCCGTAGGAGGCCATGCGTCCGGCAATCCAGTCCGAAGCCGCAAAGGCGTTGTCTGAGTTCCAAATACGGCTGCCATAATCTTGCAGATGTTGCACCGTGGCCTGCAGTGAGTCCATGTCCACTTGTGCTAACATCTCACTGATACGCGGATCCATCTCGGTCACCACAGGGAAGTCACGGGTAAGCTGAGGCAGCTGCGCCGGACGGTTGAAGATGGCCACGGCACCATCGTTCTTATAGGGCATCGCCATACCTCTGACAAGAACAGTATGGTTTGTTCTGTTTAAAGCCTGAAGTTGATGTTTCGCAAGGTAAGCATTTTGATGGTTTTGAGGACAATACAACAATGTATAGACCTCGTTTTGGGCAAAAGCGTTCTCATCAAGCAAAGTCATGGTATTGCAATCGAAAGCGTTGGCGGTGGCATAGACCTCCATGTCGTTGTAGTAGTGCACAGTCAGGTTATCGTCTGCAAAAAGCTTTTCCAGCTCAGCGCGTCCAGAGTAGTTGATTTTCACAAAGCTTCCTGCCATCATCACCGAGGAGATCAGGACAGCAATCAAGGAAAAAAGAAGTTTCTTCATATTGAATTGTATTTTGTTGGCATTTATCATTAGGTGCTGTAAAGTATGGAAAAATAACACCCTTTGGAACAAAAGGCAAATATAGGGGTTTTTACAGATTGATTAATCAAATGGAAAAGAATTATTCAAACTTCAAACAATAAACGGCCTGATTTGCAGTTATTTCTATTGTAAATATTTTCTAGATGAAACATTTTCTGTTTTTTTTTGCTACCGTTTTATTGACTATTTTTACTGCGAGTTGCGCTAAAGATGAGATTGTCCTCATCGACCCTATCGAAACCGACGAAAGCGAAGACATCATCGCAAACACCATGTTCACCCAAAAAGTTGACGTGGTATTTTCCACTGAGGATAACGCCACTGTAACTGAAACCAACGACGACTTCTCGGTGACCGTCAATGGCAATGATGTCACTATCATTTATACAGGTGAAGAATACGTGATGTACGACCTATCGGGAACTACAAACGACGGTTTCTTCAAGCTGTATAGCACTAAAAAACAAGGCATTATGTTGAATGGGGTAAACATCACCAACCCCAATGGTTCAGCAATTAACGTGCAGGGACCCCAATCCGAACCGAACAAGGGCAAGCGCACGTTTATCCAATTGAATGGAGAGAACCACTTAGCCGATGGAACCTCCTATACGGATACTCCAGCTGAAGAAGACGAAAAAAGCGTCATGTTCGGTGAAGGCCAATTCATTTTCAGCGGTGATGGCAGCCTCAACATCACCGCAACAGGGAAATCGGGCATTGTTTCCGACGACTATGTGCATTTTAGAAGCGGCATCATCATCGTCAACATGTCGAGTTCCGTCAATGTCAACGGAAGCGACACTTTGAAACCCGTTTGTGTCAGAGGCAAGGACTACGTCAAGATGACCGATGGCACGTTAAACCTCACCAGCACAGGCACGGGTGGCAAGGGCATCAGCAGCGACGGCAACGGCTACTTCAACGGTGGCCATGTCAACGTTACCGTAACTGGAAGCAATTTCGGCTCCAATGGTGGTGGCGGTGGTCCTGGTGGAGGCCACGGAGGATGGGGCAACAGCAGCTCCAGCAGCGTCTCGGCAAAAGGCCTCAAATTCGATGGAAACCTAATCTTTAAAGGAAGTCATGTGGTGGTAAACTGCACAGCCCATGAAGGAATCGAAGCCAAAGGCACGCTCTCCGTCTCGGGCGGTGAGGTGTATAGCCATTCCCAGTCGGACGACGCCATTAACGCCGGCTCCCACCTCACGGTCTCCGATGGCTTGGTCTGCGCTTACAGTCAAGGCAACGACGGCCTCGATGCCAACGGAAACTGTTACATCAAAGGCGGTGTGGTTTATGCCATTGGCTCCAGCTCACCTGAGATGGCCGTCGATGCAAACAGCGAAGGCGGCTACCAACTTTACCTTACCGGAGGCACGTTGATTGCCATAGGCGGTTTGGAAAGGGGATCTTCGCTCTCGCAGAGCTGCTATTCGGCATCTTCATGGTCACAAAACACTTGGTATGGTTTGACTTTGGGTTCAACAACGTATGCATTCAGGACCCCTTCAAGCGGAGGCACCCCGCTTGTCGTCTCAGGCAGCTCTTCCCCCACCCTACAATCAGGCGTAAATGTCTCAGAAGGAACAGAATGCCTTGAAGGATTGTTATACACTAATGCCATGGTCAGTGGAGGCTCCACGGTTAGCCTTTCCTCCTATACAGGTGGCAATGGCGGACAAGAACCGAAATAAGTTGATCAGTTGGTCAGTTGGTCAGTTGAAAGTTTAAAGTTTAGAGTTTAGAGTTATGAGAAGGAAACAAATAATCATATTGATTTTGGGATGGTTTTTCCCCTTAATGGCATTTTCACAAACCGACGTCGCCCTTGATCCTGAATTTGGCGGACGTGTATCCGTCACGGTGGACAAAAGAATCATCCAAGGTCTTCACATTTCTTTGGAGGAAGAGGCTCGTTTCGACAACAATTTCAGCGGCTTCGACCGACTGCAAACCACACTGGCCTTGAGTTACAAGGTGCATCCAAACATCAAACTTGGATTGGGTTATGCACTCATCAATGGGTACGGCTCCAATTCCGAATCGTTCAAAAACCCACGCCATAGGTTCATCGCCGAAGTCACAGGTACCATTCATTATGGCTATTGGAACTTCTCATTGAAGGAACGTTTTCAAGTGACCCGTCGCACAGGCGACTTCAACGTGTATCAAAACCCTCAAAACGCCTTGACACTGAAAAGCCGCCTGAAGGCCCAATACAAAGGTTTTGGCAAGGTGCAGCCCTACGCCTATTTCGAAGTGCGCAACTACCTAAACGCCCCCGTCATAGCAGCAGCCTACGATGGTAGTGTATATGTCACCCTGGACGACTACTCCGAAGAAGGTGAAGCCGGTTGGTTCCTGACGGGCTTCAACGGGGGTTATGTCAACCGCCTGAGGGGTTCCCTCGGTGTGGACATCCGACTGGACAAGCGCAGCACGTTGAATCTTTATTTCTTGGGCGATTACCTAATGGACAAAGTAGTAGATGCCAACGCCGAAGGCACAAAATTAAAATCCTACACCAAAGAAACCGGTTTCAGAGGCTGGATTGGTGCAGGATATGAGTTTGCATTCTAAAAAACAAATGCTTTATTTACTGCATTATTCGCACATCTGTCAATGCGCTACGACCAAACGCCTCGTCTCTTCACCATTCACTCTGACGAAATAGAGTCCGTTGGGGTAAAGGGCTGTTGAAATGCGGACTTCGCGGTCATCGCCAACCCATTCATCGACTTTCTGGCCAAGCGCATTAAACACCGTTATGTTTTGGAAATCAGCGCCAGTGAGCGTAAAGACATCGTTAACGGGATTGGGAAACAGGTTTACTGTTGCGTCGCTTTCCTCAACATCGGTGCCAGTGCAGTCATGGGGCTGAAGACCATAGCGTTGCATGGCGCTGACAATATCCTGAGCGGAAAAAGGATAGAGTTGCAGCAGGCCCTGAATGGGAATGCTACGATCGGGCATGATGAGAACGAGTGTAGGACAACCAATGATACCGTAAAGATCGAAAACCTCATTGCCTCCGCCATCTTTGCCTACAGTTGGAAATTCTACATCATGTTCATCAACCCATTGCTGACAAAGCGCATCGCTATCAATGTATGAGATCTCAATGTAGAACACATCATGCATGTTACAGCCCATCTCTACATAGGAATTGGTGATGTACGGGGAAATCGTCTGGCACTGTCCACAAGTGTAGAAGAAAAAGTCGATGAAAACAGCCTGACCGCGGTCGAGGATTTCGAAAAGGTTGTAGGTTTGTCCGTGGCAGTCGGTCACGGTAAAGTCAACAGCTTCAGTGAGGTTAGTTTGCTGAGCACGAAGGCCAGCACCCAAAAGCAGTAAAACGACAAGAATGTAAAGTTTCTTCATGTTGAAAAGGTTTTTTATTTATTCATTAATGATGATATCTTCACGAATATGGTTGATGATGTTGTTGCATTCCTCTTGGTTGTTATAGAAAAAGAGCCACAGGGCAAAGTTGTTGTTGTCGGCAGCGGTGACATAGCCGATATGACCATGTGATTGGGCATCGTCCATGATGCGGTCGTTACGATTGATGAGCTCAGCGGTGTTTGCCTTGTCATTCTGTGATGAATGAATCCTTTCCTCAATCATCCCAACAACGATGGCGCGTGAAACCGTCAAGATGTAGTCGTCATATGAAAGGTCATTGGCTTCTGGCATCACTTCGCCTTTGCCGACGATAATGGCATTGTCCATCAACAAAGAGTCATCAGCTTGGAAACCAAGGATAATGTCACCTATTTTGTCGGCAACAATGAGGGTGTATTTCTCGATTTCCTCTTCTGGTATTTGACTGATGTCGGTCAAAGTATCAAGGATCGCTTCATCGAGAAAATCGGTTTCGATGCCGACGCCAACCAGAAATGGATTGTTATTGTTTGGACAATTCATGAGGCTTGTATCCAAAGACAGAATGCCGAAGTCTCGTTTCAAGGTCATCCAATCTGCTTCATTGCTGGCCTGCAGCATCAAGGCATTGATGCAATTTCCGTTGACAGTGAGATCACCCAGATAGGCCACGGTGAGATCGGTGTTGTCGGCATACTTTTGATACAACTCCAAGGCCGCTTTTTCGCAGGGCATCATCTCCGATGGAGTCGTCTTTTCTCGGCATGCCGACAACCCCATTGCAAGGAGTAGAACAAGGTATGGAACAAAGCTTTTCATCATCTTAGTGTTTTATTTGAAGATTTCATTGGCCAACAGAAGGATGTCTTGCGCAGAGCATCCGTTATTGCAAAGGAAGCGGACGGTATGGCCTTCCTCGTTAACGATCTGGGTCACGGGCAATGGGTTATCCTGTTTATTGAAGTAAACCAGTCCGATGATGGACACACCAATGACAATGCTGGCAGCAGCCGCTATGGGCATCCAGAGGCTACGACGATGAGATGGAAAAGAGATGAGATTCACTTCCGGAGCCATAGCGGTTTGTTGCGCATTTTCAACTAAACGCAAAAGGGTCTCATCGTCGGGCACCAACTTTTCCTCTTCCCCCCGCCATTGCTGGCTGCGTTGCCATTGGGCATTGAAGTCGTCACGTTTCATTGTATTTGTATTATTATTCATTTTCAAATGTCATTTTCACCTTCATACATTTTCTTTAGTTTTCGCTTGGTACGAGCGATGCGCATAGCCACAGCGCCCACCGAATTTCCGGTCATTTCAGCTATCTCCTTGTATGAGAACCCGTCCAAGAAAGCACGTATGATTATGCCACTCTTTTCGGGAAGTGCATTGATGAGCTGTTGAAGTTGCTGGTATCGTTCATCGCTCGAACTTTCCATCTTGTCTTCGACATCGGCTATCTCCATGGATTCCGTTTGTGGACTTCTAACATCTTTGCGTCGCAACATCAGCATGGTATTCGTCGCCACACGCCATACCCATGTTTTCTCCGAGCTGCGTTTCTCAAAAGAGCCGAAGCTTCGCCAAAGGTTCATCATGACTTCCTGCATGCAGTCTTCCATCTTCCAGGCTCTGCCAATGCTATAGTTGGAGCAGACATGCCAAATCATTGCCTTATTCCGGAGGACAAGGGCTTTGAAATCGGCCTGGATGGTTTCGTCGTTGCGTTTGACGGTTCCGTATGAATCGGAAGGCTCCATTCTCTCTGCGTGTCTTTTTGCTTCTTTAGTTGCCAAGTTCATCTGAAAAATAACTCACCGGGTTATTTTTCTACGATTTCATGAGCAATTGGGATTTCCTATATTCCAATGGTGCCGCCCCAAGATGCTTTTTGACATATTTACAGAAGAAACTGACATCGGGGAAGTCCAACTTGAAGGCTATTTCCTTTACGGTGAGATCGGTCTGCAACAGATAGTGTTTGATGCGTCTGACCGTGCTCTCGGTAATCCAGTCCATGGCCGTTCGCCCGCTTTTTTCCTTGCATACCGCACTGAGATATTTTGGAGTGACCAGCAGTTGTTCGGCAAAGGCTCTAACTTCTCGATCTGTGTTTGCCTGATGGCTAAGCAGGGCAATGAAACGCTGGAAAAGCCGGTCTTTTTGTGAGACCTCGCTTAGCACACGTTCGTCAGTGTCTTTTTCGAGTGCATGAAGCAGCTCGACGGCTACCGCTTGTGCAGTGAGTCTGATGATACGTTGCCGATAGGGGTTGTCCCTGTCTTCCATGTAAATCTTTAAAAGGTTAAAATAGGCAAGGTAAAGCTCACTTTGGAATTCTGTAGCATGAACGACTGGATTTTGTCTCAAGTAAAGAAGCTTTTTCCACCAATTGGGATCAATCTGAAAGATACCTGGTAAAGTCTCGTCGTAAATCGACTCCCCGGCACTAATCACCTTTCCTTGTAAGTCGGGCGAGCGCATATACATGCCAATGATGTTTCGAGGCGTACAAATAAGGATGTCGCCTTCCACCACACGATACATCTTTCCCTCGATAGAAAACTGCAGCACTCCCCTCTCGCAATAAAACGAAAGGAAAAAACTTGACATGGTTTCCGGAGCAATATTGACCTCGTCAATATTATCAGATATGATAAGGTCTTTGAATGATTTCATCATAGTCAATCTCTTTTTTGCAAAGAAACAATCTACCGTCAATTTACCAATGGTGAATAACTCCTTTTTTGTTTTCAATATTGCATCTATTGGACATTTTGACAAAACGAAAGGTGCTATGGACAAGAGCTTCTCATCCCAATGCAACTATCTTTGCGCCTTTAAAAACAGAACAGGTTAGAGATAAAGACATTATTATGGTTACGATTAAAGAAGTCAAGACAAAAAGAGATCTGAAAACGTTTGTCCATTTCCCCAATGGTCTTTACCAAGACAACCCTTTCTATGTACCGCAAATCGAGTCGATGGACCGCGACACCCTAACACCATCGAAAAACCATGCCTTTGAGGTTTGTGAAGGCAAGTATTGGTTGGCATATGATGAGCATGGTCAAGTCGTTGGCCGCATTGCTGGCATCATCAACCATCGGTACAACGGGAAAGTCGGAGCAAAGATTTGCCGTTTTGGTTGGATTGACTTTATTGACGACCGCGCTGTTTCAAAGGCACTCATGAATACGGTTGAATCCTACGCCCGTGAAAAGGGCATGGACAAAATATGCGGCCCCATGGGATTCCTTGAGTTTGACGCTGCCGGGGTCTTGGTTGACGGTTTCGACCAACTTCCAACAGCTTATGGCAAATATAACGCACCTTATTATAATCAACACCTGAGCGATTTAGGCTATGTCAAAGAAGTCGATTTTGTAGAATACTTGATCAAAGTGCCCGAAGTGATTCCAGAGCGTTATGCCCGAGCCGCCAAAATTGTCGCTGAAAAATACGACTTGCATGAGGCACCCATCAAGAATCGAAAGGACATCACCCCCTACCTGAACGATGTTTTTCGTTGCATGAATGCCGCCTATTCCAAATTGCATGGCTTTAGCGAACTCTCTCCAGGACAATGTGAAGATCTTGGAAAACAGTTTCTTGGGAATATCAATGTTGACTATCTCAGCATTATCCTTGACAACAGCAATCATGTAGTGGCTTTTGGTGTGGCACTGCCCTCTCTTTCCAAAGCTATGCAAAAAGCAAAAGGACATCTTTGGCCTTGGGGATGGATGCATTTATTGAAAGCTTTAAAAAACAACGACACCATAGACTTGTTGCTGATTGCCATCGACGAACAGTACCAAAACAAAGGTGTGAATGCCATGATATTCGACAAATTCGCCAAAGGCATTGTGAAGAACGGAATCAAGTATATCGAGTCAACTCGTGAGCTGGAAAACAACACGCAAGTACAAAACCTTTGGCATTATCTGGAACACACCATCCATAAAAGAGCCAGGGTTTATACGAAACAATGATGTAAAGGTTCAGAAGAAGGCAGAAACGGAACGGCAATTCTGCGCAAAATCCTAAATTTTGCGCAAATAATTCGACCGTAAATACCATTTTAATAGGTATTTTTGCGGGCTGTTTTAACAAGTCATGACCGGACCTCAAATACTCATCGTTGTTATCATTGTCGTATTCGTAATCGCATTCGGCATTTCGATGTGCGTGCTGAATAACCATGCGAAGAAGATGTTTAATACCAATTCAAAGCTGGTGGAAAACCAGAACATTCTGTTGGAAAAGAACAAGCAACAGGAAGAAACGTTGGAACAGCGAATAAACGAATTGGAGGAACAATTGAAGCATCACCTCGAAGACGAAGTGACACTATTGCAAGCTCAGACACAACAACGACGCAAGCACATCGAAATGACCGCCAACATGAACGATAAGGAACTGATGGCATGGGTGGATCAAGAAATGGACGAGAAACTCCTCTACACCGATACCAACCTAACCCTGAAAACAATGGCCAATTCGCTCGGATTGACACAAAAACGGTTAGGCGAGTTGTTCAAAAACAATGAGAAATACAGTAGTTTAGGTGATTATCTGAATGAAAAGCGATTCCTGTTTGCCTGCCGATTGCTTCGGGAGAAGCCCAATTGGACCATTGAAGCTGTTGGCAAAGAAGCTGGTTTTGGCGGCCGCCGCACCTTCCAAATGGAAGTAAAACGCCGACTTGGCATCACCCCATTACAATATAGGCAGGGCATGGATATCGCCCTTCCCCATGAATCAACAACGATTTCAGATTAATACCCGACGCTGCATCCATGCGTAAATGACGATGACAGCGATAGTTGGTATTTCCATTGGCAAGTTGGCCAAACCCGAATCAGGACCGACTATCAAGAAAGAAACTACCGGGATAATACTAGAAATCAGGATGTAAAGCACCATCCATAGACCCACCATGCGCAGTTTTCCTCGATAATTGTAAATGATGGCACTACCTAAGGGCAAATAGACCAACATCAATGAAACTGCCACGGGCAAACCAACACTATACATCAAAACTGGTATCAGCTCCGCCAGGAATCCAGCGAGGTTCAGCGCAATGACCAACCACCACCAAACTGTGAGCGGACGATAAAGTGGTTTCATGCCTTGCAACAGTCCATAATACATCACCAAAGCCCCAAAGGTTTGGATTATGGCACGCACCCAAGAAAGATGGGCACCATTCATCCAGTGCATCAGCGGCGACCAATTGATGGCAGCCTGGAGAAGATAACACACAAAAGCCGCCTCTATTAACCATCGCGGCAACCCACTGTCCAAGTGGTTTACCAACGATTGGCCCTCAATACTCTCAGCCTTTTCAATAATGGCTTGTTTCTGTTCTTTTGTTTTCATGGCTGCAAAGATACTATTTTATTAGAAAGATATACCGTGCTTATCTTTTGGCAAACAACAAAAACAAGCTGGATTCTGCGCAAAGCGCTTTTTTCTGCGCAATAACCCCAAAATAATACCCGGCCAAACAACTTATTTATTATATTTTTGCGTGTTTTAAAATAAAGCACGAGATAATGCGTCATTGTCGCTATTTATGGCTATTGCTGTCCTTGTTGATGGCTGGTTGCACCAAAGAGCCTACCGTCCTGCCAAATCCTGACGAGGAACAACCCAGTGGGGCACCTCTGGTCATCGTCATCTATGGACCTAACTCATTGGGAGATCGCTCTTACTGCGACATGATCTATTCAGGAGTAGAAAAAGCCGCTCAACGCCATGGCTTACGCACCCTTCAGTTCTCGCCTGAGAGTGAAGAGGAAGGACTGGCCTACTTGGAGACCATCATCAGCGAGATGGAACAAGCTTCTGACACGGTGCGCCGACTGCTCATCACCCCCGGCGTGGGCTACGACGCCTACCTCCGCGCCAACAGCCACCGTCTGGAATCCAACCCACGCGCCGACCTTCTTTATATGGAAACCACCACGCCACTCGAAAGCAAAGGCTCCACGCTTTACATCAACTATTACGGTGCCATGTACATGGGTGGTTGCATGGTACATTACACGACTTATCACTACACCGACGGAGAAGAAGTGGTGTCATTGGTGTTGGCCAACCCTTACACGGAATCGGTGCGCGAGGCAGGTGAGGGTTTTGTGGCGGGCTTCAACGACACGCAGGGCCTTGAACCCTTGGAACTGCACATCCGTTACTTGAGTCAGGAACCCGCCGGTGGATTCACGCTAAGCGACACGGCCGCCATCCGGATCATCAGAGAGGAAAGCACCTGCCCTGGCGATTTTTCAGAAAGCATTACGGTGGTACCCGTTTGCGGCGGCGCCATGCACAGCCTGATACGTGCCATCCGAGGAACACTACTGTTTGCCATGAACCAATACATAGGCATCGACGGCGACATGAATGCCGACAACTTGTTTTGCCCCTTCTCCATCGTGAAACATGTCGATAAGGTGATGGAAGACTATGTCGGGATGTGGCTTGAGGGCACGATGCCCAAGCACCAAACCCTCGGCCTGGCTGACGGAGCCACGGGGGTCATCGTCGGCAACTTTTTTGTACCTAACAATTTGAATCTCATCAATATAGATAGTTTATGGCAAGTGGCGGTAGAGAAAGAGAAAAGGAGAATTTAGAATTTAGAATTTAGAAATGCGAAGCATTCAACGAAGTTAATTTAGAATTGGAAAATAAGAAATATAATTGGGTTGCTTTTTTCTTCTTCATCCTTTGCTTGACGGGATGTCATAAGGAAGATGAATACATCTACCAGGACAGTCGGAGATGGGTGGAGAAGACGGTGGCGGTAGTGGCACCGACCTCCGACCCCATCATGAAGGCCCGTCTGGAACGTACGGCTGACTGGATGTTGCAAAACCTGCACAACGCCCAACTGCACGACACGCTCT
>JAEEON010000057.1 GCA_016284305.1 Bacteroidales bacterium
GAAACAACTTTGATGCCGGAGATTGCCTATTGGGAAGCCACTTATGGTGAAAAGTATCGTACTGTTTACACTTACGATGAGTATGATTATTATCTCATTGAAGAGTACACAAAAATAGATGAAGGCGATGGTTGGAAGGACTATTTCAAGATTACCTATGAATACGACTTCAACGGTAATGTACTTGAAGCTTTGGCCATGTCTGCATACGAAACCGGTGTGATGGAAAACGAGGCTCGCGCTTCCTATACTTACGATGGCGATCAGTTAAGCGAAGTCATTTATCAAGAATGGGAAGATGGAACTTGGGTGAACGAAATGAAAGAGGTCTATAACTATAATGGAGATGTGACCACAGTCCTTTATTGGGATTGGAACGGCGCCAATTGGACTTCCGACGAGCTATACACTTACACTCGCATTGGCAACACTATCGAACTCGTCATGCAATACATGCAAGGTGGTGCTTGGCAAAATGAGGAGAAAGAGATTATCACTCTTAATTTTGACGAGAGAGTCACTGAAATCCTCGATCAAGACTGGGTTGGCTCTTCATGGGTCAATGATGAATTGACAACCTACAATTATGAAGGCGATGTTTTCCCCACCAAAACCGTGAAGGAATGGAATGGTTCGGCTTGGGAGGATCATCAAAAGTTTGAATATACTTATGACGGAAATGGTAACGCCGTGAGTGGCCTTTGCCTTGAGTTTGGAGGTTATGACTGGGTGTCGGACGATGGCGATATCGAGATGGTATTCGGTAATGGCGAAAAGAGTAACGAATACTACGGCTATTGGGTTGAAGTGGCCTATGTCGATCTGACAAGTGTGGATGAAAATGTTTCTGCTGCTAGCTTCAAAGTGTATCCTGTGCCTGCCGAGAATGAAATCCAGATTCAGGCTGAAGGTTTCCAGAAGGCTGAGGTTTATAGCCTTACTGGACAGAAACTCATGGAAAGCCTGCAAAACAATATGAATGTGAGCCAGCTTTCATCAGGCCTATATATTATAAAGGTGTACGACCTCGAAGGCAATTGCGACACGAGGCATTTCGTGGTGAAATAATGGGTTTCAACTAATAATATGACCATGAAAAAGGTTGCCAAAATAACGAGCATTATTAGTCTGCTACTCTTTGTGGGTTTCATGACGGTTTCCTGTAACAAAGAAACGAAAGGGTACACTATCGATGACATCGTTGGGGAATACACATTCTCCAATGCTGCCGACGCCTTTGAAGGATTGGAGGCGGATGCGTACACCTATCTTTGCAATGATGCTGAAATTACCATTACTAAAGATGGAAGGAACGCTGTGGATTTCAAGCTCTCTTGCCCCAGTGAGGAAAACAACGCCTATTTTAATGGCGCGCCTTTCCAGAATGAAAACGATTCCGTTATCATGATGTCGTACGATTACGGTTATGGCAAGTATCCACCCAATGAAAGCAAGGTGATTGCCAACGTCTCAAAAATGGATGGAAAGATTCGCTTGCAAGGCTATCATTACTTTTATAGTGGCTCGTCGGCCCTGTCGTACTTCTATTATTTCGATGTGCTCAAGAAATGAGTGAAGCAATGCTACAATAATATCCCCCGACATACCTTGCATGGCAATCTGTGTCGGGGGATTATTGTTATTTCTTCAGGGTAATCCTAAATGTCGTCCCTTCGCCCACGACGGAGGATTTTACAAAAATCTTGCCTTTGTGGTAGTCTTCGATGATGCGCTTGGCCAGCGAAAGACCTAAGCCCCAGCCACGTTTCTTGCTTGTGAAGCCGGGGTTAAACACTTGGTTGATTTGCGACTTCGGAATGCCCTTACCCGTGTCGCTCAAGTCGAGGTGGATGTGGTCGCCGTCATCGATGAGGTCGAGGGTGATTTTGCCGTGGTCGCCCATGGCGTCGATGGCGTTTTTGGTCAAGTTTTCCAATACCCAACGGAATAGCGACGGAATCAAGGGCATAATCAGTTCACCATCGGGCAGGTTGATTTCGAACTCGAACTTTTTGGAGAACCGCTTTTGCAGGTAGTCCATCGTATCTCGGATGAGATAGTTGATGTCGGTGGGCTCGGGAGTTGGCACAGAACCGATTTTCGAGAAGCGGTCGGTGACGATTTGCAGGCGTTCGATGTCTTTTTCCATCTCGTAGGTGCCCACAAAAGGCTCTTCTTGCATCTTCAAAAGCTCAATCCAGCCCATCAGTGAGGAAAGCGGGGTGCCTAGTTGGTGCGCAGTCTCCTTGGCCATGCCAGCCCACACTTGGTTTTGCTCCGAACGGCGGGCGTAACTGAAGAGCAGATAGGCGATGAGCAAGAACAAGGCAAATACAACAAACTGGATGACAGGATAGTAGCGCATCTGTTGCACCAAGTCGGTGGTACGGTAGAAGATGGTGGCCTTGCCTTTGTTCATGAACTCGATTTGCAGCGGGTCGTTCTCGTTGCGCATGATTTCCAACTGTTGTCGCACATAGTTGGTGTCCCGCATCATGAGGGAGTCGAGATTACCGAAGCTGAGGATGGTGTCCTGTGCTTCATTGGTGACGATGACAGGAACACCCATTGAGTTGAGCGTGATTTCCTCCATGAAGTGGTCGATCATATCCTCCAACACAGCTTTCAAGTCGGTGTAGATTTGCGACTCGTTGTAGTACAGCCATTGCACGGTGCCGTAGCCAGGGTCGATTTTGATGGGCGGATATTTGGAATAGGCGCTTTTCATCTCCACGTCGAAGATTTCCTTCTTGTCTTGTGCCACTGGCAGGTTGCTTTTGAATATGATATTGTCCTTGCTGTCGGTGATGACCAAAGGGATGCTGATGTTGTTGCGGATGATATCGAGGTAGATGGCGGTGTTCTCGTTGGTTGAGATGTCGATGACGCTGCGATAGGCATTGGCCAGAAGGTCGACGCGCAATTGTTCCTGTTCGCTTACCTTGTTGAAGAATTCTTCTGTCGACTGCATCATCACGGCATGCTGCTCCATGGCAGCGGCCCACATCTTCACTTGACGTGTCTCTTGCACGGCGATGGATTTCACCAAATGGTTGGTGTACCACAAGGAGGCACCAATAATGAGCAGGGCAACGACAGCCAAGGCCCATTTCCAATGCTTTTTGTTGGTATAGAGGTTCGTTTTCACAAAGATAAAAACGATAATGTTCGAAAATTATTGTAGTTCGGTTGGATTTGCAATTCAACCGTGTCGAATTGGGGATCTTCGATCCCCTTTGTCAAATCTTCTTTCTCATTCTGCCTACTGGGATGCCCAACTGTTCCCTATACTTTGCCACTGTTCTGCGAGCGATGGGGTAGCCTTTTTCCTTTAAGACGAACATGAGTTGCTCGTCGGTCATGGGGTTGGCCTTGTCCTCGTTTTCGACGGCATCTTTCAGGATTTTCTTGATTTCGCGGGTTGAGACCTCTTCGCCTTCTTCGTTGGTGATGCCTTCGCTAAAGAAGAACTTCAGCAGGTGAGTGCCGTATGGTGTTTGCACATATTTGCTGTTGGCCACGCGCGAAATGGTGGAGATGTCGAGCCCAACCTTATCGGCCACGTCTTTCAGAATCATGGGTTTGAGTCGGGTCTCATCGCCCGTCAGGAAGTATTCTTCCTGAATATCGGCGATGGCTTTCATCGTGATGTAGAGCGTGTTCTGCCGTTGGTTGATGGCGTCGATGAACCATTTGGCGGAGTCGATCTTCTGTTTCACGAACTGAACGGCTTCCTGTTTGCTGCGGTTGTCCTTGCTGTTGGAGAATTCTTCCAACATCTTCAGGTACGACTTGCTGACACGCAGTTCGGGGGCATTGCGGCCATCCAACGAGAGCTCCACCTTGCCGTCTCTGACATAGACAAAGAAGTCGGGTGTGATGTAGTGGATGTTCTTGGTGCTGGAACTGGAGGCATCGGCGGGTTTGGGGTTGAGTTTGAGAATCTCATCCAGAGCGACTTTCAAGTCACGGTTGCTGACTTCAAGCTTCTTGGCAATTTTGTCGTAATGCTTTTTGGTGAACTCATCGAAGCAATCCTTGACGATAGTCATGGCGAGGCTGTAGTCGTTGTGGTATGGGTTGTCTTCCTGAAGGCGTTTCAACTGGATGAGCAGACATTCCTTTAGGTCGCGGGCGGCAATGCCAGGCGGGTCGAGCTGTTGCACGATGCGGAGCACCTCGGCCACTTCTTCCTCGGTTGTTGAGACGTTCATGGTGAAGAGCATGTCATCGACAATGTTAGCGACGGGGCGGTTGAGATAGCCGTTGTCGTCCAAGTTGCCGATAATGTATTGTCCTATTTCAATTTGCTTGTCGGTCAGGTCGTGGTAGGCGAGCTGCTGGTTCAAGTAGTCTTGGAATGTCTCTTCGTTGACGATGGGTGCTTCAAAGTCATCATCATCTCCGCTGTAGTTGTTGGCTTGCAACTTATAGGAATAGTCTTCGAGGTCTTCTTCCGACAAGTAGTCGTTGAAGTCGAACTCATCATCTTTGTTGAAGTCTATCTCATCATCGTTGTAGTCGTCGTTTTCGCCGTTGTCGTCGTTGGGCTCGTCAACGGTTGGCTCGTTCTCGTCATAGTCGGTGTCGCGAACGTCTTCTAAGGCGGGGTTGATTTCCATCTCCTCCTTGATGCGTTGTTCGAGTTCGATTAAGGGCAGTTGCAACAGCTTCATCAGCTGGATCTGCTGCGGCGAAAGCTTCAGTTCCTGCCGCTGGGTTTGAGTCAATCGTTGGTTATTCATTTCAGTTGTCAGTTTGGAGTTGTTCAGTTGTTCAGTTAGTGTCGTTCATCAACTGAACAACTGAATAACTGAACAACTGACAACTTATT
>JAEEON010000058.1 GCA_016284305.1 Bacteroidales bacterium
AACCTCACCGGTGCCGACATCGACCTGCTCCAGACCCCGAGCTACACCTTCGATAGCAAGGTCACGGACTACGAAAGCCGTTTCAAGCTGGTGTTTGAAGGGAAGGAAGACAACGATAACAACCTTGGCAACAATGACAACTTTGCCTTCTACACTAACGGACAACTCATCGTTAACGGCAAAGGAACCCTTCAGATCTTCGATGTCCTTGGTCATGAGATCTTCTGCAAGGACCTCTCATCTCTCACCTCTCACCTCTCACCTTTCACCTCCCCCGGCGTGTATGTGTTGCGCCTGATCAACGGTGACGATGTGAAGACGCAGAAGATTGTCATCCAATAAACTGTAATACCCATACAACTGAAAAGGGAGCGTTCGTCACGCTCCCTTTTTTCATACATCTCCGTAAGGGTTATATTCTTCACGAAAGATATTGGAAACCGCAAACAGTGGGAGTATCTGAACGTGACGCAAAGCACCATCATCCTTCTTATCGAAATACTCCAATTGGGAATAGTTCTCCAACGAGCAACGGATGGCCTCCGTCAGATGCTTCTGGCGCATAAACTCATACAGACTCTTCATCTTGCCGCTGACGCCCGCCTTGCATTCGATAGGTAGCACATTCATGTCGCGAGTGATGATGTAATCCACTTCTGACAGTGTGCTTTCGGCGGTGTTTTCCCAATAGAATAGCTCGTGCTGCGAACGTGGATTGTTATACTTCGCCAATTCCCAGCCATGAAGCAATGTGTCTATTGGTCTTTCTATATACATTTCAAAGGGTTTAATAGATGATTATGTTGGCAAAACATAGCACTTTTTGATAAAACAGAGACGAAAAAGATGCTTTTTTTGATAAAACCGAGACGAATAATTATTCAGTTCTTGACAAAACCGAGACGTTGTTCCTCCTTTCACCTCCGCTGGCGTGTATGTGTTGCGCTTGATCAACGGCGACGACGTGAAGACCCAGAAGATAGTTATCCAATTTATTTTTTAACGAATTCCACTCGGCGGTTTCTTGAGCGTCCTTCGGCTGTGTCGTTAGAAGCAATGGGGGAATGAGAGCCCTTTCCTACGGGTGTAAGGCGTGATTGTTCGATACCTTGCTTCACAAGGGCGTTCACGATAGCCTCTGCCCTTTGTTGGCTCAACGGGTCGTTTACGGCATCGGTGCCGGTGTTATCGCAATGGCCTTGAACTTCAAATTCAAGTTCGGGATGCTCCTGCATCAGTTTTGCAACACGGTTGATCTCGATAACGGATTCCGGTCTCAGGTCGGCTTTGCCGGTCTCGAAAGTAATGGCGTAGGAGACGATTTTGCCGTCGGTGGAAAGACGGTCGTAAAGCGGGACAGCACCCTGGGCGATGCGCACATTGCTCAGACCCGTGTAGCGGTAAAATGCTCCGCTGGCGAAAAAGAGGTAGCCCGGGGCCTTCATAGCCGGAACGTTGATCAAACGTACGCCATTCACATAGCCCTTGAAAGCCCGCTGGTTGAACGAGAAAGCGAAGTGGTTCCACTCTCCGGCAACCACGGGGTTGTCCTTTTCCAGGTAATCGCTGGTGCCCGAGTTCAGCCCTAGCATTTTCTCTCCACTCGACTGATTGCTCCCGTCTGGTTTCAGCAGGTCCCACCTAAGGTTGCACGACCCGTCTTCTCTGTACCAGAATTGCACATGGCTTGAGGCATTGTAGTAGCTGTCGTCGCCGCGGTCGCCGAAATAAATACTCATGTCAAGCGATGTCTCCTCCTCGTCTGTTGTATTCATCGGAGCCACATAGAGGTCGAACTCCACCGTGAAAACCTCCGGCAGCCAATCCCATTTCTCTTTCATCAGCGGCATCACCTGTCCAAGTCCGTTGTCAGTGAACGCCAGCACATTGCGTCCCTTCTGCTGAGCCGTCTCTGCATATCCATCCAACAAATCCCAGCTCATCGGAAACTCGCCAAGTTTCTCCCTTTCAAAACTGTCGTCAAAGATGATTTCATCGCCAGGGACGAAGTCTGTTTTATTATAAGAGGTTTCTTGCGCCATTGCAGCCAAGCCGGCAAACAACAGCATCGTTATTACAGCTATAAACTTTTTCATTGTTAATGGGTTTAATTGGTTTAAAAATGCAAATATACAAAGAAAATCAAAAAAATGATTATCTTTGTCGTATTGAAATTCACTTAAACACTATAGATCATGGAAGCAAAAGAACAAGTACTGAAAGCCATGCGTGAAATCGGAGAACCTGTAAACGCTGGTAAGATCGCTGAAATAACCGGCCTCGACCGCAAAGTCGTTGACAAAGCTTTTGACGCACTGAAAAAGGAAGGCGCCATCGTGTCGCCCGTCCGCTGCAAGTGGGAGCCTGCAAAATAATTGATGCTGTCATGGTAAAGCATATCATCCTTTGGACACTGAACCCTGAGTTGTCAGAGGAGGAAAAGCAAACCGTTAAGGTTGGCATCAAGGAAGGATTGGAAGGTCTGGTGGGCAAGATACCAGGACTGATCGATGTGAAGGTCCAAGTTGACGGGCGGTTGGCGTCGTCAACGGCCGACTTGATGTTGGATTGTACTTTGGAAAATCCAGAGGCGTTGAAAGTATATGCCCAGCATCCCGAGCATTTGGCGGTGGCCAATACGAAAGTACGGCCTTTCACAGCTCAGCGGGCTTGTTTGGATTTTTTGGAACAAGATTCAATTAAACCATAAGCATAGATGAGGAACTGTAGTGTGGCAGTCCCTTTTTGGCTGGTTATGGCGATAATCTGTTTTTGTTGATAAATAAATTCCCGTTAACCTCTTGACAAACTACAAAGTCGATACGTAGCTTTGCAAGCAGAAAACGACCCCCTGTTTTTGTTTTATGACCAACCGCTTTTGGGCTTATTTCACTATGAGCCGATGGTGGTGTCACCTCTTGCCAGAGGGATGTTTTCATTAACAAAGATTCTTTTTTTAACATTTCTTCTTCATTTTTTCCGCTTTGTAAAACCAATCATTAAAAATTATATCTTTGCAGTCGGAAACGACTATGAGAAAAGTAGTAACAAATGCGGATTTGAAAAAAGCTCTGGGGCTGAAAGGCTTCTTCGGCACTTGTGTGGCTGGATTGGCCTATGGCTTTTTGAAACTTGGGAAAATCAATCGGCTGTTTGATGGAGCGGCTGATTATCAGAATCGTGAATTCGCCGACCATCTGTTGGAAAACATGAATGTCAACATCAAGGTGGATCCGGAACAGTTGGCCAGTATTCCTAAAGAAGGGGGTTTCGTGGTGGTCAGCAACCATCCTTTCGGAGGCATCGAAGGCGTAATGTTGCTGAGTGCCATCGCCAAGGTGCGTCCCGATTTCAAGATTATGGCGAACTTTATCCTCTCGCATATTCCTAACCTTAAGGATTGCTTTTTCTCCGTCAATCCTTTCGAGAAAAACCCCGAATGGAAGAGTAGTGTCGGAGGTATCAAAGGCGCTATCCAACATCTTGCTGCCGGACATGGTCTCGGTGTGTTCCCGGCAGGGGAGGTGTCGCGCTACCATGGTCATGACTTCCCTGAAGACTTGCCATGGGCACCGTCGATCGCCCGAATCATCAAAAACGCCAACGTCCCTGTGATTCCCGTGTTTTGGGAAGGACGCAACTCCAAGCTGTTCTATGCTGTCGATCGCATCCATCCCATGCTCGGAACGGCGCGACTGACTAGGGAGTTGGCCAACAAACACGACCAAACCATCGTCTTCCAAGTGGGCAAGCCAATCGCTCCAGCGGAGATTGCCACTTACGAAAAGCCGGTTGACCTCGCTGCGTACCTGCGTAGCCGTTCCTATGCCTTGGAGGCCAACATCAAGAAAGAACAAGCCCCCACGGTGAACGAAAAATGGGCTCCAGTGGAACCACCGCGCGACCGACAGCTGCTGATTCAGGAACTGGAGGCGATTCGCGATAAAGGATTGCTGTTCTCCGCATCCACCTACGAATGCTATTTGGCCAACTATGATGAGATTCCTAACTTGATGCATGAATTGGGCCGTTTGCGCGAAGAAGCTTTCCGTTTCATCGGAGAGGGAACAGGGAAAAGTCTCGACACCGATGGGTTTGATCCCCATTACAAACACCTCATCCTTTGGGACAACAAGAAACAGCAGGTGGTCGGCGCTTATCGTCTGGGCTTCGGTAACGAGATCATGAAAACCAAAGGCATCAAAGGCTTTTATGTCAGCACCTTGTTTGGCTTTGAGGATCGTTTTGGAGAGACCTTGACCAGAACCATCGAACTGGGCCGCTCTTTCGTCACCGTTGAATACCAACGCGAAGTCCTTCCCTTGGTGCTCCTGCTTCGTGGCTTGGCTGTGGTGGTAATCAAGAATCCTGACATCAAGCATTTCATCGGCCCCGTCAGCATCAGCTCCTGGTACCCGAAATTCTACCAAAGCATGATCGTCCGCTATGTCACCGAGAAACATCCGGTGAACACCGATTTGGCGAACGTGGCCAGCCCAACAACACCATTTACTCCCGACTTCCTGAAAGTCGATGCTGATGTCTTGATGGGGCAGAACATGGACTCGATTGACCGATTTGACAAGTTCATGTTCCGCTTGAGCAATGGCGAATATCGATTGCCTACCTTGTTTAAGAAATACTTGAAGTTGAATGCCAAGTTCTTGTGTTTCAACGTTGATCCCGATTTCAACGATACCCTCGATGCCTTATTGTTCTTGACGTTCACCGATTTCCCGGAGAGCGAAGTTATGCCTCTCTTCAGAGATGGCTCGGAAGAGGAACAGCAGGCGGTGAGGAAAAGGTTTGGGTATAATTGAGAATTTAGAATTTAGAGATATCTCTGACCTGGCAGCACCTCGAAGAGGTGCGCTTTTAATAACCCCAGGTGAGCGAGCGCAGCGAGCGTAACCTGGGGAGAGAGGTGAGCGAGCGCAGTGAGCGTAACCTGGGGAGAGAGGTGAGCGAGCGCAGCGAGCGTAACCTGGGGAGAAAGATGAGTGAGCGTGACCTGGGGAGAGAGGTGAGAGGTCTTATTCGTTGAAGGTTTGGGCAAAGAAGCTGAAGTTCACCTTACCGTAATGGCGTTGCTCCATGAAATGGGGATGTTCCCCAAAACTCACATATTTGTCATGCTCTAATACAAACATGCCGTCCTCGGTAAGCAATTCGTTATCGAAGACAAGACGGATTAGCTGGTTGTACTCCTGGCAGTCATAAGGAGGATCGGCAAAGATGAGATCATATTTCATCTTGTTGTTGGCCAGAAAGCGATATACATCAGAACGTATGGCGACAAGCTCTTTCATCTCGAGCTTGTTGGCGGTCTCGCGAATGAAGCGGATGCAGCCGTTGTCTTGGTCAACACTGGTCACTTTGGGACAGCCTCGGGAGACCAACTCGTAAGAGATGTTACCCGTGCCCGCGAACAAGTCGAGAGCGGTGACCTCCTCGAAGTCCATGTAGTTCTCGAGGATGTTGAACAGGCTCTCTTTGGCCATATCGGTGGTAGGCCGCACGGGCAGGTTGTTGGGTGCCACGATCTGGCGGCGTTGGTATCGTCCTCTTATGATTCGCATGAGAAATATTTGTAAGGTATATAATAGTATTGGAAGGGGGTATTGCTCAAGGAGAGATCCACGTTGACGCTGGCGTTGGGGCGGAGAAAACGTACCCTGCGGATGTAACGCTCAGTCAGTCGAATGATCTCGGAGTTGTTGGTGACGAGGCCGCTGAAATAAACGGGGACGTCACGGTTCGTGAGCTGTTGCTGCTCGAGGGCAAACATAAGGAAATAGATGAAGTCGTCCTTGGTGTTGAATCGGAAGCTGTTGAAGAAATCGAGTTTCCCCTTGCGGGTCACCGCCATGTCGAACGAGCGACTGTTGACGTTGACATAGACATTATCCTCGCTTTCGTAGGGTTCTTCCTTAAGGACGCTGTCGATGAAAACCGTAGTTTGATGGGTGAATTTGATTCCAGGCCAAGTGTTGCGCAGATGCACGTATTGTTTCTCGGGTAGGGCAAACACGTTGACGGAATCCATGTTTTTTAGAGGTTCGTGAAACAGCTTGCAGCCTTGGGAAAGGAGGTGGTTGAAACGCAGGTAGGACTCACATTCTTGTTCGTCAAACAATGCTGTGGGCACCAGTGTGTTGAATGGGTTGTTCGCGATGAAAGTGGTGGAAAGGAAACTCTTCCCGAGAAGTTCTTTCTTGAAAAGTGCCTTCTCCAGGGCTTCCATGATAACCCCTTCATCCGATGATTCGGAGGTTTGGTAGAGCTCAATGTCGATGATTTTGTTCTCCTCTTGATGGTGGACAACAAAACAAAAACCATCCAATGAGCATTGGATGGTTAAGTTGTAGTATAGGGTCTTGGCCGGGTCGATCATTAGAGTTTCTCCCAGTTGCCGTCGGTAGAAGCTTCCTCCAGCGAACCGACTTTCAAGCCGGCATATTTGTCAAGTTGTTCCAGCTCAGCCTTGGCATTGTTCACGCGGGTGTTCCATTCTTTCTCATTGAATTTGGAACCCGGGTTGGCGAGATAAACCTCATAAGGAGTCTTGACTTCGAACACGGGCACGGAGATACCGCCACGCTTGATGATGCTGTCGTGGATTTCGAAAGTCGTGACAGGATCACTGAACGGAACAATACTGAGGTCCTTGATGTTGAAGTTGGTGCGCTTCCCAAACAGTGAGTCGCTGACATTCACAAAGTCGATGGTGTCGTTGATGGTCTTGGTGAAGGTGGTGTCGCTCGGGTCAGGAATGATGTTGACTACCGGAATCTTGTAGTTGGTGCAGAAGTCGATGAGCGAGTCGAAGTTGGAGGTGTACTTGTTGTGTGCTTGTTTGTACTGAACTTCAGCGTCACGAATGTCCTTCAGACGTTGCACGACCTGAGCTTCACGCATGCTCTTTTCATTGCCAAAATCAATAGGAGCCTTGATGCTTTGGATGACTTTGATTGCTAGGAAGACAACAACGGCAAATAAAACGATGTTGATGAGAATGTTCTTCAGTTTCATTTTCTATACTTTTTTCTGTTTATTATTGACGATTTTTCAGACGTGCTGCAAAGGTATTATTTTTTTCGTTTGGAAAGAACAAATTTTTGTGGTTTTATTTTCTTACCTTTGCAAAAAAGTAAAAAGGCGATGAAAACGAAGAAGGAAATTGTTGATAATTGGCTGCCTAGATACACGGGTTTGCCCTTGGATCAGTTTGGGAAATACATCTTGCTCACCAACTTTCAAGATTACGTCGAGAAATTTGCTGCCTGGCAAGGCGTAGAGGTTGTGGGACGTGAGAAACCCATGCCCTGTGCCTCGGATGGCGAGATTACCATCATCAACTTCAGCATGGGCAGTGCCAATGCCGCTACCATCATGGACCTTCTAGGGGCCATCAGTCCCAAGGCAGTCCTGTTCTTGGGTAAATGTGGCGCGGTGCGGAAAAACCATGTGGGCGACTTTATCCTTCCTATCGCCGCTATCCGTGGTGAAGGAGCTTCAAACGACTACTTCCCGCCTGAGGTTCCAGCACTGCCTGCCTTTAACCTCGAGAAAGCCATCTCCACCACCATCCGCGACTATGGGCGTGATTACTGGACCGGGACGGTTTACACCACCAATCGGCGAGTGTGGGAACATGACGAGGATTTCAAGGACTACCTTCGTAGAACTCGCTGCTTGGCCGTCGATATGGAGACAGCCACCTTGTTTACCGTAGGGTTCTTCAATGAGATTCCGACCGGAGCCCTTTTGCTCGTCTCCGATGAACCTATGACCCCCGAAGGCATCAAGACCGCCGAAAGCGACAAAAAAGTGAGTAGTAACTACGCTGGAGAACATCTGCGCATTGGAGTGGATTCGCTCCGACAACTGATCAACAACGGGATGACCGTGAAACATTTGAGATTTGACTGATGACTTTCGAACAGATTATCTCCGATATCCATAAGAAAAAATACGCCCCGATCTATTTTCTGATGGGGGACGAACCCTATTTCATCGATATGATCTCCGACACCATCGAGGACGAGGTCCTTGATGAGACTGAAAAGGCGTTCAACCAAATCGTGGTCTATGGCCGTGATGTGGATATCGACACTGTGGCCACCCATGCCAAGAGCTACTCCATGATGGGTGGCTATATGGTCGTCATCGTGAAAGAAGCCCAAGACCTGAAGAACATTGAGGACTTTGAGAAGTATATCGATGTCATACCCTCAACAACCATTCTGGTTTTCGATTATAAATACAAGAAGCTGGACAAACGCCGTGCCTTGGCTAAGAAAATTGACAAGGTGGGCGTCCTGTTTGAGTCCAAGAAACTGTATGACAATAACATACCTGGATGGATTCAGGGCTATCTGTCAGAAAAAGGCTACGGCATCACCCCAAAAGCCGCTCAGATGTTAGCGGATTTCCTTGGAACAGATCTGCATAAGATCCGTAATGAACTCGAGAAACTGATCATCGCGGTGCCGAGGGCGAGAACTCTGAATGACGAAGATGTGGAACGTAACATCGGCATCTCCAAAGACTTCAATATCTCTGAGTTGCAAAACGCCTTGGGACGACGTGACGCCCTGAAGGCTTATCAAATTGTGAATTACTTTGGTGACAACACCAAGGAAAATCCGCTCCTTGTCATAGCCATTGCACTCTATAACTATTTCACCAGGATTCTTAAAGTGCATTATGCCTCCGACCCATCGCAGAATGCCTTGGCTTCCCAGTTGGGAGTCAACCCGTATTTCGTCCGTGACTATCAAATGGCTGCCCGTAACTATAACATCGCTGACTGTGTGCGCTGCATCTCGGTGTTGCGGGAATTCAATCTGAAAGGGGTGGGGTATAACAATGGTGAGACCACCGAAAAGGATCTCTATCGGGAGATGGTCTTCAAATTGCTAAACCGAGTCTGATTACTGGAACAGTTTCTCGATTTGTGCTTTGTAGTGACGTTGGATGACGTCGCGGCGGATCTTCATGGTGCTAGTGATTTCACCCTTGCCGGAACTCCAGTCGGAAGACAACAATTCAAAACGTTGTACCCGCTCGTAATCGCCTAAGTTTTTGTTGAGTCGATCGACCTCCTGACGGATCAAGGTGATGATGGCCTTGTCTTTGATCATCAGCTCGTTGTTGATGAAAGAGAGATTGTTTTCGCGGCACCAGAGGTTCAGCTGGTCAAAGTTGGGGATGATCAGGGCGGCAGCGAATTTTTGTCCTTCACCGACTACGATGATGGAACTGATGTAGGGAGATTCCATCATGGTGTTCTCCACCAATGCTGGACTGATATACTTGCCCATGGAGGTCTTGAAGATTTCCTTCACGCGACCGGTCAGGCAAAGGAAGCCTTCTTCATCGATGGTACCCAAGTCGCCGGTATGGAAATAGCCATCACTGTCGATAACCTCGGCAGTCAACTCGGGAGCCTTGTAGTAGCCTTTCATGACGGTGGTGCCCTTCACCAGGATCTCGCCGATGTCGGAGATCTTGACATCGACATTCGCCACCGGGAATCCCACAGAGCCGATTTTGATATTGTGCGTCACCGGACTGTTGACGGCAATGACGGGCGAGGTCTCTGTCAAGCCATAACCTTCCATGACGGGCATCTTCATGGCAGTCAGCAACTTGGAGATCTTGGGCTGGATGCTTGCCCCGCCAAGGATGATGACTTCGATGCAGTTGCCCAGAGTCTCTCGAATCTGTTTGTAAACCAGTTTGTCGGCGATTTTTAGCTTGAAGTTGTAAAAACCAGTGTTCTGGTGTTTCTCATTGAACGCATAACCCAGATTGATGGCCCAGTTAAAAATCATCTTCTTGAGGCCTTTGAGCTTCTTTCCTTTCAAAAGCACGGTGGCGTGGATCTTCTCAAGAAGTCGGGGAATGGTCGTGAAGACATGGGGCTTGACCTCGTTGATGTCGTTGACGATGGTGGCCATGTTCTCGGCATAGTAAACAGTGGCGCCCAAGTTCATATATGCCATGACTACCTGACGTTCAAAGATGTGCGACAAGGGAAGGTAGCTGAAGAAACGACATCCCGGCTTTACTTCAAACAAGGTGTCAAGACACTTGGTGTTGGAGGTTAGGTTGTCGTGAGTGAGCATCACGCCTTTGGGCGTGCCTGTGGTGCCAGAGGTGTAAATCACCGTGGCTAGGTCGTATCGATCCACCTGTCTCTTGGCTTCCTCTAGCCGTTCCCGACTTACCGATTCGCCTATTTCCATGAAATCATCAAGGCAAAGTGCTCCTTCCAAAGGCTTGATGGAGATGACTTTCTGAATGGTGGGAATCTCTGCACGGATGTTCTCGATCTTGCGGAAGATGCTTTGTCCAGAAATGAAGATCAGCTTGGCCTCGGAATGGTTGATGTTGTATTTGTAGTCACTCTCGCTGATGGTGGTGTAGAGCGGGACGGTGATGCCACCAATCTGCTGGATGCCCCAGTCGATGAAATTCCAATGAGGACAATTGCGCGAGGAGATGGCTACACGGTCGCCCTTCTGGATGCCTAAGGCAAGCAAAGAGAGACTGATTTTGTCGATGATGGATTGAGACTCTTCGATGGTATATACACGCCATTCGCCGTTTTCTTTTTCAGCGAGGACGGTCTTTTCTTTCCCAAATTCCCCGGCTAATCGCGGAAGGGTGTCAAAGGTCCGTAAGGGGGAACCATCGTAAATTAACATGCCGTTTTCAATCAAATGAGCGGCAAAACTACAAAATATTTCATTACCTTCGCAAAAATTTTCTTATGCGAGTAGTAGCACAACGGGTAAGTCGAGCTTCGGTGACCATCGAAGGTAAGGTAAAATCGAGCATTGGGCTCGGTATGATGATTCTTCTTGGAATTGAAGAAGCTGATAATGAGGAAGATGTGGATTGGCTCTGCGGCAAGCTGAACAAATTGCGCATTTTTGCCGATGAACACGACTCCATGAATTTCGATATCAACCAAGTGGATGGCGCTTTCCTGGTGGTGAGTCAATTTACCCTTCATGCCCTGACCAAAAAAGGCAATCGCCCTAGTTTTATTCGCGCTGCACGACCCGAACAAGCCATCCCTCTGTATGAATTGTTCCTAAAACGACTTGCCGAAATATCAGGACGTGATGTACAAAGCGGAGAATTTGGCGCCATGATGGCCGTCGAACTTATCAACGATGGCCCCGTCACCATCATCATGGACTCGAAACGACGGGAGTGATAAATATTAATTCGCTATCTTTGCACCCATCAAATAACATGTTTTTATGGACGGAAAACGATTAGATAGAGTTAATAAACTGATACTCAAAGAGTTAGGAGATATTTTCCAAAAAGAACTCAAGCCTAAGGTGTCTTCACTGATGATTACGGTGACTCATGTGAAAGTGACCTCCGATCTTGGTTATGCCAACGTTTATCTTAGCATCTTTGGCGTTGATGACAAGAAAAAGGTGGTGGAAGAGGTGAACCAAAACGCCAGGGCCATTAGGGGACTGTTGGGCAACCGCATTCGCCATCAGATGAGGGTCGTTCCTGAGTTGCGCTTCTTCGAGGATGACTCCTTGGATTATATCGAAAACATTGACAACCTGTTGCATCCCGACAAGTGAGACTGCCCCTGTTCATAGCGAACCGTTACCTGTTGGCCAAAAAGAGCCACAACCTCATTAATATCATCACTTGGATTTCCATTATCGGTATTAGTGTGGCTTCATTTGCACTCATTGTGGTGCTCTCGGCTTTCAATGGCCTCGAGAAGGTGATTTCCGAAATGAACAATCGGCTCACTCCTGACATGCAAATCACTCCTGTCAAGGGGAAGACCATCGACTTGACTTCCTTTCCAGTGTCAAAGTTGAAGGAGATACAAGGGGTTGAATTTGTAGTGCCCACTTTGGTTGAAGACGCCCTTTTGCGTGCCAACGACAAACAGCATATCGGTCAGGTGAAAGGGGTTGGTCTGGAGTATGAGCAAGTTGGACGTCTCAGGGAGGTGGTTTTCAATAGTGATGCCTTGATGCTCTCCGATGGGGAGCATGATTTTGCGATTCCAGGTGCTGGCGTGGCATGGTTTCTCGGGGTGAACGCACATGATCCCTTTGCGATGATACGAGTCTATGTCCCCAAACGAGGCAACGCCTCATTGATGAACCTTGAAAGTGGCTTTAACTCCGATGTGATAACCGTTCGCAGCGTTTTCTCCACCGAGCAGGAACAAGATGAAAAACTGGTACTTGTTCCCTTTGATTGGCTTTCTGAACTGCTTGAATATGAGGATAAAGCCAATAATGTGGAGCTCTTCCTGACTTCTAAAGCCGATGCCAGTCGGGTGAAGAAGGAGGTGAAGGCTGTACTCGGAACGGAGTTCACGGTGAAAAACCAACAGGAACAGCAGGAGACTTTATATAAAGTCATGCGTTCGGAAAAATGGGCGGTCTATATCATTCTTACCTTCATTTTGATCCTCTCCACCTTCAATGTGGTAGGATCGTTGTCGATACTGATGATCGACAAGCGCAAGGACACCCAGATTTTAAAGTCGATGGGTGCTGACAAACGATTGATACACCGTATCTTCATGAATGAAGGTTTGCTTATCTCGGTGGCAGGAGGCCTTATCGGGTTGTTGTTGGGAGTGATTTTGGTGTTGATCCAACAGCGATTTGGTCTCGTGAAATTCGGTACGGGAGGCAACTACGTTGTGGATGTTTATCCAGTCATGCTGAAAATCCGAGATGTGTTACTGATTTTCGCTACCATCATCGTGGTGGGATGCACCTCGGCTTTCCTTACGGTTCGTCATGCGATGAAGCAGGAGATGCCCCAATCTTATTCGTCAGCGCAATAAATTCATTCTTTCATGACTTTGGCGGTCGGTGTCACTTGGGTGAAAACCGCCTTGTCTCCAGCAGCCACGGCCTTCACGAACACGGCGGTGCAGGGTGGGATGGGTGTGGTGGCCGGGATGGGTTCTGGGTTGAGGCCTGTGCCGTTGGAGCTCATTACATAATACTCCCTGTCGAGGGTCGCGTCGCTGTTGAACGGGTTGCCCACCAGGTTCCAGCATTTCCTTTCGTCTGTTGAGTCATAGATCAGTGTGACCTCGCCGTTGCCGGTATATGGCATGCCGATGAAGGTGAGTGTCACATTGTCAGCATTGGCGTAGAGGTAGCCTTTGCCTGCTTCGAGCATGAAGACGCTATCGGCTTTGTAGTTCTCCCATTCGTTTCCTTCGTGAGAGGGGTTGAATCGGTAGAGGTCGTAGCGTGCGGCATTGTCGGGAATCATGTTGCCGACTGTGGCGGGATCGATGGCGTCGAGTAGTGGGGAGGCGATGAGGTGCCAGCCGCCATTGTCCGTGCCGTAACCCGCTATGGGTAGGGTGATGCTTGGCAGGGCTTCCCATTTCGCGTAGAGCGTGACGTTGGCGATGGTGTCGGCCAGGTTGCTCACGCTTTCCTCGTTGTCATACACCTTTGGTCCTTCGGCGGTGTTGGCCCATCCTTGGAACGAGTGACCCGAGTAGGTGAAACTGTTGGCGGTGAGGTGTTGCGCCACGTTATACATAAAACTTTGGTTGTCCATCGTGCCGGTGCCGCCGTTGGCGTCGAAGGCGACAGTGTAGGGGAAGGTGACGAAGGGACTTTGGGTGATGAAGCCGGTCCCCACCCCGCCGATGGTGACGGTGCCGCAGGTGCTGTCCGAATCTCCTGCACCAATGGCGTTGTTGTAGTCTTGGCCAGCTGTGGCGATGACGCGGGTCACGCCGTTGGTGATGATGATGTCGCCGCAAGAGGAATGCCAGTAGCCGCTTCCGATGCCCGCAGCATTGTCGCCGCCAGTGGCTGTGACGGTGCCGCCGCTGATGGTGATGTTGCCGCAAGAGGAATTACATCCGCTGCCGATGCCCGCTGCCGATTGTCCACCAGTGGCTGTGACGGTGCCGCCGCTAATGGCGATGTTGTCGCAAGAGGAAGGCCATCCGCTGCCGATGCCGGCACCTCTATACCCACCAGTGGCCGTAATGGTGCCACCGCTGATGGTGATGTTGCCGCAAGAGGAAGCCCTTCCGCTGCCGATGCCCGCGGCAAGTTCACCGCCAGTAGCGTTGACGATGCCGCCATTGATGGTGATGTTGCCGCAAGAAGAATAATAATATCCGCTGCCGATGCCCGCGGCATATTGACTGCCAGTGGCCGTGACGGTGCCGTCACTGATGGTGACGGTGCCGCAAGAGGAACTCCGTCCGCTGCCGATGCCCGCGGCATTTTGACCGCCAATGGCCGTGACGTTGCCGCCGCTGATGGTGATGTTGCCGCAAGAGGAACTCCGTCCGCTGCCGATGCCCGCAGAGCTATTACCGCCAGTGGCATTGAGCGTGCCGTTGCCTTGGAGGGTGAGGGTATGGCCTTGGGGTACGTAAATGCCCGGATTGTTCATTCCCCCCTTCACGCTGTTGGTCGTGCCTTCGGCCAAAACGATGATGGCATCGCCCAAGCAGGTGATGCCTGGCCACCGGTGGTTGTCGTCTTCAAGGATGGTGGTGATGTCCACGCTGCTGAAGGTCACCGTGGCGCCATCGGCAATGAAAACATGGGTGTGGGCACCGCCTATGCCAGTGAGGGTGTCGCCGTCATGGAGTACGATCTCTCCAGGTATCGACCCTACAAATACCCATTTCGCATAGAGCGTCACGGTAGCGTTAGGAGTTTGGGTTAGGTTGATGACGCTCTGCCCGTCGTCATAGACTTTCGGCCCGTCGGGCGAGGTGGCCCATCCTTCGAATGCGTAGTACGACGTACGGCTGTAGTTGTTGATGAAAAGGTTATCTGTCACGTTGTACATGAAACTCTGGTTGTTCATCGAGCCTGTGCCACCGTTGGCGTTGAAGACGACGGTGTAGGGAAAAGTGACGAAGGGACTTTGTGTGATGAAACCGGTCTCGGTGCCGTTGATGTAGATGCTCTGGCAGGTGCTACCATTACCACCCGCACCAATGGCGTTGTCGCAGCCCGTGCCTTTTGTGGCGGTAACGCGGGTCACCGTATTGTGAATGAAGATATACCAGCAATCGGAATGGTTATTGCCACTGCCGATGCCCGCGGCATATTGACCGCCCGTGGCGTTGACGGTGCCACCCCTGATGCTGATGGAGCCGCAAGAGCAGTTATCGCTGCCACTGCCGATGCCCGCGGCATATTGACCGCCGGTGGCGTTGACGGTGCCGCCATTGATGGTGATGTTGCCACATGAGGAAAGGTTGTAGCTGCCGATGCCCGCCGCATACTGAGTTCCAGTGGCGTTAAGCGTACCGTTGCCTTGGAGCGTTAGAGTCTTGTATTCGGCTACATGGATGCCGGAACTTTGATATCCTCCCTTCACGTTGTTGGTCGTGCTTTCCCCTAAAGTGATGGTGGCATCGCCCAAGCAACTGATACCCGGCCATTGGTGGCTATCGTTGTTGGCAATGGAAGTGATGTCCACACCGCTTAAGGTCACGGTGGCGCCATCGGCGATGGTGACGTGGGTATTGGCACCACCTGTTCCAGTAAGGATGTGGCCATTAAGGAGTTGCACGTTTCCACTACCCGAGCATAGGGTCACCACGTTGGCCCCCGAGGTGGTGGTGAGGTGCATGTAGATGTAGGCCGAGTTGGAGCCGCAGCCTGTGTTGAGGTCGTAGCCAGTGCTGCCACCGTTTTCGCCTACCGCACCGTTTTGGGTGTTGTTGAAGGTGATGCCGGTGACGCCGTGGTTGTTCGAAAGGACGTCCTTGGTGTAGTAGAGGAAGATGTAGGCGCTGCCCGATCCGCAGCCCGCGTTCAGGTCACCGTGGCCACTGACGAAGCTGTCGCTTCCTTGGCATGGGGCAAGGTAGTAGGTGCGCCCTTCGTAGGTCAGGTTGTCGGGCGGATTGGCACCCGTCCTGATGTAGAAACCGGTGATGGGTGTGCCGCTGTTGCCCGAGCTACTCTGCTTCTTGTAAAGCAGGTGGATGTATGCGCTGCCGGAGCCGCAGTCCTTGTTTAGGTCATAGTTGATGTCCGTCCAGCCCTGCCCTTGCAGGTTCTGTATCAGGCTGTTGAACTGGCTTTGGTTGCTGTTGCCAGCGACCATCACGTCGGTGATGAAGTCCGTGGCCGAGGCCGTGAGGGTCGTGGTGAGGATGACGAACAGTGCCATGGCTGTCCGCAGGAAGGCATTATGGAGTAAGGCTATGGTTTTCATTGGTTATGAGTATTTTCAGCAAATATAGCAAAAATACGTCAATCAAAGAAAAAAACAAGTTTTTCATTTTTTACGGTTCGTCATGCGATGAAGCAGGAGATGCCCCAATCTTATTCGTCAATGCAATAAATTCATTAATAGAGAGTTGCTCGGGACGTTTGTTGAAGATTTCGTCGTTGATGATCTGAGGACTGAGCAGGGAACGCAGGGAGTTGCGCATGGTCTTGCGCCGTTGGTTGAACGCTTGTTTCACCACATTTACAAACAGTTTCTCGTCGCATCCTAGGTTAGTGACACTATTGCGTCGCATCTTGATGACGGCTGACTTCACCTTTGGCGGAGGGTTGAATACGTTCTCGTGGACGGTGAAAATGTAGTCAATGTTGTACCAAGCCTGCATCAGTACGCTAAGAATCCCGTAAGTCTTGCTGCCTTCTTTAGCGGCCATGCGTTCGGCCATCTCTTTTTGAACCATGCCCACAACTTCCATCACTTGTTCCTTGTATTTTAGCACTTGGAAAAAGATCTGGCTGCTGATATTGTAGGGGAAGTTGCCGATGATCGCCATGTTTTGTTTTCCGAGTTGGCTGAGGTCGGTGCGGAGAAAATCGCCTTGGATCAGATGGTCGCCAAGCATAGGGAAGTGGTTCTTCAGGTAATCGATAGACTCTTTGTCGATCTCGACGACAAAAAACTTTTCCAGATGGTCGGTCACCAAATATTGTGTCAACACTCCGGTTCCGGCACCCACTTCAACGACGGTCTCCACATCGGGTGAAAGCTGTTCCACGATGCGTTTGGCAATGTTTTGGTCGGTCAGGAAATGTTGTCCCAAGCTCTTCTTCGGCCTAACTTCTGTTTTCTGTCTTCTGTCTTCTTCCTTCATAACTTCCTATAATTCTTCTTTGCCTGTGCGGAGTAAAGGCTCGTGGGGTATTCATCGATGAGTTTCTCGTAGTGTTTTTTGGCCAAAGCCCTGTCTTTGAGGTTGTTGTGTTCAATCAAGGCGGCTTGCATCAGGGCTGCGTCGGCCATATAGCTTTCGGGGAACTCGGTAAAGATTCGTTGGTAAAGGCTATCGGCTTCCGAGTATTCTTTCCGTTGTTCCATGATCTCGGCGGTGCGGTACATGGCGTGGGGTTTGCTGATCTCGTTGCCGTCGTGGGCGATGGAGTCGAGGATGACGAGGGCGTCATCGTCCTTGTGCTGGTAGATCTTGAAATCGGCTCGTGCCAATCGGGAGAGTTCAATGCCCGTGGTGTCGTACTCCAGGTTGTCGCCAATGATCAAGGAGAGGGTCATGGCGTCGTTGGCGATGAGTTTGGAGGTGGCGGCCTTGAGGACGTTGAGTTGGGTCTCAGCCCAAGCGAACTCGCCGATGAAATAGCGCAGCTGGGCATTGCGGAATCGGGCCTCATGACCAAGAGGCTCCTCTTTCATGCTTTTATCGACTTGGCTGTAGAGCAGGGTGGCCTCCCAAACCTCGTCGTTATAGAGGTAGATGTCGGCCAATTTCAGTTTCAGTTGACATTGTTGCAGCTTGGCGTTGGTCTGCTCAATGGCTTGCATAAGCAGGCTGATGGCTTGGTCTGACTGGTTGAGTTGATAAGCCATGATGTCGGCTTGGATCTCCACCAGGCTAGGGTATTCTTTGGAGCTGACGTCACTATAGGCGTTCTCGATTTTCTTGCTCAGCTTCTCGTAGGTCTTGATGTCGGTGACATGATGGTCTTTGCAGAGTTGGTTCTCGGTGCGGATGGATCCGATGATGGCCTGTCCATAATAAGGATTGATCTTGCCTTTGTCGATGACGTAGTCGAATGCGTCCTTAGCCACTTCGTATTGGTGGTTGTCGAGGCAGATGTTAGCCAGGTTGATGATTTGTCCGTCTTGGTCGTTAAGGCGGCGGTCGATGCTCTTGCATTGTTCCAAGGCGATGTCGTAGTCTTCCTCTTGTAGCGAGAACCAGATCAACAATTGGGCGAACTCTACGTTGTCGGGATGCTCTTGTGTCTTTTGCAAGAGGGCGATGCGCATCTCATCGGCGATGCTTTTGTTGACATCGTAGAGCAGGAGAGTTTGGAAGCGGTTTTTCACCAAGTTGTATTGGTTGGGGCGGGCTTCGAGTTCAAGGAAATAGTATTCGAAAGCTTGCTGATAGTTGTTCATGGAGTGGTAGAGGCTTGCCCGCTCAACATAGAAAGGGTAGTCCTCGTTGTTGTTCTCAGCACCTTTCTCGAGGACGGCGAGGGCATCGTTATACAACATGCGGCTTCGAAACATGCTGCTGATGTTGTTGATGCTATTCTTGTTGTTGGGGATGCCTTTGAGGATTTCCTTGAGGATGTCGTTGGCTTTGTCGTTTTGTCCGCTGTTGGAATAGACGTAAACGAGATCGACTTTCGACTTCCAGTTGTTCGGATTGTTGCGGATGAATTTCTTCAGCTCGCGTTCGGCGTTGTCATAGTCACCCAGTCGCAGCAAACATTCCAAGTATTGGTTGAAATAGTTTGCTTGCGACTTGTCTTTATAGAGTTGCAGATAAAGCTCTTTTGCCTTCTCGTATTCCTTGTCTTGGAAGCATTTGCTGGCCAATTGTTCGTTGAGTTCGCGGTTGTTTTGAGCGAACACAGGGGATGTGGCCAGCATGACGAGCAGGCAAAGAAAGCCGGTGAGTCTCCTCATGATGGTCCGATTAGGAGATGAGGTCAAAGCCGGTGTATTTCTGGAGGGCTTTCGGGATGCGGATGCCTTCGGGAGTCTGGTGGTCTTCGAGCAGTGCGGCGACGATACGAGGTAGGGCGAGGGCGCTGCCGTTGAGGGTGTGTACGAGTTGGATGTTGCCGTTCTTGTCTTTGAAACGCAGTTTAAGGCGGTTGGCTTGGAAGGTCTCGAAGTTGGACACGGAGCTGACTTCAAGCCAGAGTTGCTGTGCAGCTGACCACACTTCAAAGTCGTAAGTGGTGGCCGAGGTGAAGCTCATGTCGCCACCGCAGAGGTGCAGGATGCGGAAGGGGAGTTCCAGCTTGCGGAGCAGTCCAGCCACATGGTCTTTCATGGCCTCAAGGCGGTCGTAGGAACCCACGGGGTTGGCAATCTCAACGATCTCCACCTTGTCGAATTGGTGCAGACGGTTCAGTCCGCGGACGTTCTTGCCGTAGGAGCCGGCCTCGCGACGGAAACAGTTGGAATAGCCCACGGTCTTGATAGGCAGCTGTTCTTCCTTGACGATGGTATCACGGAACATGTTGGTCAGCGGTACTTCAGCAGTGGGGATGAGGTAGAAGCCGTCGAGCGGCACGGCATACATCTGGGCTTCTTTGTCGGGAAGCTGTCCAGTGGCATAGGCCGAAGCTTCGTTGACGACGACAGGAGGTTGGACCTCGTTGTATCCGTCGGCAGAGGCCTCATCGAGGAAGAAGTTAATCAGTGCACGTTGCAACTTGGCGCCTTTGCCTTTGTAGAACGGGAATCCAGCACCGGTGACCTTGTTTCCGAGGTCGAAGTCGGCCAGTCCGTACTCGTTGAGCAGCTCCCAGTGGGGTTTGGCACCCTCGTAAAGCTGGGGCATGTCGCCTTCTTGGTGCACGTTGACATTGTCAGCGGCAGAGGTTCCTCTGGGCACGTCGATGCGCGGGGTGTTGGGGATCTCGACGAGTTTCGTCTGGATCTCCTGCTTGATTTCCTCGAGGTGCTCTGCGAGGCTCTTGGAGCGTTCCTTCAGCTCGTTGTTGTTGGCTTTTATTTCGTTGGCTTCCGCCGTTTTGCCTTGTTTGTAGAGGTCGCCGATGAGGCGGGCGTTATTGTTGAGTGCTGCTAAGGTGTCGTCGCATTCGCGTTGGGTGTTGCGGCGTTCGTCGTCCAGCTTCAGGATCTCGTCGATGAGGGCGACGTTGGTGAAGTTTTTGATGGACAGACGTTCGATCACTTCTTCTTTGTGATCACGGATGTAGGATAATACTAACATTGCTTGATGCGATTTTTAAATTTTGCGCAAAAATAAATGAAAAAAACCGGCTATCGTAAGATAGTCGGTAAAAAAATGTATGTTATGAAAAAAAATCTTTTAGTCGATGATAGTGCCTTCGACAGGATTGACGGAGACGAATGACTTGTTGTCTTTTTTCTTCACGAACTCCACGATGCCATCGCACTTGGCATAGAGGGTGTGGTCCTTACCCATACCGACGTTCTTGCCAGGGTTGTGCTTGGTACCGCGTTGACGGACGATGATGTTGCCTGCAATGGCAGCTTGTCCACCGAAAATCTTAACTCCGAGTCGCTTACTAGCGGACTCACGACCGTTCTCGGAACTACCGACGCCTTTCTTGTGTGCCATATCTTATCAATGTTTTCTGGTTATTACTCAGTGATGCTGTTGATGACGACCTTGCTCAGGTATTGGCGATGGCCGTTGGAGGTTTGATAACCTTTTCTTCTCTTCTTCTTGAAAACGATGACTTTCTTGCCTTTGCAGTGCTCCTTAATCGTCGCCTCGACGTTGGCACCGGCAATCGTAGGAGTACCTACCTTGGTTGCGCCTTCGTTATCAATCAATAAAACTCTGTCGAAAGAAACCTTGCTTCCTTCTTCTCCTTGCAGTCTGTTGACGAAGATCTCTTGGCCATTCGTCACCTTGAACTGTTGTCCAGCTATTTCTACAATTGCGTACATGTCTCTAAATTTTCGGACTGCAAAATTACACAATTTTTTGATTGTACAACTTTTTCTCTGTATTTTTTTTGAGAATTAATTTTTTACCAGTTTTCCGACCACCTCAAAGACGTCTTCCTTAGTGAATCCAATGGGGAAGATGTGACTGGGCTTGAGGTTGTAGAGTTGGTGTTCCTCTTGGAACTCTTTTTCACCGCCACCGGTGATGTTGAGCATGATGATGTCGTTGGCGCTCACCTTATTATTATTGACCGCTTGGATGAGTGATGCCAAAGCCACGCCTGCTGCAGAGTAGATGTCGCGCCCTTCAGTTTCCAAGAACAGCTTCTTGGCTGCTTGAGCCTCTTCGTTGCTTACGGCAAGAATGTCGCCTTCGCTGTCTTTCAGGGCATCGTAGAGTCCGCCTGCCAATGAATACGGAGGTTTGCGGTTGGAGAGCACCGGGGCGCAAATCTCTGCGGCATCATGACGGGCCTGGTCGGCATCATAGGGCAACATCGCCCTGGAGTCTTGCCCCCAAGCTTCATACATCGGAACGAAAGGCTTGTTCTGCGACACGATGAGATGCGCTTTCTTGTTGCCGAAACGGCCGTCTTCGATAAAACGCAGGTTGGCTTCCCATGCGGCGATGGCTCCTGTGCCACTGCCCACAGCCTGGAAATAATAGTCGGGAATCTGGCCGATGAAGGTTACCGCCGACATCATGGTGGTACTCATGCCGTCGCGACGAGCAATGTTCTTCGCTCCGCCCTCAGGCAAAAAGCCTTTCATCTCACAAACGTAGTTCGAGAGCTGGATGGCATCGAAATAGTCACTTCCCGATGCCGTGGTGATCAGCTTCACGCAGTCGTTCAACGGCTTGTCGAACCACAAGGCCTTGATGTTGTCTTGAGGAACGCAGAGTAGAAGCTTGATGCCGTTGTCGGAACACACCTTGGCAAAAGCCCTGGCCGTGTTGCCTGCCGATGCCACCACCAACACCTGGTCCTTATACTCCTCACCCAAACGCGCGCACACGGAATAAGCCTCGGTCTCTTTGAATGAACAAGTGGTCATCCGCGCTCCGCGCTCCGGCCACCACCCGCTGAAGGTGATGTAAAGGTTGTTCAATCCAAGATGCCTCGCCAACTTCTCGCTTTTGTAGGTGATGGGACTCGATGGGTTGGCCAAGATCCTTCGGATGGGCATCCAGTCGGCGAATCTGTATAATCCTAATCGCTCATCTTCAGCGACTTTGAGTTGCTTCTGCTCGTAGATGGCTCTCACCAAGCTTGGTGTCTGGCCTTCAGGGTCGTCCAATGTCCATCCTTGATCCTCAAAAATGCGGCCCGTGGCCACGTTCATCAACTTGTAGTTTTCCATATCCTGTAGTTTTACCCCGCAAAATTATAAAAAATAGTAAATATACGTACTGTATATGCCGATACTTTGTTTGTGGGTCCTGAAAAGTTTTTTAGCAAAAGCTTGTATGGCAAACAAAATTTTTTCCTACTTTTGACACCTTATTATAATTAAAACAAAGGACCATGCGAAAACTGCTACTCGTATTACTGCTTTTTGCTTTCGGATTGGAAGGCTTGCACGCTGAAAATGTTGGCCTTTCCATTGCACAGAAGGCAGCGAAAAGTTTCACTCAAAACACTTTTGCTGAAATTACCAGGGGAGAGGATCCATCGTTGATCTTGGCCACCCCTGACTACTTCGTCTTCGCTGTTGGCAAGACGGGTTTCGTGATTATTTCTGCGGACGACCGTTTCCGTCCCGTCATCGGATACTCTGAAGAGGATCCTTTTGGCGATCCGGTCTCTCCCGAGTTGAGCTATTATCTCGACAATCTCTCTGAAGGTCGTCATGCGGCCATGCGAGCCTCACTGACCCAGGATGAGATGGTCCGGGAAGAATGGGATTGCCTGCTCTCTGGAGCTCCGCTTCCCTCCCGCAATGGAGGCATCTCGTCATTCTATTTGGTGCAGACCCGTTGGGACCAAGGCAGTCCATACAACTTGTTGTGTCCGCCTTTTGGAGCAGAAAACCGCTCGTATGCAGGATGCGTCGCAACAGCCATGTCGCAGGTGATGTTCTATTGGAAACACCCCACTCATGGTTATGGCAACCATAGCTATTTCCACCAAACCTATGGCGAGCTTTCCGCTGACTTTGCCTCAACCGACTATAATTTCGACATCATGCCCCTTTCGCTGTTCAATGCCACTGAGGAGGGGATTTATGCTGTGGCATTGTTTATGTACCAATGTGGCATCGCCGTCAATATGAGTTACTCGACAACGGGCAGCGGAGCCTATTCACAGGACGTACCTCAAGCGGTCATGAACTATTTCGATTACTCGAACCGTTGCCGCTATCACGCTCGCGACAACTATTCCTTGAGTGAGTTCCAAGCCATTCTGAAAGACCAATTTGACCTTGGTTGGCCGTGCTATTATTCGGGCTCGGACCCGGATGAAGGCTCTGGCCACGCTTTTGTGTGCGATGGCTACGACGATCACGACATGTTCCATTTCAACTGGGGATGGAGCGGGTCCGGCAATGGCTTCTATGCCATCGATGCACTGAATGTCTCTGGCTATGCATGGAATTCTGGACAAGCGGTTATTACCAACTTCGTTCCCGAAATGATTTTCAGCAATACGGCGAAGACCCCTGCTGCATTCCAAGCAACATCGAATGAGGACGACCAGTTCTCGGTCAGCCTCTCCTGGGTGAATCCTACAGCGACCATTGAGGGGAAGGCGATCGAGATTATCGACCGTATGGAACTCTTGCGCGACGGTGTGGTGGTGCAAAGCTTCGATAGCGTCGCGCCAGGCGAGGCGATGACTTGCGTTGATGTCGTTGGACTCCCTGTCGTGGTCAACTATTCCGTACATGCCGTGGTAAATGGTGTCGTTGGACGTAAAGCTTCCTTCGCTCCTATCAAGTTGGGACCGACATGCGAATGGACCGTTCAGATGCGCAGCGACAATGAAAGCGGATGGGGCTCTGGAGCACTGACCGTTTTTAACTCCTCCGGAGCAGTTGAAGGTGTGTTCACCGCTGATGGTACCGAAACCACCCAAACAGCAACGTTCTCGCAGGGTTGGCTCTCCTTCCAGTGGACCGCCCCAGCCGATAGTATGGCTGTCGGATTCGATGTCTTGGATGCGGATGGCTTAACCGTGTTTACCTACGACGGTCCTTCAACCTTGATGCCTGAACGGCTTTTCTACGAGGTGGTCAACACCTGTGGGGAAAAAGGCACCGAGGCTCATCCTACGAATCTGAAAGCCCAGGTGGTCGATGAGGATGTGGTGCTGAACTGGGATGGCGTCAACGACCCTGGTTACGGCTACAATATCTATCGAGACGGTTTCCTCTACTCGATGGTTGCCGACACTACGAGTTTCATCGACACGGGTGCTGCCTCCATGCTTCACAGCTATTACATCACGGCCTTCACCAAAGAAGGAGAGTCTGAAGCTTCCAACACTTGCACAACCATCGCTGCTGTCGAGGAGATGTGCCCACAAAACTTCGACTACGAAGTGCTCGAAGATGGCAGAATCCTGTTCACATGGGAGGCTCCTGAGAACACCGAAGAATTGGCAGGGTATCGCATCTCGCGTCGTGCCGAAGGAGAAGAGTATTTTACCGTGAAAAACATGGGAGCGGGCAATACCAGTTATAATATCGGAAAGGTGTTCGAAGAAGGTAAACGTTATCAATATAAAATCGTGTCCATTTATAATCATGGATCCGTGGAGTCAGCTCCTGCTTTGTGGGCTCGTTATGAGGATATGCGCTATGCAGAAATCAACCGCACCCACCTGCCGTCACGTCTGATGCTGACGGAGTCGCCTGAACAAATCTATCTCCATTGGGAATCTGCCATGATGGCCGATTCGTATCGAGTGTATCGCAACGATGAACTGGTCGCCGAAGACCTAACCTCAACGGAATTCTTCGATTCCATCCCCGCGATCCGTGCGCATTGCGTGTATTACGTTACCGGTGTGAGGAATGGTGTGGAATCGAGCCCCTCCAACAAAGTCAGTTATGGAAATACTTCCGTTGGAGAGAACGGATTAGCCGAAGTTGCCCTTTATCCTAATCCAACCCAAGGATGGTTCACCATTGAGGCCGAATCGATCAGGGAAGTCGTCGTATATAACCTTACGGGACAGCAGATCCAACGGCTCCAAACCAACGATCCTTTGGTGACTTTGAACCTCTCGGGGCTTCCTTCAGGTGTGTATTCGGTGCGTGTGCTCACTAGCAAAGGTAGCCATCTCGAAAAACTGGTATTGATGAAATAAGTGTTGTACGTTGAAAAATCCTAAGTCATGAAAAAATCATTGCTCATTATAATGGTTCTTGCCTCCACCCTCATGGTTGTGGGACAAGAAAAACAGAATCCAAGGGTGTTTCGTAACCAATCGGAATTTGTGCAATATCAACTGGACCATCCCGATCAGGTGACGATGAACGCCAATAACGGATGGAGAGCCATCACCGGTTATTCGCAAAAGCTCGACAGCGTGATTGGAGCGGACGATTTCGACTGGACCCGTTGGAAAAACGAATACACCTACGCCACCTACATCGGTGAGAATGACGAACAGCTATATAGTGACCAACTTCGGACCGAGACTTCCTATCTTTGGAATGACAATGCCTGGGAACTGAACGTAAAGACGGAATCGCTGAGAGACGGTGCGGACTTGCAAACCGTGATTTCAAAATGGGATGGCGAGAGTTGGACTTACCAGTCCAGGGTCACCTATCATTATGATGTTTTCAATAGTGAGAGTTTGCTCTCCAGCATGGTGTCGGAGCGTTATGTTGACTCCGCCTGGGTCTTGAACACCAAGTCAAGCTATGAATACGATTCGGTGAACCAACTCTCCATGAACCAAAACTTTGTCTATGACGAGGAAGTTGAAGGTGGATGGAGGGCTAACAACAAATACACTTATCGTTACGATGAACAGGGTGCCCTGCTAACCAAGCTGTATTCCACCATCCGCAATGGCAACTGGCGTGATAGCTCGTTCGACACGCTGATCTATGATGAGAATCACCAGTGTGTGGAGATGCTGACCCGTACCAAGGGAGGCTATGGCCCAGGCGCCAATCAGTGGAGAGACGCCAGCAAGTATGAGTTTACCTATAACGACGGACAGTTGGAATCCGAGATCTATTATACCGCCAGCTGGTTTAGCGCTGAGATGAGCTTGAACCATAGGACAGACTATCAGTTTGACGAACGGGGCAACCTGTTGCTCAAGACGGCCAGCATCTTCAATGGCCAGGATTGGGTCGTCCGTGACACCTATGAGAATACCGTTGACCTTTCAGCAGAGGCCGCATCCATTCTTGGACTCATGCCCTTGTGGGAATCCACAGTGAGCCGTGGCATGGGATATGTGCTCGGCCCATCGGTGGCAATGAATAACCAATGGCGTTCATGTGCCATCGTTTCCACCAATCTCGATACCCAATTTGACCTGTATTATTCCGGCTTTTCCGCCGTTGAAGAGACCCGTCCCAATACGCTCAAAGCGTTTGCCTCCGGTGGTCGGCTTGTCGTGGAAAGCCTTTCCCCGGCGGATGTTGTCGTATATGACATGGTCGGTCGCGTGGTCGCCTCCAAGTCCAACGCCTTGCGTCATGAGTTCTCGCTGAAGCCTGGCCTATACTTCGTGTCCAATGGTGACAGCGTGGTGAAGGCGGTGGTTCAATAACCAAGATGTTTCAATAAAAAAGTAATACGATGAAAAAGACCTTTAAATTCATTGCAATTTCCTTGTTGATGGGCATGGCCTCTTCCGTTATGGCACAAGAGGCTGAGGCCAAGGAAGAAAAGGAACCCGTGTATCAGATTACCGAAACCTTGGTGGTTCCGCACACCGCTGTCGATAATCAAGGCAGCTCTGGCACTTGCTGGTGCTTCGCTGGCATCGGTTTCGTTGAGGCAGAGATTCTCCGCATTTATGGGAAGGAGTTCAACCTCTCCGAGATGTTTACCGTCCGTAACGCATGGGCGGAGAAGGTGTCGAAGTTCGTGCGTATGCATGGTGGCAGCTCGCTCAGCCAAGGCGGCGAGGTGTGCGACGTGCTGTATATGATCGACAAGTATGGCATGATGCCCGAAGCCGATTATAGTGGCAAGGTCATCGGAGAACAGCGCCATATGCACAGTGAAATGAACGAGGTGATCGCTGGCGTGGCCCGTGCCGTCATCAAGAACGGCAACAAGAAGATCTCGCCCGCTTGGCCGAAAGCCGTACAAGGTGTGCTTGATGCTTACCTTGGCGACGTGCCGGAAGACTTCGTCGTCGATGGAAAGAAATATACCCCCAAGTCGTTTGCTGAAGCCTATCGCATCGATCCTGCCAACTACATCGAGATTTGCTCCTTTACCAACGAGGAACTGTATAAACCTTGCATGGTCGAAATTCCCGACAACTGGACATGGACCCCGGCCTATAACCTAAAGCTCGATGAGCTGATGGAGGCCGTTGACTATGCGCTGAACCATGGCTATACCTTGGGATGGGCTCAGGATGTCAGCAACAAAGGCTTTTCGGGCAAGACCGGTATCGGCATCGTCCCCGAAGATCCCGATGCCACGCTTTGGGAAGAGATTGTTGCCGAAAAGAAGGTGACCGACGAAGATCATCAGACCGCTTACGACAATTGGGATGCTGGTGATGACCACAGTATGTTGGTAGTGGGTATCGCCAAAGACCAAAATGGGAACAAGTATTACAAGATCAAGAACTCCTGGGGTACCGAGAGGGGACCTTACGAGGGCTATTGGTATTGCTCCGAATCGTATCTGCGTCAATACACTATTTTCTTTACTTTACATAAAGATGCGCTTTCAAAAGCAATGAGAGGAAAACTTAATATCTAATAATCAATACATTACAGTTATGAAATTCAGACATTTTATCGCTGCTACCGCTGTGATGCTCAGTGTCGCTACAGTAGCTCAAGCCCAGCCCCAAGCTGAGGCAAAGGAAGAGGGTGAAGGTTTTAAATTTGAAACCATCAAAGAATTGCCCGTGACTTCAGTGAAAAACCAAAACCAAGCAGGTACCTGCTGGTGCTATTCCTCATTGGCTTTCTTCGAGGCTGAATTGCTCCGCATGGGCAAGCCTGAGTACGACTTCTCTGAGATGTACATCGTTTACAAGACCTACTTGGACCGTGCCGAAGCCGCCATCCGTACCCACGGTGATGTGTCCTTCTCCCAAGGAGGTTCTTTCGGTGACGTGCTCTACGCCATCAAGCACTATGGCCTCGTTCCTGACTGTGAGATGCCTGCTGGTGCCATGCATGGTGACTCCTTGTCGAACTTCAACGAGCTCTCTGCCATCACCGACCCGTTTGTCGCCGGTGTCGTCAAGAGCAACAAGATCCAGATGGACCAAGAGGGCAACCCCCTGTGGAAGAAAGCCTTGGCCGGTATCTATGATGCCTACCTCGGTGTGCCTCCTACGGAGTTTACCTACAATGGCAAGAAATATACTCCTATGAGCTTTGCCGAATCGACGGGCCTCAACATGAATGACTATGTCAACCTGACCTCTTTCACGCATCATCCTTTCTATGAGGAGTTCGTTATCGAAGTTCAGGACAACTGGCGTTGGGGTCGTGCCTGGAATCTCCCCATCGATGAGCTCATGGAGGTGATGGACAACGCCATCGACAAGGGTTATCCTATTGCTTGGGGTAGCGACGTCAGCGAGAGAGGCTGGCTCCGTGGCAAGATGTCTGGCGTGGCCGTACTTCCCGACATTGAAGCTAAGAGCGCTGACCTTCAAGGTAGCGACATGGCTCACTGGATGGGCCTGAGTGCTGCCGATAGAGCCAAAGAAGCCCAAAATGGTCCCACCCCACAGAAATGGGTCACCCAAAAAGAACGTCAGATCGCTTATGACAACTATGAGACTCAAGACGATCACGGTATGCTGATTTATGGCACTGCCAAGGATCAAATTGGTAACGATTACTACATCGTGAAGAACAGCTGGGGCCAAGCCGGTAACTACAAAGGCGTTTGGTATGTCAGCAAGGCCTTCGTCCGTTACAAGACCCTGAATATCGTGGTCCACAAGGATGCCCTTCCGAAAGATATCGCTAAGAAATTGGGAATCAAATAACATTTGAAAAGCTACAAACCTTTTGATATGTTAAAGCTCATGGTTATCATAGCAGGCTTCTTGTCGTTCTTTGGATGCAACTCAAATTCATCGCCAAGCACCATCAAAGAAGGTGATAGTTTGGTCTATTTCTCGCTCCACAGAGGGGGAGGAATGGCCCGTTTTGGTGGCTATAGATATAACATCGAAGCAACTAAAGACGGGAAAGTGCATTTCTTGTTCAACGAGGGCTATCCCGACGAGAAAGAGTATTATCTGGAAGATCATTCCGTTTTCGATAGCCTGGACCTGTTGATCAGGAAATACAAGATGGAGAAGTATCGCTCAAACTACATGCCTAAGTTCGATGTCTTGGACGGCGAAAGTTGGAGTATCTATGTGAAGTATGCCTCGGGAGCCTCCATCAGTTCAGGGGGGTATATGGCCGGTCCGGATAATTGGCGTGAGGCGGAAAAAGCATTGATTCAGTGCCTGCAGCCTTGGAAGGAGATGCCCGGAGTCGTCAATGAGGTGAACCGATTCAAGTATTCCTATGGCACGACGACCTATCTGATTGAAAGAAAGGAGGACCATGCGTTGCTGACGGTGGATGATCCATCGGAAGGAAGGCATGAAGTCCATCGGAAGGGCTTGGATATGCTCGAAAACTTGAGAGTCATGATCAATGTAGAGGGACTCAAGGAAAACGGAAGTTTAAAAAGTGATGATCCGGAAAGTACCCCATTTGTCTTTGAGATCGACTACTCCAATGGCGATAGCTATTTCTATGAAAGCTATGACTTAAAGTATCAGTGCCATTACACCGAAGTGCTACAATGGTTCTTCTCCGAATGGCTAAGTAATAATGAGTAAACACAATAGCAATTCACTAAATAACTAACTAAACTAAGTAAAAATGAAAAGATCATTGTTTTTACTGGCTGCATTGTTCCTAGGAACGATGGCCTTTGCCCAGCCCAGTCAAGCTGTTGACCAGTATGGCAACAAAGTGGGTGTGAAGGAATTGAGTACCACCGAGCGTGATGGTATTCTGGTCTTCGAATCCAAGGATAAAGAATTCAAATTCTGGTTTGACTCCAGAGTGCAGGTGGACTTTGCCCACTATTTCGGTGCTCAGGAATGGGCCGACCCGATTGGTGACGGTGCCAGCATCCGCCGAGCCCGTTTCGCAGTGAAGACCCAGATCAATCGCGATTGGTACGGTGAGGTTGACATGGAAGTCGGCAATGGCTCCTTCGAATTGAAAGACGCTATCGTCCGCTACACGGGTGTAGAAAACTGGCAATTCAGCGTGGGTAGCCAGAAACCCGATTTCTCATTGTCGCGCAACACCTCTTCACGTTACCTTGAGTTCATGGAACGCCCGATGGTGGTCAGCGCTTTTGCTCCCAGCCGTCACCTCGGTCTCTTTGCCAAGTACAGCAACAAGTACTTCTTCGGCAGTGCCAGCATCCTGTTCCAGGAGATCGAAGGCCAGGAGGCACGTACCTATGTGGAAGATTATAACAAGGACGAAGGCATGAGCGAAGGCCTTTCCTATCTTGGCAAGGTGGTGGTACGTCCTGTGAACGAAGCCGATTATGGTTTGCATATCGGTGGTGCCCTCATGTATGACCAGCCCAAGACCTCTGACAAATATGGCTATAAGTATCCTACACGTTTCAGCACCCGTAGCGCCACCAATATCAACCGCAAGAAATACATTGATACGGACAATCTTTTTGATAGTGACCACAGCTTGATCGCTACTGCCGAACTCGCCGGCCATTATGAAGGATTGCGCATGGAAAGCGCATGGATGGCGGACTGGACCTACATGAAGCCTGAAGTTGGCCTTGACAAGCCTTATCATTTCCAAGGCTGGTACGTGGAATGCGGCTATTTGCTCTTTGGTGGCAAGCAGACCTATGATTCAGGCAGTGCCAAATTCAACCGTACCCGCAATGGTCGTGAATGGGGTGATATGGAGCTGGCTCTTAAGTATGAGTTCATTGACTTGAACGATTTCGAAGGCCGTACCACGACACAAGCTGTTTTCGGTGGTTCTGCCGAACTCTATGGTGCAGCCCTCAACTTCTATTTAGGCAAGAACACCAAGATTGCCTTGAACTACCAGTATGTCAATAACGACCGTTATGCCAATGGTAAGGGTGATCTGAATATCGGTACCGTCGGTGTTGACGCCGATAACAAACCCATCGCTACCAAAGACTTTACCCAAGCGATTGAAAACGATGGTGAAGCCGGTGTCAACTACCACATGCTGATGGCCCGTTTCCAAGTTGCTTTCTAATCCATACGATGTTTAACCTTAAAATGAAATTGACATGAAAAAGATATTATTTGCGGCATTGGCCCTTATTGTGGTGATGGCTTCCTGTGTCAAGGATCCCAAGTATCCTGGTGTCACCATTTCTGATGTGAAATATGCTCCAACGGCAGTCCAAGCGGACGAGGATGTTACCGTTTCGGCAAGCATTACCAGCTTTGCTGATTTTACGGCGAACTTGATCTATACCCTCGAAGGGGAAGAACCTGTCTCGGTTGAAATGAAAAATGCAAACGACAGTGATGTTTATTCTGCAGTTATTCCGGGTCAACCTGACGGTGTCAAGGTGAGCTTCTATGTTGAAGCGATCGGTGAGCTGGTGGCAAATTCCGCCATTATGGAGTATGAGGTGGGTGCAGTTGCTGTGGATTACAGCGTGCTTCGCCTCAACGAGTTGAACGGTAACGACTATGACGAGACGAATGGTAACGACAAGTTCATTGAAATCTACAATGCCGGCACGGATAGAATCAGTCTTAAGGGTGCCGTTTTGGTTAAGGATGGAGAGGATTCAAAGCCCGTTTGGACTGGTGCTGAAAACGTTGCCATTGAAGCGGGCGGCTATTTGCTGCTTTATAGCCAAAAAGCCCAAGCCGCTGGAAGCTATGATGAAAACTTGATTTTCAGCAGCGGTCTTTCCGCTTCAAAACCCGTTCGTATCCAACTGTTCTCACCCACCGGTGAACAGATTGACGATTTCAACCTTGTCACTTGTGTGGAGCCTGCTGGGGCTTCCTATAGCCGTAATGCCGATGGCAATTGGTATCATGCCGCTGCCACTCCGGGTGCTGCCAACGTGGAAGGCACCAATCCGGTTTTGGGTCTTGAAGGTGGTGAGGAGCCTCCGACTCCAGAACCTGATTTCACCAACCTTGTACTCAATGAGCTCAATGGTGCCGACAAATACATTGAAATCTACAATAAAGGCGATATGGATCTTTCAACGGAAGGCCTTTATCTCCAGAAAGACGAGGAGCCTGACACCATTTGGATGGGCGTTGCCTCGGTTGTGGTTCCTGCCAAGGGCTATGTTGTTTTGGTGAGTAAAAAGGCCAGTAACGCCAGTTCAACGGCTCCGGAATTGATTTTCCAAAGCGGCCTGTCGGCAGCAAAGACATTGCACATGGCACTTTATCTTGCTGACGGCACTCCACTTGATGTGTTCACAAGAGGCACTGCCCCATGGGGTGAGGACACGGAAGATGTCGGTGCAAAGTCGTTTGCCCGTACGCCTGACGGCACAGGCGAATGGAAGTTGGCTGATGCTACTCCAGGAGCAGCCAATCCTGAAACCGGTACAGACATTCCGTAATGATTTGTGTTAAGTCAGGGCAGACCTTCGAGTCTGCCCTCTTTTACCCAATCTTTAAATCTTTAAATCTTTAAATTTTAAATCTTTAAATGGCAAAAGAAGAAATGAAAATCGGCGAAGTGTCAAAGCCGAGATTTGAGTTCCGCTCCTTTGGACAGTGCTTCTGCGAGGCCCATAAACGCATGGCTCGCCTCTCTGCACCTGTCCCCGAAAAAGTGTGGGAGCGCCTCAGCGATGAAATCTATATCATCTCCCGCAAGAACGACATCAACAACACTAAGATCCGCGACGGCAAGATGGACATCAAGACCTACGTCCAGACCGTTGACGGCCTCGAGCAGTGGAATCCCCTCATGAAAGGTGAGTTCCCCATCAGCCGCGAGGTCCTCGAAAAGGAAGTGTTCCCTGCCTTCATGGTGGAGATGCCAAAACTGACCAAAGATACTTATACCTATGACGAGTTCATCGCCATGGTGAAAGCCAACCCCGACCTGGCCGCTGTCCGCGTGCACAAACGCCGCTTCGGCTATATGGTCAACGACACCATCTGCGAGTTCGGTGAAGTGCTCATCAACGGCGCTAAAGTCGTAACCATCAACTCCGAATCAACGGAGATCGAAGACATCAAGAAGACCATCAAAGAGGTGGGCCTCGAAGGTGTGGAGAACATCAACTACTTACAAGCAATCAAACGCGTTATCGGCATGTCCGATAAACCGCTCGCAAACGAATAACAGACTATGGCACAGGAAATTGAAAAGAAATTTTTGGTGAAGGGCGACTTCAAGGCCGAAGCTTTCAAGGCCACGCGTATCACCCAAGGTTATCTCAGCAGCGTGCCGGAGCGTACTGTGCGCGTGCGTGTGAAAGGCGACAAGGGTTTCATCACCATCAAAGGCATTGGCAATGCCTCTGGCGCCGCCCGCTTTGAATGGGAGAAAGAAATCCCCGTCGAGGAAGTGCAAAGCTTGCTCGAAATTTGCGAACCGGGTGTGATTGACAAGACCCGTTATCTCGTCAAAAACACCGACGGTAAACACACTTGGGAAGTGGATGAGTTCTACGGTGACAACGACGGCCTCACCGTCGCAGAAGTGGAGCTTATCGACGAAAACGAACCCTTCGACAAACCTGCATGGCTTGGCGAAGAGGTCACCGGCGACCCCAAGTACTTCAACTCCATGTTGATGAAAAATCCTTACAAAAACTGGAAATAACCTATTTGTAGAGACGGTGCTTGCACCGTCTCTACCCTAAATTCTATAATCCCATGCCATTTGACCCACTTGACATGAACAACTACAAGGTGGAGAAACTGCCTAAGATGCAGAAATCCTCCTTCGAGAAATGGATGGCTCGCCTCGGCGGACCTCTGGCCATTCTCGCTTTCGTCCTGCTGTATTGGTTCGTTCCCATAGGCTTTATCGACAACCTCGATCCTGAGATGTTGACTGCCAAAGCCCTCAAACGTTGCAACGAGATCGGTATGGATGCCTTCCTGCGCTCCAACTACGCCATGTTCGCCATCTTCGTCGCCGGACTGATTCTCTGGATGACCGAGGCCATCCCTAACTATCTCACCTCTTTATTGATTATACTTGGTACCGTGATTTGCAACGTTACCACCCAAAAAGAGGCCCTTGCTCAGTTGGGACATCCTGTCATGTGGCTTAACATTCTGTCGTTCGTTCTCGCCAGTATGCTGGTCAAGACTCAGTTTGCCAAACGTCTTGCCTTGGCCTTCGTGATCAAATTTGGCAAGAGTGCCAAAGGAGTGCTCTGGAGCTTTCTGATCATCAACCTGGTCTTATCTGCCTTCATCTCTGCCACTACGGTGAAGGCCACCATCATGCTGCCAATCTTCATGACGGTATGTGCCATCTATGGCGCTTCGGGCGACCATCGCAACAACTTCGGTCGAAACCTCGTCATCCAAAACTTGTTCCAGGTGAATGTCGGTGCCAATGCCTTTTACACGGGTAGCGGCGCTCATCTGTTGGCGATCTCGCTGATCGCTGGTTTCGTGGGCAGTTGCGATTTCGGCTATTCTGACTGGCTGGTCGCCGTTGGTCCTATGAGTGTGATTACGCTCGTGGTAGGCCTCTTCGTGGGCACGCACATCTTTTTCCCGATGAAAAAGGAGGAGCAACATCCCCAAATCGACGGTGGTTTGGAACGCCTGAAGAAAGAACTCGAAGCCATGGGCAAGATGAAAGCAGAGGAATACAAGGCCGTGGGTATCTTTGTCTTGGTACTTTTCCTATGGGTGACCAAAGGCACTTTCCATAATATCGATGAGACCATTGTTGCCCTCTTGGGTGCCATCCTCGCCTTGATTCCGGGTATTGGCGTGGTGAAATGGAACGACGTGGATATCCCTTGGCATCTTATGCTATTCTCTGCTGGCGCCTATACCTTGGGCTCCGGCCTCAACGCTACAGACCTCCCCAATACCATGGTTAATGCCGGTTTCGACCGTCTGGGTATCACCGAAAACACGCCCTTCTGGGTGCTTTACGTGATCCTCACCTTCTTGATGATGTATTCCGGATTGGTGTTCCAAAGCAAGACCATCCGTACCATGGTGTTTGTGCCAATCGCCTTGGGCGTGGAGGCACGTTTCGGCTTCCCGGTCATGAGCCTTTCCTTGCCTGTGGCCATGCTCATCGAGCACTGCTATGTGTTACCCTTCAACAGTAAACCGGCAGCCCTTTTATATAATACAAATATGTATAGTCAGACGGATGCCTTCAAGTTTGGCATCACTATGATGACCTTTGCCTGGTTCTTGATTCTCCTCTGGGGTGAGACCGTTTTGAAATGGCTGGGCATCACTCCAGGACTATTCATTTAAACAGATTGTTCGATGATTGATATTCAAACCAAGATACACGACCAATTCTCCATCGAGTTCAAGGTGGGGTTTAGTGGCAGGGAAGACGTCAAACAGGAACGTTTTGACGTCAACTCTTGGATTTTTATTCCCAATGGTTTGGATATCAATACGCATACTTATAGTAAAGAGCGTTTCTACACCGACATGAAATCGAACGTGCGACTGATCACTCCATCGTTCTTGTTGAAAGAGATGATTGAGGGTGAGGACTGCCCTTTGCAGCACGTCAGGAAATCGTTCGAGGAAATGCTAAGGGATCCCTCGGATGAACGTAAGAGTGAATTTGTGTTCCAGCTGAAGCTTTTCGGGTCCATTTTCAAGAGCGCCATCCGAAACGAGTCGGCCGAAATCATGAAGCATTCGCAGGATGGCTTGGCCCTTGAACGTTGCATGGCCTATGTCGAGAACCTGCGATGCGTGTTGAAGAGCTACCGTGACCTTTTTAATCGGAAGGAAGCGTTGAGCGAGGAAGTGCTCTCTAATGTGGGATTCACCGACGAGTTCATTAGCCATCAGGTGGAGATTCGAACCATGAAGATCGTCCGTGCTTTTTGGAACTCCAATCAGTCAGGGATCAAAGATGCCATCAATATGATGGCTGAATTTCTGGAAAGGGAGAGGGTCTATAAGACTAACAAGGGCTATAGCCATGCCGTTGTGGGCGATGAGATCAACAACCGTAAACTGCTTTTCAGGCACAGCCTGCTGAAAAAATACATTGAGAGCGCCCTCTTCCTGAAAGTTGATACGACACAAGATGGTCAGGCCGTGAAACAGATCTCCTTCAGCCTTGCGGCCGGCTTGGCGATGATGGTCTCCATGTTGGTCACGTTGCCTTTCCAAAAATACTTAGGCAACTATCCCAACTTGATCTTCATCATCCTCATCGTAATCTATATGCTGAAGGACCGCATCAAGGAACTGACCCGATGGCTGTTTGCCTATCAGCTGAAGGACAAGTATTACGACAACAAGACGGTGGCGCGCATCAAGAACCGCCCCGTGGGAACTATCAAAGAAGGTATGGACTTCATCACCGATGACAAGGTCCCCGAGGAGGTGCTGAGACTCAGAAGGCGCAACCGACTGGAGAATGACAATCAATTGCTTCAGGAGAAGATCATCCTCTACCGAAAAAAAGTGGCTATTGACAATGAGATGCTGAAGAACCAGTATGACTACGACTTCCGAGGCATCAACGACATCATCCGTTACCACATCAACTACCTGACAAAGAAGATGGATAACCCGGTGTCATCCATCGACATACTCGACGAACACCGTCAGCTGGTGACACTGAAAGCTGAGCGTACTTATGTGCTTCATTTCGTCATGCAGTTCAAGTGGGAAGACCAAGTCGAGTATAAGTCGTTCCGAGTGGTGGTCAACAGGAGTGGCATCATCAGTATTACCTCACAAGAATAATTCAAAAATAGAACAATGAAAGCGGATAAGAACAACATTTTAACAGAAGTCCGGCGTTATGTGATCATCACCTTTGCGTTGTTGATGATGGCCTTTGGCTGGACGGGTTTCCTGATTCCCAACCACGTGTTGGGCGGTGGTGTCAGCGGTATCGCTACATTGATATTCTATGCCACAGGAATCTCCACGGGTATCTCCGTGTTTGTCATCAATGGCATCTTGGTGCTGATCTCCTTGAAGGTGCTTGGCCCCTCGTTTGGCATCAAGACGGTGTATTCCATTATCGTCGCCTCACTGTTTTTTTCAGTGTTGCAGCATTACATCACTGATCCCATCTTGGCAGGGACCATGTCGCCTTTGGTTGACGACAAGTTCCTCTCGGCCATCATCGGCGGTGGTCTGGCAGGCATCGCCATTGGCATTGCCTTCACTCAGGGAGGCAGCACGGGAGGCACCGACATCGTGGCGATGATGATTTGCAAGTACCGAAACATCTCGCAAGGCAAGGTGATTCTGTTTTTGGATGTAATCATCATTGCCTGTTCCTATTTCGTGGTGGAGACCGATAAGATTCAGACCATCATCTATGGTTTTGTGACGATGGGTATCTGCAGTTACTGCATCGATTTGGTGCTGACGGGTAACAAGCAGTCGGTTCAGGCATTCATCTTTACTTCGGAGCCGGAGAAGGTGGCTGCGCGCATCGGCAACGAGATGAAACGTGGGGTTACCCTCATCAAAGGTACGGGTTGGTACACGAAACGTGAGGGCGACATCCTGATGGTCGTCACCCATAAACGCGAATCGCAGCAGATTCTGCGCATCGTGAAGGACGAGGATCCCTCTGCCTTCATGACCATGAACATGGTGATGGGTGCTTATGGAAAGGGGTTTGAGGTAATTAAGAATTGAGAAATGCGAAGCATTCAACGAAGTTAATTGAGAGGTGAAAGCGCCTCGAAGAGGCGCGATTTCAATAACCCCACACAAGCGCAGCGCAGTGTGGGGATATACACATGATCATGGAAAAGAAAGAACTAAGAGCTCAGATCAGAGCATTAAAGAAACAACACACCAAGGAGCAACTCCTAGAGCAGTCCGAGGTGATTTTAAGCAAACTGGAACGGCATCCCGCCTTCATCCATGCGGAGCGGGTGATGCTTTATAGCGCTTTGCCCGATGAAGTCCAGACCCAGGCTTTTCTGGAGAAATGGCATCTGCAAAAGACCATCATCCTGCCTACGGTGGTCGGCGACGACATCGTCCCAGTGGAATATGGCAAAGACACCGCTTTTGCCGTTGGTGATTTCAACATTCTGGAACCACAGAACGAACCTTACACGGGAGACTTCGACCTCATCGTCGTTCCTGGAGTTGCCTTCGACCGTAATGGGAATCGCATCGGTAGGGGAAAAGGCTATTACGACCGTTTCCTTTGCCAGCACCTCGACGTGAAACGCATAGGCATCTGTTTTGACTTCCAGTTGGTGGAGGAAGTGCCCACCGAGCCCTTGGATATCCGCATGGACGAGGTGATTACCTTATAAAACGTAGATTACCTTATTAAATATTATAGCTATGAAAAAACTACTCATTGCATTTGTTGCTCTTCTTATGGTTTGCTCTTGCAACAATCAGGTTTGCAAGATCAGTGGAACCATCTCGGATCCTGTGGATACCGTGCGCCTTGTGGGTATGATGGACGAGCTGCTGGATGTTTCAGCAGTCAAAGACGGGACGTTTGCCTTGCAGTGCGCGATTGACCCAGAGATCGGTGTCAGCATTATCAGAGGCGAAGACTACGATCCCATCGCTTTGATTCCGGATTCAAAAAAGATTACCGTTTCCATGGAAGATGGTGTTCCAAACGTGTCGGGCAGTCCGTTGTCGCAAGAACTTCAGGCTCTTGTTCAATGGCTTATGACCACGTTTTTTGAGAACACCAATAAACTTGTAGCTATGCAAGAAGCTGGTGACACTCTTGGGGCGGAAGCCTTGGGCGTTGAAATGAACAATAAAATCGTGTCCCACTGTCGTGAAGTCTATCAAGAGCATAAGAATGATGCCATTGGTGTTCAGGCTTTGGTTATTCTGAAGGAATTCATTGATGAAGATGAGTTTCTCGCATTGTACGAGCAGGGAGGGAAAGCTGTTAAAAACGACGCTTCGATCGGGGGCTATTACGAACATTTGAATTCTTTGCCGGAAGAGCAGGTGATTACTCTTCTTGAGAATGGCGAATTCGTCCAAGAGCAGGGCACTTTTGAAGACTATGTGGGTGCTGGGAAATACACGCTTGTGGATTTCTGGGCTTCCTGGTGCGGTCCATGTAGGGCAGAGGCTCCCAATGTGGTTGCTGTTTTTGAAAAGTATCGCGATAAAGGTTTGATTGTCATCGGGGTCCCTGTGAACGACATGCAAGAGGCGACTAAAAAAGCCATGAAGGATCTCGGTATTCATTATCCCCAGGTGCTCGACCCTTCGTTGCGGTTGGTTGAACAGTTTAACGTCCAAGGCATTCCTCACATCATCCTCTTCGATCCTGAAGGGAAAATCGTGGCAAAAGATTTGAGAGGGAATCAGATTGAGAAAGCAGTCAGCAATGTGCTTTAGAAGATGCCCCCTTGTAAAAGACAAACCCCTGTAAATTGTTTGTATCAAACATCTACAGGGGTTTTTAGTACCCGAGGCCGATACATAACCGTGAAAAAATGGGATAATAAAGGAAACAAAAAGAACTGATTTTGAGGGCTTTCTATTGGTGCTGTTTTCCTTTGCTTTCAAAATAGTACACTTTTTTTGTCAATTAGTACACCTTTTTAGTACACCCTGTGAAAAAAAGATGTATCTTTGTGACACCAAAAGAAACAAAAACAGTTGAGCAATGGCAAAATTAGAGAGCAAAACAAAAGACAACCCCCGTTTGGAACAGCGGCTGTTGGCTGATGGGCGGATAAGCCTTTATTTGGAGTACTATTTAGGCAGACAAAGCGAGCCTGTGATAGATGAGGCAGGCGACCCCGTTTTGTATCAAAGCGGCAAGATGGCGGGAACGCCTAAATACAGGGTGAAGCATATTAGGAGAAAGGAAAACTTAAACCTGTATTTGGTGGCCAACCCAAAGACCCCGTTTGACAAAACCCAAAACAAGGAAACCCTACAATTAGCCAAAAAGATAAGGTTTGAAAGGGAACAGGAACTGTTGGAAAACAGGGACGGTTACAGATTGAAAAAAGACCGCCAAGTTGACTTTCTGCAATACTTTCAAACCTACATTGACACCTACACCAAGAAAGATGTAAGAATGCTAAAAATAGCCTTACAGCGTTTCAAAGACTTTCTGAATGACACCCCCGAATATAGACGGTTTGCAAAGGGACTGAAACCCGAGCAGATGAGCAAAGACATGATGATTGCCTTTGCTGAATACTTGCAAAGTAGGAGCGTGGGAGAGGGCGCAAAGAGCATTTACCAGCGTTTCAAAAAGGTTATCAAATACGCTATCGACCATGACGATATGACAAAGAACCCATGCACCGGGGTATCGATCAAAATAGATGATCAAATATTGAGAAAAGATGTGCTTTCACTCGATGAGGAAAAGGCACTGATAGCAACCCATTATGAGGGAGAGAACCCCAATATAAGGCGGGCTTTCATCATGTGCCTTTATTGTGGGTTGAGGTTTTGTGATGTTAAGGACTTGACATTTGCAAACGTGGACTATTCCAATAGGCTGTTGAAGTTTGAGCAGAATAAGACAAAGGGACATTCAGCCAACAGCGGTGTTGTTATCCCGCTCAACGATGGATTGTTGAAGCTGATAGGAGAGCCAACCGATGAGCAGGGAAAAGACAGCCTGATATTTCCTTTGCCCAGCTATGAAATGTGCAGCAAGGCCGTTAAAAGATGGGTGAAACGGGCGGGGATTGAAAAGCATATATCATGGCATTGTGCCAGGCATTCATTTGCCGTGAATATCCTAAACAACGGGGCGAACATCAAAACCGTTGCAAGCCTTTTAGGGCATTCAGGCCTGAAACATACAGAGAAATACACCCGGGCTGTTGATGAGTTGAAACAGAAAGCAATCAACAGTTTGCCAACTTTGGATATTGCAAACCTCTAACCCTTACAGCCATGGCCACAAAGACAAACCAACCGACCCCCAGCCGGGAATATAAAGAACTGACAGCCCGATTTGAGGCGTTATGTGATGAACAGGAAAGATTATACAACCCCAACTTTGAGGCTGTGTTTCAGGCTTTGTTTCAGCTTGACGATGAGCAGCGGGCAATATATAACACGGGCTTTTGGAATATGGGGGCTTTACCCAGCAAACCCGATGAGCAGTTGATAAGCCAGGCTTTGAAACAGGCGGGCTTTGACGGTGACAGTGACTTTTGCAAAGCCTTTTTGAGGTATGCAAGCCTGATCATTGAGGGCAAGCAGGTACAACAGGCGGGCTTGATACAGAATTTGAAAGAGTTGCCCACCGATGAGCAGCCCACACCCTCAACCGCTCAACGGCCTATCGATGTGAAAGGGTGGAAGTTTAAGCCGATGGCAATAGTTGCCCCGGTTGAGTTTCACAAACTTATTATTGAAACCCTGTTTGAGTGTGCCAACCTTACAGACATTCCAACAGAAAGCATTGATGAGTTTTTGGATGAGTTGGCCAACAGGGAGGCTTTCAATGTGAGGTGTAGCCTTACACCCTATATTGACGCTTTGAAGCGTTGCCGGGTTATCCTTGACAATGGCAGCTTCTTTGACCGGGAAAAAACACGGCTTTTGTTTGTCGCTTTGAAAAAAGCAACTGACAGCATGAAAGCCAACACAGACAAACCCGGGACGGTGAAAGCCGATATTGCCAACCTGATAAAAGGGTTTGACGGTGTGCCTGTGTGGGGTCTGTTTTTCCAAATCCTGATATTGCAGGGGCTGTGTGATGTGTTTGAAAGGTTGGATATAAACGAGGGCGACACGGGCTATTATGAGGCTCAAAGCCTATATAATTGGATTGCTCAACAGCTGATCGACAAAGAGGCTGTGTTTTGCTGTTTGCCCTATGGAGAAACCGACCTGAAACGATTAGAGCCGTTTTGTGAGTACCTATTAAGTACCATCGTGGGGCAATGGGTGCAAGCCTGTTTGTTAGGCAGCGATGAGCAGCCCACCGATGAGCAAACCCAAGTTGAGCAGCCCGCCACGCTCAACGCTCAACCCGATATAATGACAGACCGGGCAAAGAAATACTTTGCAAAGGCTATTCAGGCGGGTTTCATGGAGCAGACGGGGAACGGCTACAAATGGGCTTTCAGGAACGGACTAAAAGCGGCTTTGTGCTACTTCATTATGAAAGTTTATAGCCCCGATATTGCAGACCCCAAGCCAATACACTATAAGGCTTTGGAAAAGCTGTTTGATGTTGCCCGGCTTGATAGTGCTTTGTCTGCAATGCTCAACGCCAAAAAGCCCCAAGAATGGCGGGGGGACATTGACGGCCTTTTCAATGACTGAATGAAAGCACCTTATAGGGGTGCTTTTATTGTGTATGTGTGCCACCTATGAGGCACACAATAGACACACATTCCTTTGTTTCCATTGTTACATTTCTTTGCATCGTGTTTCAGTGGGCAACGGCACGGGTAACGCCTTGACCGCTCAACACACCGGGCAAAGATGGGGGCGGCTGTTACCCCCGACCCCTTGACAGCCCCAACCCGCAAAAGCAAACACGATGAGCGAGGAATTAAGACAGGTTGCCGACCTGATAACGGCAAACATCATTCATTGCACCAAAGAAGTACTTACAAGCGATGAGGCAGCACGGTATTTGGGCGTTTCAAAGTCCTACCTTTACAAATTGACCATGCAACAGAAAATCCCCCACTACAAGCCTTTGGGCAAGATGTGTTATTTCAACCGGGGGGAGTTGGAACAGTGGCTGCAAACTAACAGGGTATCAACAGCCGATGAGATAAGCCAAAGGGCGCAACAGTATTGCATGAAGAAAGGGGGGAGCAATGGGAACTGACATATTTTGCGCCTACATCAAATTAGAGCAGTTGCCCGATGAGGTTAAGACCAGGCACAAAATTAAAGTGGGTGCAAGCGTCCCCCGGTTTGATCTTACACGGTTGGCAGGTTACTACAAGCCTTTGGAAAGCATGAAGAATAAGAAAGGCCAGCTTGTGTTATACCTAAATGGAACGCTGGGAATAATAGACAGCCCCGACCCAAGGCGGGCTGACAAATTCCTAATGGGAAAAGACAGCCTTTATTTGAGCAGCGTTTATTTGCTTGATTGCTCAACCCCTATCGATGGGGGCGGCTTCATTGGGTATGGCAACCCCAACAGGGCGGCGACCTATGGGAAAGGAAAGAAGCCCAACCCCTTTGCAGAGTGCAAAGATGACGGCTTTCTTTTCCTGATTGCCCCGGATTGGAAAACAATAGAAATGCTTGTTATTCCAAGCGGCTGTAATACCATTTTGGGCAATGCAAAGGCGTTGGCCGATGGGGTTTATAATGAGGCTTTGGAAACGATGAGAGCAGCGGCCAAGGCATTCTTTCAGTACTGACACCCAAAATTGAAAAGTCTTAATAATAAGGGTGTTTCTTATACCAAAATTTGGTAAAACCACAACCCAGTTTCAACCATGTATGACACCGTTAATTTTTGGATCGACAAAGGCGACACAGCAGAGGGCAGCCCCTTTGCCGTGTTGCCCTACCTTGATGAGGTGACAGAGCAGCGGAGCGACAAAAGGGGTTACAGTTGCAGCGGCAAGTTTGGGGATTACAGCGTTTGTTGCTTTCAGGGCGGTATATCCCTCAAAGGCAGTTTGGCAAAGCTATATTTGCCCTCAAACGTCTATACACTGACACGGCAAACGGCAAAAGAGGCGTTGGAGCAGATGGGGGACGGACTACACCTTGACATGGGAGCGGCCAAAGTAACCCGGATAGATGTTTCAACGGTTATCCCCACCAAGCGACCCCCAACAGACTATTACCGGGGATTGGGCAACAAACCCCATTTCAGGCGGCTACAAGCCCACCAAGATACACTGTATTACAGCCAGCAATTCAGGCAGCTGATATTCTATGACAAAACCAAGGAGGCCGGTGCAAAGGGGGCGTTGATCCCACCGACCCTGAAAGGCTGTAACCTGATGAGGTATGAAATGAGGCTGATAAAGAACACACAGCGGCTGTTGAAGTCCCCTACACCGATAACCGGGGCGACCTTGACAGACAGCGGCTTTTATTATTCCATCATTCAGCGGTGGAAAAGCGAGTTTGACACCATTAAGAAAATCAACACTATTAGCACCATGACAGACAACATTAAGACCCCACAGCAAGCCAAAGAGGCCCTGTTTGCTATTCTGTTGCAACAGGCTCAACAGGGCGGGCAAAGCTGCATTGATGCGTTTTTGGCAGACCTGAAAGCAAAGGACACCTTTTCTGATCCAAAGTATTACAGCCGTTTGAAAGCAGACCTTTACAGAATACTACAAGCCCCGGCAGAGGGTGAAAGCGACATGATAAAGGAACTTGAAAAAGCCGTTGCAGACTTTGCCAAATATGCACGATGAGAACAGACATAAACCGACCCCAGCCCAAAAACAAATTTCCTTAATAATAAGGGTGTTTCATTTACCAAGTTTTGGTAAAACGATGAGCAGGGAAAACACAGTTTGAGACATGGCAGAAAATGACACAAAAGAGGGGCTGCAATCATACACCGATGAGCAGCTGAAAAAGGAACTTGAAAGCCGGGGCTTTGAGGTGTGGAAGTGGGACAGTTGGGAGTGGTAGCAAAACAATAGCAACCCCAAGCAACGCTTTCACAGGTGAAAGTAAACGCTTTCAATGAAAACAACATTGATTTACATTCAAAAACAACAGACACATGGCACAGCAAAAAGGACACACAGGCAACCCCAGCGGGCGACCAAAGGGAACGCCAAACAGGGTGACATCGACAATAAGAAGTTGGATTGTTGACCTTATAAACGACAACCGGGAGCAGATACAAAAAGACCTGAAAGCCCTTGATCCCAAAGACAGGCTTTCATTCATTGAAAAGCTGTTGCCCTACATATTGCCCAAGGTTGAGCGAGCCGATGAGGTAGAGGGGGCGGCATTCACCAAGGCCGATGTAGTGACAAAGCCGATGTTTCCAAATTGGAACGAGGGCGGGGAAACAAAGGCGGTGCAACATTGGATTGAAAAGCCCGATTGACGGGCGGGCTGGGTGATTACCATATAAACACCCCTGAAAATTCCACAAATTCCACACCCATAGAAGGGCGGTTGGAGTTTTTGGACTTTTCAGACCCCCGGCAAAAAGGGGGTGGGCGGTTGAGCAGATGAGCGGCCAAATTGATTGCTCAACGTCAAAAAAAGATCGATGAGCAGCGGGGGCGACCTGAAAAACCCCTATATTTGCCACGCCTAAACTTATAGCAGCGGCCACACATGGCGGCTGAAACTTACAGAAATAGCCCTTTGCACGGTGGTAGCAGCGGAAACGCCTACATGGTACTATAAGACCAAGGACACCTAAACAGAGGGCGTTTTTTTATCCTAAACTTATAGACATGACAGCATTACAAGCAATCCAGCAAGCCCGGGAAACGGGGCAAATTGCACTGACCAAGCCAACAGCAAACATACTTGAAGCGTTGGCAGACTTTGACCGGGCAAGTGAAAACCTGGTTTTTGCACTGACAGAAAATTTGCCCTGTGAGATGAGCGACCCACAGACAACGGACAAACTCACAGATGAGTTTTTCAACCTCATGCAGCCCGTTGATAAATGGCTATATGAGCAAGTGGGGTTTATCATGCTCAAAGGCGTTTTTGTTTTCCAATTCAGAAACAAGTTTGAGGGGCTTTGATTGCTCAACGCTCAACGATGAGCCGGGGCAAGGAAAAAAGACTATCTTTGCAGAGCGGTTGCAACGCTCAACGGCAACCGTTTCTTTTGGTTGGGTGTGGGTTTGCCCCCACACCCTTTTTGATAGGCAAAAGTACCCCTTGAAGCACCAAAAAAAGATATAGTACACTTTTAGTACACCCCACAAAACACAAAACCCCTCAAAATCAAATGATTAAGAGAGGTTTTTAGTACCCGAGGCCGGGATCGAACCGGCACGCCTTTAAAGGGCAAGGGATTTTAAGTCCCTCGTGTCTACCAATTCCACCACTCAGGCACTTACACAAAAAATCCCGATTTTAATCGGGACTTTGTGGAGCGGAAAACGAGACTCGAACTCGCGACCCCGACCTTGGCAAGGTCGTGCTCTACCAACTGAGCTATTTCCGCTTAACTTTGAGCGGAAAACGAGACTCGAACTCGCGACCCCGACCTTGGCAAGGTCGTGCTCTACCAACTGAGCTATTTCCGCTTGCGAATTGCGGTGCAAAAATACAACTTTTTTCTTTCCCGCAAGCATTTTTTTAGTTTTTTTTTCATGGGTTACTGAGATCGCGCCTCCCCACACTGCGCTGCGCTTGTGTGGGGTTGTTGAGATCGCGCCTCTTCGAGGCGCTTTCGCCTCCCCGCACTGCGCTGGTCCCCACACTGCGCTGCGCTTGTGTGGGGTTATTGAGATCGCGCCTCTTCGAGGCGCTTTCGCCTCCCACACTGCGCTGGTCCCCACACTGCGCTGCGCTTGTGTGGGGTTACTGAGATCGCGCCTCTTCGAGGCGCTTTCGCCTCCCCGCACTGCGCTGGTCCCCACACTGCGCTGCGCTTGTGTGGGGTTGTGG
>JAEEON010000059.1 GCA_016284305.1 Bacteroidales bacterium
TCTCGAGGAGTTCGACGATGTTGACTTGTTCATTCAGAAGGGCGGAGAGGAAGCCTTCGAGGATTCCGAACGAGGCCTTGTCGCGAAGCATGTACTTGGCGGCCCAGTCGAAACGGATCACATTGTCGGTAGTTTTCATGATTGCGGATTTTAATAATTTCCGCAAAGATAATAATTAATTTTAAACTACACAACAATTTTATGCTATTTTTTATCAAAGTAATATTCCGTTCTCATTTTTCCCTCGCTCGGCTTTTGTTCACTAAGAATGCTCCCGTAAACACCATAATAGCGGCTAAAATCTTCTGCCAATTCAAGCGGTCCATGCCAAGCACAATACTGGTAATCATGCCGATTAATGGCTGAACATAGGTGTAGAGACTCACCACCGTTGGACGCAATTGTTTCTGGCCGATAGGCAAAAGAAAATAGGCGATGAAAGTAGCGAAGAGTATGATATACCCTAACTGTAGCCAATAGCTGGTGCTCATCTCGGCGAAGGGCAAATGGGTCAGCTCCTTAATGTCGAGTGGAATGGCAACAATAGTCGAAAACAGAAAGATCCATTTCATGAAGGTGACCACATGATATTTGGATATCAAAGGCCTGAAAATGCCTAAATAAGAGGCAAAGAAGAGACAATTGCCTATCATCAGCAAGATGCCGATGGGTCGAGTCTCGCTGACTCCTCCGCTATGGACGCTGATGGTGTTAAGCACCAACAAGATGACCCCGATGAAGCTCAGCGTTACACCACCGGCTTTCTTCCAAGTGATGGGCTCTTTTAAGGCGACAGCGGCCACAAACATGGTGAAGATGGGGGTGGTGGAGGTGATGATGGACGTGTCCAAAGGCGTGGTGAATTTGCTGGACTCCAGATAGGCGAGCTGAGTGAGAAAGAAGCCCAGCATCGATGCCACGAAGATTCCACATAGGTCCTTGAAAGGAACCTTCTCTTTGGGCAAGAAAAAGGAAATAAGCCAGAACAACAGACAAGCCCCTAATGAACGGAAGCAAAACAAACCCAAGGAGCTGACCAAATGCGTGTTGGTCAGCTCCTTGCAAATGATGATGTTGAATCCGAATATCGTATAGGCACCTAACACCGAAAGATGCCCTATCAACTTCTCAACTCTCAATTCTAATACTCCCAAAGGCTCTGTTCAAAGTCGAACATCTCGTTCTTGATGCGTTCGGACTCGAAGAGAGCGTCGATGTTCATGGCGTAGGAGTTGATGTAACGATCGTACATGTTCTCCTCCTTTACGATATAGCTGTCAAACACGCGTTTGTTGAGGATCTCCTCAAAGGTGCGGCGTTCAGCACCGTTCTTGCGGTTGGCTACGAAAGCCTCCGAGAGGACTTTGCGGGTCTGGTCATCGTAAGGAATCCAGCAGGCCTGCGACAGACCGTCTTCATCAACGATGATGGGTCCCAAGGCGATGATGCGGACGAGGAACTGCGACAAATGCTTGTCGAAATACCAGTCTTCCTTGATTCTCAGACGGGTGACGTTGACCATGCGATCCTTGAAGATGATCTCATTGGCAACTTCCACGCCGTCACGCATGATGACCGGCGGGTCACCGATCTTGGTGTTTTCTTTCTCAAAGTCGTCTCTCGTCAATGGAGTGACCATATCATCGATGTTGTTTTCCACACGGTAAGGAGTGATGTTGCCTTGTTGGATGCCGTCGTAAAGTACGGTGATTAAGTTGCGCCAATCTTCGGTGGGGTTGACGGGATAATAAAACACCTGGTTGATCTTCTGGCGGAAGTCGATTTCACGGATGATGGTCTTCTTCCACATCACATATTCCTCGCGGATCTCCGGAAGGGGCGACAGTTTCTTCTCCACCATCGTCTCCTGGCGTTTCGTAAGGATGCTGTTCCTTGGTGGTTTGGCTTCCGTGGTCTGGGCGGCAACGCTCAGCACCATGCCAAAGAGCATCATGGCTGTCAATGTTGAAACAAGTGTCTTTTTCATCTTCTATGGTTTTATGTTGTTGTCTTATTTGATTTCAACGGCGATTTGGGTGTCGAGTACCTTCTCCTTGTTGTCGTTACCTTTGACGCGGATGGCGGTGAATACGTAGATGTCACCCACATTGGCGGAGTTAAACACACCCTTAAGGGTCTCATTGAACTTGGAACCAGAAACTTTTTCTTCTTTTGTGGTTCCAGCCTTGGTTCTATATTTAACGGTATAACCGACCACATCGTATTTAACACCTTCAAAATCGAAGTCTTTCATCTCAGCTCTCACCATGTTGGCGGCAAGCAAGGCACTCTTGGTGACTTTGCCGTCGGCACCCACATTGTCGATCTTGGCCGTCGGTTTAGGCAGTTCCTTCACACGGAACTTCATGTTGCCCAAAGAGCTGCCTTGTGAACTGACGTGGACCACCACTTCGCTCGGATTGCCGTTGACACGAAGGTTATAGGTGCCATTGCCCGTTCTGTTCAGCGTAGCTCCTGTGGCCGTGGCTGAGATCTCACCGCCCACACCGCCACCGATGGCGATGGGGTTGTCGATACCAGCATATACCACATTCATCTTGGTAGCCGAAACACTCACCGCAGGAGGAGCCACAGTGAAACTGTTTTCAAAAGTGTAGTCCTCCAACTCGTTGGTCTTAGGATTGCGCATCTTGATGACACCCGTGTATTTGTGAGTACCTATGCCAACGTTGTAGTCAAGGTTGATGACACCTTGTCCATCGCTGGAATATTCTTTTTCTGGTCCTCCGTCGAGACGAATTCGGGCGGTGGTCTGCGTGTTTTGCCATGCAGTCACCATGGCTTGTGCACGGTAGGTCTGGCCAGAGAGGATGTAATTGCTCTCGGCAAACACTTTGGCACCAACTTCATCGAAGGTGTAGTCGTCAGCGTGAACCGCTTGAGCCAGTTGAGAAACGGTGTTCAACTCTGCGGTTTCAATCTCCGAAATCAGCTTGTTGAGCAGGGTCACGTCGGCAATCAACACCGTATGGTGGAAGTTGTTGTATTCCCAGCCTTTCTGTAGGGCATCAGCAGCATCGGGAGCGTAGTCGATACGACCACCATAGTATTCGCCTTCTACTGGGAGCTTGGCAACAGCACTTTCGTGGACACCCGTCTGTTGCAACACATAGTCGCGGGAGCCATAGACGCTGTCAGTAACCAATCCAATTTCGTGGATGTGCTCAAAGCCTGTCAGCTTGACGATCTCGTGGCGGTATTCCCTGATTTTCTCGGAGAGTTCAAATGCTCTTCCGTTACCTTCAGGGTTGCCCATCATGTATTCCGTGGGCTTGTTGTAATTGTCTCTCGACTTGATCTTCGAGGTGTTGATGTTATACAGCAGTCGTCCGTTGTATTGGGTGGTGTCGGGGGTCTTCAACAGTCCATCATTAACGGCAGTTGCATAGTCCTTTTCCTCGATCCTGCTCACCAGGTCCCATTTCATGGCCTCGATGTAGTTGATAATCTCGTTGGTCTTTTCCCTGAGTTGTTGAGCTTCTTCCCAATAGGGTCCCACCTTTTCCTTGTCGAGGTTGTATTGTTCCTCGAAGGTGGTGTATTTCTGAGCAATCTGCTGCATCAAGGTGATGTTGGTCTCTTGCACACCGGTGTTCACGGTGTCGAATGCTCCCAGGATATCCTTGGAGACGTTCATGGCTAACAAGGCAGTATAGACCAGGTACATCATCCCGATCATTTTCTGTCTTGGGGTTTCTTTTGCGCCTGACATAGTATCTAACTCCTTTTTTAATGGTTACAAACTGAGTAGATTTATGCCTTGATGTTCATTGCTGACAACATGCCGCCATAGACGTTGTTGAGGGCGGTCAGGCGGGATGACAGTTGGGTCAGCTGCTTGTTGAGTTCATTAGCGTTGTTGGCGGAGGCGCTGAGGTTTTCCATGTATTGGTTCATCGTGGCGGTCAGCTTCTTGGTGGTGTCGGAGGTTTGTTCGGCACTCTGGAGCTGAAGCTCATAGATGGAGTTGAGCGACTGCATACTGGTGGCCACCTTCTTGATGGTGTTGGCGTCCAAAGCGCTGAAGTCGAGTTTGCTCAGTGAAGCGGTCAGTTGCTCGTTGGTCTTGGTGTAGTTGTTTGCAAAGTCAGCAATGTTCTTGGTGGCTTGCTCCATGGCCTTGGCATAGTTGTTAGTGGCGGCCATAGCATTGGAGACCTCGGCGATGCCTTGGGCGTTTTCAGCCAACTTGTCCAAACCTCTGCTGATTCTGTTAAAGGTGTCTTGGCTAACGTTCATCTTGTCGAACATCTTGTCAATCACGGCTCCGTCAACATTCGAGGTCGCGACTCCACCAGCATTGGTGGTACCAAACTTCGTCCGCGTCTCTCCATCCCAGTCTTCTTCCAATTCAACAAAGACGTTGTCCCACTGGTAATCCATGTGCTGAGGCTCAAAGGCTGACATGAAGAAAATGATAGCCTCGATGCCCAGACCTAAAGCCAACATGAAGTCTGCACCTTGAATGTGAGTCAGTTTGAAATAAGCACCAACCATAACTACGGCAGCACCCCAACCATAGAGGTAGCCCATGAAGGTCTTATACTTTTTCGATAAGAGGAATTTCTTGAATTTACTGAGTTCTTTTTTTTCTTTTGCCATGACAAATGTTTTCTAAAAAAGTTGATTATAATCGTTTGTTATCTATAGACTCTTGAAAGTTTTGGATTGTCGCCCTTGTTACGACCCATGTAAGGCTGGATGGTGCGGAATCCGATATAACTGCGAGCAGTGTCTTGGTACTCGTAATCGCGTGAGGTCACTTGGATGTAATAAGAAATGTCTTTCCATGAACCACCGCGGACCACCTTGCGCTTCATGACGGGCGGGTCGTCGTCCTTGGCATTGTAGGTGTAGTCGGGATTCAAGTCCCAAGTGAAGTTATATGAGGTGGGGTCGAAAGCGCTATTGGTCCACTCAGCCACGTTGCCGGCCATATCGTACAAGCCATAGTGGTTGGGGGGATAGCAGCCTACGATGAGGGTCCTCAGACCACCATCGGCGATGTAGTTGCCTCTAAGCGGCTTGAAGTTGGCCAGGAAACAACCTTTCACGTTTCTAGTGTTGGGACCACCCCACGGATAGGGGTTCAGACGATCACCACCACGGGCAGCCCATTCCCATTCGGTCTCAGTGGGCAGGCGGAACTCCGAAACCAAGGCATCGTTTTTCGACGATTGGAATGAGTTCTTCAGCTGGGTTCTCCACGTGCAGAAAGCACGAGCCTGTTGCCAGGTCACACCTACCACCGGATAATGGTCGTAAGCCTGATGCCAAAAGTACTTCTCAGTCATCGGGTCGTTGAACGAATAGGCGTAGTCGTGAATCCAGCACAAAGTGTCGGGATAGACGTTGACAGCCTCCTGACGCACATAGACCGAACGGTCGGTATAGCCCTGCTTACGGTTGGCCCAGGCACCCTTGCGGTCTGCGTTGATGCCGTTGTCAGCCTCGCCGATGGAGTAGTCGTTCGGAATCAGATCCTCACCTTCGAACTCCTTCATGGCAGCAGCATGAAGGTCAACCCAATAATATGAATAGTAAAGCTTTCTCGTGTCAATTTCCTTGGCGCGGAAATAACGCTCATGCTCCGGAAGGAACATCGGCTCCAAAGCCTCCCTTACGTCTTGGTCCTTGCTGTTCCAGTCAATCTTCTCTTTCCAGTTCAGCATCGGAGGATCCAACGTCTCACCGCTCTTGGTCTCAGTGATGGCATAAACCTCAGGGTTGACCTCCGCCAAAATCCTTCTGGCAATAGAGTCTCTAACCCAATACACGAACTGCCGGTATTCGTTGTTGGTGACCTCTGTCTCATCCATGAAGAAAGCGGACACGGACACGGTCTTGGGCTCGTACAGCATCGAAGCGTTGATGTCTTCACCACCTACACCCATCGTGTAGCTTCCCATGGGGATGAATACCATGCCGTAAGGATCAGGTTGGTTGAATGAAGACGTCGATCTGCGCACGCCAACCAGCTCTCCCTGGTTGCCTGTACCGCACGCCGTGAACATAATTGCTAAGGAAAAAATGAACAGTAATTTTTTCATCTCTTTGATAATCATATGTTTATCTATCTTCTAAATGGTCGTATGTATTTCAAATAACCGCTAAATCAACAAAATATTGTATGGGAGTGGATATTTTTTGCGACATGGCTTATAAATATCTAACACTGCGGTAGTCTCTCGGGGTTTTGTCCAAATCCAACTTGAAGCAATAACTGAGGGCAATTTCATGCGAACCGGGGATGCTGTAGCCCATCGTGTTGATGTCGTAAGCATAGATGAGTACGAAATCCCTGATGGCCAAACCGACAGACAAGCCAATGGATTCTTGGGGACGGTAGTTGACTCCCAACGAGAAGGCGTCGTTATAGGTGATCTTGATACCCGCGTTAAGCTGCGTGGAAGCGATGTCGCTCATCACACTCACCGATGGCGTGAACTTGAAAGCAGGCATGGACTCAAACAGGAAAGGAAAGCCGGCTACCAAATACAAAGTGCGGTCCGTGGTGAAACTGGCTCCCGTCTCGTTCGACCCCATGGCCCTGTTGGTGGTCTCAAACAGGTTGATGCCTGAGACGCCAATATAGAATGATTCGGGAATCTGGAAAAACAATCCTGCACTGGCATCGAAAAGCATCGAACTCTCCTGGCTCATCTGCGAGATCAAGGGATCACTGCCATCACCAGGCTTCAGCTTGGAGAAGTCAACGGCACGGTTCAACAATGAGGCCGAGACGCCTATGCCCAAGGTGCCACCACCTAAATCAATATGATAAGCATAACCCAAACCTACATTGGTGTTGTTCTCAAAACCCAATTGGTCGTTCATGACCGAAAAGCTAATGCCACCTCCCAAAGCACGGATGGGCATGTCGCCTGTCAACAAAAACGTGGTCGGTGTCATTCCATTCACTTCGGGGTTTTCGATGAAGCCAGCCCATTGTTGCCGATACAGTCCCAACAGGTTCACACCCTCACTCAAACCAGCAAACCCAGGGTTGATGTATGCATACGAGTTGGTATAGTTGGTGAATATCGGTGCCTGTTGGGCTCGGACCCCTGCCAAAGAGGTCAACACAGCAGCAATAACAAGGACGATATGTTTTAGTTTGGACATTTTAGACGGTCTATGAAATGAAGCGGCTAAATTACAAAAATTCTTTTTTTTAAAGGTAGAATTATTTGAAAAGTTTGATAATATCGTTTCCATTGGCGAAAATCACCAAGGCCAACACGATGAACAGTCCGATATACTCGGCAATTTCCATGAATTTGTCGCTCGGCTTCCTACGGGTGATGATCTCATAAAGCAGGAAGAGAATGTGTCCACCGTCGAGTGCAGGGATGGGCAAGATGTTCATCACCGCCAAGGCTATCGACAGGAAGGCTGTCAGTCTCCAAAACATGCTCCACACCCAGGTGTCAGGGAAGATCTTCCCAATCGAAATGAAACCTCCCACACTCTCATAAGCCTTAGTGCTTGGGTTGAAGATGAGCTTCAGCTGCTTCCAGTAGTCACCGATTTCCGTGAAGGTCTTCTTGAATCCTCTCGGGATGGCCTGCCAGAAGGTGTAGTCCTTGGTCTCCAAGTTGAAATAGTCGCTCAAAGGCGCCAAATATACACCGATGATGGCTTCTTCGGGCAGGTGCATGGTTAGGGCGATGGTGTCGAAGTCACGCACTACTCGCACGTCGATGTCTTGGTTCTTGAACTGCTTGATCTCTCTGACAAAGTCATGATAATATGGTGTGGGAACTTCGTTGATGCCGATGATGACATCACCGACTTCCATCCCCGCAGCCTTGGCAACCGAGCCACTGCTGAAGTCCGACACCACGAAAGGCATCCGGTAGCTGATGAAATTGACATCCTGCGAGCTCAGCAACTTGGCCGTGGCATCTTCTGGCAGCTGGATGACGACTACTTTTCCATCACGCTCCACCTCGATGGTCTTGGCGTCTTCCAAGATCATCTCTGTGGTGATGCGATAGAAGTCGTTGATTTCCTTTCCGTTGATACTCAATATCTTATCTCCATCTCTTAAACCGAACTCCTGAGCTAGGCTGTCGGCTACAATGCCGTATTTGTTGACTTCAGAGGTGGGGAGATACTGTTCACCATAGCTCGATAACATTCCAATGTAGATGACGAAAGCGAGGAGGACATTCATCGTGACACCTGCCACCATGATGATGAAACGTTGCCAAGCGGGCTTGGAGCGGAACTCCCATTCTTGTGCAGGCTGTTTCATCTGTTCTTTGTCCATCGACTCATCGATCATGCCGGCAATCTTGTTGTAGCCACCCAAAGGGAACCAGCCGATGCCATATTCGGTGGAGTCGCTTCGTCTCCAGTCGTCCTCATCCAACGTGTTGAGGTCGATGGCTTCGTACTCATACTTTTTCTTGCCTCGCTCGTCACGCGTCTCGATGGCATTGTATTTCTCAGGCGTGGGTTTGGAGAAAAACTTCCAACGCAGCTTGCCATTCACCCGTTTCACTTTCAAAAGGCTGAAACCCCAATCGAAAAACAGGTAAAACTTGTCCACCCTGACTTTGAACATCTTTGCTGCCAAGAAATGCCCCAACTCATGTACAAAAATCAAAATGGATAGGGCTAAAAAAAACTGGATTACTTTCGTTAATATTACCATATTTATATTTATTATTCTTTAATATCAATACCTCTCACCTTTCATCTTTCACCTTTCAATTTTCACCTTTCTCAAAGTCTATATATTCTTGTGGATTGACGGAGGTGCCATTGTGCCAAAGCTCGAAGTGCAGGTGGGGCCCTGTGGTCAAGGCTCCCGACTCACCGACGATGGCGATGGCTTCGCCGGCTTTGACGAAGTCACCTTCTTTTTTCAAAAGGGTGGAGTTGTGTTTATAGGTAGAGAAATAGTTGTTTTCGTGTTGAATACCAATAGTGTAGCCATAGTCGGGGGTCCAAGAAGAGAAGATGACGGTGCCGTCGAGGGTGGCTTTGATCACTTGGTTTTCTTTGGCGGCGACATCGATGCCGAAGTGTCGGTTCTTTGGGTCGTAGGGTTGTGTGACGATTCCTGTCAGAGGGGTGAAGAAGTTGGAGACTCCGAAATGGTGAGTGTTGACTAGGTTGCCCGAAGCGTGCAGGTTGTAAAAGTTGGCATTCTCAAATTCGGCTCTCAAGGCGCTGTCTTGCGACGACTTCCTGATCTCGATGGTGTCGATGTCGAAGCTTGCCATAGGAGCGTAGATATCGTTTTGGACGCTGTCGTTGCTGAAATCATAACCTTCAACGATCAGCTTGAGGTTGTTGAAATAGATGTCTTTGCGATGCAACTCGTTTTGGATAGAGTCGGCCCTGCGATTCAGCACATAGACTTCACGCTGCAACGAGGTGTCGGTGTATCCGGGAATGTATTCGCGCAGTGGTGTGAAGGCGATGATGAGAGTGGTAAGGGCGATGAGGATGACGACGCTGGCAATGACGATGATGATGAGGTTCAACAGATTAACCCTGAAGTCCACGATGGGCTCCATGGTCTCGTCATGTGACATCAGAAAGAAGTATTTCTTGTTCAGCTTCATCCTCTGCAGGGTTGGAATGTTAAAACCTGCAAAATTACACAATTATTGTGAATGGATGAAAAATGTTTGCCTATTCCTTAACCACCTTTACGGAGTAAATAGCTGTATAAACAAAAAAAATCCCGCCGAACTCGACGGGATTTTTCCTTCTTTCATCTTTAAGGAATTACATCATTCCATCCATTCCTCCGCCCATCGGCATAGGTGGGGTAGGAGGTGTGGGTTCCTTGTGGTTGCTGATGACGCACTCGGTGGTCAGCAGCATGCCAGCGATGGAAGCAGCGTTCTCCAAGGCGACTCTCGATACCTTGACGGGGTCAATGACACCGGTGGTGAGCAGGTTCTCATAAACCTCGGTGCGAGCATTGAAGCCGAAGTCACCCTTGCCTTCCATGACCTTGTTGACGACAACGGAACCTTCCAAACCGGCGTTCTCGACAATCTGACGCAATGGCTCTTCCAAAGCGCGTTTGATGATGGCAATACCCGTGGTCTCATCCTCGTTCTCGCCCTTCAGCTTCTCGATGGACTTGATGGCACGGATGAAGCCGACACCACCACCAGGAATGATGCCCTCCTCGATGGCAGCACGCGTGGCGTTCAAAGCATCCTCCACACGATCTTTCTTCTCCTTCATCTCGACCTCTGAGGCAGCACCGACATAAATGACAGCCACGCCACCAGCAATCTTGGCCAGACGCTCTTGCAACTTCTCGCGGTCATAGTCGGAAGTCGTGGTCTTAATCTGGGCCTTGATCTGAGCAGTGCGAGCGTCAATGTTCTTCTTGTCGCCGTGACCGTTCACGATGGTGGTGTTGTCCTTGTTGATGCTGACCTTGTCGGCTTGACCCAACATCTGCAGCGTGGCATCTTCGAGTTTGTAACCCTTCTCCTCGCTGATTACAGTGCCTCCCGTAAGGATGGCAATGTCCTCAAGCATTTCTTTGCGACGATCACCGAAGCCAGGAGCTTTGACGGCAGCTACCTTCAACGAACCACGCAGACGGTTGACCACCAAAGTAGCCAAAGCCTCACCGTCGATGTCCTCGGCGATGATGATCAGCGGACGGCCAGTTTGCAACGTCTTCTCAAGCACGGGCAGCAAGTCCTTCATCACGGAAATCTTCTTGTCGTAGATCAAAATGAAAGGATTCTCATACACGGCTTCCATCTTCTCGGTGTTGGTGACGAAGTAAGGCGAGATGTAGCCGCGGTCAAATTGCATGCCCTCCACCACATCGACGTAGGTGTTGATGCCTTTGGCGTCCTCAACAGTGATGACACCTTCTTGTTTGACCTTGCCCATGGCCTCGGCAATCAATCCACCGATGGTGCTGTCGTTGTTAGCCGAGATGGTAGCCACTTGCTTGATCTTCTCATTGTCGCCATCAACTTTCACCGACATTTTCTTGAGTGAGGCCACGACGGCAGCCACAGCCTTGTCAATACCACGTTTCAGGTCCAAAGGATTGGCACCTGCGGTGACGTTCTTCAAACCCGTAGCCACGATGCTCTGAGCCAAGACAGTGGCAGTGGTGGTGCCATCACCAGCAAGGTCGTTGGTCTTGGATGCCACCTCTTTCACCAATTGGGCACCCATGTTCTCCACGGGGTCAATAAGCTCAATCTCTTTGGCGACCGTCACACCGTCCTTGGTGATTTGGGGAGTGCCATACGATTTTTCGATGACTACATTGCGACCTTTGGGTCCCAGAGTCACCTTCACTGCATTTGACAATGCATCGACGCCTTTCTTCAAGCCGTCGCGCGATTCAATATTGAAAAGAATATCTTTAGCCATATCTCTATCTCTCTAAATTATAAATTCTAAATTCTTAATTAATTAAATGATTGCGATCACATCGCTTTCGCGCATAATCATATAGTCTTTGCCGTCGAGATGGAACTCAGTGCCGGCATATTTTCCGTAGATGACAGTGTCACCCACTTTCAGAGTCATGGTGTTGTCTTTGGTGCCGGGACCGACGGCGACGACGGTGCCTTGTTGGGGTTTCTCTTTGGCGGTGTCAGGGATGATGATTCCGCTGGCGGTTTTCTGTTCGGCTGCTGCGGGCTCGATGACCACGCGGTCAGCCAATGGTTTGATTGCTAATTTTGACATGATATTTGATGTTTTATGATTTTAGATCCAAAATAAGATCGACGGCGGGCATTAGTCACAATCCGTGCCAAACCTTTAAAACAAAAAAAATGTCAGAATGTATGACATTCTGACATTTCTACAGTTGTTTCGCTGATGTTGATCTATAGCTTATTCAGCCGGAGCATCGGTGGCAGGAGCCTCAGCAGCCGGAGCCTCAGCAGCCGGAGCCGTCGTTGCAGGCGTAGCCAATTCGATCTGTTCCCGCATTTGCGAATCCTGGACAGCGCCAGATCTGACATTCTTCGGGATCGACATGCTCGATAACAGACACAAGACCACCAAAACAATGGCCATGGTCCACGTGGCTTTTTCCAGGAAGTCGGTCGTTTGACGAACACCCATCATCTGGTTTGCACCACCGAAATTAGAGATCAAACCGCCGCCTTTGGAATTCTGAACTAAGACGACTAACCCAAGCAAAACACTGACAACCAGGATTAAAATAACGATTACTGTGTACATGTCTTTTATTTGTTGTTTGTTTGACTTTCTTTTATGCGTTCGATTTGGGCTGCAAAGTAAACACTTTTTTCTGGAATATTCAAACTTAATTTTTCATAGATTGAAATTGCCTTCTCAAAATAGCCCTGTTTTTCATAGATTTTAGCCAAAGTCTCGCTCACAATGTCATTCTTGTCAATGATACTGTTTTGCGCTACGGAGATGGGATTGTAGAACTCCGCCTTCGGCTTCGAGATGCTCGGATTTTCAGCGATGAACTTGTCGATTAATTCTTTTCGACTCAACTTCTTTTTCGGGAACTCGCCCTGCTCTTGCTGCCGTTTCTCCTCTTCCATCTCCCTCAACCTTGCCGCCACAATGGCTTTCAACTCGTCGAGCGACTTCCGTTTCTCGTCAAGCAAAGCCAACTCAGCCGACAGCTCTTCGTGAGTGCTGCTCAGGTCGATCTCCGGAATGATGAACATCTTCTCCGGAATCACGGGACCTTCTGTCTCCCCTTCGCCGACCCCCTTCGACTCGATGAACTTGAAAAAGCTCTCGCTCTCCCCAGAAACAATAGGGGTGACAGAAGGAGTTTCAGCGACCAACACGGATGCTGATGCGGGTTCTGAAACCAATTCCGATTTCATCACAGGTTGCCTCCTGCTGGCTAGCATGGAGAACAGCCTCAAGTTGTTGCGGTTGGCAATGCTGGCTGCTGCTCTCTTCAGCTGAGCCTCATAGCGTTCGTCACCCTCGTTCTGATAGGCAATGGCCAACAAGCATTGCGCCACCCCAAAATAAGGGTATTGCTCGACCAAGGCTTGTGCACCTTGGACCGCATCACCTGTCAGAGTGTCGGGCCGGTTAAGGTATCCTATGAGACTCGTCTTGTCCATCGCTTACCAATTGACCAAAGCTTTGTTAAACACATCTTCGACCAAGGCCTCGATAATGGTTCCCGTCAGCGACTCCTGAACGGCATTCAGGTCTTGGTCGCTCGGGTAGTCCTCATAATGTGAGAACTTCGTCTCGAAGTTCTTGGTCTCGTCGAACATATTCGTAAACCGAACATTGACGGTAATGGTGAGCCGGTTCAAGGCAGCGGTCTGTCCGGCGGTGATGGCCACCGGCGTCGTCCTGTAGTCGGTAATCTCGCCCTCAAAAGCCAGGTCGCCTCCCGACTCCACCATGTCCAACGAGGTCTGGTTCATCATGGCATCGCGTAAGGCCGTAGTGAAGTCGTTGCTTAGCGTGGGATTGATGAGTTGCGCCTGGTTGGGGAAATACTGAACCGATACCGTCTTGGCCTCGGGTGGGATGGATGCCCCCGAGAAAGAATAGATGCCGCAACCACCACAAACGATGGCGACAATCAAACAGACGATATGGAGTCTCAGCTTCTTCATTTGATGCCAAAAGTGTTGATCTTACGATATAAAGTCCGCTCGCTGATACCCAACTCCTTGGCGGCATCCTTGCGTTTGCCGTTGTATTTCTCCAAGGCCCTCCGGATCATCTCTATCTCGTTTTGCTCCAACGACAGCGTTTCCGGGGTGTGCTCCATATGCTCCTCCTCGTTGCTGAGGATCTCGGTATAGTCGGGCTCGATGGTGACCGGATCCTCGTGTCTGACACGACTGACAACGGCCTCGTTGATGTGAGCTACCGGAGTGGGCTCGATGTAGTTGGTGTTGATGATACCTTGATGCGTGGTGAGCTCGTTGACAGTGTTGCGCAGCTCGGCAATATCGTGTTTCATCTCGAATAACACCTTATATAATAAATCACGTTCCGACATTCCGTCGGCAATATCCTCTTTTTGGAACAATACCGGTAGGGCGTTGTCAATCTTGTTGGGCAGGTAACGCTCCAACACCAGGTCGGTGATGACACGCTGTTGCTCGATGATGGAGATCTGTTCCGTCACGTTCTTGAGTTGACGCACATTGCCGTCCCAACGATAGTTTTCAAGTACCTTGACAGCCTCTGAGGTCAAGGTGATGACCGGGATGTGACTCCGCTCAGCAAAGTCGGAGGCAAATTTGCGGAATAAGAGATAGATGTCACCCTTCCGCTCGCGTAAGGCAGGGATGTGGATCGGAATGGTGTTCAGACGGTAGTAAAGGTCTTCGCGGAATTTGCCTTTTTGGATGGCCTGGGGCAGATCCACGTTGGTGGCTGCGACGACCCTCACATTGGTCTTCATCACCTTGGAACCGCCCACACGGATGTATTCCCCATTCTCCAACACACGAAGGAGCCGAGCTTGCGTTGACAAAGGCAACTCGGCAACCTCGTCGAGGAAGAGCGTGCCTTCGTTGGCAATCTCGAAATAGCCTTTGCGCTCAGCAATGGCCCCCGTGAAGGAACCCTTCTCGTGACCGAACAGCTCCGAATCAATGGTGCCCTCGGGGATGGCACCGCAGTTGATGGCGAAATACTGTCCGTGCTTGCGTGCGCTGTTTTGGTGAATGATCTTCGGAAACACGTCCTTACCCGTGCCACTCTCTCCCGTGATGAGCACGGTGAGGTCGGTGTTGGCCACCTGCGCCGCAATCTCAATGGCATGAAGTAGCTGCGGGTCGTTCCCGATGATGCCGAAGGTCCGTTTGATGCTTTGTACGTCCATGGATGGTAAGTTTTCAGTTAATCAGTTAATCAGTTGTTCAGTTGTTCAGTTTTTAAACCAACTGAACAACTGACCAACTGACCAACTTTTAACTATCTTAAAATTCCATTGAGTTCTTTCTCGATGGCTCCCTGAATCCTCGCCATGGCCTTCTCAATGGCCTTGTCCGTCAAGGTAGCGGTGGGCGACATCAGGATGAAGCTCATGGCGTACTGTTTCTTGCCTTGCGGGATCTTGTCTCCCTCATAAACGTCGAAGAGGCTCATCGACTGGAGGATCTTGTTCTCAGCGGCCAAAGCAACCTTCTTCACCTCCTCGAAAGTGACACCTTTGTCGAAAATCATGGCTAAGTCGCGACGTACCGACGGGAATTTCGAAAGCGGCTCGAAATGAACCTCCGGAGCCTTGCCGTAGTTGCTGATCAGCGAATTCCAGCACAAGGTGGCATGGAACACCTCTTTCTTGATGTCGAACAGCTTCAAAGCCTTCTTGCCAATCTTGCCCATCGTGGCCACACGCTTGCCATCGAGGTAAAGCTCAAGGGAGTATTCATAATGCTCCAAGTTGCCTTCCTTGACTTCAAGCTTGCCTTGGTCAACGCGCATCTGATGCAAGATGCCCATCACATATTGCTTGAGGTCGAAGAAATCCAAAGCCTTGGGCTGATGGTTCCAAAGTTCCTCCTGCCGATTACCGGTCAGGAAAAGGTCGAGATGATAGTATTCCGAGAAAGGTGCCAGGGTGTGCTGTGCATCCTGAACGGCCTTCGAGTCGAAGAAATAGACGTTGCCGAACTCGAAGAACTTCATGTCAGCCACTTTTCGGTTTTGGTTGAAGGCAATGCTTTCCAAACCACCCCAAAGCAAGGTCTGGCGCATCACGTTGAGGTCGCTGCTCAAGGGGTTCATGATCTTCACGTTGCGGTCGGGGTCGAAAGCCTCAAAAGCCTCGCTGTAGGCCGACTTGGTGAGAGAGTTGTTCATGATTTCGTAGAAGCCGTTGGCGACGAGCATGTCGCTGATCTTCTGTTGCAGCTTGTCGGCATTGGGTTTGTTGGCGCGACTGATGGAGGTGTGGATGCGCGAAGGGATGGCGATGTTGTCGTAACCGTAAATGCGGAGGATCTCCTCGATGACATCCACCGGACGGGTCACATCGACTTTACAGGTAGGAACATCGATGACGACATGAGTCTCGTCGCATTCAACGACCTCGCATTCAAGGCTCTTCAGGATGTTGACCGCCTGGATCTTATCGATGTCTTGGCCAGCGACCCGGTTGAGCAACTCGAACTTCAGATCAACACGAGCCGGTGTGAAGTCACCGTTTTTGACATCCTTGATCTCTGACGTGATAGTTCCGCCTGCCAGTTCCTTGACGAGAAGGGCGGCGCGTTTCAAAGCGTAAAGGGTGATGTTGGGGTCGGCGCCACGCTCATAGCGGAACGAGGCATCGGTCTGCAAGCCATGGAACTTGGCCGTCTTGCGGATGCTCGTAGGGTTGAAGTAGGCACTCTCAAGGAAGACATTGGTGGTCTCTTCAGTGACGCCCGACTTGATGCCGCCAAACACGCCGGCGATGCACATGGGCTCCTCAGCGTTGCAGATCATCAGGTTGCGACTGTTGAGCTTGCGCTCCACACCGTCAAGGGTAATGAATGGAGTGCCTTCAGGCAAACACTTCACAATGACTTTTTTACCCGTGATTTTGTCGGCATCGAAGATGTGCATGGGCTGTCCGACTTCCATCAGCACGTAGTTGGAGATGTCAACAATGTTGTTGATGCTGCGGATGCCCACAGCGGCAAGACGGTTCTTGAGCCAATCGGGTGAGGGTCCCACCTTGACACCGCTGATGGTCAGTCCAGAGTAACGCGGACAGGCAGCCGTGTCTTCGACCACAACCTCGATGTCGTTGCTGGTATTCTCCACCTTGAAGTCCTCGACAGAGGGCTTGATGAGGTGATATTTCGTGGTTTGTTCGCGTTGGTTCAAAGCGGCCACGAGGTCGCGGGCCGAGCCGATGTGTGAGGTGGCATCGCTGCGGTTGGCAGTGAGGCCGATCTCTATGGTGTAGTCGTTCTCAACGGGGAAGTAAAATGCAGCGGGCTTGCCCACTTCGTAGTCTTCGGGCAACACCATGATGCCTTCGTGCGACTCACCCAGCTGAAGCTCGTCCTCAGCGCAAATCATGCCCTCGGATACTTCGCCACGGATCTTGCCCTTTTTGATGGTGATATGCTCGTCGTGGATCCAAAGATCAGTGCCGATGGTGGCTACTAATACTTTCTGTCCTGCTGCCACATTGGGTGCTCCACACACGATATGCAGTGGCTCTTCGCCACCGACATCAACGGTGGTGATGTGTAAATGGTCAGAGTTGGGATGAGCAATGCAAGTGAGCACCTTGCCCACCACTACACCTTTGAGTGAGCCTTTCACCGACTCGAACGGGATGAGGTCTTCCACTTCCAGCCCCGTGGAGGTCAGCACCTCGCTGACTTTCTCCGCTGGAGAATCGCAGTTGACGTATTGTTTCAACCAATTATAGGAGATTTTCATTTTATTTATTTTAATTGAGGCGGCAAAGATACGAAAATCTGACAAAATGTCACATTATTTTTGAAGGCAAAAAAAAAGATTAAAAAACATAAAAAAATTATTGTATATCAATAATTATTTATTATTTTTGCATGGTAATTTCATATTATCGAGAAAAAAAAAACTTAGCCTTATGAAAACAGTAATATTGGGAATTAGTCTGCTCTTAGTTTTTAGTGTTACTCAAAGCAGTTGTTGGAAAGAACAAATCCAGGAAAACACTAAACAAAATGTAATTGTTGAGGAGGATAGAAACGCCTTTATCAAGAATCAAATTGTTAAGGACTATACTTTTCTATATGATGAAGTGATAGAGGAATGTGAATGTCGTGATCGTTTTTTACAGGATCCAGAATATGAAATCACATGGTTTTGGCGAACGATAAATGGTGACTGTGATAGCAATTATGTTGGACTCTGTTCTGCGACGAAATTGGATAGCATTAAAGCTTATTCGAATGCCAGATGTTTTTTCATTGATGATAAACTGGTCATTATTCCAACCAATGACGAAAATGGCTTTACTGATGAGGGATACCTTATAATAAGCCAACCTGTCGAAGTTGAAAACGACACTATCATTATTAGAGAAGGCATATATGCTGCCTTTTACGATGAGAAGTATGGAAAATACATGGCTGTTGCTGTAGATGTATTATAGGATAAATCAATAGTGTAGATTACGTCAAGTTTGATGTAGTTGATTAATTAATAATTATATGTTTGTTAAATAAAAAACCTTCACTATGAAAAAGAATTCTTTGTTTACCATGATGGTAATTGCGATGGTTTCCATCGCTGTGGTTTCCTGCAAGAAGGACAACCAAGAGCAAACTCCTAACAACCAGAAACAAACGGTCCATAAAGTCATCGATATGGACAGTTATCTGATGGCGTTTAAAAACAAGTTGCTTTCATCAGAAAAGGAAGATGCGGCCATGGGCCTTGACCAAGCCTGCCATGACCTGGGCAACCTGCTCAACTTCGACTTTGGCGACGCCAACCACCCAACCGATGTATTCCAGCGCGACACCATCCATGCCAAGCTGAGCGTCAACAATAATGGAACAGTGAGGCTGTCGCAACTGGCAAGTGCCTACAATACGCTGGTGGGAGACATCATCGATAGTTACAACAACACGTTATTGCCAGAAAAAAGCATTCAAAACATCACCTGCGAGATTAGAGACTTGGAAAACGCATATGAAAACAACAAAGAAGTTGAGGTTGTTGTCATCTATAGGGGATTTGTTGGGACAAGAATTGGCATTCACGACACCTTGGATTGGAGGCCTGGACGCAGAGCTGGCACCTGCGATGGACAATTTGTAGGCCAACGGGGTGCTCCAGAAGTTTTACAGGACTGGGTATGGCAGACCCAGTCGGAAGTGGATTGCATCAATGGCGGTAGGGTATATTATACCGATGGTGATGACTGTTATATTTTTGGAAATCAGACTCAAGATCCAATCACAGGAGAGTATGGACTGTTTTATTATGTCGGCAACAACCCCAACTCAGAATGCATAACTCACGAAGAGATGGAAGCGCACTTCTCGTATATTCTCAACATTTGGAATAATAACGTCCCCTACAACCATGTTCTACTGGATGTTTATATACAGCTATTTTCCAATGATTGTTGTGAGCATTATTGGATTTTGAAACTACGTCACGCCAAGCCTAATTGTACAGGAACGGATCCGTTAGTTTAATAATTACTAAAAATGAACAGCCATGAAAACAAATAGCTTGATAACTACGGGAATCATTATTGCCATGGCCTTTCTGATAGATTACCAGGCTATGGCTCAAGAACCGGATTTTTTGTTTGAACGCCCCATCCCTTTCACCACACAACCCGCAGGTATGGGTTGGAAAGTGGAGCCGCGGCTT
>JAEEON010000060.1 GCA_016284305.1 Bacteroidales bacterium
TCTCGAGGAGTTCGACGATGTTGACTTGTTCATTCAGAAGGGCGGAGAGGAAGCCTTCGAGGATTCCGAACGAGGCCTTGTCGCGAAGCATGTACTTGGCGGCCCAGTCGAAACGGATCACATTGTCTGTGGTTTTCATGATGAAATATTTAAAAATTTCAGCAAAGATAATATATTTTTTTATACCAAACAACATTTTTATAAAAATTGTTTCATATAAAAAACTCTAAAAATCTTTAGCCATTTTAAATTATATAAAATTAAATTGTATCTTTGCGCCGCCAATTCTAGGCTCGTTCTTTGACTATAGTGAATCAATTAATTGAAAATCAAATATCTAACGAAAATACAAATGAATAAAACTACAAACACCATGTCAATGAATAGACAAAAGAAGAAACGCCAGCCCATAGTGGCGTTTGCTGCGGCTATCCTTTTAGCCCTATTCACCCAGTTCGCGCACGCGCAACAACACAACATCCTGATGAAGGATGGTACATTCACCATCCAACGTAGTTCAGGAACGATTAATTTTTATGACTCCCATGGTCCTTCACAGCAGACGAACTACTGGGAAACTTGGTATTCCCACAACGAGAATTACACCTATGTTTTCAAACCCGCTGTAAATGGCGACAAGATCAAGGTGACATTCAAGGGTTTCAATGCCTACGCTGAGAGAACTCCCGATGATCCCGTAGGCGTACCCATCGGCACCTGGGTGCTTCGTTTGAATGATGATGTTCTCAACATTTATGACGGTAATGGTGCGGTGGATGCTAACTTGATTGCCAGCTTAACGGGCAACAGCGGTACGGAGTTTTCCGTGATGAGTAGTGGTGCCATCACCTTTAAGTTCACATCCAACGGGCAATACCGCGAGGAAGGCTGGTATGCTGAAGTTGAGTTGATTCAGGGTCAGGGTCAAAACCCTGCCGCGATGGCCCCTCAGACTCCTATCATCCAGCGTTCCACCTGCTCCGATGCAGCAGTGATCATCCCTACCACGCTGGGCGCCAAAATCTATTATACTATTGATGGTAACGATCCAGTTGTTGGTGACCCGCTCACTGGTGCTATGGAGTATGTTTACAATCCCGAGAACCCGCAGTTGATTCCTTTCCCTGAGACCATTGATCCCGCTTTCCATGTGAAAGCCGTTTCAACGCTTGCCGATGGCACTGACTTGTCGGATGTGGCTTGGACGGTCTTCACAGAAGATGATCGTGTGCCGATTCCGGATGCTGATGACGAACTTGCTCACACTACGATAACCCGGGTGGAAGGCACCAATACCATCGTGATGACCCCCGCTGGGCGTCCTGCTGGTTTGAACGACACGTATCAGGTGCGTTATACGATGAGCACCAATGGTACCGAACCTGCTGACCCGACTTACAATAATAGTACGGTTTACACAGGTCCAATCACTGCCACCGTCAACGGTACGATCTTCAAGGCCAAGACCTTTGCCGTGTCGTGCTCCAACCAATTCTCTGAGCAGACCTATCGTTTGGTTGTGGACGGCATCTACGCAGCTACACCGGTTATCGACTTCACCGCTATGACGATTGAAGCCAAAGAGGGCGGGACTACTTTTGATATTTTATATACCTTGGATGGCTCGGATCCTTCCATCAGCGGTACCACGATCACGGGTACCTTCAGTAATGGAACGGTGGATCTGTCTTCACTCAATCCTGCCTTGACCTACGGACAGACAGTGAAAGCCATCGCGTATAAGGCATCTGACAATACCGGTACTCCGGATGCAAGCTATACACCTTCACAGGTGGTTACGGCCATTTATGTGCCCACTGATTCTGAAGGAAACACCCAGAACGGTGTTTATGGAGGCGTGGTCCTTCTCGATGACCGCGAGGATCACACCTGGGCTTACTACAGCAATGAGAACAGCCCCATCAAGAGCCTCAACCCGGCCGATGTGAAGATTACCTACACGGGCTATGGCCCAAATACCATGACCAGCACTAGCACGGATAATATGCCTGCTAAGGCAGACTTCGACACCGAGGTTACTTCAAATCAAGTGGCTGTGAATAAAAATGAAGCTGGCAACCAGTTCATTTACCTCAAAACCCTTGAAGCCGCTAACGAAGATGGTTCGGGCAACTATCCCTATACGATGATTGCCAACCCGTTCCAGGTGAGACCGACGTATCAGGAAAGTGGAAGCAGTCCAACGACCGAAACCATTCAAGTTGTAACTGGAACAGGTTCTAATTCATATGCACCTATGTACACGTATTATGCGAATTATGGTTTTAAGAGTGAGTATATCATCCCGACATCTTATTTTACTAGTGCAGGTATTTCGAATGGAGATTTATTAACTTCTATTACTTTATATCAAGCATCAACTGCCAATTGGACTGCGACTTCTCTAACTATTAGACTGATGAATTCAACCACTGGCAATTATGGAAGTAATACTGGTTTTGTTGCGAATAATGGAACTGTTGTGTATTCAAGTACCTCATATAATTCAGCTGGCCAGTCCGCCCATACCTTCCAATTTGATACTCCTTTCGAGTATACAGGAAATAATTTAGTGGTGCAGATTTCATCTGGCCATAATGGAACGGCTAATCAAACTACTTGGTATGGTATCTCCTCAACTTCTGGTAATCGTCAGAGTTATTATGCTCACTATTCTAGTAATACGGCAACAAATTATACAAATGATGGTAGGCAGCGATTCCTTCCGAATACAACATTCGCGGTACAAAAGAATAGTTCTTCCAATAATAACTACCGTGGTTTCTACGCTTGGCGTGTGAAGAGTCTGGGCGGTGGCCTTACCATTACGGGTAAAAACGTTGGAGACATCATCTATCCTGATGAAACCATCGAATTCGTTACTGAAAATGCAGAAGGCAACGAAGTGGAGTTTGAAGCTCTGTGGGCCAAGGCATGGGTGAACAGTAGCAGTGCAAGTGAACGTGCTACTAACAGCGGAGATTATAAGAATGCCTACGAACGTAATTTCAAGGTGGTCACCTCCTTGACAACGTATGATTATCCTGTCACTATCAGTTCCATTTATCCTGATGGATCAGGTACGGTAGCTTCAGTTTCCCGCACCAGCAACTACAGTTGCTCCAACGATGTTAAGTTGGAGAATATGACGCTGAGCATGGCAAATTACTACTTGGATGGTAATAATCACAGTTTGCATATTGGTCGTGGTGTGGCCAATGGTAACTCTAATGTGGCTGCTTCAGTCCGAGGCAACACTACAAGCAATTTCACTTTGCGTGTTGAAAGTGGAAGATACACAAATATTTATGGTTTCTACGGAACAACAAGCAGTACTGCCTTTATAGCAAACATTATTCTTGGAAGTGATTATGACAGAGCTACTAATACTAATACAAAACTTACTGTAACAGGAGCTGCTCAGGTGGGTAAAAATGCAGCATATTTGTCCTCTTCGAGCACGAAGGTTAATGTCACTGTGCTAAGCGGTACTTTTGGAAGTACTAGTGACAACACGGAACTCTATATGGGTTTCGAAAACGCCACAACTGCCGCACAAGCCAAAAGAAAACTTGAGGTGTATGGTGGAAACCTCCAAGGCGGTATAGCTGGTGGTATTGAAGGCGGTAATATTACAGCTACCACAGAAGTATTAAAGATGCGAATTAGAGGCGGTATTATAGGCCAGTATCTGTATGGTTCAGGCCAATACTCTGCTGCTTACGGCACTCGCAAGACCATCATTACCGGTGGTACATTCAATGCTTGGATTGCTGGCGGTTGCTATGGTACCGACAATAATAACGGAGGTGGCCAGACTTATGGCAATACCTATATGTATTTTGGTGGTGATGCCAACCAGTCCAATACAACTGGCTTATTTGGTGGTGGTTATGGTTCGAATGCCACTGGCGATAACAAATATACTGTCCAGAAATCTTTCGTGGTTGTTGCTGATGAAGCCCAAATTGCTGGTAATGTGTATGGCGGTGGTAACAACGGTTATAACACTAGCGATGCTGAAGTTTGGGTGCTGGGCGGTGGCAAGAACACGCTCACTGTTTCGGGTAGTGTTTATGGCGGTGCCAACCAAGCCAGAAGTGAGGCCACTACTACGGTCACTATGGAGAATGGTACGGTGAATGGTTCCGTTTATGGTGGTGCCAACTCCAGTGGTGCCGTTGCCCAACTGGCCACTGTCAATGTGAACGGTGGTACAGTGAAGGGTAGTGTTTATGGTGGCGGTAAAGGTAGTGGTACTACCATGTCGAACAACACCAAGGTCACGGTCACCGATGGTACCATTAATATTAATATCTATGGTGGCGGTGAGGAAGGTGCTGTGAGTGGCAACACCATCGTCAGTTTTGAAGGAGGATCGGTTACCGACATCTACGGTGCTGGTAAGGGCTCTTCGAGCCAACGTGCCAATGTTGCCCAAGGTACCACCGTCAATGTGAAAGGCGGCCTGGTAAATGGTGCTGTGTATGGTGGTGGTGAGAACGGTACTGTGGCTTACGCTGCAGGTGGTGCCTCATCAAACTATGGCTCCACGGTGAATATTAGCGGTGGCGAAGTGAAAGGCGACGTCTTTGGTGGTGGCAAGTTGGGCACGACCCAAGGTAAGACTACCGTTAACATCTCAGGTACTTGGGATGGTACCATCATCCGCGAGAATGTGTTTGCCGGTGCCTATGGCGAACAAGGTTCTATCTTTGTAGCCGGTCTCAAGACCTTGAACATCAGCGGTGGCCGTATCTACGGCTCGGTGTATGGCGGCTCACGTAACGCCAACGACGGCAACACGCTCAATGCAACGGGTGGTACTGACGCCACCTCGGTGACCAACATCAGTGGTGGCCGTATCGACCAGCATGTGTATGCAGCTGGCTACTACGGAAGCACCAAAGGCTCTGTGTATGCTTTCATCGGTATCAGTGCCATTAACGATGCTCCCAATCATTCCAAGACTGCAGGCTTTAACTACGACAAAGGATCCATCCTCATCGGAGGTTCAGTGTGGGCTGGTGGTGATTGGGGCGTGTTCACAGGCACCTTCGGTGCGCCGACCATCTCGGGCAACTCCAACATCTATATCAATGGTGAAGGCTATAGCACCGATGGCAACGACCAGTCGGCTACTAACTACATGAACATCCAAGGCTCTATCTTTGGTAGCGGCTCCTCGTGCGATGCTGGTGAGGGTGAACGTACCCTCATCTTGAGCAACTATGGTGCTGACGTTGCCAACAGTGGTAGCGACAGCGACGTGAATCCCTTCGCATACGCTTCTCGTCAGGTGAACTCCATCCAACGTTTCCACAATGTCATCTTCGACAATGCCAAGGTGGGCTTCCTGGGACAAGGAAAGATCAACTCGCTTAACACCACAGAGAAGTACTCCCTCTATGAAATTGACCAGAACGTGTATCTCGCCAATGGCTCCACCATGGTGGTGAACGTTCCCGCCTCGCAGATCTATAGTTTCCATAATGTGACTTGCCCTGACACGTATGCATCTTCGCCCACCTTTACCCCTGTGGCCTACAACGGTCTCGGTGCTACGGGTGGCGCTACCGATAACAAGGTCCGTGTGAATGGTGGTTCCTACATCGAAATCAAGTATGTTCCTGAAGAGAACGGTGGTAGCGGTGGTGATGAACCCAGCGGAGAAGGGGAGACGCTGACGTATGATTTTGAGGACGGAACACTTCAAGGATGGACAAATATTGATGCTAATAATGATGGTAATGTATGGAGGCATTCCCATGATATTAATGGTGTTTGGGAGAATCCTATGGATGATGTTGGCCATGAAAGTTCTTATGGTTTTGTTTTTTCGGAGTCATATGTGAATGGTGGTTCTGGAGCGGTTACGCCTAATAATTATTTAGTATCACCTCAAATTACTTTGGGTGGAAATATTCATTTTTGGGCAACTGACGGAAATGATGAATATGGTGCTGAACATTTTGGCGTATTAGTGTCAACAAGTAGTAATAGTAATCCCTCAGATTTTGTACTTCTTCAAGAATGGACCCTTCTTTCAAAAGGAGAAAGAACCGGAAGAAATGGAAGAGCTCTTGGAGGAACATGGTATGAGTATTCTGTTGATTTAAGTGATTACACTGGTAACGGATATGTTGCGATACGTCACTTTAATTGTAATGATCAATGGATTTTATGCGTTGACGATATCACCATCACAATCCCTGCTAGCACCTCAGGAGATGATCCCGTAGATCCGGAAGAACCTACGGTGACCTACACGGATGCATACGGAGAGTTGGAAGGCTTCGCCCACATGATGGCGGGTAACCCCAACAGTGACGCTACTTGCGCCTACGCCCGTCCGAAGCAGAGTAAAGAACCAGGCAACATCCTGCCTGAAGGTGCTTCCGACTATTTCAATACCAGTGATGGCGGTTGGGTAAGCTACCGCGCTTCTGATAATGACTACGACATTGAAGGCAACCTTGTCAGTGCCGGTAACAGTGACCAGCTGCGTTATGAGAACCACTATCCGTATATGAGGAACAACTCCGAGTACTACCGTATCTGGCGTCACGGCGGCAACCACCACCATGTGGAGGCTGTGGTCTCAGCCAAAGCCGAAGGTAACGAGGGTCAATACAAGACCGTGGAGGTTGAAGTTCAACTTCCCTCATGGGGCGCTCTCGGAAGCTACTTCCGCTTCGATCGTACCAACAATGCCGGTACGAACAACACGCTTATCGACTATGGTCCGGATGTGATGACTTACAATGGTGCCAACTACTCCAACCCGTTGGGCGAGTCAACTTGGATGTATTACGACGATGACGCAGACTCCCAAGTCATTGGTGCTGACGCATCGAATGCTACAGTTGCAGCCGCTATCGGCTCGAATGGTATCCTCAGCAACCCGAACCTTAACTTCGGTTTGGTGATGGTGCCTGGTCAGAACATGTCGGGTGATAAGTATATCATCAACAGTGAAGCCGATACCTACCTGGCTTCAGTGGAGAAACCCTTTACATGCACTGACAACACCCACATGCCTACCATGAAGCTCATCCTCACCTATAGCGATGAGCTTAGTGCTAACGCCACCCTCGAACCTGTTCACATTTATTTGGTGCAGTGCAATGCCGAAGGAACCATTACCGATTACATTGATATCGAATTGATCATCAATACCAGCACGGAGATTACCACGGGCTTCAAGACCCAGATCTATGCCCGCATGGATGGAAGTGCAAACACCCGTGAGATGTCAACAGCGACTGTGGTGCTTCCTACCTTCAACGTGGCCCAAGCCGGTGAGATGGCCAAGTTCTACCTGCAGAAGGTGGAGTTCATCCAAAATGATGGCGTTGTAATTCAACCGAGTGATCATAACAATACTGTCACTTGCGCTGAAACAGTTGAGAGTACTGGTTCATACGCTGTCAACTTGAATATCGACCGCTTTGCCATGACCATTGGAGCACAGGCCAATCCCGACAACACTGACGACTGGCGTGATGCCACAGGTCCGCAAGATGCGGTTCAGCCCAGTGGCACCTATAATTACAATCATCTGACTTGGGGCCAAAGCAATAACCGCGGTGTTCACCTAGGCGACGCTAAAGGCCGTAACCCCTTGTCATTTGGTTTTACCCTCTATTACAACTCCAACGAAACTGCCCCGGCCAAGTCAAAGATGGGTGATATGACGTTTACGATTCGTGTAGAAAACATTGAAGGCGGTGATGAGGACGATCACAATGCACGCACATTCACCATTACCGTCGAGGTGTATCGTATCGGTCCTGGCGGCAACTTCTACGTGGACGGCGTCAATGGTCAAGACCTCAACGACGAGAACCGCGCCAAGTTCCCTGACAAGGCTGCCAAGACGGTCAACTTCATCTTCAACCGCTTGGGCTACATGCCTGGTGACAACATCATCGTGGTGAATGAGCTGCCCATCAGCAAGGTTACCACTTGGGACGGTTCGGCATTCCAGAACGATGTAAAGATCTATCGTTATCCTGGCGGTCATAAGCTGTCGGCAGAAGGTGCCTCCATCGTTGGTAATCCGGACAACAAACCATATATGGGTCCCTTGGTCGATGTTACCAATACGCTCAATATGAAGGGTATCACGATGGATGGTATGTATGACGAGGCTACCAACCCAGTGAATGGTGTCCACAACTATACGCTTTATCCCACGGGTGATGCTGGTAACTGCACCTTCAATGGTATTGCTGAAGCTCCTTTGATTACTGTATCGAACGGTGCTCGTGTCAACCTCACCAACACTATCTTGCAGAACAACTATAACGGAAGCAGCGAGATAGTGAAGGCCGGTGGTGCTGTCCATGTAGCATACGAGGGTATCTTGGCCATGAATGTCGATAACCGCATCACGGGCAACTACAACGCTAACGGCGGTGGCGTGTATGTCGATGGTTCCATGATCGTTTCTGACTACGCTTACGTTTGGGACAACTACACGGAAGCTGTCAGCGGTTCCAAGGTTGATCCCGAGCAGAATAACGTAATGCTGGAGAAAGTCACAGAGGGCACCTTCCGTGTGGTACAACTGGGTACGGCTGACTCGAATGACTCCTACAACGCATTGGTGAACACTGATGACGGTGGGGAGACCCAAGTGGGTGTTAGCAAGACAGACTGGGATCACTCCTACGACGGTTACATGCCTGTTGTGTATGCGGAAAGCGGATCTTTGAACTATCTCAACGATCCTTACGATACTCAGTCGATGGTGGTTCACGATGGTGGCAAATTCAAGTTGGAAAGATACACCTCTAGCGAATATACAAATAGTCCGAACTATCTCTACTGGCTGGAAACCTGGGTTACCGCTGTGACCAGCAAACCGGAAGGCTTCAATAAGGATCAGATTGATACTCCTGAGGAGCTTGCTTGGGCAATCTCCATTGTTAACGGTGAGAACGGTTGTACACCTGCACCTACTACGGGGTTCACTTTGACGGGTGACATTGATATGTCTGCTAACATCTGGGTGCCAATAGGCAACGAAACAGCCTTGTATAATGGTACCTTCGAAGGCAATGGCCACGTGGTCACTGGTGTGAAGGGCTCCATCTCGAGAACGGATATGGGTATGTTTGGTCGTACCGATACCAATGCTAAGATCCAAAACATGGTGGTCAGTACCAGTTTCAACACCAACTCCGACAACGTAGGTACTGTTGTCGGTAACATGGCTGGTGGTACGCTGAGCAACGTGGAAGGTGCTGGTGAAAACACCAGCAAGAATAACTTAGGAACCAATGGCGGTTTGGTGGGTATCAATGGTGGTACCATCCATTCATCCTTCGCCGTTACTACCCTTAAGGGTGGCCAAAGCATGGGTGGCTTGGTTGGCATCAACAATGGAGACCTTATCAATGCCTATAGTGCTGCTGAAATCAGCGGCGGTAATGCTATGGCAGGCCTCGTTTCCACGAACAATGGTCGCGTGGAAAACTGCTATAATGCTACCAACGCTGAAGTTGCCTTTGCTTCCAAGAACAATGGTGCTATTAAGTATTGTTATACCGCTGAAGTCGAAGAGGGCGATCCCACATACGTGAAGTTGGCAGCCGACGATGCCACCCTCGAGAATCATGGTACTTACGGTGCTGTGTTTGATAGGAAGGCTCTTGGCTACATGTATAGCGACAACAAGGTCACTGCTGAAGGTAATGGTTATGTAAAGACCACCCATGAATACCTCAACAATCACGCAGTTGTTTGGGATGGTCTGCTGAGCGTTTTGAACCAGTGGGTGGCCGACAACTCGGGTTATACTGCCTGGAATCGTCCTCTTACTCAAGATCTGAATGGTGACTTGCCCATCCTGGTCTTCCCGAAGGACAACTGCATGGGTAATCTGGCCGCTGAAGAAGGCAAATTGTTGCGCTATAGCGCTTTCGATGATAGCCATAACGGTCTCGATAACCTATTGGGTACAGTATATAATGGCAAATCTGCTAACATTTACCTCTACAACAACGCTACTGGCGTGTTGAACGGCACGGGTAATAACAAGCTCTTCATCCATGAAGATGTCGCCCTGTTGCAAGATGCCTCTAACAATACTCCTGTCCAAGCTACTGTTGGCGTCACATTCGACAACTCGTACAAGAATGCTACTGACTATTGGGGACAGTCATTGAAGTATGATTGGCACTTCTTCTCAACGCCGCTGGCTGATGCTCCGATGGGCATTGAGTACAACAGCAATGAGCAAAACTGGTGGGTGACCGATGATCAAGGTCAGGTGTCCGAGGTCAGTGGTAGTTACATGCCCGATGGCGTGGACAACGTCAGCCACTGGGATTTCTACACCTACTACGAACCTCAGTACCACTGGATTAACTTCAAGCGTAACAGCTTGAGCCACCATCACTACGACGAGCCTCACGACCCGATCAGCTATACCAACGAGACGGAACTCGTTCCTGGCAAGGGCTATATGGCTGCCATCGACCAAGATACTTATGTAAGCAACACAGGTACCTTGAATGGCAAGGAGGACATCAGCATGACCTTGACGCTCTCCGGCGAACTGCCTGAAGAGGAAGAACCGACCAAAGACTGGGGCTTTAACCTGTTAGGTAACCCATACCAAGCTTACCTTGATATGGAAAGCTTCCTCACCACCAATGGCCTGTCTTCCTACTGGGTCTATATCGCTGAGCAGAATAAGTATGTCGCAGGTAATGTTGAAGCCTCTGAGAACGACGCTATACCTTCAGCTACGCTGCATCCACATCAGGCCTTCTTCGTATGGACGGGTACCAATAACAAGAAAGTGGACTTCAAGTATAGTATGGCTAAGGATACACCTAATGAGTATTCGTACTTCCGTGGCAATAAGGTCAACTACCCGTTGGTGAACCTGTTCGCAGTCGATGAAAAGGGTCAGCGTGATTTGGCTGTCATCGAATTCAACCGTCCTCAAACAGGTGGATCAAGAAAGATGCGTGCTATGGACAACAGCGACTTTAGGCTGTCGGCACATCTCGACAATACCGACTATTGCATCTTGTTCGCAGAAGAAAGTGTTGAACGTATCCCAGTGCATTTTGTTACGAAGAATGAAGGAACCTTCACACTCAACTGGAAGATGATGCACGGCAACTTCAGCAACTTGTTCCTGGTGGACAACAAGACCGGTGTCCGTACCGACATGCTGCGCAATGATTCCTACACCTTCAGTGCCACTGCTGACGACTATGCATCGCGCTTCTACATCACCTACCGTGTGACTGGCGTCGATGACTATACCATCAGCGACGGCGAAGAATTTGCCTTCTTCGACGGCAGCGAATGGATCATCAATGGCGAAGGCTACCTCCAAGTGATCGACATGACTGGTCGCGTGCTGCAAGCCCAACAGCTGAGCGGCAACCAAAGCCGTGTCCACATCAACAACGTCGCCGCTGGCGTGTATGTGCTGCAATTGAACAACGGTACTAAGAACATGACCCAAAAGATCGTCATCAGATAATAACAAAAAACACCATATAAAATGAAAAAGAGAATCCTAACCCTAACAGCCGCATTGCTGATGACCATCGGCCCTGCTATCGGTCAGGTCATCATCACCGATGGCGACGTTAACCATAACCGCGCCGAAAGCGATCCGACGGAGGTCACTGTCATGGTCCCCGCAGAGGGTGCCTATTATGACCAATGGAAGCATGCTCCTCTCGGTGAGGGCGTGCTGCTGCTGGCAGCTATGGGCGCCGCCTACCTGCTTGGTAAACGCAAGAAAAAGTAGTTATTATTCAACGTATTATTGCTCTAACCCCGCCTCTTGGCGGGGTTTTTTCATATTATTATTACACAAAAACCAAAAAAATGAATAGCTTTGCACCATGAAACGTTTTAAAATCATATTCTTAATCCTCGGCCTAGGCTTTGCTATGGCCTCATGCGGGCCTACGGATACCCCTATCGACTATGACGTGAACCTCCTCTTCGGCGAATGGGTCGAAGGAACCGTCCATGACACTTACCTCAACGACGGATCGGGATATACTTGGGACACCGCCGACGATATCACCGAAGACGAAGCCCTGCCTTTCAACTGGAGCCTAATCCATGATGAACTCCTCATCACCCACGTCCTATGGAACGGAACCATCGTGCCTAAGTCCTATACCGTCACCACCCTCAACGCCAACTACCTCGTCTATTCCGACGACTACGGCAACACCCACGAATACCGACGCGTCTCTAAAGATCCTGAAACAGAACCAGAAACCGAAGATGACCCATCATGAAAAAGGCACTCAAAATCACCGGCATCACCCTGGGCTGTCTCCTCGGCCTCGTCATCATTGCGGCCATCATCGCCCTCACCACTGTGACCTCGCCGAAACGACTTACGAAACTGGTCAAAAAATATGTGCCCCAGGTTGTCAACTTCGACATGAGCCTCCAACAGGCTAACCTTACCCTTAAGACCTTCCCCGACGTGGGCCTCGAAATCGATGACGTGGTCATCTATAGTCCCATGGACGGTTTTACCGATACCCTCGCCAGTGTGGAGAAACTCATCCTCTCGGCCAACGCCAAGAAATTCATCAAAAATGACGAGATCGTCGTCAACCGCTGTATCCTCGACAACGCTACCGTCAACCTCTTCACCGACGCCCAAGGCAAAAGCAATCTCGACATCTTTGCCTCAGAAAACCCCGATACCACAAATCAACCGTTCAACTATACCCTCGACCTTCAACAGGTACAACTCAACAACGCTACCATCACCTATATCGACCAGTCTTCCAACCTCAATGCCCAAGCCTCAGGCCTCGACCTTAATGTTCAAGGAAACCTCAAGGACCAGCTGATCAATGCCAACGTAAAGAATAGCATAACCAAGCTGTCTTTTTCCACTCCTCAACTCTCTACCTCCCTCGCTGACCTTAACCTCCTGTTCGATGGTACGATCAACGACTTTAATGACATCGATGGAAACCTCCATGTCGCCACCCCCGACATCAGCCTCAACGCAGGCTACCCTGTGCTTGACCACGACAAGATCGACATTACCTTGCCCGTCAATCTGAGCCTCAAACCCATGAACGCCCATCTCAACGATTCCAAGATTGCCCTCAATGATTACCTCATTCACCTTCAGGGCAATGCAGCGATGGCCGAAAATGGCGACACCGATATCGACCTGGCTTTCAACACCAACACACTCGACATCGAAGACGTGATGAGCTATCTCCCCGAAAATGTTGCCAAAAGCCTCAACGGAATCAATTTCAAAGGGAAAATCGAGCTCACTGATGGCTTTGTGAAAGGCGTTTTCAACGACAGCCTCATGCCCCTCATCACTGCCAAGGTTAAAGCCTCCGACGCTACAGTGCGTATCCCACAGATGCCTTATCCCTTCACCAAAGTGGAACTCAACACCCTCCTGCACCTCGACCTCAACGATAGCATCAACGCCCGTGATGTCAACCTCAGCGCTATGATGAACAAGTCGAAGGTCAACGTTACCGGACAACTGAACGACTTGGCCGACAACATGGCTCTCGACCTTAAACTCAAGTCGGACCTCCTCATGACCGACCTGAAGGGTTTCCTCCCCAAGAACACCAAACTTAACGGTCGCGCCAACGTGAACATGAATCTCAAAAGCACCCTCGACGACTTCCTTTCCACCGTCACCGACTTTAAGTTCAACAACCGACTTCGTGCCGACGCCACCATCAGCCTGAACGACTTTGGCTTCGACATGGATTCCATACACGCCCGTGCGCCGAAGTTGAATGTCGATCTGACTCTTCCTGCATCTAGGAAGGAAAAAGGTCGCACAGGGGCTTATATTGGCCTGAAAACGGACAATCTCGACTTTAATATGGGGCAAGCGATGCGCGCTGACCTTGATGGCCTTCAACTGACGGCTATCGCTGACCATCTCAATGGTGCCATAGAACAGATGGCCGCCCAAGCGGAACTTAATCTGGCGAGCCTTGACTTCGTTTACGATACCATCCATGTCAATGCCACCAACCCCGTCATCGGACTCGAGACGACCCCTTCGAAAAACAAGAACCTCAACCTGAGAGCCTCCTTCAACGGCAATAATATCAATGCCTTGGCTGGATCGAGTTATGTGCTGAATACTAACTCGCTGAAGATGAGCGCCTCAGCTAACGAGAATAAAGCTAAAACCGACTTCCTCAACCGTTGGAATCCTACCGCTGACTTCACGCTTAACAGCGCTGAGCTGCAGCTGGCAGGCCTCGATGAGAAGATCATCATCCCCACGATCGACTTCCTGTTTAACTCGCATGAGCTGGGCTTCAAGAAAGGCACTGTCAAAATCGGCAAGTCCGATATGACTCTTGAAGGTAACGTCATCGGCATCAACAAATGGATTGAAGATCAGAACAATTTGATGAAAGCTGATTTTCAACTAACATCCAACTATTTGGATATCAATGAGATAATGGATCTTACCTCGGGTATGGGTGTCAAGAGCGAGCCAGCTGAAGAAGAGATGGTGTCGAAAGACGACAACCCATTCATGGTGCCGGAAGGCATCGACTTCAACTTTGGCATACGGGCCAAGAAGGCGTTGTACGGCAACTTTGACCTCAACAACCTGGGAGGAACAGCGACAATCAAAGACGGTACCTTGCTGCTGCGCGAAATCGGTTTCACTAACGAGGCAGCGGAGATGCAACTCACGGCCATGTATCAGTCGCCACGCAAGAACCACCTCTTCCTCGGTCTCGACTTCCACCTGCTCAATGTGCAGATCTACGACCTTCTGCATATGATTCCTGAGATTGATACCATCGTTCCGATGCTGAAGACTTTCGACGGTGCGGCAGAGTTCCATATCGCGGCGCAAACCAACCTGAAGTCGAACTACGAACCCAAGATGTCAACCTTGCGTGCCTCAGCCGACATCGAAGGTGCCAACCTGCGGGTGAAAGATATCGTCACCTTTACCAAGATCACCGATATGCTGAAGGTGAGCACCGATGGTGAATACCGGATTGACAGTCTCGACATGCAAATGACGGCCTTCCGCGACGAGGTCGATCTGTGGCCTTTCCAGATTGCAGTAGGCAAGTTCAAGGCTACCGTTGACGGACATTACAACCTCAACACCATTGGAGAGTACCACATCTCCGTCACCGACTCACCTTTGCCGACGCGTCTGGGCCTCAAGATCTCTGGTCCGCTCAACAACCTCAGCTTTAGTCTCGAGTCATGCAAATACCCGCATCTCTATCGTCCCGAACGTCGTAGCGACACCGAGCAGATGGTCATGGACTTGAAAAAAATGATTGCGGCCAAACTTAAAGAGAACGTGCTTTAAAAATGTCGTTCTTGTCTTTGGGTTTCTCTTCTTCTCGCCAATTAAAACCCTCCAAGTAGCGATCGTTTTCCTTGAGGTCTTTCTCAGGATAAAGCGTCTCGTCAATGCTCTTGAAGTATTTGACCAAATCGATGTTGTTGTCTTTCATCAGCATCTCCATGTTCTGTGCCGATGCCACGTTGATGCCGATGAGCGATTGGTCGTCTTCACGAAGCCAAGAAATCGTCTTGGCATCGCCAGTCACCTCTACCCGTTGCAATGCCCCGTCGTCGAAGTGCGATACCATGAGCGCTCCCTTGAATTGGTTATAGCCTTCCACGGAGTCGGCGGCGATGATGAAGGCATTCCCGTGTTGCACCACATGGTCGATGTTCCGGTGGACCACCTTGATGTCGATGCTGTCGCCAGTCATCTGGGCATCATCGGCCCACAATACAGGATGGTTTCGCATCCGGATGGTCGAGTCGGCGGTGAGGTAAGTCATGGTGTCGCACTGGCCCTGCATGTCCGATTTGTAAAACCGTACGTTGCGCCGCCCGATGATCTTTTCCTCGTCGTTGAGCTCGGTCTTGAAATGGTAAAACATCGTATCGGAGGCGATGTAAAGCGAGTCGCCACCATCGTAATACGTGACATGGGCACTGTCGGTGGCAAACGAGTAGCCGATTTTCTCCCACACCTCAACGTATTCACCTTGCATGATGACCTTGTAGGCGGTGTCGATCATCTGTACTGTGTTCATGGCCTTGGCGAAGCCGTGCAATCGGTCGTAGAGCATCGAGTCGGCCCACATCCTTTGGGTCTCGTTATAGATCACGGGGTTCTTGTCGAGATAGGCTAGGTCGAGCTCGGTGAGGTAATAGCCGTGTTCCCCCTCCATGGTGTTCTCCTCGTTGATGATGGTGGTTGGCCCTTCGAACCACATCTTCTCGATGCGGGTATTGTAGATGAGGGTGTCGGTAAACATCTGGTATTTCGGGCTGGTGACCTCGACTTTTTGGAAGAAACGGAACTCTTTGAGGTCGTCGCGATAGTAACCCAGCTCACTGACCAGCATCTTGTCGCCTCGGGTGGTCACCCCGTGGTGGGGATAGCAGGCCAAGTGCTGGTCGCGGTCATAAGTCATATAGTCGGTTTCGAGCAGGGTGGAGTCGTCCTTCATCTTCACTTCGTTGAAGAACTCGGCGAAACGCAGGTCGCCGTCGTAGTTCATCGTGGTGCAGTACATGTCGATGCTGTCGTTTACGTTGATGTGGACGTTTTGGTAGGCATCGAAACTGTTGCGTTTCTCATAATAATAGGCGCTGTCGCAATAGAAATGCGTCGAGTCGTGACGGATATGCACGTTACCGATCAATCGCACCGCATCTGAGCCCGAGGTCTTATGGAATTGGTTGGCATGTTCGATATGGACCAAGGTTCTCTCCTGCGACCATCCTGTCATCGCAAAAAAAAGTAATAATATGCCCAGCCAATAACCTTTCAATTTTCAATTTTCACCTTTCAATTTTCCACTTATCACGATGACGATTTCGCCTTTGACTTCTTTCTGTCCAAAATACCCAATCACATCTTCGATACGGCCTCTGACGTTCTCTTCGTGAACTTTGGTCAACTCTCGTGCTACCGACACTTGTCGATCCGGTCCCATCACCTCCATCAGCTGTTCCAAGGTCTTGACCAGTCGGAAGGGTGACTCATAGAGGATGGTGGTGTAGGGGTATTCGGCGATGGCCTGTATCTTGGTCTGTCTTCCTTTCTTATGGGGCAAGAAACCCTCAAAGATAAAACGTTCGGCGGGCAGTCCCGAGTTGACCAATGCGGGCACGAAGGCGGTAGGTCCGGGCAGGCATTCCACCCGAATCTCGCGGCGCACGCATTCTCTGACGAGCATGAAGCCTGGGTCGGAGATGGCTGGGGTGCCGGCATCGGTGACCAGTGCCATCGTCTCGCCGGCCTCGATGCGGTCGGCGATGCGCTCCACCTGCTGATGCTCGTTGTTCAGGTGAAACGCCACCATCGGCTTGCTGATGCCGAGATGACGCAGCAGGTTGCCCGAGGTGCGGGTGTCCTCGGCCAAGATGACATCGACTTCCTTGAGTATGCGGATGGCCCTTAGGGTGATGTCCTCCAAATTGCCGATAGGGGTAGGGACAAGATACAGCATGGCTTATTCGAACTTACGGTGGACCAATTCAAGAAGTTTCTTATAGGCCTCGTTGTTGCTGTTCCATTGCAACTCGATGCGCAGTTCGTTGAGGTAGATCAATGCCCCGTTGAGCGTCTTGACATCGTCGAGATTCTCAATGGAACGGTTGTATTTCTCCATGCTTCCGCCAAAGAGTTCGTTTACGAACAAGAACTTGTCGTTGATGCCTATCGCAGAACGAAGGCTGTTGACCGTCTGACTTTGCAGCCGTGCTGCCAGCGAGTGGTCTTCCTCGTGTTGCATCCGCTCTCCCAAAGTCTCAGGTCCTTCAAATTCAAAACCTCCATCATCCGCCTCTTCCATCTCTCCGAAGATAATTGGCTCATATGCGATTTCTGGCTCTTCCTCTACGGTCTCCTCAATTTTTTCTTCCACTGCTTCTTCAGTCTCTTCAACGTTTTCTTCAGCCTCTTCAATAACTTCTTCAGGTTCTTCTTCAGCCTCGGGTTCTTCTTCTGTTTCGGGTTCTTCTGGTATCTCAAGTTCTTCAGTCTCTGAAGGGAATTCCTCGGGTTCTTCAATTTCCTCTGCTTCTTCCTCTTCTGGTTCTTCTTCGAACGCAAACGTATTGAACAAATCCAAATGCGGTATCTCCATTTCTATTTGGTCTCCCGTGGTGTAAACACCGCTAGGCTTCACTTCTTCGATGGGAGTCTCTTCGGGTTCCACGGTCTCTTCGGGTTCTCCCACTTCTTCGGGTTCTTCTTGCTCTTCGGCCTCTTCAGGTTCTTCAACTTCCTTAGGTTCTTCAGGTCTCTCTGGTTCTTCGGTTTCTAAAGATACTTCTTCTGGTCCTTCAGTTTCCTCCATTGCTTCAGGTACTTCTTCTTGGGCTTCTTCCATTTTGAAGATAAAACCAAAATCCGTTTCCTCTTTTTCTTCGGATTCGACCTTTTCCTCTATCTCTGGTTTTTCTATAATATCTTGATTTTCAGATATTTCATTGTTTTCCTCTGGCATTTCTTCTTCTTTGGGTTCCGCCTCCACTTCTTCTTCATTTTCACTGTCAGCACTGCCAAACAAGGCTTGAAGCATCTCGGGATCGACCTCCACGTCATCATCGGAACCACCAAGATTGATGGAGCAGAGCTTGTCGTAGATGGTGTGTGTGCGGTTCATCATCACGTCGAGATCGAGCAGGCCAAGCTCTTTCTCATTGCGGAGCAAATAATTCACCTGCTGATGTAATAAGCTGATTTCGTGCTTCAAAGAAACTAAAATGTCTTTTTGCGATTGGAATTGGTCGTTCATATCTGATTTATCTTTATTTTTGCTTGGAATGAAACGCTAAATTACAAAGATTTAAAATATCTAGGGCATGTTTCTTGAAAAAGATTCTCATAACAGGAACCAGGGCTGGATTGAGGTCATCTGTGGCTCCATGTTCTCAGGCAAGACTGAAGAGTTGATTCGGCGACTCAAGCGGGCAAAGATTGCCAAGTTGCGTGTCGAAATTTTCAAACCCGGTGTGGACACCCGTTACAGCGAGGAAGACGTGGTCTCACATAATGCCACGGCCTTGCATTCCATCCCTGTTGAGAATGCCACTCAAATCCTGTTGTATGCCAATGATGTTGATGTCATTGGTATCGACGAGGCCCAGTTCCTCGACGACGAGTTGCCCAACGTGTGCCAACAGCTGGCCAATAACGGGGTGCGTGTCATCATTGCTGGGCTCGACATGGATTTCCTTGGCAATCCTTTTGGTCCGATGCCCAAGCTTATGGCCATTGCCGAAGATGTCACCAAGGTCCACGCTATCTGTGTTCACTGTGGAAGCCCAGCCCAGTACTCGCATCGTACCATCGCTGGCGACAAGCTCGTTGTCCTAGGGGAGACCGAAAGCTATGAGCCTCTCTGTCGCGCCTGTTATAACGCTGTTGTGAACTCGACAAAATAGAAAACCCCACCTCACGGCGGGGTTCGAGTGAAAATACAGACAATAATTTTTAAATTTTTTTAACAAACTTTAGCTCACCTTGAGCCAACCTTGACCTTCATTCCGTCGGAATAGGCCGTGAACTCTGGTGCATACTGGCACTGAATCAAGGCATAGCCGTTGTTCAGATGACCTTCCTTGGTCACAAACAGGTTGTATTCCAGTTGATGCACGCCTTTAGGAAGGAACTCGATGAAGAACTCCATGTCGGTGTCGGTGTTCGACTGGTAATAGCACATCTGGTCGTTATACTCGTAGTGCGACACCTGTTCCAGCGGCTCGAACCCCGCTGCACGCAGGTCCTTCACAAAGACGAAACTCATATCCTGTTGGTTCTCGAAGGTGATCTTCACCGTGAGTTTGTCGCCGACCTTCAAGGCCTGCTTCGTCACCGGGACCAAGAGTTTGCCCTTGTCAGTCACAGTCTCCACAAAGAGTTCGCGCTTGATGCTAAATCCCGACTCGTCGCTCTTGATCTCGTCGATGGGAACGAAATACTGGCGGAACAAGCCGCCCCAGACCAAGTGTTTGGTGGGGTTGTTGACGGTGAGCTGACGCATCTCTGGGGTCACTTCATCAGCATTCCAGCGGCGTTGGATGAATCCTGTTCCAGCCACACCACCCTCGGTGCTGATGGGGGTGTCGCCAAAGCGTAAGGTCACCTCTGTGCCTTCGTCGAACCAGTCGGTGCCGCGCATTAACAAAGCATAGATGGCCTCAGCGGTGGAGGAGGAGTTCTCCCACATCGTGGTCTGCTTCTGCGTCAGTAGCCATACGCGAAGCTGGTCGATGGTCTCTTGGTCTTGGTCAATCTCAGCAAAAGCCGTCATGATGCTGGCGTGGGTGGCAATGTGCGACTCAAAAGAGAAATATTTCTTAGGCCAGTAGATGCCTATCTTCTCGTTCTTCTGAGCGCATTCCTTGAACGACTGGATCATCAGCTTGGCAGTTTTCTCGTTGCCCGAGCGGTATAGCAGCACCGCAGCTTTTGAACGCTGGTAGAAGTTGAACGAGGTCCATTCCGTGTCAAGGCTCTTCAGGTAGTACTTCTTGGCGGTAACGAAATCCTTATCGGAATCTTGCTCCTCGAAGAAACTCAAGGCATACAGTTCGTTGAGCGTTCCAGATCCGATGGCCCAGTCCTTGTTCTTGCTATGTGCCAGCATGTAACGGTAAGTCTCTGCCACCTCGTATTCCAAGTAACTCACGGCATTGTCGCAAATGCGTTGGGCAATCACTTGGTCGTTTTTACTCAACGAACTCCACGCTCCCATCTGTTTGAGTTTACCGAAGCCGCTGAGAATATAGGTGCTGATATAAGGACTCTCGGGCATGCCGTCCATCCAACTCCAACCACCATTTGGGGTCTGTTTCTGTTGGATGAGCTGCAAAGCACGGGTCTGTTGTCCGCGTAAGTTGTTCACCTCGAAGAGTGCAGCAATGCGGCTGCGTTGCTCGGTTTCGCTCTTTGCCTCAAGCACCCAAGGTGTCTCTTGAAGCATGATGGCTTTCAGGTCTTGGTCTTTCTCGAGTTGAGAGAGCAGGGCGTCGGGCGTTTCGATTTGCCATTTCTTGATGTAGTTGAGCAGGTTGGGGATGTGGTTGGCGATATGCGACGAGAGGGTGTTGGCATAGAACACGTAGAAAGCGGTCTCGGCACGGTTGGTGTTGACGTTCGCCAGGTAAGGCAGGGCCTGAACGGCATACCACACGGGGTTGGTGCTGAAGTTGAGTGTCAAGCTATAGTCGCGCTCATGGCTGTCGGGATTGGCAATGGCCTCGAAGTCGAAGGTCTGTTCCTTTTCGGCCTTCACGGTGATAGGGAGGGTCTGGGTCATAAAGATCTCGCTGCTCAGCACGGGAAGGAGGTGCTGTTCGGCATCGCTGAAATCACCCGCATAGGCGGTGAAACGGAAGGCCAGAAGGTTCAAGTCATATTGCGCAGCGACCTTCCAACGAACCTCTTTGCTGCGACCGGGAACGATTTCTTCCATCGGGATGACAGCATCGGTGAGTAACAGGTTGAGCGGTTTCATGGTTCCAGCGTCGAAAATCTCGAGTTTCGCCTTTGGCGTGACGGCTTCCTCACCCGTGTTGATGACGTTGGCCACAAACCACAGGGTGTCGTTGTCGTACATGTAACGTGGCATGTCGGCCATGATCATCACCGGCTTCGACGAGGTGAAAGTGTATCCGTTGGTCCCTGTCTTGCGGTCCTTGGTGTAAGCCAGCAACATCAGCTTCCAACGGGTGAGTGCATCGGGCATGGTGAAGCTGAAGGTCGAGCTGCCATCGGCATTGGTGCGCAGTTGCGGGAAGAAGAATGCCGTCTCGTTGAAGTTCTCGCGCAAAGCAGGCTCGGCAGGCTCTTTGTCGGCGTTTGTACCACCGGTTTCAACGCTTTCCTCTTGCTTGGCAATTTCAACCATTTCGTTATCGGAACTTTCTTCAACGCTAGCAGCTTCAACGGAGGCAAGAGGGGCAGCCACCTCATCCATGACCATGTAGTCCACCTCAACCCTGCCACCTGCAGCTTTTCTATACAACCCTCTTTCATTACTGTTACGCATGCTGAAGTAAAGGCCAAACATATAGTCGAAGAACGGTGCATCGGAAGGCAGACTGAAGTTGAAGAGTTCAGCAAAGAAGAAATATTCCTGGCTGGTAGCGGATGAGGTGAAGCCATGGGCATCGGTGCTGAAACTTCGGCCGTAGATGCTCGATGGACTCATGTTAAACCACCAGTGGTGCCAAGCGAACTCATCCAGAGAGGCATCATACATTCCCGCCAGGAGGGCAGCCTCCAAAGGCTTACCTTGGTAGTCGTGTACCGTGACTTCCCAGGTCTCCTCAGCGCCAGGACTGAGCTTGTCACGCATGGTGGCCAGTTTCACATCCAAGTCGTAGTTGTCGAAAGGAACCGACACACTGAGATAATTGGTGTGGAAAGAATTCTCTTTCACGAAGGCATATCTCCAACTCAAGCCTCCACGGTCAGCCTCGGTCACCGTATAAGTGAAGGTCTCCACCGAATTGTTGAGGTTGACGGTTTTCTCCAATCGGAGCTCGTTGCCGTGGAACAGCTGCACCAGTGTCTTCACGTCCTTGGCCGAGCTGCCGAGGCTGAGCTGAATCTCCTCACCAGGATGGGCTGTCGTTTTGCCTCTGTTCATCCATTCCATGGCGGTATAAGGCATCTTCTTGGAGCTGTTGTCATAGATGGTGAATTGTGTTGAAGTCTTGGCCAACGGATCATCGAGGCTTTTCAGCTCCATCATATATCGTCCAGGAGCCAGAGGCTTTCCAGTGTAGAATTTGGCCTTGTCATCGACCATGATCTCGTCTTCTGCGACTTTGGTCTTGTTCTGCTTGTGGTAAAAGCGGTAGGCAGGGAAGAGGCGTTGCAGTTCCGTGTCGCTGAGGATCTGACGGTCGAGGTCCTCTTGGCGTCCCATAGCGTCGAAGTAGTTGATCTCGTCTTGGTCGTCATAGCGGTAGATGGTGCGAACCACCCGGCTCTTGGCGGGTTGATAGCTTAGGTTGCTCACACTGATCTCGTAGTTGTTGAGTTCTGACTTCTCGATTTTGGTAGGCAGGTTAGTGCTGATGGCAATTTCGTTGTAACCGGCACGGATGCTGTAGCTGTCGGCATGGGTCTCGCCTTGTTTGCTTGTCGCCGTCACCTCAATCTCGTAAGTGAACATAGGCTGTTTCTCAGGGGCGATGCCTAAAGAAGGCTTCAGGTTGAAGCTGATGGCGAACTTGCCATTCTCGTCGGTGCGTGCCTTGCCATAGGTGATCTGCTCGTCTTCGACAGGCGGGTACCACCACCACCAGCAACGCCAAGGGAATGAGGTCTTGCGAACCACACGGTAGCTGTATTCCACATCGTCCAAGCCGAAGCCGGCATATGCGTTCACGCTGCCATGTACCGTGACTTCTTGGTTGAGCTTGTATTGTTCCTTCGGACGTTCAAATTTGACTTCGAAGGTGGGTCGTTTGTATTCTTCCACACGAATGTTCGTGCTGCCTTGTTTGGCAGCGAGGAGGAACGAGCCGTTCAGGCGGTCGGTGGGGATGACAAAAGAACCGCTGAATGAGCCGTATTCGTCGGTCTTGAAGGTTGCCGAAGTGATTTCTTGCGAATTGGCATCCCTTAAGATGACTTTCTCATCATAACCGTTGACCAAAGTGATGTCATCGCCCTGGTGACGTGTCACGATGCCTTGGAAATAAACGGTCTGTCCAGGGCGATAGATGGCACGGTCGGTGAAAAGCTTTGTGTAATATCGGGACTGGTCGTTTTCATAGCCCTTGCTGAGATGGTAGTTGGTTCCTGAAAGAAGAAGGTCGTCGTCCTTGCGTAGGTTGATGTAGAAGGAATTGTTTTTGTCCGAAAAGCGATCCAGATAAACTTTGCCGTCGGCATCCGAGTTCTTCGTCATCAACACGATGCGCTTGTATTCACGTTGATTGTAGTCGTATTCGCGGCGGCAGAGCTCTACCTTGACACCCTTCTCGGGTTTTCCAGTCTTGCGGTTGATGGTGGTCACCGTCATCTTCTCATTGTTTTGGTCGGCGATGTAGCCCAGACCCGACACTTGGAAGTTAAGTAGCACCATGTTGTCCGACTCCTTAAGGGTTTTGTCGCAGAATGCCATGAGGTAATAGATGCCCCTATCCAATGCGGGTAGGGCGATGAGAGTTTTGTGCATTCGGTAGTCGGTCTCTTCAGGCAGTTGGAGCTCTTCCTCGTGGACGGCTTTTATATTGTTCAACGCCTTGATCAAGTCTTTGTGATAGTAATGCTGAAAATCTTCAAATTCTTTCTCACTGACCTTCACGATGCGGTAGTATGGATTGGAGGTGTTCTTGTATTCCAGCACTACGGGGATGGCTTCCTTCGGCAAGGCCACCTGGGTGACACTCATCTCAATTTTAGGTTCTTGGATTTTGTGGATGATGTTTTTGCAGTTGGTGGCTCCTGTCGATTCAGGGAACTTCTCCAATGCCTCTTCACACATCTCCTTGGCTTTCTTGTAGTTATCGAAATAGCTGCTGTCGCTGGGATTGCTATCTGCCTGGTTGATGAGGTTTTTGGCGATTAGCGAGGTGATTTCGGCCGTAATGGGGTTTTTCTTATGCTGCGTCTTCAGCGCTTCCATCGATGCTTGGAACTGAGCGTCCTTCTCCAGGATGCCGTTGACGAACACAAAACGTTTGTAGTCATTGTAAATCAAGACATCCTCGTTGCGTTGTTTGCGGTTGTAGTCGATGAGCTCCTGGAAGATCTTGAGGCATCGGTTGAGGGGATTGTCGGTTTGACCGAAATCCACCTTCACGAACTCTTCGGCGGGAAGCCACCACCGGTCGGTATCGCCCTCAGCATCATCGGCAGTCGCCTTCTCCTTATAATAATTGGCCACCCGGTGGAACATAAACTCGAAGAGTGAGCTCTCGTAGTCGAGATGTTCCAAGGCTTTTTTCTGGAGGTCGTCAAAAAGAATGAGATAATCTTCTGTCTTGGCTTTCTTCAGGGCATGGGTCGGCTTCAGCGCTAGGGCGTAATGCTCGTCGATGAGCTTTTGGAAGCTGGCTTTGTCCCAATACTTCATCTCCACCTTCGACAAGTCGCCGTCGATGGCCAAGTTATCGTCGATGGTCCATTCGTTGTTATCCAGATAAGAGGCGTAAGCCTCGGCAATGCACCCGTGGAGAAGGGCCTCATGCGCCTCGTCAAGTTGTCCAAGCTTCGACTCTAGATATTTGATGAAGGCTTGTTGGGGATCGTCTTCCACCTTGACGTACATCACATGCTGCCGATAGATGTAGGTCTTCAACAGCTGTGTCTGATTGTTTTCTTTCAAAGCCATCTTTTCAATGGCGTTCAGTTCTTTTTCCGCCGATTCGGGCAGTTCTTTCTGAAGATTCTCTTTGACTTTCTTCCACATGGTTTCGTAATCGTTGGGTGAGAATGCGCCGATAATCGACAAGAATACCGTCGCGAGGGTGATACCAATATATTTCATGATGATGATTTTTTTGAACTGAAAGTACAAATATAGCAAATGTCGTGCTAAAAATTTAGGAAAAGTTCGTTATTTTTGCTGCCGTGAAAGAATTGGCATCCATCATCTCCCCGATAGCTGTTGAGTTAGGTCGTTTTGAGGCTTTCTTTGAGCAGACGCTGAAAGCCGCGACGGAGCCTATGGACAGCATCATGCAATATGTGCATGACACTGAGGGCAAACGTCTTCGTCCAGTGTTGGCTTTGCTTTGTGCAAGGCTTTTCGGTGAGGTTAACGAGCGCACCTTGCGAGCGGCGACGGTGGTGGAGGTGATCCACAGTGCCTCGCTGATTCACGATGACGTCATTGATCATGCCGACCAACGTCGGGGTCTGGCCTCGGTGAAGGCTCGCTTCGGTGAGCTCCCCGCTGTCCTCGCTGGCGATTACCTATTGGCTAAGGCCATTCTCCTTCTTTCCCAACCTGGTGATCACGATATTCTTCATGAGATTGTAAGCACTGCCGCAACCATGACCGAGGGCGAATTGATGCAATCCCATCCTGAAGCATTGTCACAAAGGGACAGCCTTGCTTCTTATTTGGATATCATCACCCGAAAAACCGCTCATCTGATTCGAACGTCTTGTGTCACGGGTGCACTCTCTGTTGACGCTCCTTCCGACGCACTACAACAGGTAGCCGACTTCGGCCTCAACCTCGGCATCGTCTTCCAGATGCGCGACGACATCCTTGATGCTGACCATCCTGATACTGTCAACCTTGCCAAGTCCCTGCTGCCCTCATATGTTGAAAAGGCACTTGGATCACTTTCGGCTTTATCATCAAAAAATACCATCATCCTCAACGCATTATCCGATCTCACCTATTTTTGTGCTGAACGTAACGCTTGAGGTTTGTAAATGAGCTTTGTAAAAAAGAAAGGGCTGCCCCATCGGCAGCCCTAACCTTTCATCTTTCACCTTTCACCTTACTTAAAGGCATTCTCACTCAAGCCTTTGCCGCTCAGTGCGAGATCCTTCATGTAGCTAGGCACGTCTTTGCCGAGGTATTTATCGACATAAAGTTTGGCGAGGTATTGGCCGAGCATGAAGCCATGGCCACGCAGGCCAGTGAGCATGCCCACCTCGGGATCGACGATGTAGCGAGGCTCCATGTAATAGCCGGCCCACACAGCGTGGAAGCCCACGGAGGCGAGGTTCGGAATCCAGTCGGCGAAGACCTCGGAGCAGATCTCCAGGAACTCCTTGCTGTTGTATTTGAGGTTCTGTCGAGCCTCGAAAGCGTCGCAGTCGGGTGAAGCGCATCCGATGACCTGGCCGGTGTGCAAGAACTGCTGTCCATAAACGGCGCTGAAGCCCTTGTAATGACGGCGGTCGATGATCATGTCGAGGGAGTCGCCATTGGCGCCTAGGTTGGGCAGACGACGAGTGATGAAGGCTTGGTGCTTCACTGGATACAATTGGGTGTCGATGCCCAGCATGTCGGTGAACTTCTCTGCTCCCCAGCCCATGCTGTTGACGAAGTGGTCGCAGGTGTATTCCACGAACTGTTTGTCGTGAGTGCGGACGAGGGCGACATATTTGTCGTCTTTCTTCTGCACGAAGATCAGCTCGCAGTCTTCCATCAGCGTGCCGCCATGCTCGATGGCGATGCCGCGGATGTAGTCGATGGTGCGACCCGGAGTGGCTTGCCAGCAGTTCTTGGAAATCAAGGCGTGGCTATAGACGTTGCTGTCCATATTCCACAACGGGGAGATCTCCTTACGGAAGTCCTTTTTCTCAATCATGTAAGCGTCACTCCAAGCACGTGAGGCGTCGAGGGCCTTGTAGGTGGCGTCGTCGTGGACGAGGTTCACATAGCGCGTCAACTTGAAGTCGATGTTGTGAGCCTTTTGTATCTCCTTGAATATCTCAAGGTTGTGGTTGGCGATGTCGGCGATGTCGGGGTTCGAGAAAGCTGGACGTCCACCGGCGATGCAACGCCATGAGGAGCCGCGGTCGTAGTTGACCAGCACCGGTTTCTTGCCTGCTTCGGCGAAGTAACGGAAGGCAGCGCTACCGGCGATGCCACCGCCAGCGATGAGCACTTCCACTTGTTCTTTCTTCACGTCGTTGCCTGTCTGGAACACGAAGGTCTCCTTACGGTTGGGCTGATACACCTCGCCCAAAGTGACCTGGTTGGCCAGCGGTGCACGAGGTGACGACTCGCCGACCACTTCGATACCATAGCTGCGCAACACTTGTTTTGCCCTCGAAACACAGCGTTTGCCACGGCAAGGGCCCATGCCCATGCGGGTGATGTGCTTCAACTCATCAACGGAGATGAACTTGCGGTCGCCCACAGCCTTCAGGATGGTCTTCAAATCGACATCCTCGCAGTGGCACACGAAAGCATCCTCAGTGGTGACGGTGGCCATCGTATTTCCAGGCATCGGGTCGATCATCATGAACATAAGCGGTTCTGGATAGCGTTCCTTCAAGATGAATCCCTTGATATCCGTCATCACTGGAAGCTCTGTCCTCCACTTGGCGGGATCGACTTTCACACGCACCACGTGGGTCTTGTTGGGCTTACGCAACACCTTTTCGATGACGCCATCGCAAAGGATTTGGCCGTTGTTGTCAATGAGATAGACCTCCTTGTTTTCCTCCACGTCGTATTCAACCGGCAGGAAGACCACGTTCTTGTTGAGGTCGTAGCCAAAGATGGCCAGGCCAGGGCAGTGGTTGACGCATTGCATACAGCCGATACACTTGTCATAATTGACCACCGGCGTGGTGTTGGTCGAAGCTTTGGTGATGGCACCTTGCGGACAGCTGAACGAGCAGGGATTGCAGGCGAAGCCGTAGAGGCAGTCGAGTTGTACGAAAGGCTTGGCCATCATGCGCTCTTTGCTTGGGAGGTTGGGCTCCTCAAGGATGCGCACGGGACGTTGTTGTGAGTCGATATATTGTCTCGAGATTTCGAGATATTCGTCGTAGTTGTAACGGATACCGAGGTTTTGTGCCACCTCGAAGGCCGCTTGCTTGCCGCGAAGCACTGCGCTGGTGCCTTCACCGATGCGGACAGCGTCACCACAGCCGTAGCAGTTGAGCCCAAACACTTGTTTGCCTTTGTTGAGCAACTGGTCGTCGGGAATCAAGCCGGTGCAGATGTTGATGATGTCGATATCATAAAGGATCTTCTCCGTGCCTGGTATCGGCTTGAAATTCTCGCATTCGGCGATGACGGCTCCTACGATACCGGTGTAGTCCTCATTGGGGATGGCTTTCAGCAGCACGTGTGAGGTCATGATCGGGATGCCCAAGCGGCGCACGCGGTTGGCCTGCACTGGGAAGCCTCCCTCGTGATCCATGCCTTCGATGATCGCCTTGATGGTGGCTCCGGCCTGCATGCCTTGATAGGAAGTCAGATAGCCGATGTTGCCTGCACCCACGGTAAGGACTTTCTTGCCGAGCAGGGTGTGCTCTTGGTTCATCATCTTTTGGAACACTGCTGCGGTGTAAACACCCGGAACGTCGTCGTTCTCAAAGGTCGGCATGAAAGGCACGGCACCCGTGGCGACCACGAGATGTTCTGCATCGACATAGCTGATCTCCTGGGTGACCACGTTCTTCAAGGCAATGCGTTTGCCTTCAAGCAAATCCCATACCGTGTTGTTCAAAAGGATTCCTTCGTGGTTGTCACCGGCAAGCGTCTTGGCAATGTCAAAACCACGCATGCCACCGAACTTCTGCTCTTTCTCGAAGAAGAAGAACTGGTGGGTCTGCATGTTGAATTGACCACCGATGTTTGCGTTGTTGTCGATGACCAAGTTGGGGATGCCAAGCTCGTTGAGCTTTTCGCGACATGCCAGTCCCGCTGGACCTGCTCCGATGATGGCGACTGTAGTCTTATAGATTTTAGTTGTAGGTTGAGCGTTGAGCGTTGAAGGTTGATCGGGTAAGAACTTCTCACCTCTTGCCTCCAACCGTTCAACTTTTTTCACGCCATCCACCAGGGTGATGCAGATACGACGAACCTTGCCGTCAACGAGCATCTCACAGGCGCCACATTTGCCGATGCCACATTCGAGACTCCGGTTACGTCCGGAGAGACTATGGCTATGGATAGGGAATCCAGCTTGGTGAAGGGCAGCGGCAATGGTCTTGCCCCGTTGGCCACGAACGGTCTGGCCTTCATATTGGAACTCCACAAGATCCTCTTGCGGGATATCCAAAATGGGGTGTTTTTCGATTTTGTACATATTAAAATGTTTTTGTTTTCGTGTTAAGCGACCGCAAATTTATGAAAATCATAAAAAGACAACACCCTTTTGTCTTTTTTTTGACAAAGTTTTCTGTACCTTTGCCGCTCAATCAAGAGATCATAAATGACACGTATCGGTTTCATTGGCGCAGGCAAGGTCGGTACCGCTTTGGGCAGCTATTTGAGAAGCAAAGGTTGCAATGTCAGCGGTTACTACGACCAGCTAGACGCGATGGCTATTGCTGCAGCTGAAGTCACAGGCTCGACATGTTTTGGTTCCATTGGACAGCTTCTCGATGCCTCAGAACAGGTGTTCATTACTGTTCCTGACGATAAGATAGCCTCTGTCTGGGAGTTTTGCCGCCATCTGCCTGTCGCTGGAAAAGGTTTCTTCCATTGCAGTGGGACCCTGAGTTCAGAGGTCTTTGAGAGGGCCTCCGAAGCTGGCGTCCACGTGGGCTCTGCCCATCCGGTGTGCGCTGTCAGCAGCCATTCGACAGGCGAAGTCTTTTCTGGCAAGTTTTTTGTATTGGAGGGCGACGCAACTGGAATCGAAATGCTGAAATCAATGATGATGACGACCGGCAATGACTATCACGTCATTGGAAAAGCCGACAAGGCACGTTATCATGCCGCAATGGTGGCTGCAAGTAACCTTTGTTGTGCCTTGGCTCAGATGAGCGAAGATTGGCTTTCCTCGTGTGGCTTCGACAAGGAGACTGCCCATGCGCTGATCATTCCCCTGATGAAAGTCAACATCGACAATATCGCACTGAAAGGTTGTGTGGAGGGCCTCACTGGACCTGTGGAACGCAATGATGTGGGTACCGTGACCAAACACATGAACTTGCTCAATGGCGACGACCGCGAGATCTATCGCCGGCTATCACTGCGTTTAGTGTCGATGGCTGAACAGAAACATCCTGATAACGATTATACTAACCTCAAGGAAGTTTTACAACGATGACCAAAAAATCCGTTTTGACTTTTCGCAAGAAGAAAAGAGAAGCTCAGAAGATCACCATGCTGACCGCTTACGACTACACCATGGCCAAACTCATCAACGACAGTGGGGTGGACGCCGTGTTGGTGGGCGACTCCCTCGGCAATGTCATGCTCGGCCATGACGACACGGTGAGCGTGACCTTGGACGACATGCTGCGTCATTGCCTTGCCGTGTCACGTGCTTGTGACAATGCCATGGTGGTCGTTGACATGCCTTTCATGAGTTACCAGGTCTCCGTCGAAGATACTCTTCGTAACGCTGGCCGTCTCATGAAGGAAGGCCGTGCCAACGCCGTGAAACTCGAAGGCGGCACACGGGTCTGCCCCCAGATCCACGCTTTGGTGGAAGCGGGCATCCCTGTGATGGCTCATCTCGGACTGACCCCCCAGTCCATCAATACCTTCGGTGGTTATAAAGTAGTGGGGAAAACCAAGGAGAAAGCCGAAGAGCTGCTTTCCGAAGCCCTCGCCGTTCAAGAGGCAGGTGCCTTCGCACTGGTGCTCGAATGCGTTCCCGACAAGTTGGCCAAGCTGATCTCCCAAAAGCTGCAGATCCCTACCATCGGCATCGGTTCGGGCGCAGGTTGCGACGGACAAATCTTGGTGGCTCAGGACATGCTCGGCATGACGCACGGATTCTCCCCGAAATTCGTCAAAGTGTTCGCTCCCGTCGGTGACACAATCAAAAACGCCATCACCGACTATATCCACGAAGTGGAAAACGGCACCTATCCCTCCGAAGAATACAGTTATTCGGTCGGAGATGAAATCCTCGATTCCTTGTATTAATTCTCTAAATTCTAAATTGTAAATTCTAAATTTTAAAATAGATGATCCAAGTAGTTCATACAATCAAAGAAGTCCGCGAAGCGGTCCGACAATGGAGAAAAGAAGGTTTAACGGTGGGTCTGGTGCCTACCATGGGTTACCTTCATGAAGGACATAAAAGTCTGGTTGACCGAGCAGTGAAAGACAATGACCGTGTGGTGGTCAGCGTCTTCGTCAACCCGATGCAGTTCGGTCCTACGGAGGACCTTGCGCAATATCCTCGTGACTTGGCAGCCGACACCCGTCTATGCGAGGCAGCTGGCGCCCACCTCATCTTTAACCCTGAACCGGAAGAGATGTACGACGAAGGCTTCTGCTCTTTCGTCGATATGAACGGCCCTACTGCCGAGCTCTGCGGAAAATCGCGGCCCATCCACTTCAGAGGGGTGTGTACTGTGGTAAGCAAATTGTTCAACATCGTCATGCCCGACAAGGCCTACTTCGGACAGAAAGATGCCCAACAGCTTTCGGTGATCCGTCGCATGGTGAAAGACCTTAACTTCCCCATAGAGATTGTGCCTTGCCCCATCGTCAGGGAAGCTGACGGCCTCGCCAAAAGCTCACGCAACACCTACCTGAATCCTCAAGAACGTCAGGCAGCCTTGGTGCTTTCAAGAGCCGTCAACCTCGGTCGCCAATGTGTCGAGAATGGCGAACGCGATACGCATAAGGTGGTGGAAGCCATGAAGGCCTGCATCGAACAAGAACCCCTTGCCCGAATCGACTATGTGGAAGCTGTTGACTTTCAGAATATTCAGAAGGTAGATGTGGTCAAGGGCGAGACCCTGTTTGCCATGGCCGTGTATATCGGGAAGACCCGACTGATTGACAATTTCATCGTAAACATTTAATATCCGTATAAAATGCTGACACAAGTCTTAAAAGGGAAGATCCACCGCGCTACGGTCACCCAGGCGGAACTGGATTATGTTGGGAGCATCACCATCGACAGAGCATTGATGGGAGCTGCCGGAATACGAGAGTATGAGCGAGTTCAGGTCGTGGACGTCAACAACGGCAATCGTCTCGAGACCTATGTCATTCCTGGGGAGCGAAACAGTGGCGTTATCTGCCTCAATGGTGCCGCTGCACGACTGGTGGAGATTGGCGACAAAGTCATCATCATGGCCTATGTTTGGCTTGATGAGCATGAACTGGAGACCCATGCCCCTACGGTGGTCTTCGTGGATCATGAAAACAGGCCTGCCCATATCGCGAGTTATGAGAAACACGGCCTTCTGATGGATCAAGAAGACCTCAACGAAGAGATGCTATGATGAAAGGAAAGACCATCGTCCTTGGAGTGACGGGGAGCATCGCGGCCTATAAGATTGCCAATCTGGCCAGTTCTCTCGTCAAGGAAGGCTGCGAGGTGCATGTCATCATGACACATAATGCAACCTACTTCATCAACCCCATCACCTTTGAGACGCTGACAGGCAACAAATGCTTGGTGGACACCTTTGACCGAAACTTTGAGTTTCATGTGGCACACGTCTCCTTAGCCAAAAAAGCCGACGTTATCCTTGTAGCACCTGCCACGGCCAATATCATCGGAAAGATGGCTTCGGGCATCGCCGATGACATGCTGAGCACGACGATTCTTGCGGCACAATGCCCCATCATCGTCTCTCCAGCCATGAACACCAACATGTACCGTAATAGCATCGTTCAAGAGAACTTGCAGAAGTTGATGGCCCACGGCATGGTTGTCATCCCGCCTCAGGTGGGGCGTTTGGCTTGTGCCGACGTGGGAGAAGGCAAGATGCCCGATGAGGCTGTGCTGATGGCCTATCTGCGTAAGGCTGCCGCCTACGAGAAGGACATGAAAGGCATGAAAGTGCTCGTCACAGCGGGACCCACACAGGAACCTATCGACCCAGTGCGTTATATCACCAACCACTCTACCGGAAAGATGGGCTTTGCCGTCGCTCGTGCCGCCATGGAACGGGGTGCCGAAGTGACCCTCGTCTGCGGTGAGACTACCGTGGAACCCCCATTGCTGGTCAACATCGTGCATGTGAGAACTGCCGCACAGATGCTGGATGCCGTCCTTGAGCATTTTCCCGAGTGCGACATCCTTGTCAAGTCAGCCGCCGTGGCCGACTTTACCCCAGCCGTTTATCACGACCAAAAAGTGAAGAAAAAAGAAGGAGAGCTGAGTCTGGAACTCAAACGCACTTCGGACATCCTGCGTCAGGTCGCCTCCATCAAAAAACCTAACCAATATGTGTGCGGTTTTTCCATGGAGACGGACAACCTCCTCGAGAACTCAAAGAAAAAACTGCAGGAGAAGAACCTCGACCTAATTGTGGCCAACAACCTCAATGACAAAGGTGCCGGCTTCGGTGTCGATACCAACGTGGTGACCCTGATCACCCGTGACGAGGTGAAGCCTTTACCCATCCTCTCCAAGGAGGAAGTCGCCCATCAACTGTTGAACACGCTCTTAAACATGCGTACTCTCGTATGATTCTTTGTATCGACATCGGTAACACCACCGTATTCATGGGCCTGCTTAGCCAAGGAGTGGTGCATAACTGGGTGAGGATTCCTTCCACGACGCTCTCTTTTGACGAGGAGATTGCGGGATTCATCCACGAACATCCTATCGAAGAGGTTCGGGTCTCTTCGGTGGTGCCCTCGGTGACCCCTTTAGTGGAAGAGGCGGTGATGCGTCTGACTTCATTGCCCGTGCTTTTGGTGAAACGAGACCTTTTCCCACATTTCAAGATTGCTTTGGATGACCCTTCAACCTTGGGAGCCGACCGCATCGCCGATGCCGCAGGGGCCATCCACGACCATCAGCTTCCAGTCATCATCATCGATTTGGGCACTGCCACCACCTTTTCCGTCATCGACGAGAACCAAGTGTTTCAAGGCGGCTCCATCGGTCCCGGCATCTATACCTCGTTTAGGGCCATCACCAGCAAGGCAGCACAGCTGAAAGACTACCGTTTGATGGTGCCAAAGACGATTATCGGTACCAACACGCAAGACTGTATCAATAGTGGCATCATTAACGGCCATGCGGCCATGATCGACGGCATGGTGCAACGTATCGAGGAGGAGACTGGAAAAGAATATCAGCTAATCCTCACTGGAGGCATGGCCTCAACAGTAGCACCTTTCTGCAAACGTCAACTCATCGTTGATGAAACCTTAATCCTCAGAGGACTTGAGTGGTTGACTCGAGACGGGAGTTTTGGCTAACTCTTCTTTTTAGTTGAAAGCAAGCCGCAGGCGGCATCGATGTCTTGCCCGCGTGAGGCTCGGATGGTAGCAATGATTCCTTTGTCGTTTAAGGCATCGCGGAACCAGGTCATGGTGTCGTTGTTAGGACTCTTCAAGGCGATACCTGGCACTACATGGTAGCGGATCAAGTTGACGCGGCAACGAAGGCTGCCCAAAAGACGAGCCAGCTCCTTTACGTGGTCCTTGGTGTCGTTGAGATCCTTAAAGACGATGTATTCGAAAGAAAGCCGACGTTGTCCTCGCCAATCGTGTTGTTTCACCAGATGGATGACCTCCTTGATAGGATAGTTTTTCTCGATAGGCATGATCTTGAGACGCTCGTCGTGGAAGGGGCTGTGCATGCTGATGGCCAGGTTGCACTTCGACTCGGCTAGGAAACGTTTCAAGTTGGGGATGACACCACAGGTGGAGACGGTGACTCGTGTCGGACTCCAGCCCAAGCCCCACTCGCCCGTGATGATGTCCAACGAACGCATCAGGCTGTCATAGTTGTTGAGCGGCTCGCCCATGCCCATGAACACAAGGTTGGTGAGCGAGTCGAACTCGGGCAAGCTCAGAATCTGGTTCATGATCTCAGCAGCGGTGAGGTTCTTCTCGAAGCCCTGTTTTCCCGTGGCGCAAAAGAGACAGTCCATCTGGCATCCCACCTGGGTGGAGACACATAAAGTGGCTCGGTCGCGGTCGGGGATATACGCCGCTTCGACGCTCAGTTCACCGGCAGGGAAGAGGTATTTCTTCGTGCCATCCGATGAGGTCTGTACCTTCATCGGAGCGAAGAAACCGGTTTCATAATGCTCCGACAACAGTTCCCTCGACTTTTTGCTGAGGTTGCTCATGGCCTCGAACGAGCCCACACGTTTGTTATACATCCAGTCAACAATCTGCTTGGCAGTGAATTTGGGCAGTCCGAGTGCATCGACAATGCCTTGGAGCTCCTCTGGAGTCTTTCCTAATAGAGTTTCTTTCTTTTCCATGATGCAAAGATAGATCTTTTTTGCGTTTACAACGGAATTCTTATTAAGTTTGCATCCCGATTCAATAGGCTGAACTCATGAAAACTTTACTCTCTCTGCTATTAACGCTCTTGATCTCTTTTTCCTCCCCTGTGTTCAGTCAGGATACCATCACCGTGGTTGCCGTTGGCGACGTCATGTTGGGAACCATTTTCCCTAAGGTCTCCGACCTGGCCGATGAAGCCACGGCCAGCCAGTTTTTCTCCCAGGTGAAACCCTCCTTCCAAAATGCCGATGTGGTGTTCTGTAACTTTGAAGGGGTTTTTGCCGACAGCTTGGTCAAAGAATGCAAGATGTTTTGTTTCGGGATGCCTTCCTCTTATGCGAAATACATCGTCGATGCGGGCTTTAATTTGATTAGCGTGGGCAATAATCACAGCAATGACTTCCGTGAATATGGTCGCACCAACACTGCCAAGGTGCTTGACAAGCATCGGTTAAACTGGGCGGGCTATCAAACCAAACCCTCAACGATGTTTACCATCAACGGCGTCAAGTATGGCTTTTGCGCTTTCTCTCCCAATAGTTACATCGCCTCGCTTCACGATTATGCAAATGTGAAATCGATCGTCAGGGAACTCGACAGCCTTTGCGATGTGGTCATCGTGTCAATGCATTGCGGAGGAGAAGGTACAGCCTATCAACATGTCACCAGAAAAGCCGATTACTATATTGAGCAAAACAGAGGCAACGCCTATGAGTTTGCCCATCTTGCCATCGACGCGGGTGCCGATTTGGTGCTGGGCCATGGTCCCCATGTGACCCGTGGGGTGGAGGTCTATGACGACCGACTGATCGTTTATAGCATGGGTAATTTTGCCACGTATAGTCAGATCAAAATCCACGGCAGGTTGGGCATCGCTCCTATCTTCCGGATCAGACTTAATGGAAAGACGGGAGAGTTCATCGATGCCCAAGTCATCCCTACCTATCAAACAACACCCAACAACGGTCCGTTAATCGACCCCGATAAGCAGGCCATCAAGATCATCAAGGAGCTGAGTGCCGCCGATTTTAAGGACAACCCACCTGCTGTCACCGATGAAGGATGGATCACTAAAAAGAAAAAACCATGAAAAAGCTGCTTATCATATTGCTGTTTGTCATGACAATGCCGTTGTTGAGGGCTCAGATTCTTAGCGACAGCAACTTGCCTATCGTGGTTATCGAGACTGATGGTGGGGTGACCATCCCCGATGAGCCTAAGGTTTTTGGGACGATGAAGATTATTTGGCATCCCGACGGATCACGCAACTATTTGACAGACATCGACAATCCCTTGTTTTTGAACTATGATGGGCGAATCGGTATCGAACGGAGAGGCAGCACCTCGCAGGAATTTCCCCAAAAGAAACCTTACGGATTGACCACCTTTTTGGCCGATGACGTGACCAACAATAACGTTAGCATCTTGGGTATGCCCGAGGAAAATGACTGGGTGTTGAACTCGTTGGCTTTTGACCAGACGGGGATGCGCGATTTCTTGGCTTACGAGCTATCGGAACGGTTGGGCCAATATGCTCCGCGACGCGTATATTGCGAAGTGATGATCAACGGAGACTATAAAGGTCTGTACGTGTTTATGGAGAAGATCAAGGTGGACAAAAACCGTGTCAACATCCAAAAGCTTGACGAGACTTGCAATAGCATACCTGAGGTGACCGGAGGCTATATCACCAAAGCCGATAAAACCACCGGTGGCGACCCTATTGCTTGGCAGATGGAGGAGAACACTTACGGTTGGTGGCCCTCTTATGTGAGCTTCATCCATCACTACCCGAAACCCCAGGATGTCACCACGGCGCAAAACCAATATATCCGTCAGGTGTTTTTTGACTTGGAACGTGAGGCGGGGCAACACAACACTTCGGCGGCGGATGGCATCCCTTCAATTATTGACGTCCCTTCTTTTATTGACTTCATGATGATTGCCGAATACACCTCCAATGTCGATGTTTATAGCCTGAGTACTTTCTTCCATAAGGATCGCAACGGCAAGCTCCGTGCGGGACCGGTGTGGGACTATAACCTTGCCTTTGGTCACGATGAATTTGGGGCGCGCAGCCGTTATGATGTGTGGCAGTTTGACAATCAGGATAACACGGGTCCGAAGTTCTTCAACGACATGTTCAACACGGAGCCGTTTAGGTGCTTGATGGCTCGTCGCTGGGCTGAACTGACTCGACGTGGCATGCCTTTGAATTACGAGTTTGTGTGCATACGCATCAACCAGATCGACGCTTTGATTAGCGAGGCTGTAGGGCGTGACAACCAACGGTGGCATCAGATGAACAGTCACACCTATTATTTGCAAGAAATGCGTGAATGGTTGCGGGACCGTACCAACTGGTTAAACGCCCATTTTGGTTCCTATGACGCTTGCGCCGAGGATGAGCTTCCTCCGCTGGTGATTTCCAAGATTCATTACCATCCCGAGAACTGGTGGGGTGTTGACGGTGACCGGCTGGAATTTATCGAGATTACCAACCACGGTGACGAGCCTGTCGATTTGACGGGTGTCTATTTTCGGGAGCTCGGCATCACCTACAGTTTTCCAGTGGGTTCCAGCATTGACGCTCATGAGGCTTTGTTACTTTGCTCTGACTCGTTGGTTTTCATAGACTATTATCATTTGGTGCCGTTCGGGCAATATACCCGTAACTTGTCGAACAAGTCGGAGAACTTGGTGTTGGCGGATGCCTGGGGCAAGGTCATCGATGAGGTTCATTATTACGACAGCGACCCTTGGCCTTGGGAGGCCGACGGTGAGGGTGCCTATTTGGAGCTGATCGACTTGGATTTGGACAACAGCCTACCCGAGAGCTGGACGGTGGGGTATGATGTCACCGCCGTGTCAGAGAACGGGATTCAGGATGGTGGATTTCGGATTTATCCCAATCCGACCAATGGTATTGTCATTGTAGAGACGCAAGGCATTGCGTCTCAACCGGGAATGGTGCCCGAATTTCGTATCGTCAACGTGATGGGTCAGACCTTGATGACGGGTAGGATTAATGAAAAATCCCAGCAGGTCGATGTCAGTCGTTTACCTGCTGGGATGTATTTCATCACCGTTGGTGAATTGACGAAAAAGGTGGTCTTAAGGTAAATCTTTCACCTTTCACCTCTCAATTCTCATTTCCCCATCGCTTGTTCCACAGCGACAGCGACGGCGACGGTAGCGCCCACCATTGGGTTGTTGCCCATGCCGAGGTAGCCCATCATCTCGACGTGAGCCGGGACGGACGAGGAGCCTGCAAACTGGGCGTCGCTGTGCATGCGTCCCATGGTGTCGGTCATGCCGTATGAGGCGGGACCAGCGGCCATGTTATCTGGGTGCAGGGTGCGACCCGTGCCACCGCCAGAGGCGACAGAGAAATAGGGCTTGCCAGCGAGGAGGCGCTCTTTTTTATAGGTGCCAGCCACTGGATGTTGGAAACGGGTGGGGTTGGTGGAGTTGCCGGTGATGGAAACATCGACATCTTCCAACCAAAGGATAGCCACGCCTTCACGCACGTCGTCGGCACCGTAGCAGTTCACCTTGGAACGGAGTCCTGTGGAATAGGGAATGCGTTCCACGACGGTCACCTTGCCAGTATAGTAGTCGAACTCGGTGCGGCAGTAGGTGAATCCGTTGATGCGGCTGATGATCTTAGCGGCGTCTTTGCCGAGGCCGTTGAGGATGACGCGCAAGGGTTTCTTACGGACTTTGTTGGCCATCTCGGCGATCTTGATGGCGCCTTCAGCGGCAGCAAAGCTCTCGTGGCCTGCCAAGAATGCGAAGCACTCGGTCTCCTCGCGGAGCAGACGGGCGGCAAGGTTGCCGTGGCCCAAACCCACCTTGCGGTCGTCGGCCACACTGCCGTCGATGCAGAACGACTGAAGTCCTTCGCCGATGGCCTCAGCAGCGTCGGCAGCGGTCTTGCAGCCCTTCTTGATGGCGATGGCAGCACCACAGGTATAAGCCCATTTCACGTTCTCAAAGCAAATCGGCTGGGTCTCTTCGGCCATCTTGTAAGGGTCGAGGCCCTTGGCTTCGCAAATCTCATCGGCTTCTTCGATGCTTTGGATACCATATTTATTTAATACTTTCAGGACATTGGCCATGCGGCGTTCCTGACTTTCAAATTTTACTTCACGTCTTGCCATGGTATGTCCTCCTTATTCTTTACGTGGGTCAATGTATTTAGCTGCTTCTGCGAAACGTCCGTAGGTGCCGGTGGCCTTCTTGAGGGCTTCGTTGGCGTCGTCGCCTTTCTTAATGAAGTCCATCATCTTGCCGAGGCTGACGAACTCGTAGCCGATGATCTCGTCATGCTCGTCGAGAGCAATGCGGGTGCAATAGCCTTCGGTCATCTCCAGGTAACGGGGGCCTTTCTCGAGGGTGCCGAACATGGTGCCGATTTGGCTGCGGAGGCCTTTGCCAAGGTCTTCGAGAGAAGCACCGACCAGCAAGCCACCTTCGGAGAAAGCTGACTGTGAGCGACCATAGACGATTTGAAGGAAGATCTCGCGCATGGCGGTGTTGATGGCGTCGCACACGAGGTCGGTGTTAAGGGCTTCAAGAACAGTCTTGCCAGGCAAGATTTCCGCTGCCATGGCAGCAGAATGGGTCATGCCGGAACAGCCGATGGTCTCCACCAAAGCTTCTTGGATGATACCGTCCTTAACGTTCAAGGTAAGCTTGCAGGCTCCCTGTTGCGGGGCGCACCAGCCAATGCCGTGCGTGAACCCGCTGATGTCTTTCACATCTTTGACGCGTACCCACTTGCCTTCCTCCGGAATGGGAGCACAAGGATGGTTGGCGCCTTTCTTTACGCAGCACTGATGCTGCACTTCTTGGGTGTAAATCATTGTTATTTAAATATTAAAGATTCAATAAGAGATTTAAGACGGCAAAAATACGGATATTTTGTCATTACTGCCAATCTTTTTCAATCTGTTGAATAACGATTCTCTTTTATTGTAAAAGGTGTCGAGTTTTTCATTTTCTATAACCACACAATCAAACGGAAACTGAAACGCGGCATCCAACAACTCGTCTTTGTCCTCCATCACGATGAATCCCTTGCGTTTCATTTGCAGGAATGGACCATTTTGGGCATAACCGTAAAGACAGAGTACTTTGGCATCGGTTGCAATACCGAGTGAATCCAACAATAGGTCAGAGTCTTGGTAGTTGTTATAGGAAAGCAATGCATAATTCTCTGATTGTCTGCGTGATACTTGCATATCCAAGGCATTCTTCGACATCAAGGCAAGTAAAACAAGGGCGAGGAGAGTTTCTCCACCGAGAACAAGTTTGTGTGTGGGTTTGGGGAGGTTTTGTAACATCAATATCAACACCAGCAACAATGGCAAGAAAAAGGTGTCAATAAAGTAATAGTCATGATATTGGATTTGCTGCATCATGGCGATGGTGAACAACACGCATCCAAACAGTTGTATCAGAGGAAGCCACCATAAAGACAAGTTTTTCTTCTTCAAGGTCTTGGGCTGGGGAGAGTGCTTGCCCAAAGCTCTATAGAGGGCAAGTGCTACGGCGAGGATTGCAAACACCAAAAACAACCAGTAATGCAGCCGCTGGAAGTAATGAAATCTCCAGTTTTGATGAGCTTCGCTGAGGAGTTCTTTGGCATCCTGCCAGCTCTCGGGAGGAAGCAGCTGGTTGAGGAAGATAGTGCCGTGCATTTGGGTCAGATGATGGTTCCAAAAGACGCTGACGAGATATACGCAAAGCGAGATTAGAACGGCAGGCAGTTTGTCGAGGAACTTGCTTTCCTTTCGAAGGATGCGCCACATCTCAAAGCATAGCACCGTGATGAGCGCGATGGCGAAGGTGGTGCGGATGAGTGTGGCCAGGGTGAGGAAGAGTATGGAGTGATAAAAACGCCATCGTTGAGGTTCTTCGAGATAGTTGAGATAATACCACAGGCCCATTATGCTCAGCGATAACGCGGGCACGCCAGGCAGGAAGCCGTTGAGATAATAGGCCATCACAGGTGAGGTCAGGGCGATGCCAGTGACCAGAAGTGACTTGGCTCCATCGTTGGTGAGTCGGTAGCTTATCTTGTAAAGGAAACCTAATCCAAGGAAAGACCAGAGCAGGGTCCAGACGCGGAACACCCAAGGCGAGGTGGTGCCGAAGAGCTTCATCAGCAGGGCTGCGAAATATTCATGGATGGGGAATCCTGCCGAGGTCACGGTGCTGTCGTAAGCTTCTTTCCACCATCCAGGAAACTGTTTGTTGTAGATCATGGTCTCTGGATGTAGGAAGTTGAAACCGTTGTTCAGAAATCCCATGGAGAGTGCATAATGGTCTTGTTCAGCCCAAGCGTGGATATGAGAGGGATATTCGTTCAAATAATCCCATTCGATGAACAGCCCTGCCGCCACGATGAAGAGCATGGCGAAGAGCAATGTCACGAGGGGTTTGCTGGCTGAGCGCATAGACATCATTACAAAGGTTTGCGATGTGGGTCTTGAAACAAAAACAGCCTCCAAGAAATTCTGGAGGCTGTGCTGGTACCGAAGGCCGGGATCGAACCGGCACGAGTTTAACCTCATCGGTTTTTGAGACCGACGCGTCTACCTATTCCGCCACTTCGGCATGGCTTCACATCGGAATGCGGGTGCAAAAATACAACTTTTTCTAAAACCACAATCATTTTGTGAAAAAAACTTTTGGCAGTCTCCTCGAAAAGCAGTAATTTTGCGGCCCGAAACAACTCTCACTGTAATGTCAGGCAAATACGTTTCCATTTTTGCAGGAAGGGCAACCAAAGAGCTGGGCACAAAGATTGCCGAAGCCTATGGTGCACCTTTGGGTAAATCATCTGTGGTCGAATTCTCTGACCACGAATTCCAACCTTCTTTTGACGAGAGCATCCGTGGCCATCACGTGTTCATCGTGCAGTCCACCATGCCTCCGACCGACAATTTGATGGAGTTGCTGCTGATGATTGATGCTGCCAAGCGTGCCTCGGCTCATAAGGTCATCGCGGTGATTCCGTATTTTGGATGGGCGCGTCAGGATCGCAAGGACCAGCCTCGTGTGAGTATCGGCTCAAAACTCGTGGCCAACATGCTGACGGCCGCTCATGTCGATCGCATCATCACCATGGACCTCCACGCCGACCAGATCCAAGGCTTTTTCGACATCCCCATGGATGCCTTGTACGCTTCTAGCATCTTCATCGACCATATCCAGAAGATGAACATTGACGATTTGTTGATTGCTGCTCCTGACCTGGGTGCCTCTAAACGTGCTTCGGCTTATGCCAAGCGCTTGGGATGCGACCTGGCTGTGTGCCACAAACAGCGTGCACGTGCCAACGTGGTGGAGAGCATGACCCTCATCGGCGATGTGAAGGACAAGAATGTCATCATCTTGGACGATATCATCGATACGGCTGGAACCATTGTAAAGGCAGGTCAGTTGATGATGGACAACGGCGCCAAGAGCGTCCGTGCCTTCGCCACCCATGCCGTGTGCAGCGGTCCCGCCATGGAGCGACTCGACAACTCGGTGTTTGAAGAGGTGGTCGTCACCGACTCCATCCCGTTGCCGAAAGACGCTTCCAAGAAGATCAAAGTGGTTAGCACGGCCGGCCTCTTCGCCGACGTGATCCACAGAATTGAAAACTATGAATCCATCAGTTCGTTGTTTAAATAAGAAACAACTGATCAACTGATCAACTAATAACTTTAAATTAACTTTTAATCATGAAAACAGTATCATTGAGCGGTTCTCTTCGCGAGAACGTAGGGAAAAAAGATGCTAAGGCTTTGCGTAAGGCCGAGTTGGTGCCGTGCGTCCTTTATGGCGGCGACGAGCAAATCCACTTTGCTACCGAAGCCAAGAACTTCAAGAAGCTCCTCTTCACCCCGGAGACCTTCATCATCAACATCAACATCGAAGGCAAGTCGTACAACGCCATCCTCCAAGATGTCCAGTATCATCCTGTGACTGACAATGTGTTGCACGCTGACTTCCTCCTGGTGAAGGACGACAAACCGATCACCGTCACCCTGCCTCTGGCTATCGAAGGCAGCGCCCCTGGCGTCATGCGCGGTGGTAAGCTGAAACAAGCCATCCGCAAGATCAAAGTCAGCGGTCTGGCTAAAGACCTCCCTGAAATCATCACCGTTAACATCAGCAACCTTAACATCCTCGATTCCATCAAGGTCCGCGACCTCAACATCGAGGGCGTTACCATGGTGACTCCTGGTTACCAGGTCATCGTCGAGGTCCGCGCTGCACGTGGTGCCTCTGTCGCTGCTGAAGAGAGTGAAGAATAATAATCGCTTTGCGTCATTGCAAGCGTTAGCGAAGCAATCTAATCTGAACTATAAAGCTTTTTTAGTCGGGTTGGATTGCTTCGTCACATTGTAATAATCAACTCCATGAAATACCTGATTGCCTGCCTCGGAAACATCGGCGCCGAATATGAGAATACGCGGCATAACACGGGATTTCAGATTGCCGACCGCCTCGCTAAAGATTTGGACGCCTCTTTTGTGGTCGGACGCCTCGCCATGGTGGCAGAGGTGAAATACCGAGGCAAGACACTCATCATCATCAAACCAACCACCTATATGAACCTTAGCGGCAGGGCCGTGAAATACTGGCTCGATGAGGAGAAGGTCCCCCTGGAGAACCTCCTCGTCGTCAGCGACGAAATCGCCTTGCCCCTCGGCACCATCCGCCTCCGTAAGAAAGGTGCCGACGCCGGCCATAACGGCCTCACCGACATCATCGCCAAACTGGGTACCAATATGTTCTGCCGTCTCCGCTTCGGTATCGGTAACGACTTCCCCCAAGGGCGTCAAATCGAATATGTCCTTGGCGAATGGAAAGCCTCAGAAACGCCCGTCGTTGCCGAAACCATGGATCGGGCAGTGGAGGCTATCAAGAGTTTTGTCATACAAGGTCCGGATCGGACAATGAATACCTTCAACACCCACTGAGCCCCATGAAAATTCGAGCCCTAGTCTTCGGTATTATCCTTGCCTCTCTATTTCAGGCTTGCAGTACCGATGTTGATCTCTATGCCGACTACCAATCCATCCCCGTTGTTTATGGATTTATCAATCAAAAAGCCGACACGAACTATATCAAGATCACGAGAACGTTTTGCGGGACCAATGATGAACACATCAACGCCATTGAAGTGGCGGCTATTGCTGACTCAAGCAACTATCCGGACAAACTCGATGTCTTCTTCGAAGAACTGAAAAGCAGTTCGGGTCAACCTTTCGAGCCAACAGGACGCCGGTTTCAACTCGACACCCTGACCATCCACAATAAGAAAGAAGGCTTGTTTTACGCTCCTCACCAAAAACTGTATTACACGACGGAGCATTTCAACACCACCCAAAACAATGATAAGTACCGTTACAAGCTCACAGTGGTCAAGCCTGACGGCGAAAGGGTCACTTCTGAGTTAGATGTTATCGAAGGAGATATCTTTTTAGGTCAGGTTCTGATTCATTTTGAATCATTCCCGAGCGATAGGCATTCGAGAATCATGTTCACTTCCACGGAAGAGGCCGTTCTTTATGAGATAGGAATGCAATTCAACTATTGGGAAGGACATGATGGGCAACCTCTGACACAAAAGCAAGTGTCGTGGTCATACGGTAGCCGTCCCATCGGTGCTTATGAGAAAATTGGAGATCTTGATAACTTATACGGTTTATCCTATTCAGTGAATGCGTTGTTCGATAAAATGAAACAAGCCATCGGGAATGACACTGTTTGGGACGCGAACCATCCCAACGTGGTTCGGTATATAGGTGATTTTTACATCTATATATCGGCAGCAGGAAAAGACTTTTACAACTATTCCCAGTATCTTCAGACGATGCAGGGTGGGCTTAGTCTCTCAAATGAATACACTAATATCAAGGGCGGTTGTGGTTTCTTGTCGTCGCGAGTTTTTGTGAAGCACAAAGTTGAGTTGACATCAAGGGCCAAATACGACCTGTTCTCCTTGCCTTGGGGGTTCCGGGAACAGTAGGGCTTATTGATTTTCCTGTGCTTTTTTATCTTTTAACGATCCTTCAAAAATATCGAAACAGACAAACCGGCATTCCAGCGGACCGTTCCATACGGGAATCTTTGCTGAGGGTTTGAGTCCCACATGTTTCAAGGCTACGGCGTCGTCGGTGATGAGCCAGCATTGATATCCCTTGAAGTTGTGTTTCAGTGTGTTGCCTATGTTTTCATAGACTTGGTCGATGTCATCCTCTTCCAGTCGGTCGCCATAGGGCGGGTTGATGATGACGATGCCGCCTTCTTCTGGTGGGGTGAGGTCTTCCATGTTTTTCTTCATCAGGTGGATATCGCGTTGAAGCCGGGCGTTGTCGATGTTGCCTTGTGCGATGGTGACAGCTTTTGGTGACCGGTCGGAGGCCCAGATCTCGTGCTCGAACTCGCAGATTTGGCTGTCTGCCTCGTCTTTGACGCGTTGCCATAGCTCAGGATCCCAGTCATCCCATTTCATGAAGCCCCATTGCTTACGGTAGTAGCCTGCGGGAATCTTCATGGCGAACATGGCCGCTTCAATGGGCAGGGTGCCCGAGCCACACATGCAGTCGAGGAAATTGCAGTCGGCCTTCCAACCTGAGAGTTGGATCAGGCCTGCGGCCAGCACTTCGTTCATCGGAGCTTTATCGACTTGTTTACGGTAGCCTCGGTGATGCAGGCTCTCGTTGGAGCTGTCGAAGAGGATCTGCACCTTGTCCTCGCGAATGTGCAGGTTGATGCGCAAATCGGGGTTGAGGGTGTTGATGCTCGGACGCGGTCCCATCTCCTCACGGAACTGATCAACGATGGCATCCTTGAGTTTCAGGGCGGCGTATTGTGAATGGGTAAAGAAACGGCCACTCGTCACGGCATCGACACAAAAGGTCTGATCGGTGCGAAGCAGGTCCCACCATTGGATTTCCTGGGCTCTCTTGTAGAGTTCGTCAGGGTTTTTGGCAAAGAAGGTCTTGAAAGGCTTCAACACTTTCAGACCGGTGCGCACACAATAGTTGAGGCGGTACATCATCTCTTTGTTGCCTTCGCAGATGACCGCGCGGTGCATCACCCTCACATTCTTGGCTCCCAGATTCTTGATTTCAGCGGCCAGCACGTCTTCGAGTCCGGCCACGGTCTTCGTTATGAGTTGGTAGTTGTCTTCCATACTCTATTGAATAAAATGACTTTGTGTTTGAAACTCCAAAGGTACGTTTTTTTTGTTTCGTAGAGGATAACATATTTTATTCGTTAGCTTCACTTTCGAAAAATGATTTTTTTAAAATACTAATTCATTTTTTTTGTATTTTAGCCGATTCGTTTTTGAATTGAAATGAAAAAAATGAAGAATTAATACAAAATAAACATGAGTAATACTTTTGATCCACGCGCCAACTATGAGCTGACCATGCAACAGGCCGGTTATGTTGAGCGCAAAAAAGCCACTCAGGCCGATTATGACCGTATTGGTTTCATGTCGGGGTTGGAAGTGCATCAGCAGATCAAGACCAAAGAGAAGCTGTTTTGCCATTGTCCCGCAGGAAGATTGAATAAGTTTGACGATTACGACGCCGAGCTGATCCGCCACATGCGTCCGACCCTTTCAGAGCTGGGTGAATATGACGGTACTGCCCTCATGGAATTCAAGACCAAGAAAGAGATCGTCTATCGTATCAATAACCATACGGCATGTACCTACGACATCGACGACACTCCGCCGTTCCCCATCAACAAGGAGGCTTTGCACAACGCCATCATCATCTCGTTGCGTTCCAACCTCAACATCGTGGGTGAGGTTCATATCACCCGTAAGCAATATCTCGACGGTTCCATCCCGACGGGCTTCCAACGTACGGCCATCGTCGGCGTGGAGGGTCTGTTGAAGATGCCGAAGAAGAACATCCGTCTCATCCAGCTGAGCATCGAGGAAGATGCCTGCCGTGAGATTTCTGACATCGGTCACCGCCGCATCTATCAGACCGACCGTCTGGGCATGCCTTTGATCGAGACCGTCACCTATCCCGACTGTGTGAATCCCGACGAGCTGAAGGAGACCTGCGAATACATCCGTTTCCTTGGCCGTTCCACGGGCTTGGTCCGCACGGGCATGGGCGCTGGACGTCAAGATGTCAACGTGAGCTGCAAGGGCGGTACCCGTGTCGAGCTCAAGGGCGTCCAGCATGCCAAGTGGATCCCCGAGCTGTCACACAATGAGTGCTTCCGCCAATGGTCGTTGGTTCAACTTCAGGAACGCCTGAACAAAGAGCTGAAGAAGAATGGTTGGAAAGTCGAAGTCGCCGATGTGGGCTTTAAGACCGACTATGCTCCGATATGCGACGCCAAAGCTGCCGATGGGGCTTTGAAGATTGTCCGTCTGCCTGGATTCCGCGGGGTGCTTTCGCACTTCACCCAACCGGGTAAGATGTTTGCCGACGAGATTGCCGACCGTTTGAAAGTCATCGCTTGTCTCGAACGTCCCAACATGCTTCATGATGAGATGCTGGAGCCTGTGCTTGAACCTTCCGTTTGGCATAAGTTGGGTAAGAAAGTCCATGCCACTGACAAGGATGCCTTGATCCTCATCTGGGGTCCCAAGAATGACATGCCTACCGCCATCGAAACTATCGAAGAACGTTGCCTCATGGCCTTCGATGGAGTGCCGAAAGAGACCCGTAAGGCGATCTGCAACGGCATCACCATCTTCGAGCGTGTGCTCCCGGGTGCCGACCGTATGTATCCCGACACCGACTCGGCTCCTATTCCGCTTGACCCCAAGGAGATTGAAGCCATGAAGAAGGAAATCCCCTCGGAGATTATCGATCGTTATTACAAACTGATGGATTGGAACGTCCCACAAGACTGCTTCACGTATATCTTTGCCAAGAACTGGTTCCCGACGATGAACGACATTGTGGAGAAGCTTGGCGTGGATGGCCGTTTGATAGGCTGCTTCGTGGGGATGCGTCTTAAGAACCTGTTGTGCAAGAACCCGAATAGTAAGTTCGGATACGACACGCTTTACAAGTTGTTTGCCTTCCTCAAGAAAGAGAAGCTCAACTACCGTCTTGCATGGAATATGGCTCCGACCTTGGTGGAGGATGCCGGCCTCGACATGAAAGAGGTGCTTCGCAAGATTGGATTCCGCCGGGCTTCCGAAGAGACCATCAACAAAAAACTTGATAAACTCATGACTGCTTACATCCCCAACAAGAAGTTCCATGCCGCTGTCAACAAGCGCAACTGGATCATGGGTCAGATGAAAGAAGCTGTGGGTAACATCGAATTGAAAGAATTAGCTAACACGATCAAATAAGAAGAACATGGCTGAAGATTTTTTCCAAGGATATTGGGGTGCTTCGTTGGAGGTGCTCAAGAAATATAACTGCCGCGTGTGGAGTCAGGCCGAATGCCAGACTACGGGCGGGCTTTTCAAAGGCACGATTCTGCCACGTGCCGCCTTCCAGGACGATCAGCATATCGTGATGAAGGTTAACACGGGTTACAACATCGGTGTCGATATCAGCACCATCACTGGTATGGTCGAGACCGACTACAAGAAGGCTAACTACCACATCCCGGAGAAGGAATTCCCCTATACTGAGGGACTTCCTCACGTGAAGTTGTTGGGTACGGGTGGAACCATCGCCTCGCGTTTGGACTACCGCACGGGTGCTGTGATTCCTGCCTTCTCGCCTGGCGAGCTCTACGGTGCTGTGCCGGAGTTGGCCGACATCTGCAACCTCGACACCGAGAAGGTGTTTGCCGTGTTCTCCGAGAACATGTTGCCTAAGGAGTACATCGCCTTGGCCAAGAAGATTGGTGAGGAGATCCGGAACGGCATCGACGGCATTGTCATCGGCCACGGCACTGATACCCTGGCCCACACTGCCGCTGCCTTGACTTTCATGTGCCAGAACCTCCCTGTTCCGATTGTCTTAGTCGGCTCACAGCGTTCGTCAGACCGTCCGTCGTCAGATGCCGCCTTGAACCTGATGCACGCCATGACTGCTGCCGGTCACGGTGATGTTGCCGAGGTGATGGTTTGCATGTTTGGTCCCACCTCTGATGAATATGGCTTCCTGCACCGTGGCACTCGTGTGCGTAAGATGCACTCCAGTTACCGTTCCACCTTCCGTACCATCGGTGACACGCCAGTGGCTACCGTGGATCGCAAACGTGGCGTGGTGCCCATCAAGGACGAGTACAACCATCGCCGCGCTGACCGCGACGTGAAGATCATCCCCACTTTCGACGACCGTGTGGCCATCCTTTACTACTATCCTGGTATGAAACCCGATGTGCTCGACGCTTTGGTTGACAATGGATACAAGGGTATCATTTGGGACGGCACTGGACTGGGTCACGTCAACCGCGGTATGTTCGATTCCATCCAACGTGCCACCGAAAAAGGCGTCCACCAGTACATGACGGTGCAAACCGTTTGGGGCTATGCACACATGTTCGTCTATGATACGGGTCGCGACTTGATGAACCGTGGCATCATCCCGGCAGGCAACATGCTTGCTGAGACTGCTTACATCAAGTTGGGATGGGCTTTGGGCCAGACCCAGGATAGGGAAGAGGTCAAGAAGATCATGCTCACCCCGATCAACAGCGAGATTACGCCTCGCGAGCCTTACAACGGCTACCTCGTATATCAGGGCGGAGTGCCTGAGGTTGAGGAGTTTATCCGCAAAGTCCATAAATAAGTTGCATGGAAGCAAGATGAGTCAGAATAAACAAAAGCAATTAACGAAGGGTGGCTAACAAGCCACCCTTCGTTGTTTTTTATAAAGTATGATTTTCATATTGGAAACCCCAATTTTTTATCGTACCTTTGCACCGATTTCTAAAATACGTATTTTTTAATTTAATTTATTCGAATAAATCATGAATCCTACCCACATTGAACACATCGGAATTGCTGTCACCAGTTTGGAAGATTCCATTCCGTTCTTCGAGACTTTGCTTGGCACCAAATGCTATGCTATCGAAGAAGTTGCCGATCAGAAAGTGAAGACTGCATTCTTGCGTTGCGGTCAGACCAAGATTGAGTTGCTGGAACCCACCAGCGAAGAGAGCACCATCGCCAAATTCATTGCGAACAACAACGGCCGTGGCGGCATGCACCACATCGCTTTTGCAGTGGAGAACATCGAAGGTCATCTTGAAGAAGCCAAGGAACTGGGCATCCGTCTCATCGACCAGGCTCCTCGTGGTGGCGCTGAAGGCCTCAGCATCGCCTTCTTACACCCAAAATCCACGTTTGGTGTGTTGACTGAACTTTGCGAAAACAAAAACAAATAAACCATAGATCATGTTAATAGAACAGAAAATCCAGGAATTGCTGGAAAAGCGCGGTGAGGCCCGTCTCGGTGGCGGCCAGAAGCGCATCGACTCCCAACATGCCAAAGGCAAGATGACGGCACGTGAGCGTATCGCCATCCTGCTCGACGAAGGCAGCTTCGAAGAGACTGACATGTTCGTGACCCATCGCACTGTCGATTTTGGTCTCGACAAGCAGCAGTATCTCGGCGACGGTGTCGTCACAGGTCATGGTACCATCGACGGCCGTGTCGTTTATGTTTACGCTCAGGACTTCACCGTGTTCGGTGGTGCTTTGAGTGAGACCATGTCGCTGAAGATCTGTAAGGTGATGGACCAGGCCATGAAGGTCGGCGCTCCTGTCATCGGCATCTGCGACTCAGGCGGTGCCCGTATCCAGGAGGGTTCCCGCTCCCTCGCCGGTTACGCTGAGATCTTCCAACGCAACATCAATGCTTCAGGTGTCATCCCCCAAATCTCGGCTATTTTCGGTCCTTGCGCCGGTGGTGCCGTGTATTCTCCTGCGCTTACCGACTTCATCATCATGACCAATGCGGGCAGCTACATGTTCCTCACTGGCCCGAAAGTCGTTAAGACCGTCATTGGTGAAGATGTCAGCACCGACGACCTCGGTGGTGCTCGTATCCACTCACAGAAGTCAGGTGTGGCTCATTTTGCCGCCGAAAGCGAAGAAGAAGGTCTGGCCATCATCCGTCGCCTTATCTCCTTCATCCCTCAAAACAACATGGAGAATCCTCCGATTGTTGAATGCAATGACCCCGTGGACCGTATGGAGGATGCGCTCAACCAGATCATCCCTGACAACCCGAACAAGCCTTACAACGTGGGTGACATCATCACTGCCATCGTTGACAACGGCGACTTCCTTGAGATTCACAAGAATTATGCGAAGAACATCATCGTCGGTTTTGCCCGTTTCGACGGCATGCCGGTCGGTATCGTGGCCAACAACCCGGCTTTCTTCGCCGGTGTGCTCGACTGCGACGCTTCCCGTAAGGGCGCTCGTTTCGTCCGTTTCTGCGACGCCTTCAACATCCCGATCGTGACCTTGGTCGATGTCCCTGGCTTCCTGCCTGGCACGGGTCAAGAGTACAACGGTATCATCGTCCATGGCGCCAAGTTGCTTTACGCCTATGGCGAATCGACCGTTCCGAAGGTCACCGTCACCCTGCGTAAGTCCTACGGCGGTTCTCACCTCGTGATGGGTTGCAAGCAGCTGCGCAACGACGTCAACTATGCTTGGCCGACCGCCGAAATCGCCGTCATGGGTGCCAGCGGTGCCGTTGAGGTGCTTGATGGCAAGAAGATCTCCGAGATCGAGAACCCAGAAGAACGTGCCGAGTTTGTTGCCAAGAAGGTGGATGAATACACCAAGAAGTTCGCCAACCCATACGAGGCTGCCAAGTTCGGCTATATCGACGACGTCATCGAACCGCGCAACACCCGTTTCCGTGTCATCCGTGCCCTGCGCACCCTTGAGACGAAGCGCCTCGCCAACCCCGAGAAGAAACATTCGAACATCCCGCTGTAACCGTAAATCTTTGAAGTGATGAACCTGTTACACATACAAGTATTACTGGCGCACGAGCCTTGGGTCTATACCAAAGGCTGGATCGTCACCATTGCGGGATTTCTCATCGTCATCATTGCCCTTTTCATCCTCTCGTACATCTTCCGTGGCGTCGCTGCCTATTTCATGAAGAAAGACGAGAAGAAGAACACCCCCAAGGTGATTGAGAAACCGAAAGACAAGCCAACGGTAAAGGCTGCCGAGGGTGAGATCCCGAACGAGGTGCTTACCGCCATCGGCATGGCTTTGTATCTCTCTACCAATCTTCACGATGAAGAGAGCAATGTGATCACCATTGAAAGAAGGAACACTTCTTGGAACGACAAAAATTACGGAGTTAGACACTGGAAACGTTAATCTTTAGAAGCAATGAAAAAATTCAAATTCACCATTAGTGGTAAACCATACGAAGTGGAAGTCCAGAACATTGAGGGCAACCTCGCCACGGTCAATGTGAACGGGACGGAATATAAAGTGGAGATGGAAGAACAGGCCGCTCCGGTGGTCGCTCCTGTGGCTCGTCCTGCTGCCAAGCCTGCTGCGACGCAGAGCCAGAGTGCCGCTCCGAAACCTGCTGCCGCTGTCGGTGGCGCAGGTTACAAGATGGCCGCCCCGCTTCCAGGCACCATCATGCAGATCTTCGTCAAACAAGGCGACACCGTCAGTAAAGGCGACAAGCTGCTGATGTACGAAGCCATGAAGATGGAAAACAACCTGCTGGCCGAGACCGACGGTACCATTACCGCCGTCAACTGCCGCCAAGGCGACAATGTGCTCCAAGGTGATGTATTAATCGTAATTGGATAAGGCCATGTTGGGAAAGAAAAGCATTTATAGAAGACCAGTCGTCATCCTTGCGTCGTTGGTCGTCTTATTCCTGCTGAACATGGCGGTGGTCAACAACCCGACCTTCGCTACCAGGATAAGCGACTTGACGGAGCAGACGGAGACGGTCACCGAGATGAGCGTTGACGAGAGCAACGCCCAGCTGGCTGAGGTCGCCGACAGCATGGTGGAAGAACAAGAACCCGTGCAGGTGATCAACGCCCCTGAACAAGACATGTCGAGCCATGCCCAGCTGAAGGACGGCTTGCTTAAGTTCTGGACCCTCACCGGCTTCAGAAACTGCAAGATCGGAAACATCATCATGATCTTCGTGGGTATCCTCTTCATCTTCCTCGCCGTGCGCTTTGAGTTCGAACCGATGCTGCTCATCCCTATCGGGACGGGTATCATCATTGGCAACATCCCCTTCTTCCAGGGCTATGGTATCAGCCTGGCAGAAGGTATTGCCAACCTGCAGGCCATGATGGATGCGGGCACGCTGAACATGGACATGAACACTGCAAAAGCTTTGTTGGTGAGTGTCTTTGGCGATAACCCTGGCGACAAGCACATGGTACTCAGTGAGGCCATCAAGTCAGTCGAACATCTTAACATGTCTGACTTTGGTCTGTCCAATCATGACATTGAAAGCGTGAAGGGTCTGATGACCAGCGTGTTCCAAAATGGCGAGTTGAACCTCCAGACGGGTCTCTACCAAAAAGGCAGTGTGCTTAACTACCTGTATTTTGGTGTGACTTCAGGTGTTTATCCACCATTGATTTTCTTGGGCATCGGTGCCATGACCGACTTCTCGTCGCTCATCGCCAACCCCAAGCTGATGGTCCTCGGTGCCGCCGCTCAGCTCGGCGTGTTCCTCACCTTCATCGGTGCTTTGTACCTCGGCTTCAACTTGCGTGAGGCTGGTGCCATCGGCATCATCGGTGGTGCTGACGGTCCTACCGCCATCTTCCTTTCTTCACGTTTGGCCAACGGAACCAACGGCACACGAAACCTCATCGGACCTATCGCCATCGCAGCCTATTCCTACATGGCTTTGGTGCCGGTGATTCAACCGCCTATTATCCGTTTGCTGACTTCGAAGAAAGAACGTTTGATCAAGATGAAAGCTCCTCGTATGGTCAACAAGACCGAGAAGATCATGTTCCCCATTGTCGGCCTCATTCTGACGACCTTCATCAGCCCCACGGCCTTGCCGCTGTTGGGTATGTTGTTCTTCGGTAACATCATCAAGGAGTCGGGTGTCGTGAAGCGTTTGCAGAACACGGCTGCCAACCCGTTGATTGACATTGTGACCATCATCTTGGGTCTCACCGTGGGTGCCTCCACCCAAGCTTCGGTGTTCTTGACCTCCAGTTCCATCAAGATATTCGTCCTTGGTGCTTGTTCGTTTGCCGTGGCTACGGCAGGCGGTTTGCTGGGTGCCAAGTTGATGAATGTCTTCCTCAAGGAGAAGATCAACCCGATGATTGGTGCCGCTGGTGTTTCGGCTGTGCCGGACAGCGCACGTGTTGTCGAGGTGGAAGGTCAGAAGTACGATCCATCGAACCACCTGCTCATGCACGCCATGGCTCCGAACGTCTCAGGCGTTATCGGATCGGCTGTCGCAGCTGGTGTGATGATGTCATTCCTCATGATGTAAACCTTCTTGAGGTGAAAAAGAAAAACCCCGAAAGCATATTGCTTTCGGGGTTTTTCTATATCCACCTAAGGAGGAAAAATGTTTATTTCACTACGATTTTCCTGAGCAAGGAACCCTTGGAAGTTTCAACGCGGAGCAGATAGATGCCCTGACCGAAACGGCTCAAATCGATGGAGCAATTACCCTCAGCCTCGGCTTCAAGCACTTTCTGCCCCAACATGTTGGACACCATGATTTGCATCGTTCCCGCGCTCTCAATGTTCACCAAGCCTTTGGTGGGGTTAGGATAAATGTTCAGCTTCTCTTCCTGTTCTTTCAGGTCGGTGATGGAGATCAGCACTTCACGGTACTCCGATTCGCATTGCTCCTCACCACGAATAAAGATGCAATTGACGGAATAATACACATCGTCTTGATTGATGACACCATAGGTGTTGTCGAAATACTCAAAACTGTTCTGTCCCTGATAAGGAATCTCGGCGATTAACTCTTCGTCTTTATAAGCACCGGTGGTACGGATTATTCTGAAATGATCGAGTCCTGAAGTTACATCGGGTTTGTCCCAGCTGATGTAGGCACCGAAGTCGTCGTTCTCATGCCATTGGTATTCGCCTTGCAAGTTTTGGACGGGATAGCAGGTCAGCGGTCCGAACTCGCAGTTGTTGTCGTAGGTCATGAAGATACCGTCTTCGAGCTCGGCAGAGGCATAAAGTTCATAGCCCTGTGCATCCATGATGGAGAAGGAGCATTCGTAGTCGGTGTCGTATTCTTCTGTGTTGTGATACCAACCATGGTTCCAGATGAAGTTCAGGTTTTGTTTCAGCAAGGGTAAGGTGATTGTCTGTTCCGAGCCTTCATCCATGGTAATGATTGCAATACGCTGTCCGTTCTCGTCGGTGACGCTGATAGCAGCGCCTTTCCAGCCGTTGCCTGCATCATCATGAAGCACGAAGATGACTTCGCATTTCTCACCCACCAGGACGGTGCGATGTACGTTGCGGCTGATGCCTGCCTCATTGGTCACGCTGATGGAGTATTTGTAGAGACCGGGTTCGAGGTCGTTGTCCTCATAAGTCATTTGGGCTCCCGCTTGAACATTATCGAGGGTGGCGATCACTTGGTTATCGCGGCGGATGGTTATCGAGTTGATGGAAGTCAGCTCGCCTCCGTTGAGATTAAGCGTGGGGTTGGTCCAGCTGAGCAGGACACCGTCGAAACGTGCGTTTTCCACCACAGAGAAGTCGGCTACACTGTCGGCACGCTGGTAATAGGTTGAGTTTTGGGGAAGGATATGACCGATGAAACTGTTTTGGTCGTTGAAGGCATATTTCGTGGTGTTGAGGGCGCCGATGGGGCACCAGGCATCATCGCGGCCACTCCAGCCCCAGTTGTAGTGGAAATAATCGTTTTCGTCATAGCCGTCGCACACGAAAGCATGGCCACCTGCGCCATTATCGTCGGCACCGCTATAATACAAAGGCAAGTGTTCATCCAAGCCACCATCTTTCATCATCTGGGCCCATTGTTCGTTGGTATAGAAATTCCAACCCCAATAGCCCAAGACGACATCGTCATCACAGGTGTAGCCAAAGTAATTTCGTAACGCGGGAGGCACATCCATGGAATAGGCACCGCTGCCATGGCCGCTGTATTGCATATCTACGGCAATGCCGCAATGATGCAGGAACTGAGCGATGTAGAAGTATTCTTCCTCGGTGCTGGTGGAATCGACATCCAAGGGCATCAGCTCAAAGTGATAGTCGGTTTCACCGAAGTTGGCGGTTTGTTGAGTATAGCCATCGGGGTAGTAGGTGTGTGATCCCGAGCCGCGTTCCGGATAATCGAAGTATTTCATCACCTGTCCCATGGCTGTGGCGACGCAGCCTGCATAGACATGGCCTCCGCTACCTTCTTCATCTTCGGGGCATTGGCTGCTATAGGGATAGTTTTGGTTCCATGTAGTCAGGCACAAGGGGCCCACCACGGCACGAGCATTACGTCCTTGCCCGATTTGGCCGTTGGCCATCACTGCCTTCCACTCTGCAACAATGTCAGGCGTGGCGGCCAGTTGATGCTCACGGATGTAATGGATTTCCTCTGTAAAAGTGGCCAGTTTGTAAGCGAAACCCTCGGCTACATCTTCTGGATTGTAAGCACCTGAGGTAGCGTAGGCCAAGATGGGCTTCACACGGTCGTCGCCGGCGACAATCACGAAACCTTGTTCGCCTCTGACGTTGAACACATAATAGTCAACCGCTTCGCGTGTGGCTGAGGTATAAACCAATTGAAGGTCAATGGAGCTGCGTTGTTGACCCAATGTGGTAGTCATCAAAAAACGCTCACCGATCTGTAGGGCCTTTTGCTGCCCAACAGGTCTAGCTAACATCACGCTTGTCAAGACAAGCAAAGATGCAAGTAAAAACAGTCTTTTCATAGAATTAGTCATTTAACTATTTGTTATCGTTGTTTAGCAGATATAATTAGGTGCAAAAATAGTCAAAAAAATAACGATGGATAAAAAACGTACCACATGTTATTTTTTTTCTAATTTTACACCTAAAGTTTTAATACAGAATCTGAATATGAAAACTAGCATGAATACAATAAGAATAGTCGTTTTGCTATGTATGGTGGTTTTCGGAGTCTCCGGTCATGCCTCTATGCCCATCATCGATCCTTCTCTTCGTAGCGAGATGAACAAACGGGGGGATGATGAGAAGATCAAAGTCAACATCTTGATGACAGAACAATCTGATTTTGTGAGACTTGAGAAGGAAGCTGGCTTTTTTGGTGCGAAACGAGAACGACGCGACTATGTCGTAGCGACTTTGAAGCAACAAGCGGAGGCCTCACAAGCTGAGTTGTTGAATCAATTGAAAGCCATGGAAATGGTTGGCATGGTGGAAGACATCCGTCCATTATGGATTGTAAACTCAATCAGTTGTTTGGCAAATAAGCAAGCTATCAACGACTTGGCCAACCGAGGCGACATCATGACGATTTATTACGTTGATCGTGTCCCGATGATCAGTGAATATGAGCTCATTCCAGCGCCAAAAGGATCATCACGGGAGATTACTCCGAACCTGTTGCAAGTCAAAGCGCCTGAGGTATGGGAGCAAGGCTATACAGGGCAGGGTGTTTTGATTGCGCTTATCGACACAGGTGTTCGATTGGACCATGCCGATTTGGAAGGGCGTTTGTGGGATGGGGGTCCGGAATATCCTCATCATGGTTACGATTTTGCCTATCATAACGACAACCCCTTCGATGCATTGGGGCATGGCACACATGTGGCCGGTATCCTTTGTGGCACGGGTGTCTCTGGAACCCAGACTGGCATTGCACCGGGTGCCACCATTATGGTGCTTAAAGTTTTTCATGATGACAATACCTGTGAGGAGACTGATTACATTGCCGCCATGCAATTTGCAGTGGAGCATGGTGCTGATGTGCTGAACATGTCGCTGGGTCGTCCGCTACCCAATGAAGCCCAAAAACTGATGTCGCGCAAGGCCTGTGAGAATACGCTGGCTGCAGGTCTTGTGGCTGGCGTGAGTGCAGGCAATGTGCGACAAATCCAATACCTGATCCCTATTCCAAACAACATCACCCTTCCTGCCCAATGTCCACCACCCTATCTTCATGAAGACCAAATGGTCAACCCTGGTGGTCGGAGCTGCGTGATTAGTGTGGGTGCATTGAATGATGATAACACGATTGCAGGATTCTCCTCCGAAGGGCCCTCGCAATGGACTGACGTGCCGGATTTTGACGACTATCCATATGCATCTGACAGTACCAATGAAATAGGGCTCATCCGCCCCGATCTCTGTGCCCCTGGGGTCCAGATCAAGTCGTTAGATTACAATTCACCCACTGGCTATGCCTTTTTGGACGGCACCTCCATGGCTACGCCCTTGGTGACAGGCACCATCGCTCTGATGCTTTCCAAAAACAAGGAACTCACCCCGGAGATTATCGACGAAGTGCTGGAATGCACTGCCGTGAAACTCTCGGAACACAAAAGCAACGACTTCGGATCGGGACTGCTCGACGCTTGGGCGGCTGTCCAAGCCATAGACTACGATGCCGTAAACGATCAGCAACAGGAAATGCTCGTTTACCCCAATCCCAGCATTGGCGACTTTACCGTGACCTGCCAAGGCTTGAAGGAAATCAATGTGTTTTCACTTGACGGTAAGCTGGTTCAACATTTGGAAACGACCAACGATACCGAACAGATCCTAGGTCTTAAAGCTGGTATCTATGTTCTTCAAATAATGAAAGAAAATACTGTAAGTTATCATAAAATACTAAAAATCAAATAGTTATGAAGAAAATCACTTTTTTGGTCTTTTTCTTGTTTGTTGCTTTTTATGGTCAATCCCAAGCGCTTGTTGACCTTCGTTTGGAAAAGGAAATGGAGCGTTGTAGCGATGACGAGAAGATAGGGGTTGTAGTACTGATGAAATCTCAATATGATCGCATGTTGTTGGATCTTCGTGCAGGATACTGCCGTAGTCGTGCTGAGCGGCGTGATTTGGTTGTCAGCGAGTTGAAGAACTATGCCGAAGCTTCACAATACGACTTGAAACAGACCCTAGCCGAACTGGAAAGGTGCGATTTGGTTTCCGGTCCCCAAACCTTATGGTCGGCTAATGCACTCTTTTTTGCCGCTACCAAGGATGTGATTTTCGACTTGTCAAAGCGTTCGGACATTGCCATGATCGGGTTCGATCACAAGGAGAACCTGATTCCAGAAACAGAGCCTTCACGACCTGTTTCTTCAAATCGGGAGACTGTTCCCGGCATCTATCAAGTGAATGCCGATAAGGTTTGGGAACTGGGCTATCGTGGTGAAGGCGTGGTGGTGGCGGTTGTTGATTCAGGTGTCAACTACAATCACCTTGATGTGTCGGATCATCTTTGGGATGGTGGTGAAGCCTTCCCGCATCATGGCTACGATGTCGTCAATGGCGATGACGACCCGATGGACGATAAAGGTCATGGCACTCATTGTGCCGGCACTGTGTTGGGCGATGGCACGGCGGGTTCCTTGACTGGCATGGCTCCGGAGGCCACCTTGATGTGTGTCAAGAGCATCGACGCAGAAGGCTTTGGTGGAGCCGTCAACATCGCAGGGGGAATGGAGTGGAGTGTTGAACATGGTTGCGACCTCATCAGCATGTCGTTGGGCATGGTCAACTCGGAGATCCCTGATCGAGAGCTGTTGCGTCGTAGCTGCATCTCTGTCATGGATGCAGGCATTGTTGCTGCTGTATGTGCAGGCAACGAAGGCCATATCCAGTTTTATTGCCCTATCCCCAATAACATCCGCGTTCCCGCCAGCTGTCCTCCTCCCTACCTTGATCCTGATCAGCTGGAGAATCCTGGAGAGCTGAGTTGCGTCATCGCCGTGGGTGCTGTCAATAACAGCGATGTGGCTGCTTATTTTTCCTCCCAAGGTCCTGTTACATGGACCAACACGGAGTTTGGCGATTATCCTTATGAACCTGGCATAGGATTGATTCGTCCCGACCTCTGTGCTCCTGGTGTGGGCATCAAGTCGTTGGACTATCAAACCACCGATGGTTATTGTGACATGGACGGCACTTCACAAGCAACACCATGCTTGGCTGGCGTTGTTGCCTTGATGCTCAACAAGAATCCTGATTTGTTGCCTGCCGACATTTGTCGTATCCTTGAGGAGACTTCCGTCAAGCTGACCGAAACTAAGAGTAACGTCACGGGGGTTGGACGTATCGATGCTTTGGCTGCCATACAGCAAGTGCCCACTTGGGACAAAGTGCCGGAGGCTGAATTAGCCCATGCTGAGGTTTATCCCAATCCCACAAATGATCGGTTTACCGTCCTATGTGAAGAAATGACAGAAGCAGCCGTCCTCTCCCTTGATGGAAAGTTGGCAAAAACCATTGGCGCAGATGGCCATGGAAGCTTGGAGGGCTTGATTCCAGGTGTCTATCTGTTGAGAATCACAACAAATAAAGGTGTGTTGGTTAAGAAGATCGTTAAGGGCGGTTATCTCACCACGAACTTCTGAACGTTCACGGCATGGTTTTCTTGATACACCTTAATGAAATAGGTGCCTGATGCCAAGCCTTTGAGGCTGATGATGGGAGATTGGCTTTCCATCACCCGCTGTCCGGTGAGGGTGTAAACCTCAGCGTTGATGAAATGCTCAGCGCTCACCTCGAGACGATCCGAAGCAGGATTTGGGGCGATAACGACAGCGTTTGTTGCAGGATGTTCGTTCACGTTGGTGACATCGATATATTCGGCCTCTACTTCATGAACGTTTTCTAAAGTGATCGACTCTCCTTCGTTGTAGAACAACTCAATGTCGGTGTTCTGTTCTTCCCAATCGCCATAGTTCGATTCCACGATGGCATGTTTCGAACCCATCCAAGTATATTCGTAGTCGATGGTCTTGACCTTGTTGGAAGCCCACTCGTTGTTCACCCAGCGTGTTTTGGTCACTTTCCCGAGTTTATAGGGTGCATCATAGAAATACTCCACTTTCTCTGCATTGCTCCAGGCTTGGTTGACCCATTCTTGGGTGATGCTCATGGCGATTTCTTGGTTATCGTTGTAGGTGATATCCATCTTCTCCTGGTTTTGCCAGGCTCCTCCATTCCAGTATTGGAACAGGATGGATTTGGCATCGAATTCCTCGGTAATGGTGTAGAGATAATGGTTCTCAAACGTGGTACCATTCCAGTCTCTGACCAAGATGGTCAATTCAGGTTCGTAGGTGTAGATGTTCTTGCTGACGTTGACCCATTGGTTGTTTTCCCAGCGTTGGAAGAGTTCTTCTCCAATCAATGGCATGAAGTCGTCGCCGTTATAGGTGATGGTGTTCATCTCGTCGTTCACCCAGTCGCCATCCATGCGTTGTTTCAGGATTTGGATAGGCATGAGGTTGAAGTCGTACTCATAGGTCGTCAAGCTTGCCGGATACCATACTCCCAAGTCTTGGAATTGGGTCTCGATCTGGGTCAAGAAATATTCGTATTGATCGTATGAATAGGACTGGCTATAGCTTAAGAGAACTTCGCCATCGACAACGTTGTACATAATCCTTGAAGGAGCGATGTCGTTACGAGTGGAGCGCAATTGTTGTGGGTTGAGTGCTTTGTTGACCAGTTTCATGTCGATGTTGCGTTGGGCAAAGCCAAAGAGGCTCAGGGTCATCAACGCCATAATGATGGTAAGGTTTTTTTTCATAGTTGATTTTATTTGCTATTTGATGAATTACTTGTTTTGACGACATCGAAGCCGTGGAGGGCGCAGTCGATAAGATCTCCGCTGATATCTGATCCGCAGCGGCGTTCGCGGCCATGGAGTCGGACCTGGTTTTGTTTGTTTTTGTAAACCGTCATAAGGATATCCTCATTGTTGAAGTTGTGGAAGGCCAGGTCGGATTCATTCTCATTGGAATACAATACACCGGAGAAGGTCTTGTTAATGACGTCGGGGATGACGATATGGAGTTGAACGAGGTTCTGTTCTGGGCCCAAGTCGGTGATGTCGATGGTTGCATTGCGGTAAACCTGGACTCCGTTGGTGGGCAGTTCAGGATACACTGACTCATCGGGGTTGGGGGTATAATGGCCTACGATATCGTTTTTGGTATATCCGTAGAAGCGGGTCCATTCGTTTACCTCGGTTTTGTCACAGGAGTTGAGGCCTATGGCTGCGAGGAGCATGATGGTGATGACGATGATTCTTTTCATGGTTGTTTAATGATGAGTTTTTGGATGATTTGGTTGTTTTCGATGTAATAGATGCCCGAGGCTAAGCCATTGATGTCGATGGTTTTCTGACTGGCATTGCTATAGGGGATAGCTTTGACGAGTTGGAATTGTTGGTTGTAAACCTTGATGGTGCCGTCGCATTTTTCTTCCCATTGCAGCGTGACTTGTTGTGAAGCTGGGTTGGGGAAGAGTGTTTGTATTGGCATGGGTGTTTCATTGAGTGCATAGATGGATTTGTCGATGGCAGCTATGGTATATTCTCCTGTTCTCATGTCATGGACATGGAAGCGGCCAAGTTTCCATGACCCTTCTTGGGTGTAAGGGATGGTGTGCCATGGGTCGAGTACGTTGGCGCGATAGAGAAGCACGGCGGAATCGTTTTGGGTTTGGATGATGTCGTTGTCATTGCTGCTTGAGAAGCTGAAGATTCCGGTGACATCAGCTTCGCCGAAGTCGTGGCGTAACACATTCCAATAGTGCGTGGTGGAGAGGTTTAGGCCAGGGATCTCGGGGTCGTCGCTGGGCCGGACAGGATGGGCTTCCACACGCAACAAGGTCGAGTCGCTGACACTGATGACTTTGGTTTGGAGACGTTCGAGTGAGAAATTCATGGGTTCGGTAGCCATCACGTTTTGGTCGTATTTGGCATCCAGGAAGTGGTTGAAATAGTCGGCAAAGACGGCTTCGGGTTCGAAGTCGAGGGTGACGGCCACTTCTTCTTCGAGGCCATCCCATTGTACGAGTTCGGTGTGCAGCTCTCCGTTGTTGCCCACAAAGGTCACCTCCATGCGGTTTTGCTGTCCCACGTGTGAGGGTCCTATGTGTTCATAGTTCATCTTCAAACGGACAAGGTACTGGTCTCCGCTGGGGTTGATGCCGGTGATTCCGACGGCGTAATGGGGTATGCCACCGGTGAAGACAAAGGTGTCGAAAAATCCAGTCATGTCGATGCCCGTGGCTTCGGTAAGTGCGTCACGAAGCTGTTCGGAGGTGGCGGCTTCGTAGGCGTAGGTGTCGAGGTAATGGCGAAGTCCGGCGAGGAAGTTATCCCTGCCCATGTAATTCATCATGGAGTTGACGATGACGGCGCCACGGTCATAGACGGCCTTGCTGTCATAAGTCATGTCGAGAGGCATGTTGTTCAGGGGAATCCAGTTGTTATGGTTGAGGCACCAGCCGGTGATGGTGCGGTTCAAGGTGCTCATGTTGGTTTGGAAGTTGTCCTCGCCATAGACTCCGACACGATAAAACAGGCCCCAGAACTGGGCGAAGCCTTCGTTGAGCCACATGTCGCCAGCGGTGGAGCAGGTGACCTTGTTGCCGAAGTACATGTGCGACAGCTCGTGGGCTACATATTCCTCTTGTGAGGTGTTCCCGTTGATGATGTCGGCGGCCATGGCGATGTTGTCGATATGTTCCATGCAGCCTTTGCTGGTGCTGACGTAGCCAATTCTATTGAAGGGATAGGCACCGAGACATTCTTCATAAAACGCAGCAATGGTCTTGACATTGGCGAAGGTGCCCGGGACGTTGCCCATCTGAGAGGGTTTGGCATAGACTTCCACGGGGATGTCACGTTCGATGCCATGATAGATGTCTTCCCAGACTTGGTATGCGCCGATGGCGAATGACATATGATAAGTGGCGATTTCCTGTGGTGTCTCCCAATACCAAGTGCTGGTGCCGTCACCGTTGTCGAACACATTGATGAGATTGCCTCCGCAGATGGCTTTCTTGTTGTTGTCAACGGTGATGTAAAGGGTATAAGTGGCCTTGTCGGTGAAGTCATCGACGCAAGGGAACCAGGTCTTGCCGAGGTTGTGAGGTTGGCTGTCGAAGCCCACGCCGAGATTATAGACGTAGTCGGAACCCCACCATTCGACACCGCCCCAAGTCTCACTGAAGGTGTTGCCTCCATAGCGCACGTCCAAAGTGACGTTCTCGTTAGCATCGATGGTTTCATCGAAGTTGACGATGAGGCGGTCACCCTCTTGGCTGAAGCTCTCCACATTGTAGTAGTCGCTGGCCACATCGGTGACGGAGAGTCGCTTGAGCTCCAAGACTACGGTGGAGACGGGGGCTGTGGTTTGGAAATCGATGAAGGCTTCGCCTTGCAACGTGTGGTTGCTGAAGTCGAATCCCCAAAGGTTGATCTCATAATGTTTCACGTCGATGTTTTCGCCGGGGGTCTGTGCAAAAAGGACTCCCGAAATCATCAAGGTCAAAAATAAAAACAATCTTTTCATGTCTTTAGAGCTATGGTCCGTTAGAGGCGGATAGTTTAATTCATATTAAAAGTGATTCGTTCGGTTTCAATGGTGTTGCTGAAGTGCAAAGCGCGATCGACGATGCGGGCACGCAGCTTGATGGTGTCGTTGGGTGATAATGGGTTGTATAGCATCATCTTATAGTCGAAGGTGCCTGAGATGGCTTTCTCCTCGTCGTTGAAAACCAGGCGTTTGAAGCGTGCGTTGAAGCTAATGGTGTCGTAGCTTTGGGTCTGTTGATTCCAGCTGAGCAGGGGAGTCTCCACGAATTGTGATCCGTCCCATTTGAGGTAGTCGATGAGCAGATTGTAATAATTGGGATCCCCGTTTCCAAAAGGATAGAGGGTGTCGCTGTCGTTAAGACCCAAGTCACCATCGCCATCGGTGTAGCCGATGGAGAGGACCACCTCGCCAGTCAGGGTGCTGTCGGCATTCATCAGAAACGACAGTCCTTGATAAGTGATCTCCGGCTCAATAGGGTAGGTCACGGGCTTCTGGCAAGACAAGCAGAAAAGCAGGGCCAAAACAACAATAAAGATGTATTTTACTTTCATGAACGCAAAAATACGAATATTTTACTATTTGTCATGAAATAAAGTGATGTGAGAAAATTGTTTTGTATCTTTGCTGCCGAAAATAAGCAACCGTATCACGCTGAAATGAAGACCAAGGTTGACGTCGAGGCCGCTACGGATGAACATCATATCTGATCCGGAGGAATTATCAAATGGAAAAGAGAATCGGAACTGTCATCATCTATGTGGGTGACCGTCATTCGGCACCGCAGCTCAACGAAGTGCTGTCGCGTCATGCCGACATCATCATCTGCCGCCAAGGCTTCCCAAGACAAACGTATAGCTTGATTTCCGTGGTCTTTGAAGGGACCACTGACCGCATTGGTTCGCTCACCGGCCAACTTGGTCGTATTGAGGGCATTGACGTGAAATCGGCGCTATTACCAATTAAGAATTGAGAATTTAGAGGGATGAAGACAATAATTGGTATTTATGGAAGGACGAATAGTGGTAAGAGTACCATTATCAATAAGCTGACGGGACAATCCATCGCCATTGTCTCCGCCCAAGCGGGCACTACTACCGACCCAGTGAAGAAGTCCATCGAAATCTTCGGAATCGGCCCCGTGGTCCTTATCGATACCGCCGGTATCGATGACACCTCCGAACTCGGGAAAAAACGAGTGGAAAAGACCTATCAGACTTTGCAACAAATCGACTGCGCTATCCTGGTCATCACCGATAATCAGTTCGGCGATCCTGAAAAGGCCTTGATCGGTCAGTTCAAGCAATGCGCTATTCCTTTCCTCGTCGTCCATAACAAATCCGATGAACATCCCCTGGATGCCTCGGTTAGACAACTTATTGATAATCAATATATTACTAAAACATTGGAATTCAGTGCTTTACGAGATGATGCAATGGTGATCATCGAAGCATTGAAGAAAGCCATTCCTGAGAGTGCTTACCATAAAGCTTCCATGTTGGGTGGTCTTGTCAAGCCCAACGATGTGTTGGTGCTGGTCACGCCCATTGACGATGAAGCTCCCGAAGGGCGACTCATCCTGCCCCAAGTGATGGCCATCCGTGATGCGCTCGACAACGACTGTATCTGCGTGGTGCTCAAGGAGACCAACTTGCAACAGTATTTCGACACCATGCCTCATCCTGATTTGGTGGTGACCGACTCGCAAGCGTTTGGCATAGTGAATAAGATTGTTCCTGCAGAGGTCCGGCTTACCAGCTTCAGTATCCTCTTGGCCCGATTGCGAGGCGACTACGAGAACTATCTGAAAGGCACACCCCATCTGGCACAACTCGACGATGGCGACAAGATCCTCATGCTGGAATCGTGTACGCACGAAATCAGTTGTGGTGACATCGGGAGGGTGAAGCTGCCCGCTCTGATTCGTAAGTTTACTGGGAAAGACATCCAGTTCGACTACGTGGCTGGACTTCAACCGATCGAAAACATCAATCAATATGCCATGGCCATCCAATGTGGAGGTTGTGTGGCTACTCGCAAGCAGCTGATCAACCGCACCAACCTCGCTGTCCAAGCTGGCATCCCCATCAGCAACTACGGTATGGCTATTGCTTTCATGACCGGCACCTTTGAGAGGGCGACGAGGGAGGTGAGAGGTGAAAAGTGAAAGGTGAAAGGTGAAAGATGAAAGGTGAAAGGTGAAAGGTGAGAACAAAACAATTTAAAAAATAATAAAAGACGATTAACAATAAATATTATGAAATTCAACCCTGAAAAATGCAGAATCCCGGACGAGCCCAATCGTCCATTCATTGACTCCCAAGAGATTTGGGACTTCATCAACAACACGAAAAGCACTCCCGAACGTGTGCATGAGATTATCCAGAAGTCGCTCGACAAGAATCGTCTGACAATGGAGGAAACCGCTGTTTTGGTAAATACCACCGATCCTGCCTTGGTGGAAGAGATCAAGGAAGGTGCTCGTGAGCTGAAACGCCGTATCTATGGCAACCGCATCGTGCTCTTTGCCCCGCTCTATGTTGGCAACTATTGTGTCAACAACTGCAAGTACTGTGGTTTCCGTTCTTCCAATAAGGACCAGGTGCGTACCACGCTCACCGATGAGGAACTGATCCGTAACGTGGAGGCCTTGGAGGACGACGGACAGAAGCGCCTCATCCTCGTTTATGGCGAGTCACCGAAATATTCCCCTGAGTACATCGCCCACACAGTGAAGGTCACTTACGCCACCAAGAAAGGCAAGGGTAGCATTCGTCGTGTCAATATCAACGCTGCTCCTTTGGATGTGGAGGGCTTCCGCACGGTGAAAGAAGCCGGCATCGGTACTTATCAGATCTTCCAGGAGACCTACTGTCCTGAGGTGTATAACGACTATCATCCTATCAACACCAAGAAAGGCGACTACAACTACCGTCTCACCGCCATGGACCGCGCCCAAGAGGCAGGTATCGACGACAATGGACTTGGCATCCTCTTCGGTCTTTACGATTGGCGTTATGAGGTGCTGGCCATGATCCGTCACACCAATCACCTGGAGGCTTGTTTCAACGTGGGTCCTCACACGATCTCGTTCCCTCGCATCAAAGACGCTTCGGGTTTGAACATCGACAAGAAGTATTTCGTCGATGACGATACCTTCGAGAAGATCATCGCCATCTTCCGCCTCGCTGTACCTTACACGGGTATGATCCTCACCGCCCGTGAGGACGCTGCTTTCCGCGCCAAGGCCATCGAATACGGCATCTCGCAGATCGACGGTGGTACCAACCTCCAGATTGGCGACTACAAATACCATCACGAAGAGGAAGAGAAGAACAGTGATAAACAAGAGAATCAGAACCTGCATCGCGAGCAGTTCAAGATCGGCGATGACCGCTCTTTGGGCGACATCATCGACAAGTTGCTTGACCACGACTTCATCCCGAGCTTCTGCACCGCTTGTTACCGTTTGGGTCGCACGGGCGAACACTTCATGGAATTCAGTGTGCCGGGCTTCATCAAGCGTTACTGCACACCCAATGCCATCCTCACTCTTGCCGAGTATTTGGTGGACTACGCAACTCCCGAAGTCGCTGCCAAAGGCTGGAAAACCATTGAAAACAACTTCAAAAACGTGGATCCTAAGTTCCTTGACGAATTGAAAGCTCGTATCGAACGGATTAAAGCTGGAGAGCGAGATTTGTATTTTTAACGTTTTTTTATGTAAGTTTGCCACAAATTTCAAATCTAACTATCATGAAAAAACCTATTTCCATCCTTGCTTTTGCGATGTTGCTGATCATCGCCTTTTCAGCCACCGCTCAAGAAAAGAAGTTTTTCACTCCGGTTGACGCCTCTTCCAACAACCGCAACCTCTTTGTCCAACGCCCCAGTCAACTGAAATGGGTGGGCGACACCGACATCTTGATGAAGGTGAAAGGCAATGAGATTGTCACCATGAATCCAGGTAAGAAAGATGAGACAGTGTTTCTTACCCTCGATGAACTCAACGGTTATGCTCAACAGTCGGGCATTGACAGCTTGCGCCGTATGCCTCAACTGACTTGGTTGAATGACTACCAGTGCTACTTTTATGCTCATGGTAAGGACGGTATCAACCTGAACCGCTTCGATTTGAAGACCAAGAAAATCGAGCCGATGGCTTCTTTCCCGCAAAAATCTGAGAACCAGGTGATTAATGACAAGTCTATGCGAATCGCCTATACCATCGGCAACAACCTCTATGTGGCCGATGGCAACCGTCAAATCCAAATCACCGACAATCCTGAAGGTGTGGTGGCTGGCCAAAGTGTTCACCGCAACGAGTTTGCCATCGACGGCGGTATCTTCTGGTCGCCCGACGGCTCCAAGCTGGCTTATTACTCCATGGACGAACGCATGGTCACGGACTATCCCTTGGTCGATATCACCGAGCGCATAGCCACTACCACGCCTATCAAATACCCAATGGCGGGCATGACCTCCCATCAAGTCACCCTGCATGTGTATGACATCGCTTCTGGAAAAGATGTGGTGGTGAAGACGGGAGAGCCGGTGGAACAATATCTGACGGCCATCACCTGGAACCCCGACAACAAACGCGTTTATATCGGGGTGCTCAACCGCGAACAGAACTACTTGAAGTTCAATGAGTATGATGCCATCAACGGCAACTTCATCCAGACCATCTTCGAGGATCGCGACGAGCAATATGTGGAACCCCAGGGTCCTGCCTACTTCCTGCCCAACAATCCTGACCAATTCATCTGGAAGGCCCAACGCGACGGTTACTATCACCTCTATCTCTATACCATCAGCAAACATCAGGTGAAACAGCTCACCAAGGGTGAGTTCGTCATCACCGATTTCAACGGCTTCTCGAAAGACGGCAGCAAGATCTATTATCGCTCCACTGAGGTCAGCCCGCTGGAACGCCATTGTTATATGATGGATATCAAGAGCGGCAAGGTCACCAAGCTCACTCAAGAGCACGGCACCCACAACGTGATTCCATCTAAGAGTGGAAAGTACTTCTTAGATTATTACAGCAGCACTGATGTGCCGTTCAATGTGGACTTGCAGGATAAGAATGGCAAGTTTGTGAGCCGTCTCCATGAGGCTGAGAATCCGTTCAAGGACTATAACATTGGAGAAACCACTATCGGCACCCTGAAGAGCGAAGACGGCCAAACCCTTTACACCCGTCTGATCAAGCCCTATAACTTCGATTCTTCAAAGAAATATCCCGTCATCGTTTATGTGTATGGTGGTCCTCATGCCCAGCTCATCACCGATGATTGGACGGCCGGTGCGGGCATTTACCTGAACTACCTGGCTCAGGAAGGCTTCCTGGTATTCACCCTTGACAATCGTGGCTCCGCCGACCGTGGCGAGGCCTTCGAGCAGTGCATCCATCGTCAATGCGGCCAGCTCGAGATGCGTGACCAGATGGTGGGTATCGAGTGGCTCAAGACCTTACCTTATGTCGATGCCAATCGTATCGGCTCCGACGGATGGAGTTATGGCGGTTTCATGTCCACCTCACTTAAAATCAATCACCCTGAGGTCTTCAAGGTGAGTGTGGCTGGCGGTCCCGTGCTCGACTGGAAGTATTATGAAATCATGTATGGCGAGCGTTACATGGACACCCCACAGGAGAACCCCGAGGGTTATGAGCTGACCAGTTTGGAGAACAAGACCGACAAGCTGGAGGGTAAGTTGCTGATGATTCACTGCACCACCGACCCTGTGGTGATGTGGCAACACAGCTTGGTGTTTGTGGAGAACTGCATCCACAACGGCAAGCAGCTCGACTACTTTGTGTATCCTGGCCATGAGCACAACGTGCGTGGCATGGATCGGGCTCACATGATCACGAAGATCACACAGTATTTCAAAGACAATCTTTAAGAAAAAAGGCGCCCTAGGGCGCCTTTTTCAATTCACGGGAATGGCGAACGAATACCGTAGATAGACATCCGTGACGATGTCGGAACTGGTGTGGTAATGCGATTGGCTGTAGCCGTTGTTTACATCGAGGGCATTGACGCCAATGCTGATGTTGCTGCCAAAGCAGCTGAAGCCTATTCCCGCACCAGTGAAGAATCCTTTGGCTGCGTAGTTGGTCCCACCGACGTTGACAGAGCCCACGGGGATGGCGTAGCCAGCGCGTGCCTCCACGAAGAACTTTGCGCCCCAGCCTAAAGTGCTGAGACGAGCGTTGGCATAAATGGGAACGCTGCTTAGATATGGCTTGTCGGCCTGATTGGGATAAATGCTTCGAGTGCCATAGTATTCGGCACCGAGACCGAGGCTGAGCGCACGCCCCACCTGGGCTTCGGCCATGGCACCAATGCTGAAATGATACGGATATTCATGCATGAAGATGCCACCAATATCGGTGATGCCAAGCTCGCCAGCGACATGCATGCGCAGCTCTCCAAGATTGTCGCTATAACGCTCCGGAGCATGGCGCCTGGGTGCTTGATGTGAAGTTGTCGTGTACTCGTGTGTTACCCTGTGGCGAACGGTCCGGTGATGCCTTTGGGCGTTAGCTGAAAGGGTGATGGCCAGGATCAACCCTAAGGATAAAAGGAGTTTTTTCATGGTATGATTGGTTTTTAGAAGTCAGAAGACAGAAGTCAGAAGACAGAAGTCAGAAGACAGAAGTCAGGAGACAGGAGGCAGAATAAACAAGAATCATACCATTTTCGGGGAGGCTTGTTCAGGAGGTTATTTCACGGCAGATAACCTGGCTTTCAAACTCTTTTGGATGCTATTGGACGAGAAGGTGGCACCGCTGACGGCATCGACTTCCTTGGCTAAAGCCTCTTTGACGGTCATCCCATTCCATGAGTTCATGAATTCACTGCTCGTCACACGTTTCAAGAAATTGGGTGTCTCATTGTTGTCAAGCACGCGAACCTCGAGAATCTTACCGCTCTTGTCCAAGGCGATTTGTAATGGTGTGGGGCCGTTGAAACCTTTGATGTCGTCAGAATATGGCGAGGAAAGCAGCACCGTGCCGATTGCCTTTCCCGATTTGTCTTTCACGATGTATGTGGCGGTCTCAGTGAGTTCCACATAGGCTGCTTTTGGATAGACCGTGGCAATGTCTGTCAAAGTCTCAATAGGCTGGTCCTTTTCGGTAGGAGTGTAGTTTGAACATTGTGAGAACAGCAAGGATGATGACAAGATCAGCATTGCTAAAGTGATGTGGATGAAGTGTTTGCGCATATTTTAAATCTTTTTGGATGTCAATGCAAAGATACTCCTTTTTCTTTTTTATCTTTGTGCATCAAAAAATTTGAATAGCATGTTAATCATTGGTATCGCTGGCGGTTCGGGTTCAGGCAAGACCACCGTCGTCAAAGAGCTTGTAAAACAGTTGCCTAACAATTCCGTATCTGTAATCTCTCAAGACGCTTACTATTATGATAACGGGCATCTCAGTCCCGAGGAGAAGCTTCATATCAACTTTGACCATCCGGATGCCATTGAGTGGGACTTGATGATCGACCATCTTGACCGGTTGAAGAAAGGGGAGACCATCCCGATGCCTATTTACACCTACGTCACCTGTGCCCGTTCGGAAGAAGTGGTGCATGTGGAACCCACGGAGGTGATTATCGTGGAGGGTATCTTGGTGCTCAACAACGAGGAGTTGCGTAAACGTATGGATATCAAAGTGTTTGTGGATACCGATAGCGATGAGCGTTTGATGCGTATCATCCGTCGCGATATCGCTGAGCGTGGACGTACTTGGGAGGCAGTGCTTCGTCATTACCAGACTTTCGTCAAGCCCATGCACCAGCAATTCATCGAGCCTACGAAGCGTTACGCTGACATCATCCTGCCTCAAGGATCCAGCCCTGTGGTAGTCGATATCCTTGCTTCGAGGATCAAGATGAACCTGTAATACGGGTTGTTTTTTTATTTCACGAACTTACCACTGGCCTTTGCTCCGCGGGTGTCGATGCCTTCAACGAAATAAACCCCTGAAGCCCATTCGGCGACATCCAAGCGGAGTTCTGTGATGCCATTCACCTTGATCATCTTCACGAGCTGTCCCGTCATGTTGTAAATGTTGATGGTTTCCATGCTTTTGGTGTCGATGCTGATTTCTGATGAGGCTGGGATAGGGTAGATCTTTAGGGTTTCCGTGGCATTGCCTTGTTCGGGCAAGGATGTGATGATGTGGTCGTTGCCGTTGGTGAGCCAGTCTAAGCTGAAGTTATAGAACACGGTGGAGTAACCCGAGGCTCCAGCATAGGCTTCTTCCACGTAGAGGCCGATGGTGTTGTCGGGGAGGATGCAGAGTGAGGAGTAGGCGGAGCTGTATGGCACGATATCTTTGCGTATCGGCCAAGTCTCTCCCTCGTCGTAGCTGACATACACCGAGACGTGGCTGCGTTGCGAGCCGTAAGGCACCGAGTGGAGCAGACGGTTGCGGTCGTGGCCTTGATTAATGCAAGTATAGCGGATCATATCGCCATTGCAGGCGGGAGCGGTGATGTCATTCCAAGTGGAGGTGGTAGGCTGCCAGGTCTCGCCTCCGTCTTCAGAGATGTTGTACCAACGGTTGCCTGCGTGTCGAATGCTCATCAAGATGCGGCCATCTTCAAGTTCGGTGACTTTGGCTTCATCGCCTGATGAAGAAGCGCGGCCAGAGACATGCCAGGTCTGCCCGTTGTCGTCGGAATAGACGGCGTGGTTGTATAGTATTTGAGCAGTGGTTTCGCGGATGGCTGCTACAAAGATGATGCGTCCCGTGGAGGTGCGTAAGCCGTTACCTGAGCCGAAGAAAGAGGCGCGCCAAGTGCGTTGCTCGGGGACGATGCAGTTATCGCCGAAGATGAAGTTGGTGATATCCACGGGTGTCGTCCAGGTCTGTCCGTTGTCGTAACTCTTGGCGATGTAGGTGCGGATGGGGTTCGAAGGGGTGGAATACCACAATCCGGGACCGCCCACAAAGCCTGCAATCAGGCCGTTGTCGTCGTTGCTCCAAGCCAGAGCACAGTCGCCGAAGCCGTGATTGACACCTGTACCTAAAGCGATGGTGAAAGGATCACTCCAGCTGTGACCTCCATCGAGGCTTCGATTGCACACGATGTCGATGTCTTCGGGAAGGTCGCCTTCGTTGAATTTGCGTTTGTCAGTGGCAACTACTATGCTACCATCTTTGGCAGTGATGACTGCTGGGATACGGTAGTTGGTGGAGTTGTAGTCGCCTGGTTGGTAGATTAAAGTATGGGCTAGGATGATTTCGCGGTTGCCAGCAGGCGATGGGTTGGCTACAGTGAAGGTCTGGCTTGAGGTGGTGATGGACTTTAACGAGGCATCGATAACATTACCTTCAGTAGCGTTTTCGGCTACGGAAGCGGTGATCCAGAGGTAGTTGGTGCCTGTGGAGATGGTGCCATTTAACGGGCAGACAAGGTCTCCTGCGGCAGGAGCGATGCTTCCTAGCAAGGTGGCGTTTTGTGTGGCGCGCTCGTCAAAGGCGTTCACGGTTCCCGTAGAATACACCTTGATTTCATCGATATCATCTAGGTCGGTAGTTCCTTCGAGATTGAGGGTCATGGACTGGAGGTTCTCCACGACGTTGTTGCCACCGTAAGCCACAGCAGCTTTCAGAATCACATCTTTGGGGTTGCTACGTCCTGTCAGACGGGTATCTTGGGTGAGGGTGACGTTGAGGATTTCCGCTCCACCGAAGTTGAAGTTGACGAGTTCTGCTGGATGGCCGTGTCCCGAGAGATCGGCGAGCTGGTTGCCTGTGATATGTTCCGTGCTGAGGTCGTAGGCGGCAAGAAGGTTCGCCTGCATCTCCGTAGAGAGCTCCTCAAGATCGTTATGGTAATAATCGGTCATGATCTCTTGATAACTCAAGGATTTGCCGTAGAAACGCATATTGCCAAAAGATCCGTTGCAAAAGTTGGCGGGTTGTCCGCCATTGTTCCCCGCACCAATAAATACGTCATGGGTGTTGGTGACGGTCCAGTTGTTTAATGGTGCCGACCAATCGTTGGGGGAGTTCAGGTCCTGGTAAATCCGGATGACGTTGTTCTCGCGATCGACCACGAGGGCGAAGTGCATCCACTGGCCTGCGGGAATGGTCACGCCGGTATAGATGGAGAGTGCATGGCCCGATGTCGAAGTAGGGGTGTTGAGCCCCAGCGATTGTCCATTGTTTCCCGTGCCAAAGAACTCATAGCCAGTACGTTCGTTACCAGCCGTAGTTACGGTCATATCGCGTTTACAGACATATCGCGGGAACGAAGTGTACGTCTCGTTGCGCACCCAACCCGTGAGAGTGAAACTTTGGTCGGCAGCGATGTTGAAGTCCTCGTGATGAGGGATTCGTAAATATTGGTCAGTTCCGTTGAAGGTGAAGTAGTGTGAGGGCTGCGCAAAAGCGAAGCCAGTGATCATGATGAGTGTGAGGAGAGCAAGGGTCTTTTTCATGGCTTACAAGGTTTTATCCTTGCAAACTTATTAAAATAAACGTTTCGATTCCTCAATTTTTTTCCATTCTCCTGGTCTGAGTTCACCGAGAGCTAGGTTTCCGATTTGGATGCGGATGAGCCTCAATGTGGGGAAACCTACGGCCGCGGTCATGTGGCGTACCTGCCGGTTCTTGCCTTCAATGAGGGTGAGCTTGATCCAGCTGGTAGGGATGTTGGCCCGATAACGGATAGGGGGCACACGTTCCCATAGATTGTCGGGAGGGGTTGCCATCTCTGCACGGCAAGGCTTGGTGTGATAACCTTTGATGACCACGCCTTTCGACAGTTGCTTTAGGGCTTCTGGCGTAATTTGTCCGTCCACCTGTACCAGATATGTGCGAGGATGTTCGAACTTGGGATCCAACAGTTTCTTGATCAACTTTCCGTCATCGGTGAGCAGCAAAGCCCCTTCGCTATCGTGGTCTAGCCGTCCGGCAGCATACACTCCTTTCGGGAACCCGAACTCCTCGAGTGCCCGATGCCCAGCCTCGGGGGTGAACTGACTTAATACGCCATAGGGCTTGTTGAAAAGGATGATCATAATAAAAAGAAACCCCTAACTTGAAGATGAATAAGTTAGGGGAGGAATCTGTTGCCCAACCAGGGTTCGAACCTGGACTTTACTGATCCAGAGTCAGTCGTGTTGCCAATTACACCATTGGGCAATGCTTTCGGCTGCAAAATTACACTTTTTTTATTTTATGCAAGAAAAAAAACGAAATTTTTTGGTTTTGAAAAAAATCAATAAAAAACTAAAAAATTAGTTGCAAGATTAAAATAATTATTATATTTGCAGCGTTAAAGGAATAAAAAAGGCTGAATCATGGTTGCAAAAAAAGTCCTCTTCGGTTTGTTGGCACTGCTGCTGATGGCCTCCTGCGCAGCACTCAGAGGCTATGACGATACCGTAGAAAAACTGAATCTCGCCAACAAAAACCTTAAACGGGTCCCTTCTTATATAAAGAGGTATAGAAACCTGAAGGAACTGAACCTCGAGAAAAACCACATCAAACATATCCCCGCCTGGGTGGCATCCCTCGACAGCCTCAAGGAAATCAACCTGAACTACAACCAGATGCAATTGACAAAGGCCGACATCCGTCGTCTTTCCAAACTCGAACGTATTTTGATGACCGACAACGGCATAGAGAGATTGCCTTCCAATATAGGAATACTGCAATGCAAGACCCTGGTGATGGCGCGAAATAGGTTGAGCACCTTGCCTGAATCCTTTGGTGACCTAAGCCAAATTGGCAATATCATTTTTTACGAAAACAACTTCGATAGTATTCCCGAGTGCATTGGACGTCTAAAAACCTTGCGTCAAATCGATTTCTATAAGAATCACATCAAGGGAATCCCCGAGTTCATGGGAAACCTGGAACATTTGGAACAGATTTACCTTTCCTTTAATGAGATAGATCGACTTCCTGATACTTTACAGAATCTGAAAGAATTGAAATATCTCTATGTTCATCACAACAACCTGAAGTCCCTGCCTGAATGGATTGTAGAGATGGATCATATCGAACGGCTGGGCGTGGGTTACAACCAGCTGCTGTTTCTTCCGGACTTGGCCAAGATGAAGTCGTTGTACGAATTTGATTGTGAGCACAATCTGTTGGATGAATGTCCGTGGAACTTGGTGGAGAAGCCTGGGATGGAAATCTTGGTCATCCGAGACAACTTTTTCAAGCTGACTCTTGAAGAGGAATTACGTCTGGATACTTTGAATGTCATTTATTAATCGATTAATATAACTGAAAATGAAAGAATTAACTAAAGCAGAAGAACAAGTGATGCAGGTGCTGTGGAACATCGGTCAAGGCTTCGCTAGCGATGTCATGGCCGCCTTCCCAGAACCGAAACCGGCGTATAACACCGTGCTGACCATCATCCGCATCCTCGAGAAGAAGGGTTTCGTCACCCATGAGACCTTCTGTAAAGCCAATCGCTACACTCCCTCCATTAGCAAAGAGGAGTATTCCAAAAACTTTCTTGGCAGTGTGGTGGAACGCTATTTCGACAACTCCTACCTCAACCTGGTGTCGGCCTTCGCAAAAAAGGAAAACTTCAGCATAGAAGAGTTGGAGGAGCTCAAAAAGATTATCGACAACGCCATTGACAACGAAAAGCAGTAAGCCATGAACGCACAAACCATGTTCGAGTATATTCTGCCTGTCGCCATCAGCCTGATGGTGCTGTGGGTAGCCTATCGACTGCTGTTCACCAACAGCAACCGGTTCCAATTCAACCGCGCTTTCCTCCTGAGTGCCTTGCTCTTTTCATTGGCCTTGCCCTTGATGGGTTTGTTTATGGGACAAAACGCCCCCCAAGTGATGCGCCTGAAGGAAAGCTTGCTCCATGGCTTTATGCTTGACGAGATCACCATCTCGTACGGCGAACCTACCGCTACCACCTTGCCTGAGGTTGTGGTTTCACAACCGGCTGGTTTTCACATCTCACTCTGGAAAGTGTTGGCGGTGATCTATATAATAGGTGTACTGGTCATGGGGCTGTTTTTCCTTTTCAAGATGGGGAAACTGGTCGCCCTCATCATCCGCTCACCGAAACAAAAGATGGACGGCTATACCGCAGTCTATACCCATCGGGATCAAGGCTCGTTCTCTTTCTTCCATTATGCCTTCTTCCCCGACGAGACGGTGTCGCCCGACATCGTAAGGCATGAGAGGAGCCATATCGACCATGGCCATTCCTGGGACATTCTCTTCGTGGAACTGATGATGGTGCTGCAATGGTTCAACCCTTTCATCTATCTCTATAAGAGGGAGTTGCAAAGCCTTCATGAATATACCGCCGACCACGACGTGGTAGCCAACGGTGTTGATAAGAAAAACTACATGATGTTGATCTTGCAGCAGTGCACGGCCGTCGATTTCAGCACCATGAGCAATAATTTCAGTTTAATCCTAACCAAAAAACGTATCAAGATGATTACTAGAAATGAAAAGGCCAGACGCCTCTGGTGGAGGCTGCTGGCAACCATACCGGTGCTGGCACTGCTGCTCTTTGCCAACGCCAAAGTGACAGCACAGGAGAAGAAGGCCGTTGATGAAGCTAAGTCCTCCGTCAATGTGCCGCTAAAGATTGAATTGGGGAACTTTGAATTCCTTGATGACAATGGTGCCCCGATGCATTTCATCGATACCGTCTTATATAACGAAGATGGTTCCTACATCAAATGTGAGACTACGGATGCCTTGGATCCGATTTCGGGTGAGCCGCGTAAAAAAATCTCCATTTCAACGTTCAATGCTGACGGTTCTCCTAATCATCACTTCAGCATGAAGGAAGTCGGAATGCAAGGTGATACCATCACATATAACATCGAGCCATTCACCCTCGCCCTTAGCGATGGCCACGACACAAAAATCAGTTCAGACAATCTCAAAATCAAGGTTGTCCGTCAGCAAGACCGGGACAGCATCTATAACATTGTGGAGCAAATGCCGGAATTTCCCGGAGGTGCGGCTGCAATGTTTACCTATCTCTCAGGAAACATCAAATACCCTGAGGAAGCCAAGGATAAAGGCATCAGCGGTAGGGTGTACCTCAGTTTTGTCATTGAAAAGGATGGTTCTGTCAATCAGGTCAAGGTGATGAAAGGCATTGGCGGTGGCTGCGACGACGAAGCGGTCCGTGTGGTGAAGGCCATGCCCAAATGGAAGCCAGGCATACAAAAAGGCGAACCTGTCCGTGTAAGCTATGTGCTTCCCATCACTTTCAAACTGGATGAAAATGACAAATCACCGGAGGAACAAGTGGAACAAGCCTTGGAAAAGGCAAAAAAGCCCAATGAGGAGGGTGTGTATCAAATTGCTGAGACGATGCCAGAGTATCCTGGGGGTATGGATGGCCTGAGGACTTTTATTCAGGAAAACCTGACCGTGCCCGAGAAGTACAAAGAAATGGATACCAAAGCGGAATACCGTGTCTTTGTGCAGTTTGTCGTTGCCGAAGATGGCTCCATAACGAATGTGGAGTTGTTGAAACCTGAGCCTTCCAAGAAAGACCTCAACGATGAGGCGATCCGCGTGGTGAAAGCCATGCCGAAATGGAAGCCTGGCACCGTGGATGGCAAACCCGTCAAGGTGAGATATACGCTGCCGGTATTGTTTAAATTGGGTAAATGAAAAAAGGGGGCGTAATCGTCATTGCGAGTGCAGCGAAGCAATCCAACCTGACCATTTCGAGTCAAGTTGGATTGCTTCGTCGTTCCTCCTCGCAATGACGTAGTCGAATCACATCGTCTTTGCCCAAGTGTCTTTTAGGGCAACGGTCCTGTTAAAGACCAAATGTCCTGGCGTGGTGTCTTTATCCACCGTGAAGTAACCGATGCGTTGGAATTGGAAGTGATCCAGTGGTTTGGCATCACCTAAGAACTCTTCCACGTAGCATACGGGACGGATTTCCAATGAGTTGGGATTCATCATCTGCTTCATGGCTTCTAATGAGCTGAGGCCTTCGTCTTTCAGGCGGGCCATCTCATCGCGGGGGTTCTCCACCTTCCAGAGACGGTCGTACATGCGTACTTCGGCTTCGAGGCAACGCTTGCAACTCACCCAATGGATGGTGCCCTTCACCTTGCGGTTGGCGCCGGGCAGACCGCTCTTGGTTTCAGGATCGTATTCGGCATAAACCTCGACGACCTCACCGTTCTCGTCTTTCTTGCAGCCAGTGCATTTCACGATGTAGGCATTCTTGAGGCGCACCTCGTTGCCGGGAGTCATGCGGAAGTATTTCTTAGGAGCATCTTCCATGAAGTCCTCCTTCTCAATCCACAGCTCACGGCTGAAGGCGATCTTGTGGCTGCCTGCCGTCTCGTCTTCAGGGTTGTTGATGGCATCCATTTCCTCGATTTGTCCTTCTGGGTAGTTGGTGATGACGAGCTTCACGGGGTTGACCACAGCGGCCACGCGGGTGGCGGTGGCGTTGAGATCCTCGCGGATCGCACTCTCCATCAAGGCGAAGTCGTTCAAGGCATCGTAGGTGGTATAGCCGATCTTGTCGATGAACTTATGGATGCCGCTTGGGGTGTAGCCACGGCGACGGAAGCCGCAGATCGTGGGCATACGCGGGTCATCCCAGCCACTCACCAAGCCCTCGTTGACCAAGACGAGCAGGTTACGTTTGCTCAATAGGATGTAGTTGAGGTTGAGCTTGTTGAATTCGGTCTGACGAGGACGATTGTCGTCCATGTTGTCGCCCTCGCCTCTGATTTCCTTAAGCCAGTCGATGAACAGGTCATACAAGGGGCGGTGCACCACAAACTCCAAGGTGCAGAGCGAGTGGGTGACTCCCTCGAAGTAGTCGCTTTGCCCGTGGGCGAAGTCGTACATCGGGTAGGCATGCCACTTGGTGCCGGTGCGGTGGTGCGGGGTATCGACGACGCGGTAGATGATGGGGTCGCGGAAGTGCATGTTGGGGTTGGCCATGTCGATCTTGGCACGAAGCACCATCTTACCCTCACCGATTTCGCCGTTGTTCATCTTGTTGAAGAGATCCAACGATTCTTCTATCGGGCGATTACGATAGGGGCTCTCGATGCCAGGCTGCGTGGGCGTGCCTTTCTGGGCAGCGATCTCCTCGGAGCTCTGCTCATCGATGTAAGCCTTGCCGCGTTTAATCAGTTCTATGGCAAAATCCCAGAGTTGCTGGAAGTAATCGGAGGCGTAGTATTCGTTACCCCA
>JAEEON010000061.1 GCA_016284305.1 Bacteroidales bacterium
GGGGTTACTGAGATCGCGCCTCTTCGAGGCGCTTTCGCCTCCCCGCACTGCGCTGGTCCCCACACTGCGCTGCGCTTGTGTGGGGTTGTTGAGATCGCGCCTCTTCGAGGCGCTTTCGCCTCCCCACACTGTGCCGGCCCCCACACTGCGCTGCGCTTGTGTGGGGTTGTTGAGATCGTACCTCTTCGAGGCGCTTTCGCCTTTCATCTTTCACCTCTCACCTTTCAATTCTCAACAGTTTCTTGATTTCATTCAGTTTCATCAAGGCCTCCACGGGAGTCAAGGTGTCGATGTTGGTGTTGAGGATGTCTTCCTTGATTTGGAGTAATAATGGGTCGTCTAATTGGATGAAACTCAGCTGCATGGGTTCCTCTGGCTTTAGCGCGGCCTTATCGACTTGGTCACCGGTGTGTGACTTCTCCAGTAGGGTCAGCAGTTTCTCGGCGCGTTCTACGACCTTGCGTGGCATGCCTGCCATCGCCGCCACATGGATTCCGAAGCTATGGTTGCTCCCTCCACGTTTCAGTTTGCGCAGAAACACCACCTTGTTGCCTACCTCTTTGACGGTGACATGGTAGTTTTTGATCCGTGAGAAACTCGCTTCCATCTCGTTCAACTCGTGGTAGTGGGTGGCAAACATCACCTTGGCACGACTTACTGGGTGTTCGTGCAGGTATTCCGTGATGGCCCATGCGATGCTGATTCCGTCATAGGTGCTGGTGCCACGTCCAATCTCATCCAGGAGTACCAGACTCCGTGATGACACATTATTTAATATGCTGGCGGTTTCATTCATCTCCACCATGAAGGTCGATTCGCCTGACGAAATGTTGTCGGAGGCACCCACACGGGTGAAAATCTTGTCAACCAACCCTATTCTCGCTTCCGATGCTGGGACGAAGCTGCCCATCTGGGCCATCAACACGATCAACGCTGTTTGTCGCAACAGGGCCGACTTGCCCGACATGTTAGGGCCGGTGATGACGATGATCTGTTGTTTGTCGCGGTCCAGATACACGTCGTTGGCGATATAGCTCTCGCCGGTGGGGAGCATCTGCTCGATGACAGGATGACGCCCGTCTTTGATATCTAGCACAAAAGAGTCGTCGATGGTTGGCCTGGCATAGTTGTTTTTCAATGCGATGTCGGCAAAGCTTACCAAGCAGTCGAGGCGTGCAATGAGGGTGGCGTCGAGTTGGATGGGCTCTACAAACTCTGTCACGGCGCTCACTAGTTCGGCATAGACTCGTTGTTCGATGGAGGCAATCCGTTCTTCAGCTCCGAGGATCTTCTGCTCGTACTCTTTCAGCTCCTCGGTGATGTAACGCTCTGCGTTGGCCAAGGTTTGTTTCCGGATCCACTCTTGGGGAACCTTGTCCTTATGGGTGTTGGTCACCTCAAGATAATAGCCGAACACGTTGTTGTATCCTACCTTCAGTGACGAGATGCCGGTAGCTTCCATCTCTCTACGTTGGATGTTCATCAGGTATTCCTTGCCCGATCGTGACAGTTTTCTGAGATCATCCAGCTCGGCATCGACACCTTCGGCGATGTAGTTGCCTTTGGAAAGCAGGGCAGGGGGTTCGGGGTTGAGTTCCCTTTTGATACGTTCTCGTATGGTGGCGCAAGGGTTTAGTTGTTCAGCGAAGATGCTCAAGGCGTCATCTTGGCTTTCGCTGCAACTTTGCTTGAGGATCTCCACTTGGTCGAGGGCTCTGCCAACTTGGAGAAGTTCCCGTGGGTTGACTTTGGATAGCGACACTTTGGAGATGAGGCGTTCCAAGTCGTTGACGGTCCGAATGGCTTCTTGAAACTTGACGATATCTTCTCGGTGTTCATAGAAGTATTCCACCACTTCGTAACGCAGGTTGATCTGTTCCTTGTTTTTCAGGGGCAGGGCGATCCATCGGCGCATGAGGCGGCTACCCATGGGGGATACCGTCTTGTCGATGATGTCGATGAGGGCTTTGGCATTGGTGTTGAGGGTGTGCAGCAGTTCGAGGTTGCGGATGGTGAATTTGTCGAGCCACACATACTGGCCTTGGTCGATACGCGACAAGGAGGTGATGTGGTTGATCTTGTCGTGGTGGGTCTCTATTAAATAATGTATGCAGGCTCCCGCGGCCACGATGCCTTTAGGGAAGTCATCGACTCCGAAGCCTTTGAGCGTGGTGGTGTTGAAATGTCGTTTGAGCACCTCGTTGGCATAGTCGTCGGTGAACACCCAGTCGTCGAATAGGGTGAGGTAGTGCTTGGCACCGAACAGTTCGATGAAGTCGCGTCGTTTGTTGCGTTGCACCAGCACTTCCGAGGGGCTCAAGCTTTGCAGGAGTTTGTCGATGTATTCGTTGTTGCCTTGGGTGAGGTAGAACTCGCCGGTGGAGACGTCGAGGAAGGCCACGCCTGACACCTCTTTGTCGAGGTGCACTGAAGCCAGGAAATTGTTCTCCTTCTGTTCAAGCACGCTGTCGTTGTAGGTCACGCCGGGAGTTACCAGTTCGATGATGCCTCGCTTCACCAGTTTCTTGGTCAGCTTCGGGTCTTCCAATTGTTCGCAGATGGCCACCTTCAGACCTGCTCTCACCAGCTTTGGGAGGTAGGTGTCGAGGGCGTGGTGAGGGAAGCCTGCCATAGGCATGTCGGCAGCTGCGCCGTTGGAGCGTTTGGTAAGCACGATGCCGAGCACTTCCGATGCTTTTTCAGCGTCGGAGCCATAGGTCTCGTAGAAGTCGCCGACCCTGAACAGCAGCATCGCGTCGGGGTACTTGGCTTTGAAGGCGTTGTATTGCCTCATCAATGGGGTGTCGCCACTATCTTTTGCCATGGGTTCATTTTTATCGGACAAAAATAAGAAATTCTCCAACATCGTGATGGTTCGTTTTTGGGTTTTATTTACCTTTGTATTTGGATTTGTAATCGTGTTCTTATGCGTAAGTTGAGTATGGAGGAGCTAAACAGGCTCTCCAAAGAGGATTATCAGAAGGTAGAGAAGATGCCTGTCATCATCGTTCTCGACAACATTCGCTCGTTGAGCAATGTCGGATCTGTTTTTCGTTCCGCGGATGCTTTTCGGGTCAGTGAGATTTTTTTGTGCGGCATCACCGCCTGTCCGCCGCATCGCGAGATTCACAAGACGGCTTTGGGTGCGGACGAGACGGTGGCGTGGCGGTATTTCTCCACGACCGAGGAAGCTTGTGCCGAACTCCAGTCCATGGGCTATCGGATCGTTGCTGTTGAACAGGTGGATGGCAGCGTCATGCTGCAACATTATCGGGTGCAACCCCATACTGCGTTTATCATGGGTAACGAGGTAGAGGGCGTGAGCCAAGAAGCCCTTCCATATTGTTCCTCAGCCGTTGAGATTCCACAGGAAGGTACCAAACACTCACTCAATGTTTCAGTCTGCTCTGGAATTATTATGTGGCATTCGTTTCTACAACTTTTCTTGAACGGTTAGGGATTATTGTCGGACGGGGCAAAAAGTTATCAACAGCCTGTTGAAAAAATTGTTGAAAAAAAACAAAAAATTTGGTTGGAATAAAAAAATATACTATTTTTGCTTGCTTTAAAGTGTGTTTTGTGGGTAAGTAACACCCATGCAATGTTCTTTGAATGATATGAAATTCACATAATTACAAACTTAACTAATCACGTTATGAAAATGAAACTGACGTTAACAAAACTGATGATGATTGTCATTATGGCAATCCTTCCTGTGACATTCTATGCACAAGGACGTCAAACGAAACCTGTTGAAAGGTATTTCTACATCTTCGCCGAAGGTGGCCTTTCCATCAACCACACCGACTTGGCTAACTACGGATTCATTCCGTTCTACCAAGAAGGCAAGTTCATGATTGATGACTATGTGTTCCATAACTTCGACGGTACGGTCGGTCTGGGTTACCAATTTGGTAAGGTGATTGGCATGAACGCCAAGTTTGGTACGGGTACCTTGGGTGGCGAAAAACGTCATCAGCTGCTTACTCCAATTGGATTAAGCCAGAACTACTACAACCTCCAACTCGAAAAGACTACGTTCATGGAGGCTAACTTGAACTTGACGTTCAACTTGACTAACCTCTTCTTCGGCTACAACCCTAGAAGAGTGTTCAACTTCATCCCTCACATCGGTGTCGGTGGTATCCGTTATCACGCCGGTAAGGTCAATCACTTCAACACCCTCTCCACTGCCAGTGGCGAAGGCGCTGGAACTACCGAAGTGCTTCCTGCCAAGACCGATGCTACGATGACCTACACCGTTCCGGTCGGTGCTGAGATTAACTTCAACGTTGCTCCTAAACTGGATATCTTCGTCGATTACACCTTCACCTACGCTGGTGATGATGCTCTCGATCAAACCACCAAGGCTGTGGATGACATCCAGGTGATCAACGATATGTACAGCTCACTCAACCTCGGTCTCCGCTTCAAGTTCAACAATCCTTGCGACATCGACAAGATGGCCCGCGACGCCAACCAGATCACCATGAAAGCCAACCCCGATCCGCTCAAGGAAGAGAATGGCAAGGTCTGCTTCGACGTGATCTTCACCGTTCCTGCCAACTACTTCCAAAAGCAAGCTGTCATGAACATCACCCCCACCATGAACTACAAGGGTGGCTCCATCGACCTCGATCCCGTCACCTTCGTGGGTGAAAAGGTGAAAGGCAATGGCGACTTCGTCGTCAACTACAAGAACGGTGGCGAATTCACCAAGCACTATTGCATCGACTACGTCGAGGAAATGCAAAACAGCACCCTCAACGGCAACCCGATGTTCTATGTCTATCAAGGCACCATCTATCCTACCCAGGAAGAGATCGTGAAGAACACCTATTACACTCAAGGTGGCCAGAGAAAGATCGCCGATGGCGTCATCGTTCCTCCCGCGCCGACCTGCGAAGTGAGCAACATCAGAACCAATGTTGAAGAAGGTGCCATCACCGTCAGCTGGAATGGCGATGCTGAGAGCTATGACCTCTACATCACCACCGAAGATGCCCCGAATGCCAACTCCACTCCGATGGTCGCTGGCCTGAAGGACAAGACCTACACCTTCACTGAACTCGAACCCGGTGAATACCACATCTATGTCAAAGCCAACTGCAAGAACGACCTCGTTGGCGAATGGCAAGCTGCTCCGGTCTCCGGCATCGAAGCTGTTATCGAACCGATCTGCATCATCTACTTCGACTACAACTCCTCCGTGCTGAAACCCAACACCAAGGTTAACAAGAGCGCCCTCAAGGCCCTCGCCTCCAAGCTCGCTTCTGGCGAACCTATCACCGAATTCGAACTCAAGGGCTGGGCTTCACCTGAAGGTGAATACGAACTCAACAACAACCTGGCTAACGACCGTGCCAACGTCGTTGACAAGGCCGTCAAGGATCAGATGAAGAAACTCAAGCTCAACGCTAAGGACTTCACCTTCACCACCAAGGGCTACGGTCCTGACTGGGATAAGTTCATCGAGCTCGTCAAGAACTCCAACATCGCCGACAAGGATCAGATCGTCCGCGTGATCGAAAACAGCAGAAACCGCGAACAGGAAATCAAGAACATGATCAATGTGTATCCTGAACTTGAAAAGGATATCCTGCCTCTGATCCGTCGTACCGAAGTCTATGCCAAGTAATCCTTGAGCAACTTTTCAACTAAAAAAGACCGCCCAATAGGCGGTCTTTTTTAGTTGAAAATTGAAAATTGAAAGGTGAAAGGTGGCTATCGCCCGAAGGAACCTTTCACCTTTCACCTCAAAAAGTGATTCTATGCACCCCAACATCGTAGGGCTGGTTGATGGCCTCGATAATCTGGTGATAGTCCCTCTCATGCGCCACAAAGTCCAACCGGTTGGTGTCTAACACCAAAATTCGCATCTCGTTCTGCTGCTGCCTGATGAAGTCGAAATAGCCCTGTTGCACACTTTCCAAATACTCATTGGTGATGTCTTGCTCGTAAGTCCGGCCGCGCTTGCGAATGTTGTATTGTAGATGATCAACATCCAAATAAAGATAAACCATTAACTCCGGCTTTGGCATGTTGGCAAAGATGATGTTGAAGAACCGAGCAAAAAGCTGATACTCGTCCTCCTGCAGGTTGTTGCGGGAGAAGATTAGCGACTTGGCCACATAATAGTCAGAGATGATGAAGTCGTGAAACAGGTCGAGATTTGCCAACTTGTCCTTCAATTGCTGGAATCGTAAGGCCAAAAAAGTCATCTCCACCTGAAAAGCATATTTGTCAGGTTCTTTATAAAACTTCGGCAGGAAGGGGTTCTTGTCAGCCTCGAACTCTTCCAATACCAACTTCCCGTTGAAGTCGTTGGCGATACGGGTCGAGAGCGTGGTCTTGCCCGCCCCAATGGTTCCCTCTATGGCGATGAAGTTATAGTTCATGGTGAAATGGTTTTACAATTGATGAATCAGGACAATGCGCAAGCAATTCCTCTTGGCTCATATGGAACACGGGGTGCAGGAAGTCGGGGATGACTTCGCACAAAGGTATTAAGGCAAATCTCCTTAAATGCAACCGGGGATGCGGTGCAGTGACCTTCTCTGTGTGTATCCTCTGGTTGCCGTAATACAGGATGTCTAAATCGACCGTGCGTGAATGATACCCCTCGTTTCCACTTGGCCTGATCCTTCCCAATGCCTTCTCTATATCCATCAGCTCATCCATCAAGGCATCAGGATCCAGTTCGGTCTCCACCACGAGAAGCTCATTCAAGAACCACTCTTCGGCTTCGAATCCCCAAGGCTCTGAACAATAGGCAGAGGAACGCTCCACCAACATGCCACACCTATTATTAATATGGAGGCAGGCTTGTTCCAACAAAGCTTCCTTGTCGCCTTGGTTTGAACCAAACAATAGATAACAGCGAGTCATGATGATCTTTTTTGCAAAAATAATCTTTATTATTCATACCTTTGCAGCCAAACCTAAAATCTTATCACCATGAAGTTCTACAAAGTTGTCCTTGCCGCTTTTCTCGGCACGTTGATTGCACTTCTAATTAATTTCTTCGTGAAATTCGGCTTTTTCACAGCCATGGTCGCTGGCTTGTCGAAATCCGATAAGGAGACTTCCACGGTCGTTAAGCCTAACTCCGTGCTTTACATGAAACTCAACTATGACATCGAGGATCGTACCACCGACAATCCTTTCAATGGCCTTGATTTCAATACCATGGAAACTGTGGAAACTACTGGTCTGAACGATATCCTTCGCAACATCGAACATGCCAAGAATGATCCCAACATCAAGGGCATCTATATGGAACTGAGCAGCATCCCGACCTCTACAGCCACCTTACAGGAAATTCGAACCAAACTGTTGGAATTCAAGGAGTCGGGAAAATTCATCATGTGCTATGGTGAGAGTTTTTCGCAAAGCGCCTATTATGTGGCTTCCATCGCCGACAAGATTATTCTTAACCCTGAGGGTGTGATCGACATTCATGGCATGGCTTCACAAATCATGTTCTATAAGCATCTGTTCGAGAAACTTGACATCGAGATGCAGATTGTCCGCGGTCCGAACAACCGTTTCAAGAGTGCTGTGGAGCCTTATTTCCTCGACAAGATGAGTGACGCCAACCGCGAGCAAATGGAGAAGTTGTTGGGCACCGTTTGGGGTGAGATATTGCAGGGCATTAGCGAGAAACGCAATATCAGCGTGGAGCAACTTAACCAGATTGCCGACAACCTGGAGCTGATGACCGATGCTCAAAAGGCTTTGGAATATGGTTTGGTGGATCAGCTTTGTTATAAAGATCAGGTGTTGGATGAATTGAGAAGCCTGACGGGTAGTGCGAAGAAGGTCAATGCCATCAATAATGCCAATTACGCAAAGTCCTATAAAGCCAAGAATTTTAGCAAAAACGAAGTCGCAGTCATCTATGCCTCGGGACAGATTTTCGATGGCAAGGGACCCGATAATGATATCTATTCAGAGAACCTCTCCAAGGTGATTCGTCAGGCTCGTGAGGATGAGAGCGTGAAAGCCGTCGTGTTGCGAGTCAACTCCCCTGGTGGAAGCGCCGTGGCCTCGGCCATCATTGGACGCGAGCTCGACTTGACCAAGCAAGTGAAGCCGGTCATCGTCTCCATGGGCAATTACGCTGCCTCGGGTGGATACTGGATCTCAGCCAAAGGCGACTATATCTTCGCTGATCCCACCACGCTGACGGGTTCCATCGGCGTTTTTGGCACCTTCCCCAACATGAAGGGTTTCCTGAACAAGAAGGTTGGTTTGACTTTCGATGTGGTCAAAACCAACGAGAATGCCGACTTTGGCTCTTTGGCTGAACCATTGACGCCTTTCCAATATGCCAAGCTTCAAGAGAATGTGGTCAAGACCTACGAACAGTTTACCCAACGGGTGGCTGAGGGTCGTGGTTTGCGCCAGTCCTATGTTGACAGCATCGGCCAAGGCCGTGTTTGGGCAGGTGCCGACGCCATCGAACTGGGCCTCGTCGATCAGCTGGGCGACCTGGAAGATGCCATTGCTTTTGCAGTGCAAAAAGTCAATCTGGGTGACGATTACAAGGTGGTGGAATTGCCTAAAGCCAAGGATTTCTTTACCCGTATGATGGAGTCGATGAACAAGAATGACGAGATTGAAGCGGCATTGAAACAGCGACTCGGTGTGTATTACACCTATTATCAAGGCTTGGAGAACCTTTATAAGAACACAGGGATCCAAGCGAGGATGCCTTTCGATTTGGTGATTGAATGATCCTTACTTTGACTCGGCGAGGAGCTCTTCCCTTTCGATCTGTTTCTCGCCCCAGTCGTCCATGAGCTTCTGAAGTTCTTCTTTCTTTTGGCCATAGGACCAGAAGAAGTCGTTATCGACCTTCACCTCGGGGTGTTGGTCGGGATGGCTCATGATGTCGTCCAAGTTTGCCAACTCCACTTCAATCTTCTCAATAGCCCCTTCGAGCCGTTGGATTTCTTTGTCGATCTTCCGTACTTGACTGTCGAGCTGTTTCTTTCGTTCGTAATTGATCTTGTTTTTTGAAACGGTTTCGGCAGTTGTCTTTAAAGGCTGTTGTTTGGCGGCAATTTCCAATTCTTTCAGATGATTCAGGTTCTTCTGCTCCAGAAAATCATAGATGTCGCCAATGTATTCTTTGATATGGGGCTTGCGGAATTCATACACCTTGTTGGTCAGCCCTTGCAAGAAGTCGCGGTCGTGCGAGACGATGATCAAGGTGCCGTCATATTGGATCAAGGCATTTTTCAGGATGTCTTTCGAAAGCATGTCGAGGTGATTGGTGGGCTCGTCGAGTACCAGCAGGTTGGTAGGGAAGAGGAGCATCTTGGCTAGCGAAAGCCGGGCTTTCTCACCACCTGAGAGCACCTTCACTTTCTTGTCGATATCATCGCCGCGGAACAGGAACGCACCTAGCAAGGCCTTGACTTTCAAGCGCATGTCGCCAACGGCCACATCGTCCAAGGTTTCGAATACAGTTTTGTTCATGTCAAGCATATCTTGCTGATTCTGAGCATAGTAACCAATTTTTACCTCGTGTCCAAGCTTCACCTCTCCTTCATGGTCGAGTACTCCGCAGATGATCTTCGAAAGGGTGGACTTGCCCTCACCGTTGCGGCCTACGAAAGCGATTTTTTCCCCACGAGGGATCAGCAGGTTTACGTCGTTCAGAACCATGTTGTCGCCATAAGCTTTACCCACATGGTTGAGTTCCAGGGTGACTTTCCCACTATGAGGGGCGGGGGGGAACTTGAAGTGAATGGCGGTGTTGTCGATGTCGTCAACGGTGATCTCTTCCATCTTTTCCAACAGTTTCACGCGGCTTTGTACCTGTTTGGCCTTGGTGGCTTTGTAGCGGAAACGCTCGATGAACGCCTCAATCTCTTTGATCTCGCGTTGTTGGTTGTTGTAGGCGTTGCGTTGCATATCGACACGCTCTTCGCGCAGCGACACGTAGTCGGAATATGAGGCTTTATAGTCGTAGATCTTTCCGTTCGAGATCTCGATGGTTCGGATTGTGATGTTATCCAAGAAGGCTCGGTCGTGCGATACCATCAAGATGGCTCCGTAATATGACTTTAGGAATCCCTCAAGCCATTGAATGGATTCGATGTCGAGGTGGTTGGTGGGCTCGTCGAGGAGCAGGAGGTTGGGTTTGCGTAACAGGATCTTGGCCAGTTCTACACGCATCTGCCAACCATTGCTGAACTCCCGCATCGGGCGGAACATGTCGTTGTGCTCAAAGCCCAGTCCTACCAAAATGCGTTCAGCTTCTCCTTCTATGGAGTTGCCACCCATCAAGGCAAGACGGTCGTTGAGTAGGTTTAAATGCTCTATAAGCCTTTGATATTCACGACTTTCATAGTCCGTCCTTTCCGTCATATCCTGTTGCAAATGCTCTACTTCTGCTTCCAATTGATGATATTCATCAAAAGCCGACATTGCCTCATCGAGCACCGTCTTGGGACTGTCCACATTCTTTTCCTGTGGCAGATAGCCGATGGTGATGCCTTCAGGGATGATCACATCACCTTTGGAGGGTTGTTCCAGTCCACAAATGAGCCTAAGCAGGGTGGTCTTTCCGGCCCCATTATGCCCTACCAAACCAATCCTATCTTTTTCTCTGATTAGGAAATTGATGTTGGTGAACAGATCGTCACCGGTAAAGTGCATACTCAGGTTCTGTATGGAGATCATGGTTTAGAAAAAATAACGGATGCCTATTTTGGGACTGAAACGATTGATACGGATGGGCTCGCTCAATGAAGTGATTTTGCTTGAGGAGTCCAGTTGATGATTCAACTTTTTGATGGAGCCGATAAAATAAGTGAGCTCTATCCCTAGAGCATAATGATTGTTAAGAAGAAAATCATAATTCAACATTGCTCCTTGCCCCAAACAGTGGCCGACGCTATAGTTAGGAGCGGTGATTGTCAGATATGGGGAGTAGTTGCCTTTCTCTTTGTAATCCATAAACCCTATCAGGTATTGAAAAAGGTAGTGATGTCTGCCTTCTGCAATGTGGAGTCCCAAGGAAAACGACAGGAAATCCATTGTGTATGTGTTGTCAATGTCCAAGATGGGGGATCCTTCGCCGTAGTACAAAGGGATATAGGCAGCACTATGTTTTTTAAAGTAGTCATAGTTGAGACCTATGCAGAGAATGTCTTTGATGAAGAACTGCATGTTGGCAGAAGCACTTAGTCCTTGGTTGACGCTTTCAAGATAGTCCCTATAATAAACATTGTTATCCATCGGAGCCCTACTTGTTTTGAAGGTCAACCCACCATTCAAGGCAAAGCGAGCGCGAAAGCTTTCAGTGTTTTGGGCATGAATGGGATGGATGATGGATAGTACCAAAACAAGGAGGATGGTGATATTTATGGGCTTTTTCATGTTGAGTGAATTTGTGTTTAATTGGTCTTTTGTTTTTTCTTCCATACTAAAAACAGAACTAACCCGATCAACGTGATGGCAGCTCCAATGCCGTAACCCACAGGTCTTGGCAGCACCGAGCCCAGTCCACCATCGGAGGCCTTGGCGACGAAAAGGAAGCAGCCTGTCACCATGGTCATGAAAAGGGCAGGGATGAGGGTGATAAGGTACCAGAGCTTACCTTTGTTCTTGGCGAGATACACCGAAATAGCCCAAAGTGTTACAGCGGCAAGGACTTGGTTGGCCCAGGCGAAATAACGCCAGATCAGTTGGAATCCTTTGGCGTTGGCGAGGCTATAGATCAGGATGATGGCTGTGATGGCGAACATCGGAATGGCGATGAGCAATCGGTTCTTGATGGGCTTCTGGTCGAAATGCAGGAAGTCGGCCACGATAAGTCGGGCGGAACGCATGGCGGTGTCGCCCGAGGTGACGGCGGCGCTGATGACACCTAAAATGGTGATGGTGGCGATAACGGGGGTGAACCAGGTGTTGGCGATGATGCCTACGATGGCGGCCCCGCTTTTTCCTGTGACGTCCACCACGCTGTCAGGACCGAAGAAATAGGCAGCGGCAGCAGCCCAGATCAAGGCGACGACACCTTCGGTGATCATGGCACCGTAAAAAATCGGACGGCCTTGTTTTTCATTGATCATGCAACGCGCCATCAATGGTGACTGGGTGGCATGGAATCCGGAGATGGCACCGCAGGCGATTGAGATGAACATCATCGGGAAGATGGGGTTATTGGGCGCGTCGGGGTGACGGTTCTGCAAGCCGCTCCACAACTCGGGAATCTCAGGCTTGTAAATCAGGAAGGCAATGAAGATGGCCACGGCCATGCCCAACAGCAGTATGCCGAAGATGGGGTAGATCTTGCCGATGAGCTTGTCGATGGGTAACAAAGTGGCAATCAAGTAGTAGGCCAAGATGATGATGATCCAGATATAGGGATTCCAGCCTTGGGTGAAATGGGCGTTGAGCAAGGTGGCAGGGGTGTTGACGAACACCACACCAACCAAAACCATCAGCAATACGGTGAAACCACGCATGATTTGTTTGGCACCATTACCGAGGTAAGTGCCGTGGATCTCAGGCAGACTGGCACCTTTGTCTCTTAAGGAGATCATGCCCGAGAGATAGTCGTGGACGGCACCGGCGAAGATGCTTCCCAACACAATCCAAAGGAAAGAGGCCGTGCCGAACTGAGCACCCATGATGGCCCCGATGATGGGACCCACACCGGCGATGTTCAAGAACTGGATCAGGAAGATCCTCCAGGGCTTCATCGGCACGTAGTCAACGCCGTCAGCCATGGTCGTAGCAGGAGTAGCCCTATTCGGGTCGGCCCCAAAGAGCTTCTCCACTAGCTTTCCGTAAACGAAATAGCCGAGAATGAGGACGGCCAAAGCGATAAAGAAAGTGATCATATTATACGTTTTTAATAACTTTAGTCGTCGATTTCGAGGACTCGGAATTTCTTGTCAAACTTGATTTCCAGTCGGTTGCTCAATTCAATTTCCCAGTCTCTTCTGTCCTTGTCGATTTTGATGATGTCTTCGTCGGGGAAACTGGTTTTCACGTAGTTGGCAATCTCGACAGGGACAAGTTCGGCTGGCACGCAGGTATAGATGTTAGAGTGCTTGCAATCGATGTTTTTCCATTCGCCTTTGCGGGTGAAGTCGATTTCCGTTCCATCGCTCAGTCTCACCTCGTATTCACCTTCATCGCGTTGGGTGAACAGGATGGTAGCCTTGGGAAAATAGGTACTCACAAATTGTTGAATGGCTGGAGTTGGGTCTTTGGCAAACATGGCCAAAAACATGGTGATGATGGTTAAAGTTTTCATTGTGTTGGTTTATTTAGTTTATTATCATACTTTTTTGGCACCGAATTCCATCAAATACGCCTTTAAAAACGCATCAATATTGCCATCCATCACACCTTGCACGTCAGAGGTCTGATAGTTGGTGCGGTGGTCCTTCACGCGACGGTCGTCGAAGACGTAAGAACGGATTTGCGAGCCCCATTCGATCTTCAGCTTGCCTGCTTCGATCTTGTTCTGCTCCTCCATGCGGTGGCGCATCTCACGGTCGTAGAGTTGCGACTTCAAGAGGCGCAGGGCGTTCTCTTTGTTCTTGGGTTGGTCGCGAGTTTCGGTGTTTTCAATGAGGATTTCCTCTTCCTCACCAGTATAGGGGTCTTTGTATTGGTAGCGCAAACGCACGCCCGACTCCACCTTGTTGACGTTCTGTCCGCCGGCACCGCCGCTGCGGAAGGTGTCCCACGACAAACGCGACTGCTCCACCACAATCTCGATGCTGTCGTCAATAAGCGGGGTGACAAATACGGAAGCGAATGAGGTCATGCGCTTGCCTTGAGCGTTGTAGGGACTCACGCGCACCAGACGGTGCACGCCGTTTTCGCCTTTCAGGTAGCCGTAGGCATAGTCACCCTCGATCTTCATCGTCACTGACTTGATGCCAGCGTCATCGGCTTCGAGCAGGTCGCTGATGGTGACTTTGTAGTTGTGGGTTTCACCATAGCGCATATACATACGCATGAGCATTTGTGCCCAGTCCTGAGCCTCAGTTCCTCCAGCACCCGAGTTGATCTTTAAGACAGCGCTCATTGGGTCGGCTTCCTCGCGAAGCATGTTTTTGAACTCCAGATTCTCTACGATTTCAAGTGTGGCAGCATACTGCTCATCCACTTCTTCCTCAGTGGCTTCGCCTTCCTTGGCGAAATCGAACAGCACCGCCAGGTCGTTGTAGGCATCTTCAGCCTTTTTGTAGCCGTTGAGCCAGCCTTTCACCTCGCGCACCTTCTTCATGGTGGCTTCGGCGGCTTTGGGATCCGCCCAAAACTGTGGGTCTTGGGTCTTTTCGTCTAATTCTTGGGCCTCTATGGTACGACGGTCCACGTCAAAGATACCTCCTCAAGGCCTCAACCCTCTTACATAATTCTTTTTGTTGGTCTAAAGTGATCATGGTGAATACTATATGTTAATTTGGGTGCAAAAGTACGAAATAATTAAGAATTTGGAATTTAGAATTAAGAGGTGTTTTATATTTTTGCGCTATGAAAATGCACCATCTGTTTTTGGCTCTCTTTCTTGCGGCATTGGCTGCCTGCAAACCCGGTCCGAAGCAACAGCTTGACCAGGCACGACAGTCGCTGGATGAGGGTTATGCCTATTTGGAATCCGACGACGAGGCTTTGGCCTTGGAAGCCTTCAAAAATGCGGAACATTACGGCTTGTTGGCGAGCGACTCACTCACGACATCGCGTGCCCGTTACCAGATTGGCGACATGCTGTATCGCAAAGGCGAGACAAAGGATGAATACATTGGGCGGCTGAAGGCTGCCGATGAAGGCTTCGGGACGCATTACGATGAGCGCGCCAAGTTGTGGAACCTGATGGGTTCTGCCTACACCGCATTCCAGGAGTATGACAGTGCTGAGATGTGCATGGATCAAGGACTTGCCTATGCCGAGATTAGTGGAGATGAAGAGATTTATTTACAGGTGTTGACGAATTTTTATGTCTTGAATTTCGAACGTGGCGACTATGACAAGGCAGTGGGGTATCTTTGGAAGTATAAGGCAATTACGGGACTGGATACCGATGAGAAGAAATCCTATTATTATCGCAGCTTAGGAACGGTATATGAGGAAGCGGGAAACATGGACTCTGCCATCTACTTTTGGGGTCAGTTGGAAGCGATGTGGGGGGCGTTGGATACCGTTGAAAACGATGAACATTATTTTGACTATTGGGAATTCTCGAGATTTGCCGAGGAACGCGGTGATTACAAGCTGGCTTTGCAATATTATGAGAGGTTCACAAGAAGCTATGCGAGGCATAATCTAAAAGATGAGAAAGACAACTTGTATGGGATTCAGCGGAAATACGACTATGAGCTGCTGCAAAACGAGATGAACCAGAAGATCATTGCCAAACAACGTTGGATCATCTTGATTAGCGTTGTCGCAGCCTTGGTTTTGTTGGCCTTCTTGATTTCCCAAATCCGATTGGCTCGCAACCGCAAACGGGAAGCCGACATCAACGTCCAACTGTTCCATTTCAAGCAACAGAACCAAGCCTTGGCGCAAAAAGATGCTGAACACGAACAAATCCAGCAGGACTATGCCGATCGTCTTTCGGAGGCTTTGGACAAGGAACAGCGGATCATGTTGTTGTTGGACAACTATCTGAATGGCAAGAGAGCAAACCTCCTCAACGATGTGGAACAAGCTGTTTTTGGTGAAAAGGACCATTGGAAGGCCATGCTCGCCGTAGTGGAAGCGAAGTATCCTGGCCTATGGGAAACCCTGTGTCAAAAATACCCCGACTTGGATGAGGACGAAAAAAAGTCCTTCATCCTTTCTCGTTTTAAACTCTCCCGTCAAGAAGAAGCGGATTACCTCGGCACCACGGTGAACATGGTGGATAAAATCAGAGGTCGGGTGAAGAAAAAGATGGGTAAGGATTTGCTCTAAGCTTCAAATTTAGCTGGAATATCCATCCGTTCGTGAAGGATTCTTGCAATTTCAACGCCATCCTCAACTAAATAATAGAAAATCAAGTGTTTGTGACAGCGATGGGCATATAGCCCTGGAAAGATTTCGCTGTATTCTCTGTCAAGATAGGTCGGATGTTCCGCAATGTCTTGACAGGCTGCTACCAAATCATGATAATAGGTGTCAGCCTGATTTTCGGACCAGGTTTCAAGTGTATATTGCCAAATACTATCAAGGTCCTCAACAGCCTTGTTAGAGAGGTGAAACTTAGCCATTGCGACGTGATGCTTTGAGTTGTTTCAAGTGTTCCTCGGCATCGAAGTTTTCATAACGTCCACTCGACATGCCTTCTTCAATGGCGTTCTTTAAACATGCGATTTTTCTCTCGTTTTCTTCCAAAAGTCGAAGTCCTGCACGGACAACCTCGCTGGCATTGTTGTAACGACCAGTTTGAATGGTAGAACTAATAAAGTCTTCAAAATAACTGCCTAAAGCCACGGATGTAGTTTTCATGATTCTTTTTTTTACGCACCGCAAAGTTACCAATATTTGGTAATATTGCAAGCAAATAATTATTTTTTTTGTTTTTTCATGTTTTTAATTCCATTGGGAATTGATGGTTTTTGGACTTTCTACAAAATTAGTTTGGAATAGTTTTTTTGTTAATTTATTTATTATCAATAATTTACACTTCTTCAAACCCAAAATAGTTTGGACCGCCCTTTTCCCCTCTTGACAAGTTGGTTACATTTGTCTTCAAATTTCAAAATGGTTCGAACTATGAAAACAAAAGCTATTATCATTGCATTGTTGCTCATGGGCAATTTTGCTTTCGCCCAAGACAACTACCTTTGGCCGATCCCAGGTAAACAGGCCGGGGAGGGCATCCTTTACCGCCCGCAGGACTATATCGGCGTGGCGGACGCGCAGACACAAGCCGAACTGAATTTCGGAGATTTGATCATCGGGGCGCCCTTGGGAACCCCCGTGCTTTGCCCTGTGGACGGGAAAATCCATAGTGCCTTGTTGGGCTACCGCAACAGTTGGAGCTGCTCGTTGATATGTTTTGCCCAACAGACAGGTAACTATGAGCAAGACTCCCTGCTTTTCCTTGAATGGGACAATATGACTCAGGAAAAAATTCACAACACAAGTTTGTGGGTTGGCGTGCAGATGTCCGATGGAAGAATCCTTTATATTGATGGCATCCGTCCAACAAGACTATTTAAAACAGGCGAGAAAATACACCGAGGCGACACCTTGGGCACGGTCGGATACCTTTATAAGAAGATTAAGCAACCTTGCATTTGTATCAGTATCTCGAAAAACTCAAAAGCCGACGATCCGATGACACCTTTCGGACTGAAAACGACCTTCATTCCACCCAAGGCGAACAACAAGACCCAATTGACGTATGAGGAAGCACAAGTTGACATTGACAGTATGATGTTGGCTCTTGAAGACGCCTTCCCGGGCCTTTATGACTACACACCGAAAGAGGAATTCGATACCTATATTAAAAATAAATTGGCTGCAATAGGTGAAACCATCTCCAGAAGTGATTTTGAGGTATTGGTGTTCAAGTTGATTGGGAAAATCCACGACAGCCATACGGCAATCATCTCAGCGCCGAAAGTGACGGGTACAAGTGGACTGCCTTCCTCGGTGTGTTTAGGTTGGTTCAACGACACATTACAGGTATGGCGCACTGTTCCAAGATACAAAAACTATCTCGGCAAAACAGTGGTTTCGGTGAACGGCATACCTGCTGATTCACTGAGAAATATCTTGTTAGAGTATGCTGCCTTTTCCGATGGTTATGTGAAGAGCTATGGGGATTACGTGCTTCTATATGGAGTGGACACCTACTATTGCCGGCAAATCGCGAAAGATGCCAACCTTATGGTCACTTTTGCCGATGGCGAAACAAAGCGTTTTGAGCAGATGACGCGCAAAGTCCCTTACCGTGAACCGCAGTGGATGGAATACCAATATCGTATGTATCATGTGGATGAAAAGGGAAATGAAAAGAAACACTTCGAATTTGAAAAATGTTCCG
>JAEEON010000062.1 GCA_016284305.1 Bacteroidales bacterium
AGAAATGTACGCAATAGTAGAAATCGCAGGACAACAGTTCAAAGTTGAGAAGGGTCAGCAGATCTTCGTCAACAGGCTGCATGAAGAAGAAGGAAGCAAGGTTTCTTTCGACAAAGTGTTATTGATTGGAAACGACGGTTCGACCAAAGTAGGAGCCCCGACGGTAGCCGGCGCCAGTGTCGAAGCCACGGTGATGCAGCACCTCAAAGGCAACAAGATTATCGTTTTCAAGAAGAAGAGAAGAAAAGGATATCAGACTTCTAACGGTCACCGTCAGTATCTGAGCAAGATCCAAATTGAGAACATCACTGATTAAAAACCCGAAAAACATAAAAAGCTATGGCACACAAAAAAGGCGTTGGTAGTTCTGAGAACGGTCGTGAGTCCGCTAGTAAGCGACTCGGAGTGAAACTTTTCGGTGGACAAGCTGCCATTGCTGGCAACATCATCGTTCGTCAGCGCGGCACGAAGCACTATCCCGGCAAGAATGTCGGTATGGGCAAGGATCACACATTGTATGCGCTGTGTGACGGCGTTGTCGAATTCAAGAAGAAGAAAGAAGGCAAATCCTTTGTCTCCATCCTTCCCGTCGAAGCTCAAGTCACTGAATAATTGTTAGTAACATACCGTTTAATCCCGACCGTCCCCGTGATAGTCGGGATTTTTTATGCCCGTTTCCGCCAAAATGCGTATCTTTGCCGACCTAACCCAACGTGATTGCAAAACCATGAACAAAAAACATAGTTTCATCGGATGGCTTGCGCTGTTGCTGCTGCTCGTCGGCTGCCAGCCCAAGACCGACATCGAGAAAATTGACGCACTGAAAAAACAAGTCAACAAAGACATGAGTGCCTTGAACGACTTGGACGCCAACACCATCGGTCAACTCGAAAAGGACTTTATCTTCTGCGATTCGATGCTGCAATACCTGCCCAAAGAGGAAGTGGAAGAAGCTTTCCCAAAACTTCGGCTCATTAATGCCTATTTGCAGCAATTCCAAGAGGTTCGCCCCATCATGCAAGCCGAGATGGACTCCACCTTGGTGCGCCTCGACTTGCTCAAAGGCGATGTCGAAAGCCATTATCTTGCCGATTCCTTGGTTGAGGTCTATCTTGAAGACGAAACCCAACAGGTGGAGAAACTGACCAACCAAGTCGAGTATTTCAAAGACCGCTTGGGCAACTGCCGCAAGGACTTGGACGATTTCAAGAAAAAGAAATGATTGCTGACGCCCATGAAAAGAAACTGGATTTTCTTCCTTCTCATTAATCTCGCGTTCGTCATTCCGATGAGTGCGCAAGTCACTACGCCGCCCAAGGGCAAGAAATTGGATGCCCAACAGAAAGAGCAAGTCCAAATTGACGAACAGTTGGCCACCCAGTATTTCCGCGAACAAGAGTACGAAAAGGCCCGCGACCTGTATGAAAAGCTCTATGAGAAGACGAATCAAACTGGTCATTTCCAGCAATATATAGAATGTTTACTTCGTCTGAAGGAATACGACAAGGCCGAGCATGAGTTGAAATCGTTCGCCAAAAAGAACCCTTCCTACTACAAGTCGGCTGTGGATTTGGTCTACATCTACACCTTGCAAGGCAAGGCCGACAAAGCCAAGAAGCAGTACAACGAAATCATGAAAGACCTGCCTGCCAACGCGCCCACCATCCGAAACCTGAGTTATTCCTTCCAGTCGCGGGGCATGAACGACATGGCTTTGGCCGTGTTGGAGAAAGGCAACACCCTCCTCAACGGCAAAGAGAACTTTCATTTGGACCAAGCCTCTATCCATCAGTCGTCGGCCAACTATCAGGAGGCTTTCAAGTATTACTTCCTTGAGGTGGAGGCGCATCCCGGACAATACAACAACATCCGCAACCGCCTGCAAACGATGATGTATTACGACGTGAACCACAGCATTTCCGATGAGTTGCGCATGGCACTGCTGAAACAGACCCAAGAGAAGCCCGACAACTTGGATTTTGCCCAACTTCTCGTTTGGTTTGCCCTGCAACAGGAGGACTACGACATCGCCTTGGCACAAAGCCAAAGCATCGACCGAAAGACCCACGACCAAGACGGCCAAATCAATAACTTGGCGGGCATCTGCCTGAACAACAAGCAATACGACATCGCCAAGGAAGGCTACACCTACATTTTGGGCAAAGGCCCGAGCAGTCCCTTCTACGGACAAGCCCTCACGGGGGTCATCAAGGCCGACTACCTGAAGCTGAAAGCCGCCAACAGCACCGACACGAAGGCCTACGAAAAACTCTCGAAACGCATCGATGAAGCCTATACCGAAATCAATACCAACGACTTGGCGAAGCTGATCCTAATTCAAGCCGACATCATGACCTACCATCTCGACCAGACCGAGGAAGCCATCGCCTTGCTCACGCGGACCATTGAGACCGTTGGGGGCAAACAAGACAAAGCCGAACTGAAACTAAAGCTTGCCGACATCTATCTTTACAAGGGCGAGGTGTGGGAAGCCACGCTGCTCTACAGCC
>JAEEON010000063.1 GCA_016284305.1 Bacteroidales bacterium
CTATGTGGAGATGCCGAAGTTCAAGAAGAAGGAAGAGGAGTTGGTGACGATGCAGGACAAGTGGCTATACGTGCTGAAAAACATCAGCTACCTGTTGGAGCAGCCGAAGGAGCTCCAAGAGCGTGTGTTCACGAAGTTTTTCGAGGAGGCGCGAATCGGGATGTTCAATGAGGAGGAACGGTTTGCGTACATGGAAAGCCAGAAACATTACTGGGACAACAAGAATACGTTGGACTATGCCTATGAGAAAGGGAAGGATGCCGGGATGGAGGAAGGCCTCGCCGAAGGAAAAGAACTAGGCCTCGCCGAAGGACTTGAACAAGGCCGTATGGCCGAACGGGAAGCACTGATCTCCCGTATGAGGGAGGTGGGCATCAATCCTAAAATGATCGATAGGATTATCCAATCATAAACAAAAGGCGACACCGAAATTCGGGTCGCCTTTTGCATATACCTTAAATAAGAAATAGAAACGGCTTCTATCTTTATTTAATACTCGTCAGAAACGGTCAGTTTCTTTCTGCCCTTGGCTCTTCTGCGAGCTAAGACCTTGCGGCCGTTGGCAGTTGACATTCTCTCTCTGAAACCATGCTTGTTTCTGCGCTTTCTGTTCGATGGTTGGTAAGTGCGTTTCATTTTCGTATATGTATTTGTTTATTTCTTTGGAAGAACCCCTTATTTTAGGACTGCAAAATTACACATTTTTTTATTTCGCACAACTTTTTTTGGGAAAAAATGTCAAAAAAAGATTCTTTAGGCCAAGGCTTCCTTTGCAGGGATGTTCTTCAAGGTCTCAACCAGGAACTCCCAGAACGGTGCAACGCTCTCAATGAGCAAGGCCTCGTCAGGGGAGTGCGGATGTACCAGGGTTGGTCCAAACGACACCATGTCCCAGTTCGGATATTTGGATCCGAGGATGCCGCATTCCAAACCTGCGTGGATGACCATGACTTTGGGCTCTTTCCCGAACTTCTCTTGATAAACGCTCTTCATAGTGTTGAGGATCGGAGAGTGGGCGTTGGGCTTCCAACCAGGATAGTCGCCGGTGGAGTAAGCCTCAGCACCATTGTCGGTGAGGTTCTTGCGGATCTTCTCAGCGAGCTTGTCCTTGTCAGCATCCACCAAACTGCGGGTGAGAGCAGCGCAAACGATCTTGCCGTCTTCCATCTTGATGGTGGCAAGGTTAGAAGAGGTCTCCGTGGTGCCTTCAAAGTCTTTCGACATGGCAATGACACCATTGGGGTATTTGGCAATAGCTCCGAAGAGTTGATCCTGAGTCTTGAGGTCAATGACTTTCGCAGGCATGTCGGCAGGCTCGCAGAGGATAGCCATTTCTGGCTCGATGCCTTCGAACTGCTCTTTTACAATGCACTCGTAGTCCTTGGCGAATTCCTCAAATTCGGCTTTCTTGGCTTCGGGTACAACGACGATAGCCATGGCTTCTCTTGGGATGGCATTACGGAGACTGCCACCATCGATGCAGGCCATGCGGAGACCGTACTTCTCGGCAGCCATGAGCATCATGGTGTTGATGACCTTGTTTGCGTTAGCGCGCCCTAAGTTGATATCCATGCCAGAGTGTCCGCCCTTGAGACCTTTCACGAAGAGCTTGTAAGCTGCCATTCCAGCAGGAACGGCTTCATAGCCGGGAGTCCAGGTGCCGATGGTGTCAACACCGCCTGCGCAGCCTACGTAGAGCTCACCTTCGGTCTCGGAGTCCATGTTGAGCAGAATGTCGCCGTGGAGCACACCGGGTTGCAACTTGTTGGCTCCTGTCATGCCAGTTTCTTCGTCGATGGTGAAGAGGGCTTCAATGGGACCATGCTGGAGGTCAGTGGCCTCAAGTACCGCCATGGCAGCAGCAGCACCCAGACCGTCGTCAGCTCCGAGGGTAGTGCCGTTGGCCTTCACCCAACCGTCTTCGATGTGGGTCTCAATAGGATCGTTCTCAAAGTCATGAGGGTTGCCGTCGTTCTTCTGTGGCACCATGTCGAGGTGGGCTTGAAGGATGACGCCTTTACGGTTCTCCATGCCTGGAGTGGCGGGTTTGCGCATGATGACGTTGCCACAGTCATCAACCATGGTCTCCAAACCATGCTCCTCGCCCCATTGTTTCATGAAGGCGATGACCTTGGCTTCTTTTTTCGATGGACGCGGAATCTGCGTCAAGCTATAAAAGTTTCTCCAGATGCCATTCGGCTGTAATTCTTGAATTGTCATAGTTTTGTTGTTTTTATGTTAATTAAACGATTGTAAATCAGTGAGTTTTTTATAAATTCCATCTAAGGCAATCAATTCGTCATGGGTACCTCGCTCGATGATCTGCCCCTTCTGCAACACCACAATTTCGTCAGCGTGCTGGATGGTGGACAGACGATGGGCGATGACGATTGAAGTGCGCTGGCTCATCACCTTTGATAAAGCATCCTGGACCAAACGCTCGCTCTCCGTGTCCAACGAAGAGGTGGCTTCGTCCAATATTAATATAGGTGGATTCTTCAACACGGCACGGGCAATACTCAGACGCTGACGTTGCCCTCCAGAAAGGTTCATGCCTCGGTCGCCGATAACCGTTTCGTACCCCTGCTCCAATTCCATGATGAACTCATGGGCATTGGCGACCTTAGCAGCCTCGATGACAGCCTCCTTCGACACGTTTTCCATTCCGAAGGCGATGTTGTTGAACACCGTGTCGTTAAACAAGATGCTCTCCTGGGTGACGATGCCCATCAATCCCCGAAGGTCGCGGATCTTGTAGTCGCGAAGGTCATGCCCATCGATCAACAACTGCCCCTCGCAAACATCATAGAAACGGGGTAAAAGATCGACCAATGTCGATTTTCCGCCACCACTCTCGCCGACAAGGGCGACAACCTTCCCCTTGGGAATCCTTAGGTCAATGTCTCTCAAAACATCTTCCTTTCCGTAACGGAAACTTACGTCCTTATAATAAATCTCCTCCTTGAAATCTTTGATTTCCAAAGCATTGTCTTTCTCAGTGATTACTTCATCGGCATCCAAGATCTCAAAGATCCGGTCGGCGGAAGCGATGCCTTTCTTGATGTTGAAATAACCTTGGGAGAACGATTTGATGGGGGAGATGATCTGCGAGAAGACCACGACATAGCTGATGAATCCCGCCGCACTCAAGCTGCTTTCACCATCCAAGATCATGTTGCCTCCAAACCATAGGACGATGATGACCACTATGGCCGAGAGGAACTCGCTCATGGGCGAACTCATGTCGCGTTTGCGATGGACACCCAACAGCGATCTTGAGTATGTGTTGTTCTGTTCGTTGAACTTCTTGTTAAGGTAACCGATGGCATTGAATCCCTTGATGATTCGGAGCCCCGAGATGGTCTCCTCGATAGTCGCAGTGATGCCCGCCAATCGGTTTTGGGTCTCTTTGGATTGTCTCTTCAACGCCTTGCCCACCTTGCCAATGACTAGTCCAGCCACAGGGAGCAAGATGAGGACAAAGAGCGTGAGTCTGGCACTTTGGCTTACGAGGAAGGCGAAGTAGAAGATGATGGTCAATGGATCTTTGATGAGGGTCTCAATCCAGTTGAGGATAGACACCTCCACTTCCTGCACATCGTTGGTGATCCTCGACATGATGTCCCCTTTTTTCTGTTTACTGTAGAAAGCGAGCGGAAGCACCATGATCTTACGGTAAAGGTCGCTGCGCAGGTCTTTGATGGTGCCCACGCGGACCTTGGCCATCGAGTAGTAGGCACAGAAGCGGCCCAGGTTGCGGAATAGGAATGCGACAAGCAGGACGATACAAATGAACACCAAGGCGTAACGATGTCCGTGTTCCAGGATGATGTCGCTCATCAAATAGTTGAGGTAACTCATCAGGTAGTCGGAGGTGAACGCGAACTCGGGCTTGGCAACGGCCTCGATGGCCTCGGTCTTAAACAATAAGTTCAGGAAGGGGACAAGGAGGGCGAATGAGAATAAGGAGAAGAAGATGGTCACCAGGTTGAAGAACAAATTCAGCAGCAGTGAGAACCAATAAGGTCTCACGTAACCTAGAATCCTATTGAACGACCCGCGCTTTGACAATTGTTTAATTGTTTAATTGTTGAGCTATCTCTAAATTCTAAATTCTAAATTCTAAATTAATAATTGAATCCCGTATAGTTCTCCGGAGTAATCGCCATCAGCTCCATCTTGATTTCCTTGCTAACGGGAAGTGTCTTGATGAACTCGTCAATGGTCTCCTTGTCGATGTGCTTGTTAGTCCTGGTCAGTCCTTTCAGCAACTCGTAGGCACCTTCCACTTGTTCGCGACGCAGAATGGTCTGTATGGCCTCGGCTACCACGGCGTAGTTCTGTTGCAGGTCTTGGCGGATTTTGTCCTCGTTGAGCAGTAGCTTGTCGAGGCCTTTCATCAACGACTTGATAGCGATTAAGGTATGGGCAATCGGCACACCGATGTTGCGGGTGACGGTGGAGTCAGTGAGGTCGCGCTGCAAACGGCTGATGGGTAGCTTGGTGCTGAGGAAAGTGAGCACAGCGTTGGCCATGCCCAGGTTGCCCTCGGCGTTCTCAAAGTCGATGGGGTTGACTTTATGCGGCATCGCCGAAGAACCGACTTCTCCTGCTTTGATCTTCTGCTTGAAATATTCCATCGAGACATAAAGCCATATGTCACGCGATAGGTCAATCAAGATGGTGTTCACACGACGCAAGGCATCGAAATAGGCGGCCATGTAGTCGTAGTGCTCGATCTGGGTGGTGGTCTGTTGACGTTTGAGCTTCAGGCTTTTCTCCACGAAATGTTTGGCAAAGGCAGGCCAGTCGATGTTGGGGTAGGCCACTTTGTGGGCGTTCATGTTGCCGGTGGCTCCACCGAACTTGGCGGTGAAAGGCACGCTGTTGAGCATCTTCAGCTGGTCGTTGAGACGTTCCACAAACACGTAAATCTCCTTGCCCAGATGCGTCGGACTGGCAGGCTGTCCGTGGGTCTTGGCCAGCATCGGGATGTCTCTCCATTCCTTGGCCATTCCACTGAGCTTGTCGATGACCTCCTCGATGGCGGGCTTCACCACCAGCTTGTGGGCTTCCATCATGGAGAGCGGCACGGCGGTGTTGTTGATGTCCTGCGAGGTCAAGCCGAAATGCAGGAACTCTTTCCATTTCTCGAGCCCCATCTCGTCGAATTGGCGTTTCAGGAAGTATTCCACCGCCTTCACGTCGTGGTTGGTGGTCTTTTCGATTTCTTTGATTTCTTCAGCATCTTCGGTCTGGAATTCTTCATAGATGGCACGAAGATCTTCATAGTCGCCTTCAAAATCTTCCAGTTGTGGCAATGGAATCTCGCAGAGGGCGATGAAATATTCCACTTCAACCATTACACGGTAGCGGATGAGGGCGAATTCGGAGAAGAAATCATTCAGTTCGACGGTTTTGCTGTGGTATCTGCCGTCAACAGGGGATATGGCTTTTAAAGGAGTGAAACTCATTTTTTAGAATGTTACTATTGTGATGACCAAGTGAAGAACAGATCCTTTCTCTTTGCTGAACATGGGAATGTCCCAGCCCAGGGCGTTGCCCTGGGCTGATGGCTTCTGGCCTTTCAGGCCGTTTATTTTTCAATGAGCTTGTCGTTGGAGCCTAAGACGTTCACGATTTTATGGATATATAGTTTCTTCATGTTGTCACGGGCTGGTCCGAGGTACTTGCGCGGGTCGAACTCGGCAGGTTTCTCTGCAAAGGCCTTGCGGATGGCTGCGGTCATGGCCAGACGGCTGTCTGAGTCGATGTTGATCTTGCAGACTGCGCTCTTGGCGGCTTTGCGGAGTTGCTCCTCGGGGATGCCGACAGCGGCTTTCAGGCTGCCACCATATTTATTAATGGTATCGACCTCGTCTTGAGGCACGGAGGAGGAGCCATGCAGCACGATGGGGAAGCCGGGCAACTTCTTCTCGATGGCTTCCAACACGTCGAAGGCCAACGGAGGAGGGACGAGGCGACCCGTGGCTGGGTCAACGGTGCATTGTTCAGGAGTGAACTTATAGGCACCATGCGAGGTGCCGATGGAGATGGCAAGGCTGTCCACACCGGTCTTGGTCACGAAGTCGATGACTTCCTCAGGTTTGGTGTAATGGCTCTCTTCAGCGGCCACTTCGTCTTCCACACCAGCCAGCACGCCAAGCTCCCCTTCCACGGTCACATCATACTGATGGGCGTATTCAACGACCTTCTTGGTGACAGCCACATTTTCGTCGTACGGCAGGGCTGAGCCGTCGATCATCACTGACGAGAAGCCCATGTCGATGCACGACTTGCAGAGCTCGAAGCTGTCGCCGTGGTCGAGGTGAAGCACGATCTCAGGATGGGCGCATCCCAACTCTTTGGCGTATTCCACCGCACCTTGGGCCATGTAACGCAACAAGGTCTGGTTGGCATAGTTGCGTGCGCCCTTCGACACCTGAAGGATGACGGGCGACTTGGTTTCTACAGCGGCCATGATGATGGCTTGCAGCTGCTCCATGTTGTTGAAATTGAATGCCGGGATGGCGTATCCACCATCGACTGCCTTGGCAAACATTGCACGGGTGTTCACCAAGCCTAATTCTTTATAGCTTACCATAGCGTTCGATTTTTTAAAGATTTTTCATTTTAAACCGCAAAGATACAATTTATTCTCTTTGCGACAAATACCTTTTATTGCTATTTTTGCGTCCTCAAAAAAAAGACGCACTATGGTAAGAGAAGAAACCGTTTTTGGCCCCATTAAGAGTCGTAGGTTGGGTAATTCATTGGGAATCAATTTATTGCCTGTAAATGGAAAAATCTGTACTTTCGATTGCATTTATTGTGAATGTGGTTGGAACCGTGATGGGCGCGGTGACTCGAGGCTGCCTAAGGCCGAAGAGGTTCATCAGGCTCTGGAGTCAAAGCTAATCCAAATGCTTGAGGAAGGCACTCCAGTGGATTCGTTCACTTTTTCTGGCGACGGTGAGTCAACCATACATCCTGAATTCCCGAGGATCATTGACGACACTTTGGCTTTACGCAACCGTTATTTCCCTCAGGCCAAGGTTTCGGTCCTCTCCAATGCCACCCAAGTGCATCGTCGGGAGATCTTCGATGCGCTTCGCAAGGTGGATAACCCCATCATGAAGATTGACGCCCCGACCAACGAGTTGATCCAAAGGATCAATCTGCCTGCTCCCGGTTATGACATCGCCCGTGTGATCGAGGCATTGAAAGGTTTCAACGGCGATTTCATCTTGCAGACCATGTTTTTGAAAAGTCCAGATTTCGACTCGTCATCGCCTGAGGTATTGGAAGGGTGGATGGAGATTGTCAGGATGCTCAAGCCGCGTGAAATCATGGCATACACCATTGCCCGTCCAACTCCTGCAGTGGGTTTGATGAAGTTTACAGAAGGGGAGATGCGGACGTTGCTCGATCCCTTGATCAAGGAAGGTTTCATGGTGCAAATCAAGGGATAAGAAAAAAAATCCCGTCGTTTGTTGAGGGAAAAGGAAAAAGTCGTACTTTTGCAGCCTCAAAAAATAATTACTAACCATTTAAAAGAAGGAAGTGTTTTAAAATGATTATTATTCCTGTTAAAGAAGGCGAAAGCATCGACAGAGCTTTGAAGCGCTACAAGAGAAAGTATGAAAAGACCGGCGTCGTGAAGGAATTGCGCGAACGTCAAAAGTTCACCAAGCCATCCGTCATCAAGCGCGCCCAGCGTCTGAAGGCTATCTATGTGCAGCAACTTCGTCAGGCCGAAGAGAATATGTGATCTGCCTCTAAGGAAAGATAATTTTTTTGAAAAAAATCTTCGTTGTATGTAAGCTTTTTTGCTTATCTTTACAACGAAGTTTTTTTATTGCCTTTTGCGATGCCTTTAATCGACCAATTTTTATCCTACATTCAGGCGGAACGTCGTTATTCACCTCTGACGGTGAAATCCTATCGTCGTGATTTGGAGCGATTTGAGTCGTTTATGGCCAAAGAGTACGAGTTGCCCGATTTGAGCAAGGCATCCACACCGATGATCAAGACGTTTCTGGTGTCGTTGAAGGACGGTGGGCTTTCGAACAGGAGCATCAACCGAATGATTTCGACGCTCAAGACCTTTTACAAGTTTTGTCTGAGGGAAGGCTTTGTGGAGAAGAGCCCGATGTTTGGCATCAAAAATCTGAAGCAGCCGAAGAATCTCGTGAAATTCGTTTCTGAAAGTGATATTAATAAGGTGTCATTTGAAAATTGTGAGGATTATACAATAAAAAGGGACGAATTGTTGTTTGAACTATTGTACCAGACGGGGATTCGAAAGGCGGAGCTCATCGGCTTGCGTGACCAGGATGTCGATGTCATCGGGATGAAGGTCAAGGTGCTGGGCAAGCGTGACAAGGAGCGTTTCATTCCGGTCAGTCGCGAGTTGTTGGAGATGGTGGGGAAGTATCGGTCGCTGCGCGATGAGCGTTTCCCGGTGCGGGCCGACCGTTTGTTATTGAACGACAAGGGGGAGGAGATGTCGCCTTACTTTGTTTATGAGAAGGTGCATTCGATGTTGGAGTCGGTGACGACCTTGAAGCAGAAGAGTCCCCATGTGTTGCGTCACACCTTTGCGACACACTTGCTCGACGAGGGTGCCAGTTTGGTGGCGATACAGAAGTTGTTGGGGCATTCCGACCTTGCCACGACGCAGGTTTATGCGCACAACACGATCGAGCAATTGAAAAAGATACATCAACAAGCCCACCCCAAGGGAGGATGATCCTCCGGGTGGGGAATAAGAAACACCAACCCGAAAGGGTATAAAAGAAAGGAGAAATTATGAAAGTAATGATCAATTCAGTGCATTTCAGGGCGAGCAGCGACCTGGAAGAGTTCATCACCCAAAAGGTGGAGAAAGTTTGCAGCAAGTACAACGAGGTGATTGGCGCCGAGGTGACGTTGAAGTTGGACAACACCGACACTCCGGAGAACAAGATCACGGACATTCGTTTGATGCTGAAAGGCGACGATTTGTATGCGAGCAAGCAGTGCAAGACCTTTGAGGAGGCCACTGACCTGTCGGTGGACGCCTTGAAGAAGCAGTTGGAGAAATATAAGGGTAAATTTACCAAATAATTATCTCATTGATTTACAATCAACTATTAATTTTTTTGATTTTTTTTGAAAAAAAAAGCAGAAAAAAAGTTGTAGGTATCAAAAAAGTATGTACTTTTGCACACCCTTTCAGATGAGAGGGTGTGCTTCTTGAAGGGAGCTTGAGTGTTCTTAGAAAGATTGCCGGTATAACTCAGTTGGTAGAGTAGCTGATTTGTAATCAGCCTGTCGGCGGTTCGAGTCCGTCTACCGGCTCTGAGTTATCCAGTCCAAGGGGGAGTCGCATAGTGGCAATTGCAACAGACTGTAAATCTGTCCTCGGATGAGTTCGGTGGTTCGAGTCCACCCTCCCCCACAGGAAAGCGGAAGTAGCTCATTTGGCAGAGCGAAAGCCTTCCAAGCTTTAGGTGGCGGGTTCGAGCCCCGTCTTCCGCTCTGAATGAAAAAAACAAAGCCGATGTAGCTCAGCGGTAGAGCACTTCCTTGGTAAGGAAGGGGTCGGGAGTTCAATTCTCCCCATCGGCTCAATTAGTGTTTATAGGAATTCATAACCTTAAATAATTAGAAATAAAATGGCAAAAGAAAAATTCGAAAGAACTAAACCGCACGTCAATATTGGTACTATTGGCCACGTTGACCACGGCAAGACCACTTTGACCGCCGCTATCACCCTGCACCTGGCAAAGAAGGGTCTGTCAGAGATCAAGACGTTCGACGCTATTGACTCTGCTCCAGAAGAAAAGGAAAGAGGTATTACCATTAACACCGCTCACGTTGAGTATCAGACTGAGAATCGTCACTATGCTCACGTTGACTGCCCTGGCCACGCTGACTATGTGAAGAACATGGTTACTGGTGCTGCCCAGATGGACGGTGCTATCATCGTGGTTGCCGCTACCGATGGTCCTATGCCACAAACCCGTGAGCACATCCTGCTCGCTCGTCAGGTTGGTGTGCCTCGCTTGGTGGTGTTCCTGAACAAGTGCGACCTCGTTGACGACGAAGAGCTCCTCGAGTTGGTTGAGATGGAAATCCGCGACCTCCTCAGCAAGTACGACTTCGACGGTGACAATACGCCTATCATCCGTGGTTCCGCCCTTGGTGCCTTGAACGATGACCCGGCTTGGACTGGCAAGATCGACGAGTTGATGGAAGCTTGCGACACCTGGATCCCAGAGCCGCAGCGTGCCGTTGACAAACCGTTCTTGATGCCTATCGAAGACGTGTTCTCCATCACTGGTCGTGGTACCGTTGCCACCGGTCGTATCGAAACTGGTGTCATCCACGTTGGTGATCCCGTTGACATCCTTGGTATGGGTGCTGAGAAACTGAAATCAACCGTTACCGGTGTCGAGATGTTCCGTAAGATCTTGGACGAAGGTGAAGCTGGTGACAACGCCGGTCTGCTCCTCCGTGGTATCGACAAGGATGAAATCCGCCGTGGTATGGTTATCGCCAAACCAGGTTCAGTGAAGCCTTATCACCACTTCAAGGGTCAGGTTTACGTCCTTTCAAAAGAAGAAGGTGGCCGTCACACCCCGTTCCGTAACAAATATCGTCCTCAGTTCTACTTCAGAACCACCGACGTTACCGGTGAGATCACTCTCCCCGAAGGAATGGAAATGGTTATGCCTGGTGACCACGTCACCATCGACGTTAAGTTGATCGCTGACATCGCCATGGATAAAGGTCTCCGTTTCGCTATCCGCGAAGGTGGTCGTACCGTTGGTTCTGGCCAGGTGATCGAAATCATTGACGATTGATCCTTCAACAAGTAACAAAAGGGGAGGCTTGAAAAACAGCCTCCCTAATCTACGGGTGTAGCTCAGTTGGTAGAGCATCGGTCTCCAAAACCGAGTGTCGAGAGTTCGAGCCTTTCCACCCGTGCTTTTTTGTAAAAAAGATTCAAGAAAGATGAAAATAGTTGACTACGTTAAGGAATGCTATACCGAGTTGAAAGAGAAAGTCACTTGGCCAACTTGGAAAGAATTACGCAGTAGCGTTATTGTCGTATCCATTGCTTCCCTGATTATCGCCTTGGTGGTATTCTTGATGGATATCTCTTTTAAAAACCTTTTGGAAGTGTTCTATCAACACGTGCACTTCTAATCGTGTTTTATTGAATCTGTGAGCATTTTGGACTAACGTATCAATTTGGCTTGGAAGATGAACGGATCGAACGAAAAGAGATGGTATGTGGTTAAAGCCATCAGTGGCAAGGAGAAAAAGGTAAAGGAATACCTTGAGTCCGAAATCAAGAGGCTTAACCTTCAAGACCAGATCACACAGGTGCTGATACCTACTGAGAAGTACTTTGAGGTCAAGAACGGAAAGAAAGTCTCCAAAGAGAGAAACTACCTTCCGGGCTATGTCCTCATTGAAGCTGTCTTGGCAGGTGAAGTCGTTCACGTGATTCGCAACGTCCCTAACGTGCTCGGTTTCCTGGGCACGAAAGGTGAACCGGACGCGCTGCGCCCCGCCGAAGTGAACCGCATCCTCGGTAAGATGGATGAGCTTCAGGAAATGGGCGAGGGTAGCGACATCTCGTTCATGGTCGGACAGTCGGTCATCGTGAATGAAGGCCCGTTCAAGAGCTTCAGCGGCATCATCGAAGAAGTGAACGATGAGAAGAAAAAACTCAAAGTGAGCGTCAAGATCTTCGGCCGCAAGACCCCGTTGGAGTTGAGTTATTTCCAAGTGAAGTTGGAGTGAGTTCCGAAAAGTGAAATGAAAGTTTCCTTATCATTTTAATGAAGGATTAAAAAATGGCAAAAGAAGTAAGCGGATTAATTAAACTGCAAATTAAAGGAGGAGCCGCGAACCCTGCTCCACCCGTTGGTCCCGCCCTCGGTTCCAAAGGTGTGAACATCATGGAGTTCTGCAAGCAATTCAACGCCCGTACTCAGGATCAGGCCGGTAAGGTTTTACCCGTCATCATCACTGTTTACAAGGACAAGTCTTTCGATTTCATCGTGAAGGCTTCCCCAGTGGCCGTCTCCATCCTCGAAGTCGCCAAGATCAAAGGCGGTTCGAAAGAACCTAACCGTTCCAAGGTGGGTAGCCTCACCTGGGATCAGGTGCGCCAGATCGCAACCGACAAGATGAAGGACATGAATTGCTTCACCATCGAGTCAGCCATGTCTATGGTCGCCGGTACGGCACGTAGCATGGGAGTCAAGGTAACAGGCGAATCACCTTTAAAGAAAGACTAAGTCTTCGTTGCATTTGTAGAACAAAAAAATCTTAGGTAAATGGCAAAAGTCACTAAACAGAAGAAAGAAGCTTTGGCTAAGTTCGACAAAAGCAAGAGTTACTCCTTGATTGAAGCGGTTAATATCGTAAAACAGATCACTTACACCAAATTTGATGCTTCAGTTGACCTGAACATCCGTTTGGGTGTTGACCCACGTAAAGCCAACCAAATGGTGCGTGGCTCCGTCACCCTTCCCCACGGAACAGGTAAAGTTGTGCGCGTCCTGGTTCTCTGCAACCCCGACAAAGCACAAGAAGCTTTGGATGCTGGTGCCGACTACGTCGGACTGGATGAATACATCCAGAAGATTAAGGATGGTTGGACTGATATTGACGTGATTATCACTACTCCTAACATCATGCCGAAAGTTGGTGCTCTGGGTCGTATCCTCGGTCCCCGTGGATTGATGCCGAACCCCAAGACCGGTACGGTGACCATGGAGGTTGGTAAAGCTGTTCAAGAAGTAAAAGCCGGTAAGATCGACTTCAAGGTCGATAAGTACGGCATCATCAATGCTGCAGTCGCGAAAGTCAGTTTCACTCCAGAGAAAATCTTTGATAACGCCAAGGAGTTGATCTCTACCGTTATCAAATTGAAACCAGCAGCCGCAAAAGGTACTTACGTCAAGAGTGTTTACATCTCAAGTACCATGAGCCCGGGTGTGCAGATCGATATTAAATCAGTAGCAATCTAAAGTTGAAAGGTTATTGAAATGAGAAAAGAAGATAAACAAATCATTATCGACTCCATACTCGCTGAACTGCAGGCTTGTCCTAATTTCTATCTGACCGACATCTCCGACCTCAACGCCGAGAAGACGAGCCAGCTTAGAAGACAGTGCTTCAATAGTGGCATCAAGATGCTCGTTGTTAAAAACTCCCTCCTGCATAAAGCTATGCAGCAGACCGGTAAGGATTATTCCGATCTTTACGACGTCCTGAAGGGTTCAACAGCCGTGATGCTGTGCGAGACGGGTAATGCCCCCGCCAAACTGATCAAGAATTTCCGTCAGAAGAGTGATCGTCCCATCCTGAAGGGCGCCTTCATCGAGGAATGCTGCTACATTGGCGACAACATGGTTGACGCCCTCTGCAACATCAAGTCGAAGAACGACCTCATCGCGGACATCATCGCCCTGCTGCAGTCGCCGATCAAGAACGTCATCAGCGGCCTCCAGTCCGGCGGACACAAACTCTCCGGTATCCTCGAGACGTTGTCAGAAAAGGCAGAATAAAAAAACTGAATGTAAACATTCGAACGATAAGTAATAGAATTAAATTTGTAAAACTCTAAAAAATAAGTTAAAAATGGCAGATCTTAAAGCTTTTGCTGAACAATTAGTGAATCTTACTGTTAAGGAAGTAAATGAACTCGCTACCATTTTGAAAGAAGAATACGGTATTGAACCCGCTGCTGCTGCTGTCGCAG
>JAEEON010000064.1 GCA_016284305.1 Bacteroidales bacterium
CCGATGAACTCAATGGCGGTGTAGAGCTTGTTGCGGGATAGGAATTTCAGGTAGGATTTCATATTGTTGATTGTAGATTGTTTAACTGTTTAATTGTTGAGATTCCGGTTGGAGAGTTCTTATGATTTCCGCTTAGCCTCATTGTTCTAAATACGATTTCCCGCCATAGTAATTAACCACACTATTCTTAATAAAGTATTGAAGCCTGGCGTTCAATTGTTCCGCGAGGGCATTGAGGTAGTTGTTCGATGCCGTCTGGTATTCGATGGACGAAATCAAGCCCTGCTCGAAACGCTTGGTGTTCAGTGCGAAGGCCTCCTCTTGCAATTCAGCGCGGGTGTCGGCTTGACGTAAGGCATCGGCACTGCCGTCGCGGTCGGCGATTGCACGGCGCACCTCGGCCTCCACCGTTTGTAGCGTCTGTTCATAGTCGGCCTGGGCACGATCGTAAGCGTTCTTTTTCCTAGCAATATTGGAATGGCTGGAAAGGCGGTCGAAGATGGGGATGCTCAACGAGAGTTGCACATACTCACCGCCATTGTTCTTCAACTGCTCGAAATACGGCGTGGGCACATAGCCCTCCATTCCCGGGTAGGTGAAGTAACTCGACGACCAGCCACCGTAGAGCGAGAGTCTAGGCAACAACTGCCAGCGGGCAGTCTTCAGCGCGAGGCGGGCATTTTTCATCGTGCCTTCGGCCAAAACGACGGACGGCATGTTGGTTTTGGCAAATTCCACCATTTGGGAAATGTTTTCCGTCCCCGTTGTAGGGCTGTCGCATTGCGGCAGCCGCGAAAACGATTCGTCAATTTTCAATGGTTTTTCAATGGGCCAAAACATCACATCCTTCAGGGTGATGACGGCATTGTTGAGGTTGTTCCGGCAGGTGGTCAGTTGGTATTGCCGTTCAGCGAGGTCGCTCTGCATCTGCACCACATCGGCATGGGATTTCTGTCCCAGTTGTTCCTGCCTCGTCGCCAACTGCACGGCCTTTTCCGCTGTGGCCACCTGCGCCTGCAAAGCTTTCTGCATGTCGGTGTAATACAGCACATTGCAGTAGGCTTCCATGGTGGCAAGACAGATCTGGTCTTCGGTTTGTTGCTCCTTGGTCAAGCCCATCAGTTGCGCCGTCTTGGTGATTTTCAGGTTGTTGACCGCCTGGAATCCGTTGAAGAGGTTGATGCCCGCCGAGAGGCTGTAGCCATTGTGGAACGAGGTCGTTCGGATATAAGTGTTGGTCTCGGGGTCGATGCTACGGCCAAAGTTGGAATAGGCGTATGTGTTGCCATCAATCGTAGGCGTAAAGGCAGCAAAGATGGCGTCGCGCCGGTCGATCTGGGCATCTCGGTTATCGGCTTGGGCGATGCGTATCTTGGTGGAATGCTCCACCGCATAATGCATACAATCCTTCAAACCCATGGTGACCGTGTCTTGGGCAACCACGACGTTGGCCACCATGGAAAACATCAAAAAATGAAAAAACTGTATCCTCATTGTATGAATATATTGATTTGGCACCATAGGTTATCAGATGCCATGCCAAATTATTCAACAATTTGAATATTAGCTATTTAATCAAAGAACACAAAAAGAAAACTGTAAAGAATCTTTACAACGGATGTAAAGAAACTTTACAGTTAACTTGTTCGAATTGTTTTATTCCTTTACAATTCTTCCTTGCATCAAGCCGTTTTCGGTACTGATGCTATAGAAATAGATGCCCGGCTTCAAGGCACTGCCCTTGATGGTGAATTCATTGGTGTCGGTGCAATTGACGGTCTGTTGATAGACCTGTGCGCCCAACACATTGTACACTTGGATATTGGCCGTGCCATTTACAGCGTTGGCAGTCGTAATCCTAACCTCGTTGGTGAAGGGGTTGGGGTGAACGGTGTGGTTCTTGCCCGTCACCATATCCTCATTAATTGAAGTAAATTGTCCTGCATAGAACAAGTTGTCTAACTCCTGAGTCTGGTAATTGCCTTGCGCATCGGTCACTGTGACTTTCAGGCTTACCCACTTGTCATTGGCAATTCCTTCCAATTGGCCCAAATCAACAACAAAGAAATTGCCATAATTCACGTGGAACATGGATTCATCTTCATACACCTCCAGTGGTTCGTAATTAGCGCCGTCAATGGAATACCATACCTCAATTTCTGGTTTGTCAAAATAGAGCATTTTCATGTCACCATAAACATCAATGGTGAAATCAGCTCCTGCAATGTTTATTTTAGAATTAGAAAGATTTTGAATATCTATTTTCTCTACATCATTTTCGTCCATTACTTGCAAAATGGTAAGCGTTGGTGGGAAAGCCTCTTCGTGTCTAAGGTCATACTCAATATGGGTCCTATTTGCCATGACAAGACCTTGATTTTCAACGTGGTTGTCTTCAATATCCATGGTTATCACGCCATCGGCGGGCGCCATGAATTGCCATTCGGCGTTAAAGGATCCTATTGCATCGTCATAAATGGTTTCTCCATCAAGTTGTACCAATACCTTGTTGTCATCATCCGTAGCACGTTGTAAACCTCCTTCTCCAAAAGCACAAAAAACTCCGCCATAGAATGGGAAGCCCGTGGGTCCGTCTGAGCCAAAGGCTAATCCCTGGAAATACCAAATGGGCGTCCTATAGCCATAATAACGGTTTTCCCCTGGCCTTTCAAACATCAAGGCTGGTGTCATTGGATAATGGTTAGGTGCGCTTTCATGATACACTGCGCTATAAGGGTTGTTTAGTATTTCATCAAATGGTTCCCTGACAAACAGATTGTCTCCATTGACAAATATGGAAGAAAAAGTATAATCGTCATGGAATTCATCACTATAGTTCTCAGTGGATTCATAAACCATTGGCATAATTCTGAATTTCCATTCATAAGGATCAAATTCACCAGGATGATCATCTTTTATATTAGTAACCACCACCAATGGCTCGCTTGAATCGAAAAGAGATTGACGATCCCAACCGTGGGTATGAGTAATTCTACCCTCGTCACCACCTTCCTCAGTGTAATTCATTGTAAAACGAGAAGTATCACCCGGGTCGGGTTCTCTCATGTTGAAATAGCATCTCATACAAAGCATGTCCTCCACCCTGTTGGCGCTATGCCCATGGTCTTCCTCAGTAATAGGATCGTAATCAACAAAATAAGATTTTTGCCCTTCGGTAGTATAATAAAGGGCATAAGGACGGAGAAATGTTCCTTCAGGAAGAGTATTATACTTATAGTGTACTTCTGTATTGGCTAAATTAATCGTATGAGTACCAAAACGCCAAGGTCCATACCATTGATAAGAATAAATAAATTCCGGATTCATCACGCCCGGTGTAGCAACACTCAAAATGTTCCCATTTTCATCATATGAATCAATTTGTACTTCAACCACAGCTTCGCTTTCATCAGGCGATATAGTTGTGTCTTCATGGATGTCCAATTCATAGGTTAGCATCAAATAGGCACCTTCCCCATGACCCCCCACAGCGATACTGTAATGGCCTTCTGGAACCTCTATATTACAGGATTCGACTTGCTCAACATATTCGAATCCTACCTCTTCGTTAATGACAGCAATTACCCAACTATGGAACGTTGGTTCAATGTTAAGGGCGTAGGTTTCCCGTCCTTTGAAATCCGCCACATTGTTTCGGGGATTGGTAATAGTAGAAATAACATTGTCATCGGTTTGGAATACCTTAATATTGTCAGAACTACTGATAGTGGTATTACCAACCGTACATTTGTTTTGACCCATGATGGAAATGCTGAAAAATCCCACAAAAAGAGTCAAGCTTAAGAGTAATAGTTTTTTCATTTCATTAATTTTTTAGTTTGACATTTTTTGACTGATCATTTTGAGTACAAAATTAACCCACGCCAAAACTTTGTCAAGTGAAAACCCGTGGTTAACGGGTGTCAAACCGAAATAATAGAGTGTCAAAAAGGTGTCAAAATTCTTCAAAATATTGATATTCAGTATTTTGAAAGAAAGTCTACCAAGTCAACCTTGGAATCGTGAATTCCCAACGACTTACGCAATCTTTTTCGGGACGACTTCACACTGTCGATGCTGACATTGTTCAAGTTAGCAATCTCCTTGATGTTAAGATTGGCTCTGATGAGAGCGCAAAGACGCAATTCGTTCTGACTGAGATCGGGGAAGTCTTTTTTTAAATGAGCATAGAAATCGGGATGGACCTGGACGAAATAGTAATCGAAATCCGTTTTGGCGCCATCATCCACTCGGCTTTTCAACTCACGAATTGCCATGGGGAGCGGATTGCCAGTGCCTTTGGGATTATTCGACAAATGGGTCAACTTCTCGATGACTTCATTCAGCACCTCGTTGGTCTGCATCTGACTCATGGTCTTGGAAGTCACTTCACGGTTGCGCAGATCCAACTCCTTTTTCAGCAACGCCTCTCGTTGTCGCTTGTTCCTGACCCAGAAGAAGATGATGGATCCGACAAGAACCACGGCCAACAACGCGATAATGCCGGCAAAACGCTGTCGCAGTCGAGCCTCCCTACGCTCCGCTTCGAATTGACGTTCCAGACGCTCTGATTCCTGCCTGCGGATGCTTTCATTCACCCTATCCCTGTTTTGATGCTCCATCATGGCATCACGAATTGAGTCATACTTCAGCAAACAATTCAAACCATTTTCATAGTCTCCCAACTGCCGCATCACAATAGCCTTCAACCGGAGACAATCCATAATCATATTCTCATTCTTAAGGCGATGCGCAACATCAATGGCCTGATCAACCAACTGAGCAGCTTTGGGATAATCCTCGTTCAACAATGCCATACTTGCACCATTCAGAAGCACCGTAATCACAATTTCATCATCATGGCAGTATGGAATACTACTCAGGCAATCTTCATAACAACGTATGCTCCCTTCGCGATCTCCAAGTCGTTGGCGAACCACTCCCTCGAGTTGCTTGATTCTCAGAGTATCGCTCAAAGAACTGGATTTCTGGTATGCAGAATCAATATAAATCATGGCACTGTCATAGCGTCCCAGGTCGCAATAAACCGTGGCTGTATTATAAAGGTAAACCATTACGGGGTAGATACTCAAAGCTTCAGAATAGGAATCCAACGCCTTCCGACTGTTTTCAGTATTGGCATAGATATTCCCCAAATTGTTCAACAGACGACTTTTAATCACATCATTGGAATTGTCAATCACTTCCAAACCTTTATTGAGGGCTTCGAAGGAATCAGGGTAGGCACTCAAAGCGAAAAAATAGGAACTTCGAGCCAACTGGATCCTAGCGGTCAGGACGCGAGTCTTGTCGGTAAGGAGCAACAATTCGGCACGTCTTAAGGCATTATCAAGAATGGATATCGCCTCACCATAATGGTACATTTCCAACTTACACAGTCCCCGATAATAGTCGCTCACGGAAAGGTAATAATTGTCGTTCAAATCGTTAGCCAACGAGGATAATTCATTGATATAACCCTGAGCGTCCAAAATACGGTCAGCATCAAGATAGAACATAATCGTTGCGTCCAAGGCTTCCGCACGAGCGAAATCAGCTCTCCTAAACTCTCTCAGTCGCCCCGCCAGCGAATCGGGCAAAGCCAAGGGTTCGTCAGCATCTTGAGCGATGACATCAATGGAACATAAGAGCAGGAAAAGGAAAATTATTTTTCGCATTGTCGATGTTTTCTTCTTAGTCCTTGCAAAGTTATGGTTTTTAACAAAAAAGGGCAGCTACCGCCGCCCTTTTTCTCAAATGAACTGAAAAAAGTATTACTCCTTGACGATTCTTCCTTGAATCATTCCTCCCTCTGTGCTAACTCGGTAGAAATAGATGCCTGATTTCAAAGCACTAACGTTGACAGTCAACTCGTTGGTTTCAGCACAATGGGTATTCTGTTGATAGACACATTCTCCCAGGACATTGAAAACTTGAATGTTGGCCAAGCCATTCCAGGGCTGGGCAGCTGCAACCCTAAACTCATGGGTAAAGGGATTGGGGTATGCCGTATGCTCCAGGGACACTTGTTCGCTGACGGACTCCAACTCGCCAACAAAGAACAAATTGGTCAACTCCTGCACCTGCGAATTACCCACCTCGTCAGTGATGATGAACTTGCAACTAACCCAATGGTTAGCAGCCTGGCTATCAAGCTGCGACAAATCAGCGACAAACACGTTGCCATGGTTTTCGTGGAACAAATTCTCATCCTCAATGACATCCAAAGGAATCCAGTTCACACCATCCAATGAATACTGCACCTCTACATTGGGTCTAGCATTGTATGCAGGCAAAAAACCGAAATATTCCATATCAAAGGAGAATGTGAAATCGGCACAGCCAAAGACAACAGAGGAATGGTTAATATCCGGAACTTGAATAGTTTCTTTTCCTTCAGCATTCAAGACACGCAAGAATGTCATGGTTGGAGGAATAGCATCCTCGTTTTCAAGGTTAAACTCCACATGGGTATAATTCGATTTAGGCACATCGTTGGCTGAAAGATGCCTATTCGCAACTTCTATCACAACTGGAGCAGGAACTTCTGGCATAAAGGTATTTGCATCTTTATTAAAAAGGTAGAGGCTGTCATTAAAGACTTCTTCACCATTGATTTGCACCATAATTTGCTGGTCATAATCACAAACGCGTTCACAGCTGTTTTCTCCGCTCGAATAGAAGTTACCCAAAAAAGCCGTGAGTCCTAATGGAATCGTTTCAGCGTTGAAGGCGATGGGATTATAGCTCGATAGCGGTGTCCTTTCGCCAAAGTAAGTGGTTTGATCAGACGGCTGTACGGTCATAGCTGGTGTTTCAGGAAACCAATTGGGGATACTGACCATATTGAAATCCGCCTCGTAATAGGGAAGCGCTTCTCTCACGACACTCCCCTCTTTGTCAATATAAAAAGGAGTCCGATAACAATCGTGATACCATGACACACCATCACCCCAATCGTAAGATTCGTAAACCGAGGGAATCAGGATGTCGCTACCAGATTCAAAAGCCGTAGGATCTCCAATCTTCAGGTTGCTGACAATGGTAAAAGGACTGGCTGGATCAAAAACCTGCTCTTCGCCCATCCACTCATACTGATAGGTCAAGGTAGCTCCATTCAGGAATCTACAGAAGTGTTTGCTGGTCAAAACATAATAAGAGGGTCCTGCCTCTTCATTGAGATGAAACACCTCATTAACAACTGTAAAATCATTCGGGTCGTTGGCAAACGTGTAATCGTCAGACAATCCATAGACTTTAGGGAAGGTGACAAAGTAGGATTTTTGATTGCCTGGTTCTATGGTAAAGGTCAACTCCAAAGCACTCCTTTCATCAAATGGCGAATACCAATAGTCGGGCATTTGATCATTATAGCCATTCGGACTATACAGCCAAGGATCATAAACTTGCACTCCACCCAACCAATAGAAATTCAAACACCAAAGCACAGACAGAATCTCCATATCTTTGAACGCATTTCCATTCTCATCTACTATATTGGAGGATAGACTATACACACACTGACCAAGATCAATTTTAATTTCAGCATCATCAACGAGTTCTAAATTGTCCATCACCCAAATACATTTTCTATCCGAAGCGTAATCCCTGCCCGAGGCAAACAAGGAATAGGTGCCTTCTTCAAGTTCAACGGTCAGTTGCTCACCATCCATGTTATCCATCTGAGCCAGGATACTAGTCCCCTCACTAACATAAACATGAAGGTTGCATTCCTCAGGGAAAAGCACATTCAATGTGTGAGTTGGAGCATTTCCTCGCTGTTGAGGCACGACTGATGTTTTGGCAATCAATGAACCAGAATACAAGTCTTGATCCTGAATCATCATTTGATCAGAATAGGTAATGGTTCCTATGGAGCCATGACCATCATTCAACACGCAGCGGTTCTGAGCGGCACTGTTCATGGCGACGGTCATCAAGAGCGTCGTCAATGCGATTAATGATAAAAACTTTCTCATTTTGCTTGATTTTTTTGATTAACGTATTTTGATTAACACAATTATTGCCAACGATATGTAATGACAAAAATAATCCAAGGCGTGTTTTTGTCAATACTTCGGCTTTATGCAAATAGGGGTCATGTCCCCTATGGTAGGGGGACAACGGGGGGACAATGAAATAATAAGCTGATTATCAGTATTTTGATAAAAATTCAAGCAAACTCACATCTTCACCAGTCAGATTCAACGATTTGCGCAAACGCTTTCGAGCGGTCTTCACACTTTCCACAGAAATGCCATTGATGGAAGCGATTTCCTTGATACTGAGGTTTGACTTGATAAAAGCGCAGAGGCGAAGCTCATTTTGTGTTAGTTTTGGGTATTCTGACAGCAGCTTCTTATAGAAATCAGGATGAATTTGAACGAAATGCAAGTCAAAGTCTTTGCGCGCATCTTCATTAACGAGTGTTTTAAGACTCCGGATAATGTCGGGCAGCAGATCATTCTCGGCATGCTCCTCCATCTCAGTGAGTTTTTTTATGGCATCATTCAAGATTTCATTGCTTTGTATCTTACTAATCGATTTGGAAGTGACTTCCCTATTGCGCAAATCCAACTCTTGCTTTAGCAGCAGCTCTTTCTGTCTTCTGTTTCGCACTAAAATGATCGTAATCATGATAGTGAAGAGTATAATCAACGCAGAAATGATTAAGATAAAGCCTTGACGTTGCTTGGTAATGGCTTTTTCCGCCTCATATCGTTGTTCTATTTCCCTTGTTTCGTGATGATAGACATAGTCAAGGAACCTCTGTTGACCCTGTTGCGTCATCATAGAGTCCCGAGCAAAACTATATTCGGCCATGCACTTCAGGCTATTCTCAAGGTCCTGCATCTCACTCAATAAAATTGCCTTAAGCCTGATACAATTCAATTTTCGATTAAGATCAGGGAGTCGTCCAGTGATGACAATAGCGGTGTCAATTAGAGTCAATGCCTGATCATAGTCACCTTGCACCAAGGCAATATATGCCGAGTTCTGAAAAATAACTGAACTCAAGACGGGATCGCTGCAGTGCTTTAACTCATTAAGGCACTCCTTGTAATATTTATCGGCCTGGTCAAAGTCATTTTTACCCAGATAAGCCACACCGATAAAATGTTTCACGCACAAACTATCATAAAAGGAGACAGAATACTGCAAAGCAGTATCAGCGAAGAGCAATGCACTGTCGTAATCTTCTTTTTCGCAATAAATCGTTGCAAGATTCCTATAGGGGAGAGATTTTTTCAGTTTCAAGGACTCCCTATAAAGTCTTTCAGCCTCTAAACTATTACCTCCCTTATGGTAGAGATTCCCGAGATTATTAATGAGTTTTAGGTAGAGATCCGGATTTTTGTCGCCAGCCATTTCCAAACCTTTTTGAATGGCATCATAGCTGTCCGTCAGAATCTCCATTCCTGAATAACACGAACTTTGCGTCAAATAAACCTTTGTGGCAAGTCGAGTTGTTCGGTCCGACATTCTTAGCATTTCAATCCGAGCCAAAGCATTATTGATATGCAAGACTGCCTTTTCGTAATCTCTAAGATCCAGTGCGTAAACAGCTAAATAATAATCTGTTAGAGCAATATAATAATTGTCTTTTAAATCTTTAGACAATTGTGACAGTTCCTGGATATAGCCCTTGGCATCCTGCATCCTATCCATTTCTTGATAGAACATAATCGCTGCGTCCAAAGCTTCCGCACGAGCGAAATCCGCTCTCCTAAACTCTCTCAGTCGCCCCGCCAGCGAATCGGGCAAAGCCAAGGGTTCGTCAGCATCTTGAGCGATGACATCAATGGAACATAAGAGCAGGAAAAGGAAAATTATTTTTCGCATTGTCGATGTTTTCTTCTTAGTCCATGCAAAGATATGATTTTTAACAAAAAAAGGCAGCTGATGCTGCCCTTTTTCAAAGTTGAACTGAAAACGCTTGGGTTCCTATTTTCTTTTTCCTCTAGATTTAAATCTGTCCAGCCGTGTATTCAGCTTCGTGAAGCGATTTTTCTGGTCCGGAGTCATCTCTTTGAGCAAATTATTGAGATTCCTTTTCAGATCGTACGCCTTACTCATGTAATAGTTAATATCGTTGGAATTACCCATCTTGTCCTCATTGGACAACGTAATAATATCTTGGATGCATTCCTCATATTCATTAAGTTTGCGAGTGATATAGCCGTATGCTTGGGATTGTTGGTTAGGACTGGGTTGTTGGTCAAGATTAGTTTGTTGGGTGGCATTGGATCCTTGGGTTTGTTGAGGTTTAGGTTTATTCACGTTATTCACGCCCTTCACTCTTTGGGCATTTACAGTAATTGTAAAACCGCAGAACAGCAGAGCCATGACGGAAAAGATGAAGAGTTTTTTCATAGTATGATCCCTAAATGTGTGTCGGGCGCAACTTTTGTTCATCAGTAATAAGAAATAATAATTCTTAAAATATTGCAACAATCGTGCCATCATTTCATTTATTTACCTCAAACCGTCAAACCGTCAGACATTCATCCAACGCCTCAGTCAAAGCTTTTTCATCCATGTGCTGACCAATGAAAACAAGCTTTTGCATGCGGTCGCCATAGGTCTCATCCCAATCACGACGCAGGCCTTCATCTCGGGCCATCATCTCGCGAAGATCCCTTTCAGGCATGGTGGCAAACCAGGCACCAGCATTGCGGAGCTGCACCTGCTTGCCTGCCTGCTCGAAGATGTAACAAACCTCATCTTCATTCTTGAACCAGCAGATTCCTTTGGCACGAATCACATTGCGAGGCATCTTGCGAGCCACAAACTCATCGAAACGAGCCAAGTTGAAAGGCTGACGGCGGAAATAGACAAAGGTGCCGATACCATATTCCTCCGCCTCGCCTTCCTCATGGTCATGATGGTGGTGGTGATGATGTCCTTCGTGATCGTGTTCTTCATCGTGGTCATCATCATCGTCGTCATCGTGATGATCTTCAAGCTCATTGTGACCCTCCACCTCACGGATCCACGTGGCGGAAGTAGCCACATCATCGAAATCGAACATTCTGGTATTCAAAATCTTGTCAAGATCAATGTCACAATAGTCACACTCGATGATTTCGGCCTTGGGCTGCAATGCACGGATAATCTGTTTGATTCGACCACGTTCGGAGTCGGTGACCTCTGAAGCTTTGTTCAACAGGATGACATTGCAAAACTCAATTTGTTGGATAACAAGGCTCTCCAAGTCGTCTTCCTGAAGGGTCTTCCCCACCAGGTTCTCACCGCAAGCGAACTCATCCTGTAAACGCAAAGCATCCACCACTGTGACGATGCAATCGAGACGGGCTAAACCATCTTTATAAAACTCATAGCCCATCCTAGGATAGGTACAGAGGGTCTGTGCTATCGGCTCCGGCTCACAGATGCCACTGGCTTCGATGACGATGTAGTCGAATTTCCGCATGGAAGTCAATTCACTCAGCTGTTTCACGAGGTCCATCTTCAACGTACAGCAGATGCAGCCGTTTTGGAGCGCCATCAGACTGTCGTCACCTTGACCGACGACACCGCCTTTTTCGATGAGATCAGCGTCGATGTTGACCTCGCCAAGGTCATTGACGATGACTGCGAATTTGATGCCTTTACGATTATTCAGGATTCTATTGACCAAAGTGGTCTTGCCGCTACCAAGATAACCGGTGAGCAGCAAAGTGGGTATTTGAGGTACTGCCATTGTTTTCGTTTTTGAGATTGGAGCGCAAAAGTAATTAAAAATTGAAAAGTGAAAGGTGAAAATTGAAAGGTGTTGTTTATTTTTGCAGTATGAACGACAAAGAGCTTCAGATTTTGCGACATTATTTCCCTGCCGCTGCCGTCCCAATGGTAGTTGAGGCTTATATGCAGTCGCGGTTTCAGCTGAAGTTCAAACGGCCAAGGGCATCCAAGCTGGGCGACTTCAGGCCACCGCATGGCGACCACGGCATCTGTTGCATCACCTTAAATTTGGACCTCAACCCTTATCAGATGTTGGTCACCTTCGTCCACGAGCTTGCCCACTACACCGTTTATATGAGCCATCCCCAAAAACGCATGGAACCCCATGGTGACGAATGGAGGCAGGCGTTTGCCAGGTTGCTTCTCCCCTACCTGAAGCCCGAGATTTTCCCTGAAGATGTCATCGAAGCTCTGCAGCACCATCTCCGACACATCAAGGCGAGTTCCACGGCAGACCAGAACCTCGCCAAGGTGATGAAACGCTATGATTCCAACCCCACAAACGAATCCGCAGTCACTGTAGAAGACCTCTCCGAAGGTACAATCTTTCAGCTTGCCAATGGCATGACCTTCAGGAAAGGCCCTAAGCGTCGCACTCGTTATCAATGTGAATGCTTGGACAATGGCCGGACTTATACTGTCAGCGGCATGGCCGAGGTCAAAAGTCGCTGAAGGCGTCACCCACACTGATCACCCTCGGGACGCGATCTCAACAAGCACCTATGGGCCGCAGCCCAAATAATCACTTACTCAGCAGAAACCCTATCATACATAGGTCTCATCAAATTCCACACCTCCCTCTCTCAGCTGGGATATCAACTCATCACGGACAGATTTCCGACGATGGTGATTCTTTTGGTTGATGATATAGTTCGTAACAGTCTTTCGTTGTGATTCAGCATAAGAAAGAGCACAATAACCCCGCTCCCATTTCACAAAACTTGGGAACAAGTCTCGATTTGCCTTAATATAATTATGAGTGGCAATCTTCAAGTCATGAACGAATGCAGCCACAGAGATAAAAGGAGGTATAGAAACAAACATGTGAATATGGTCAGGCATGCCATTAATACGATAGAGTAAACACTGGTGGTTTTTACAGAAGCCATGGATAAACCTATAAAGGTTCTTCTCATGTGCCTCAACAATGGGCGCTGTCCCTTGATGAGTACGAAGGACAATGTGATAGAGTAGTTTTGTATATGCCATATGGAAACAATAATAAAATTAGGCTACAAAAATAATATTAATATTTATACATTATTATATTATTACAAAATATTTATTACAAAAATTATATACTACATACCACAATCATCAGAACACTATTAGCGAGCCTCTACTACCACAGTCACACCAGTCACATGGAGGCATCCTACCAGGGCACTCTCTCCTACTCATGGGGCACCCTCCAGGGTGCTCTACTCCTCTCTCTCACCCTCTCGCATCACCCGCAGGTCCTACGGATTCTGCGGTTACTGTAGGGAGACCGCTTTGCGGTCTTGTCTCTACCGGCAGACCTCATAGTTGGCGGCATCCTATCTCTCACTCATCTCCTGTGACGCAGAAGGCGTCACCCACCAGTAACCTAGGGTACGAGCGCAGCGAGCACCCCAGGAGTCGACGAGAACAGCAGCACACACGGAAGCACCCACAGAGAGCTCCTACTACCACAGTCATACCAGTCACACGGAGGCATCCTACCAGGGCACTCTCTCCTACTCATGGGGCACCCCTCCAGGGTGCTCTCCACCTCTCTCACTCTCTCCCATCACCCGCAGGTCCTGCGGACACTGCGGTTACTATTGGGAGACCGCTTTGCGGTCTTGTCTCTACCGGCAGACCTCACAGCTGGCGGCATCCTATCTCTCACTCATCACCTATGACGCTGAAGGCGTCACCCACCAGTAACCTAGGGTACGAGCGCAGCGAGCACCCTAGGAAAAAACCCCAGACAAAACCTCATCAGTATCACAAAATCTCCGTATCTTTGCGGCTAAATTGTCGTCCCCGATATGTCCAACATCCTCGATCAACTCAACGCTCCACAACGTGAAGCTGTAACCACCATCAACGGCCCAGTGATGGTCATCGCCGGTGCCGGCTCAGGCAAGACCCGTGCACTCACCTATCGTATCGCTTACATGATCTCCGAGGGAGTAGATCCTTTCTCCATCATGGCGCTCACCTTTACCAACAAGGCTGCTCGCGAGATGAAGGAACGTATCATCAAACTCATCAACGCCAATGACGCCCGCAACGTGTGGATGGGCACCTTCCATTCCATCTTTGCACGCATCCTTCGCATCGAAGCCCAATACATCGGCTTCACATCTACCTTCACGATCTACGACACCGACGACTCCAAGTCGCTCATCAACCAGATACTCAAGGAGATGCAACTCGACACCAAGGTCTATCCCGCCAAGACGGTGCTCGCCCGCATTTCCGCCGCCAAGTCGAGCCTCTATTCACCTGAAGACTATGCCAACGACGCCGAGATCCAGGAGACCGACCAAAAAGCAAAGAAACCGCTCATTGCACAGATCTTCCAAGTCTATAACGACCGACTCCACCGTGCCAACGCCATGGACTTCGACGACATCCTATATTACACCAACGTCCTTCTTCGCGACAACCCCAACATCCTCTATAAATACCAAAACCACTTCAAATATATCCTCGTTGACGAGTATCAGGACACCAACTTCGCCCAATATCTCATCGTCCGTCGTCTCGCTGCCCTCTTCGAGAACCTTTGCGTGGTGGGTGACGACGCCCAGTCCATCTATGGTTTCCGCGGAGCCAACATACAGAACATCCTCAACTTCAAGAACGACTACCCCGACTACAAACTCATCAGGTTGGAACAAAACTACCGATCCACCAAGACGATCGTCGAGGCCTCGAACAACATCATTGCACACAACAAGGACCAGATCAAGAAACGGGTTTGGAGCGACAACGAGCAAGGCGAGCTAATCACCCTGCTCCATGCTGCCACCGACTCCGAGGAAGGCGTCATGGTAGCCAACTCCATCTTCCATTACAAGATGTCGAGACAACTCAAAAACAAAGACTTCGCCATCCTCTACCGCACCAATGCCCAAAGCCGATCCATGGAAGCTGCGCTTCGCAAACAGAATATCCCCTACAAGATTTATGGCGGACTCTCTTTTTATGATCGCAAGGAAATCAAAGACCTGTTGGCATACTTCCGTGTAGTCATCAACCCTGAGGACGAGCAGTCGCTACTGAGGATCATCAACTACCCTGCCCGAGGCATCGGCGAGAAGACCATCGAACGAATGATGGTATTTGCCAACGAGCGAAAGACCTCCATCTGGCAGTGCATCTCCAACGACCAGTATCCCCAAGACTTCAACATGGGCACCATCAACCGTGTGCGCGACTTTGTGGTGCTAATCAAGAGCTTCCAAAGCCTACAAGGCAAAATGAACGCCTTCGAACTCGCCAAACACATCACTAACAGCATCGGAATCATCAAGTTACTCAAAGAGGAGGACACACCGGAAAGCATCAGCCGAGTAGAAAACATCGAGGAGTTGCTCAACGCCATCATGGAGTTCTCTGACCAACAGGTTGACGAGACCACTGGCGAGGCCGCTCAAGTTGACTTGGTGCGATTCATGGAAGACGTGGCCTTGCTCACCGACAATGAGATGAAGAAAGACGACAAAGAGGAAGACTGCGTGAGCATGATGACCATCCACTCCGCCAAAGGTCTGGAATTCCCTTACGTTTATGTGGTAGGCATGGAGGAGAACCTCTTCCCAGGGATTCTGAGTCTCAGCACACGAGAGGAACTGGAAGAGGAACGAAGGCTATTTTATGTGGCTGTCACCCGCGCCATGACCAAGCTTACGCTAAGCTGCGCCGAGACCCGTTACCGCTACGGCAACCTCACCCTCAGCGAACCATCGCGTTTCATCGAGGAAATCGACGACAAACTCATCGACCGACCTCGAAAAGCCAACTTCCATGGCACCTCCTCATTCGACAACGAGCGACGGTCATGGGGCCGCTCACCTTTTGGAAGCGGATTCAAGAAAGCCTCCGAGACTCCTTCACGCCAACCAGCAGCCCAACCCACTGCCAGCGCCCCAGGAGCTCCGTTTGAAGCATCTAACTCTGACCTGCTCCAAGAAGGCATGAGAGTGCTGCACCAGAAGTTCGGGGAAGGCACCATAATCTCTCTCGACGGAGCAGGCGCCAACAAAAAAGCCACGGTCCATTTTGACAGCTCAGGAACAAAACAACTCATGCTCAAATTCGCAAAATTAAAAATCGTCTGAATATTTTGCGCTTTTTGCTTTTTTTATCGAAAAAAAATGTAATTTTGAATCGTTTTTTTACTAGATAATTAAAATATTAAAATATGAAGAAATTTACTCTTGTATTAGCCTTGATGGCATCTGTACTGATGCTGAATGCACAAAATCCCATGCTTCCCAATGACCACGGATTGTCTGAAAACCAACCTGCTTGGTTAAGCAATCAAGTTCAGGTGTTTAGTCCACATAGTGGATTCAACTGGTGGTCATCCTACATTGACTTAAGCAATGGAGGACTAAGCTTGCTCGAAAACGCTTTGGGCACGGAGGCCTCTTTAATTAAAAGCAATGACAATTTCGTCTCGTTTGACAATGAATCGGGAACTTGGAGTGGCTCAATGACGGAACTGGACAACTCCAAGATGTACATGCTCCTATTCAATGATAGTGCTAGTGAATTTCAACTGGAAGGCACCGTCATATCACCTGCTGACGTGAACATCAACATCAATAATGGATGGAATTGGATCGGATACCCGTGCTCATCAACCATAGCCATTAATGATGCTTTGGCCAATTTCAGTGCGAATAACAACGATCTGATCAAATCACAAGAACAATTCGCAACTTATTCGGCAGAAAATGGAGTATGGTACGGTGTGTTATCAGAAATGCAACCCGGACAAGGATACATCCTTCTCTCGAATGCTTCCTCAAGCACTTCTTTCCACTATGGCAATGCTTCAAAGGACGGGGTAGCAACCACCAACATCCCTAAGACAATTTGGACCCCTAATCCAAGTGCATACGCTCAGAACATGACCCTCATCGGTGCCGTCAGCTTACAAGGCATTGAGGTCAACAGTGGCGAATATGAGCTTGGCGTGTTCCATGGAGACGAATGCCGCGGTGCAACACCATTGATTTATGTGGGAGCTACCAATAGCTATCTCGCCTTCCTCACCGCTTACGGAAACGAAGGTGACGAACTGCAGTTCAGATTGCTGGACCGTAACACCAATGCTGTTTATACTGCTGCCAACAATCAACGCATCAGCTATAGCGACAATGCCACCTTCGGACAGCTCGACTCACCCTACCATATTGAGTTCAGAGAAATGCTGAGTACCGAAGAGACCCTTGCCGGTTTGCTCAACATCTATCCTAACCCCATGAGCAGCAACCAAGAGCTCCATATCATGCTTCCTGAAAACGTCAAATCCAACGTTAAAGTTCAAATCGTCAACCTTTTGGGACAAGTGACCCTCGAGGAGACGATGAATGGCAACAGCTGCACCATCAGCGGTTTGGCATCAGGACTCTATACCGTCAGAGTTCTCTCTGACAACACCCTCATCCATAATGATAAACTCATTGTGAAATAAACACATGGAGAAAAACAGTTTATTGTACAATACCGAGCGTGACCCGATCACGATCTCGGAGTATGGCCGTAACATGCAGCAGATGATCCGTCATCTCATGCAAATCGAGGATCGTCAAAAACGTACTGAGGCCGCTCAATTCATCATCTCGGTCATGGCCCAGATGAATCCCCAAGTCAAAGACTCGGGCGATTACATCCATAAACTTTGGGACCATCTTTACATTATCTCTGACTATCAACTTGATGTGGACAGTCCCTTTGAGCCACCTCAACCCGCTAACCAAAATACAAAACCGCATCACATTGAATATCAGAATAACAACATCAAGTACGGTCATTATGGCCATTACATGGCAAAGATGATTGAGCTTGCCTCCACCGTTGAAGACGAAGAGACCCGACAAGCCCTCGCCTACTCCATGGCCAACCAGATGAAACGCAATTACCTGGAATGGAACGGCAACGTCGTCAACGACCAACAGATCATCGAAGACCTCAAGGTGATGTCGAATGGACGTTTGGTGCTGGGCGAAGAAACCAAGCTGAACGGCACTAGTGAGATTCTTTCAAAGCCCGTGCTTGCGCAAAAAGGCATCGCAACCAACGGGAAAAAGAAGAAAAAGAAACAGTCGAACCTCAAGGCCGACATGAACAACCCCAACAACCCCAACTACAAGAAAAGAAAACAGCAATAAGCCATGGGTTCATTCCGGATCGAAGGAGGCCATAGACTCCACGGAGAAATCGTGCCTCAAGGAGCGAAGAACGAAGCGATGCAGATCATCTGCGCCTCGCTACTCACCAACGAGGAAGTGATCATCGAAAACCTTCCCAACATCCTCGACATCAACAACCTTATCGACCTCCTTAAGGGTATGGGCGTCAAAGTCAAGCGAGTCACCCCCGACCGGGTCAGCTTACAAGCCGATGCCATTGACTTCGATTATTTCAAAACCCAAGAGTTCATCCAAAAAGCCTCAAGACTCCGTGGCAGCGTCATGATGCTCGGGCCGCTTTTGGCACGTTTTGGCACGGCCTATATGCCCAAACCCGGAGGCGACAAAATCGGACGCCGCCGACTCGACACCCATGTCATCGGTCTTCAAAAACTCGGGGCCATTTTCAGCATCGAAGGCACCACTCAGAAAGCCGTGGCCCCTGATGGCCTCCACGGCTGCTATATGCTACTCGACGAAGCCTCGGTCACCGGCACCGCCAACATCCTGATGGCCGCTGTGATGGCTGAAGGCGAGACCACCATCTTCAATGCCGCTTGTGAACCATATCTGGTACAGCTTTGCAAGATGCTTGTCAGCATGGGTGCCAAGATTGATGGCATCGGATCAAATCTATTGAAAATCAAAGGAGTAGATACACTAAAAGGCACCAAGCACCGCCTCCTTTCCGACATGATTGAGGTCGGCTCCTTCATCGGCATGGCAGCCATGACTGGATCAGAGATCACCATCAAGAACGCCGGGATTCCTCAGCTAGGAATCATCCCCGAGATGTTCCGCAGGATCGGTGTCAAAATGGAGTATCAAGACGACGACATCTATATCCCCGAACAAGACCATTACGAGGTGGAGACCTTCATGGATGGCTCCATCCTCACCATCGCTGATGCTCCTTGGCCTGGATTCACCCCCGACTTGATCAGTATCATCCTCGTGGTCGCCACCCAAGCCAAAGGTACTGTACTCATCCACCAAAAGATGTTCGAGAGCCGCTTGTTCTTCGTTGACAAGCTCATCGACATGGGAGCACAGATCATTCTTTGCGACCCGCACCGTGCCAATGTCATCGGCTTGGACCACCACCACAACTTAAGAGGCATCCGCATGAGTTCTCCCGACATCCGTGCCGGTGTCGCCCTGCTCATCGCAGCTATGTCAGCCAATGGTGTCAGCATTATCGACAACATCGATCAAATCGACCGAGGATACCAATATATCGACCTGAGACTCAACAGTCTAGGTGCCAAGATTGAAAGAATCTGAAAACCACTGCCATTTTGTCAACCTCAAACCTTTGGCAGAGCTTTTGCTATGCCAAAAGCGCATTTTTATTTTTGATTATTAATTAAATACAACGATAAACATGGAAGAAAAGAAAGAGACTGAAATTCAGGAAGATGAGATTCAAAACCAAACTAATCAGGAAGTTGAGAATCCATCAGAAGAACCCAAAGAAAAAGTGACAGAGAAACAAGACACACCAAACGAGGAAAAAATGTCAGCCGAGGAGCCTTCAAAAAGACGCCATAAAGGCAGACGTGATCAGACCAAGGCTTTGGAGGAAGCAAAAGCAAAATATGCCGAACTCAACGATACGTACCTTCGTCTCTATTCAGAGTTCGACAACTATCGCAAACGTACCGCCAAAGAGAAACTCGACATGACCGCCACGGCATCCGCAGCCGTCATCAAAGACATGCTTCCCGTCATGGACGACTTCGAACGCGCACTCCAGAACATGGAGAAAAACGGCAACGAAGCCGACCTGCAAGGGGTCACTCTAATCTACAACAAGTTAAAAACCACGCTTCAGAAGAGAGGCTTGGAAGAGATTATCGCTATCGACTGCGACTTCAACACCGACGAACACGAAGCACTCACGATGATCCCCGCCCCCGATGAATCCAAAAAAGGCAAGGTCATCGACGTCATCCAAAAAGGCTACAAACTTAACGGGACAGTGATCCGGTTCGCCAGAGTCGTTGTTGGCAACTAAAAAGGAAAACGGAGAATACTATAATGGCAGAAAAAAGAGATTATTATGAAGTGTTAGGTGTCAGCAAGGACGCTTCTCCAGAAGAGCTGAAGAAGGCGTACCGGCAGTTGGCATTGAAATACCACCCCGACCGCAACCCCAACAACAAGGAGGCAGAGGAGAAGTTCAAGGAGGCGGCAGAAGCTTATGAGGTGCTGAGCAATCCCGATAAGCGTGCCCGTTATGACCGTTATGGCCACGCTGGCATGAGTGGCTTTGGCGGAGGAGGCGGACAAGGCATGTCAATGGACGACATCTTCAGCCAGTTTGGCGATCTGTTTGCCGACTTCGGCCTAGGCAGCTTCTTCGGTGGCGGCTTCGGCGGAGGTTCGCGCTCCGGTGGTACGGTGCGCCAACGCGGGTCAAACATCCGCGTCAAGGTGAAACTCAACCTCCAGGAAATCGAAAAAGGCGTTAAGAAAAAAATCAAAGTCAATAAATACGTTCCCTGCGAGCATTGCCACGGATCCGGATCAGAAAATGGCCAGACTGAGACCTGCCCTACCTGTAAAGGACACGGCCAAGTCATGCAACGGATGAACTCCATCTTCGGACAGATGCAAACCGCCACCACATGCCCCAACTGCGGCGGCTTGGGCACCATCATCAAAAACAAGTGTACCCACTGCAACGGCGAAGGCATCGTCAAAGGTGAAGAGATCATCGAAATCGACATCCCCGCCGGCGTCGGTGAGGGCATGCAACTCACGCTGCGTGGCAAAGGTGGAGCCGGCCCTCGCAATGGTGTCACTGGCGACCTGCTTGTCCTCATCGAGGAAGAACCGCATCCCGACTTTGAACGCGACGGCAGCAACCTGATCTATAACCTGTTCATCTCCGTCACCGATGCCATCCTGGGTACCGAAGCCGAAGTGCCTACCGTGAGTGGCAAAGTGCGAGTTAAAATTGCCCCTGGAACGCAAAGCGGCAAAGTACTGCGACTCAGAGGGAAAGGCCTGCCCAATGTCAATAGCTACGGCACAGGCGACCTCTTTGTCAATGTCAACGTGTGGATTCCCAAGAAAGTCTCAAAGGACGAAGAGAGAGTCTTACAAAACCTCAGTCAGTCTGAGAATTTCAAGCCCAACCCCTCCGACGACGACCGCTCGTTCTTCAAGAGAATCCGCGACTACTTCAGCTAATCAAACTTTTGACCCCTATCCATGAAAATAGAAGTCACCAACCTCACCAAACGCTATGCCGATCATCTGGCGCTTAACAACGTCAGTCTGAGCGTGCCTGAACAGAGCATCTACGGCCTCCTTGGACCCAACGGGGCAGGGAAAACCACACTCATCCGTATCCTTAACCAAATTACGGGTCCCGACAGCGGACAGATCCTCATCGACGGAGAGCCTTTGGCCCCCAAACACACCGAACGTATCGGCTATCTCCCTGAGGAACGAGGACTCTACAAAAAGATGAAAGTCGGAGAACAAGCCATCTACCTAGCCCAACTCAAAGGTATCCAGAAGGCCGAAGCTGAGAGACGGCTCAAACAATGGTTCGAAAAATTCGAAATCGAAGGCTGGTGGAACAAGACGGTGGAAGAACTCTCGAAGGGAATGCAACAGAAGATCCAGTTCATCACAACAGTGATTCATGAACCGGACATCCTTATCTTCGACGAGCCGTTTTCTGGCTTTGACCCCATCAACGCCAACCTGCTGAAAGAATCCATCTTGGAACTTCGCGAGAAAGGGGCCACGATCTTGCTTTCCACCCACAACATGAATTCGGTGGAAGAACTTTGCGACAGCATCTCCCTTATTAATAAAGGTGAAAAGATTTTGGAAGGAAAAGTGACCGAGATCAAACAGCAACACCGCAGTGCGACGGACCAAGTCGCGCCGTCGATGAACGACATCTTCATCCAAGAAGTTCAATCCAAAAACATGAAGTCATGAACAAGATCGGTCTCATCATCAAGCGAGAGTACTTCACCCGCGTCAAAAAACGCAGCTTCATCATCATGACCTTCTTGGGCCCGCTGCTGATTGCTGCGCTTTATATCATTCCAATCCTGCTGGCGTTACACGGCGACAATGAGAAAAGGACCATTGCCATCGTTGACCAAAGCCATTGGTTTGAAAAGCAATTCACCAGCACAAAAAACCGCACCTTCATCCCTTTGGGTGACATCAGCATCGACTCGACCAAGCGGCTGGTACAAGAAGGGGTTTACGACATCGCATTGTTCATCCCGGAGACCCAGCTTAACATCCCGTCGAGCGCCGTGGTTTACAGCATGAAGCAAGTGCCCATGAGTGTCGAGGACAACATCAAGGATGTGATGAAGAACGAAATCCAAATTCAGAAACTCCTTGCCCAAGGCATCGATCCCGACATTCTTGAGAGCATTAAAACCGACGTCAACCTCTCCGTCATACGGATGGATGAGGATGGCGGAGAGAAAGAGACGTTCTCACAGGTTCAATTCGCGCTGGGAATGTTACTTGCTGTCATGATATACGTATTTATAATGATGTTCGGCAGCCAAGTCATGCAAGGCGTCACCGAGGAGAAGAGCAGCCGCATCATCGAAGTCATCGTCAGCAGCGTCAAGCCCTTCCAACTGATGATGGGTAAGATCATCGGAGTCTCATTAGTGGCTCTGACCCAGTTCCTGATGTGGATTCTGCTCACGGGAGCCATCTATATCGGATTCTCAGCGGTGGTCGGGATCAGCGGTCAAGAGGCCATTAGTGCTGGAACCCTGATGACCCAAGAGATTAGCAACAGCAGCATCATGGACAATGAAGCCGTACAAAACATCGTCAACATCGCCCATTCCATCAACTTCGGAGCCATCATCATCAGCTTCCTCATCTTCTTTATTGCAGGGTACCTGCTTTACGCGACGTTGTTTGCCGCCATCGGATCCATTGTTGACAACAACACCGACTCGCAACAGTTCACCTTGCCCGTGACGGTCCCGCTGCTTATCGGACTACTCTCGGCGATTTATGTCGTCAACAACCCTGATGGGAGCTTTGCTTTTTGGGCCTCGATGATTCCCTTCACCTCGCCCATCGTCATGATGGTTCGTGTGCCGTTCGGTGTCCCGATATGGCAAATCATCCTCTCAGCAGTAATCCTATTAGGTTCCTTCGTGGGCATGACTTGGGTAGCAGCCAAGATCTATCGCACCGGTATCCTCATGTATGGAAAGAAACTTTCCTATAAGGAGGTTTTCAAATGGTTAAAATATTAAAAAACAATTTGTGAAATCGAACAAAAAGAACTAATTTTGCAGGCTCGTATTTAGAAAAAATAGGCAAAAAGAATATTTAAAGTATTAAAAGTCAAATAATTAAATCGTTTTTACAATGCAAAACAAAGGAGCAATCAAGGCGTTAGCCATTGTGTTCGGGCTCATCTTCCTGTACCAGCTCTCCTTTACCCTCGTGACGAGAAACGTGGAGAAGAAGGCTGCCGAGTATGCCCAAGGCGATGAAGCCAAGGAAAACTACTATTTGGATTCTATGAGCAACGTCAACGTGTACAATCTGTTAGTGAAGAAGTACACTTATCGTGAGGCTAAAGAAAGAGAAATCAACTTAGGTTTGGACTTGAAGGGCGGTATGAACGTCACCCTGGAAGTCTCTGTTAAGGATATCGTTAAGGCATTGGCCGGTGCCAACGCCAACGATCCGACCTTCATGAAGGCCATGGATCTTGCCACCGAAAGGCAAGAGAAGAGCGAAGGCGACTTCGTTACTTTGTTCGGCCAGGCCTATGAGGAAGTTGATCCCAACGCCAAACTCGCCTCGATTTTCCTGTTCGAGTTCAAAGATAAAGGCATCACCGTCAACTCCACCAACAGTGACGTGCTGAAGGTCTTGAAGGAAGAAAGCGATGGAGCCATCGACCGTTCCTACCAAATCCTGAGAACCCGTATCGACCGTTTCGGTGTTGCCCAGCCCAACATCCAAAAGCTGGAAAACAGCGGTCGTATTTTGGTCGAGCTTCCTGGTATCAAGGATCCGCAGCGTGTGCGTAAACTCCTCCAAGGAACTGCTCAACTCGAGTTCTGGGAGACCTACAACTTCAACGAGCTCGCCCAGTACTTTGCCGATGCCAACGCTAAGTTATCTGAGAAGACCAAGGCTGTCAACGACAGGAACGCCACCGAAACCACCGAGGAAGCTACTGATGAGGTTACTGAGGTTGCTGAAGCTGCCGAAGCTACCGCTGAAGCCGAAGTGGCCGAGGCCGACACCACCGCTGATGACGGTCTCCTCAACCAACTGGCAGAGGACAGCGAAAGTGAAGAGAACCTCAGCGACGACGAGGCTCTGGCTAAATACAGAGCCGAGAACCCACTGTTCGCCCTGCTGCAACCTTCCTATACCCAAAACGGTCCTGCCCAGACTGCCCGCGTGGGTGTTGCCCAGGTGAAAGACACCGCAGCCATCAACAACATGTTGAATGAGACTGCCAACCTCTTCCCACGTAACTTGAAACTCGCTTGGACGGTGAAACCTGCCGACTACGGCGATGAAGCTGAATACCTCGAGTTGGTTGCCCTCAAGATGTCGCGCGACAACAAGTGCGCCCTCGGCGGCGAAGTCATCACCGACGCCCGCCAGGACTTCGGTCAAAGCAACGAAGTTGAAGTTGACATCCAGATGAACGCTGAAGGTGCCAAGGCCTGGAAGCGCCTCACTGGTGAAAACGTTGGCAAACAAGTCGCCATCGTCCTCGACAACTACGTTTACAGCTACCCGGTCGTCAACCAAGAAATCAGCGGCGGTCGTTCCCAGATCTCTGGTGGTGGCATGACCATCGAAGAGGCCCAAGACTTGGCCAACATCCTGAAAGCTGGTAAGCTGCCCGCTCCCGCTAGAATCCTCGAAGAGCAAGTGGTTGGTCCTTCACTCGGTAAGGAATCCGTCCAAAAGGGTATGTGGTCTATGATCTTCGCCTTCATCCTCGTGCTGATCTACATGGTCTTCTTCTATAAGAAAGCCGGTTTGGTCGCCGATATCGCCTTGATCGTCAACGTGTTCTTCCTGTTCGGTGTGCTGGCTTGCCTCGGCTCCGTGCTGACCTTGCCTGGTATCGCAGGTATCGTGTTGACCCTCGGTATGGCTGTTGACTCCAACGTGATTATCTTCGAGCGTATCAAGGAAGAGCTCCGCGACGGCAAGGGACTCCGTCCTGCCATCGACGCTGGTTACAAGAACGCCTACTCCGCCATCATCGACGGTAACGTCACCACTTTGATCACCGGTATCGTGCTGATCATCCTCGGTACGGGTCCTGTCCACAGCTTCGCTGTCACCCTCTGCATCGGTATCCTCACCTCTCTGTTCACCTCTATCTTCATCAGCCGTCTCATCTTCACGAGAATGCTCGACAAGGAAAAACCGATCTCCTTCACTACGAAACTCACTGAGAACTTCCTGAAGAACACCAACTTCGATTTCATCAAGTTCCGCAAGACCGCTTATATCATCGCTCTCGTCATGATCGTCATCAGCGTCGGTTCCCTCTGCTTCAAAGGCTTGAACCTCGGTATCGACTTCAAGGGTGGTCGTAACTATATCGTCCGCTTCGACCAAGATGTGAAGGTTGACCAAGTGCGTGACGCTCTGTCATCAATCAATGTCGCTGACTGGGAGACGCCCGAAGTGAAGACCTACGGCCCCAACGGCCAAGTCAAGATCACGACCAAGTACAAGATCGATGACAACAATCCAGATGTCGATAGCGAAATCCAAGGCATCCTCTACAGTGGACTCAAAGGCCTCTTCAGCCAGAACATCTCGGCTGAGCAGTTCTCCTCTGAGGACGAGACTATCGGCGTGTTGAGTACCCAAAAGGTGGGCGCTACCATCGCCAGCGACGTGACCCGCAAATCCATCTGGGCCATCATCGTATCCCTCGTCTTGATGTTCGCTTACATCGCCATTCGTTTCCGCAGATGGCAATACGGTCTGTCGGCCCTCGCCGCCTTGACCCACGATACCATCATCATGCTGGGTATGTACTCGTTGTTCTTCAACATCCTGCCGTTCACCATGGAAGTTGACCAAGCCTTCATCGCTGCTGTGTTGACCATCATCGGTTACTCCATCAACGCTACCGTGGTTATCTTCGACCGTGTACGTGAGAACACCAACCTCCACCCGAAGGCCACCTGGAGAGAGAACATCAACAACGCTGTCAACAGCACATTGACCCGTTCTTTCAACACCTCAGGATCCACCTTCGTCGTGTTGCTCGCCATCTTCTTCTTCGGCGGCGACACCATCCGTGGATTCATCTTCGCCCTGCTCGTCGGTATCCTCGCCGGTACCTTCTCCTCAGTGTTCCTGTCCTCACCTATCGCTTACAACCTTCTCAAAGGTAGCAAGCAGGACAAGGCCATCGCTGAAGCAGCCGAAAACAACAAGAAAAAGTAAGCGTTGTAGCAACATTTTAATACAACCTTCTTAGCATATACTAAAAAGGATTCCGCAAAAACGGAATCCTTTTTTTATGCCCTTTCTTCCGTCATATTTGATAAATCTTTCGTATCTTTGCTGAATTAATGCGAATCTTAGCTTGACATGAAAAAATATTTCTTCATCATCCTATCTGCACTGTTCGTCTTCATGAGCTCAACGCTGTACGCCCAAAGGAGAAACGCTGCAAAAAACGCCGATCTCGCCTTCAGCAGAAAACAATATACGGAGGCCGTAGATCGATACAAGAAAGCATATAAAAGGACCAAACGCAATAAGAGCGAAAGGACACGCATCAGTTTCCAGATGGGTGAATGCTATCGCCTCATCGGCCTGGCCAAACGTGCCGAACCCTACTACAAGAGAGTCATCAAGACTGACTTCCCCAACACTCATCCCGAAGTCTATCTTTATCTGGCCGAGACCTACAAAACCAATGAAAAGTTCAAGGACGCCATCGAGTGCTACGAAAACTATATCAAAATGGTTCCCGATGACCCAAGAGGTCCTCTAGGCATCGAGACCACCAACCAGATCGAAGCATGGATCGAGAATCCCTCTCGCTATGAGGTCACGGAGATGAAGAAAATCAACTCCAAGAACTCGGATTACGCCGCCACCTGGACCAACAGCAACTTCAACGAAATCATCTTCACCTCATCTCGCGCAGGCTCCACTGGAGGTGAGAAAGAAGGCATCACCGGTCAAGACTTCGCTGATTTCTGGACTTCCAAGCAAGACCGCAAGGGCGAATGGAGCACCCCTGTCAAGGCAGACGAGGGAGAGAACATCAACACCGACGACAGCGACGGCACACCATTCATGAACAGCAACTACACCAAGCTGTATTTCACCCGTTGCGAAGCTGGAGCACACCGCAAAAACGGCTGCAAGATCATGGTCGCCTCCAAGTCGGGAGGCGCCTTCTCCAGCGCGAAGCCCGTGGAGATCGCCACCGTTGACACCCTCGATATCGTGGGACATCCCACCCTCTCCGGTGATGAGCTCATCCTCTACTTTTCCGCTGAACGCAAAGGCGGATTCGGAGGCAAGGACATTTGGGTCGCCACCAGAAAAAGCGCAAACGAAGCCTTTGGAAGACCATTCAACCTCGGAGAGAACATCAATACCGCTGGCGACGAGGTGTTCCCTTACCTGCGTAACGACACCACCTTGTATTTCTCCTCCAATGGACATGGCGGAATGGGCGGACTCGACATCTTCATGGCCACCATCGACACCGCAGGCAACTGGGGCAAACCCGTCAACCTGAAATACCCCATGAACTCAACGAGCGACGACTTCGCCATCTGCTTCCATCCTACACAAGAAAGAGGATTCATGTCATCAAACCGTGGCAATGGCCGTGGCATTGACAACATCTATTATTTCGAGGAGCCACAAATCAAGTTCACCTTCTCTGGCACCGTCAAAGACGAAAACACCCTGCAATACGTCTCCAACGCTACCGTTCGCTTCGTCGGATCCGACGGATCGGTCATGAGCACCCGTACCAACGACAAGGGCTTCTTCAATTTCAGCGACTCGCAGATGAACAAAAACACCACCTACGAAATCACTATCGACAAGGATAACTACTTCACCCTTAGCGCCACCGAGACCACTGTGGGACTGGAGTTCAGCAAAGACTTCGAGAAGGAATACGAACTAAAGCCCATCCCAGAAGAACCCATCATGCTGCCCGACATCCTCTACGATCTGGGCAAATGGGATCTCAAACCTCAGTTTGAAGACTCACTCCAAGGCTTGATCGAGACCCTGCAAATCAACCCGACCATCACCATCGAGCTGGCTTCCCACACTGACGCCCGTGACAGCGATGAACGCAACGATATCTTGTCGCAGAAACGTGCCCAAAGCGTAGTCGATTACCTTATCATCCGCGGCATCGACCCATTGCGTCTGACGGCCAAGGGTTACGGCGAGCGTGTGCCTCGCACCATCCAGAAAGACATCACCTTAAAGGGCTATACCTTCAAGGCTGGCACACAACTCACAGAAGATTATATCAACAAACTGCCTAACAACGAGGTCAGAGAAGCCGCCCATCAGATGAACCGCCGCACCGAGTTCCGCATTCTCTCCAAGGACTTCGTGCCTCGCACCGAAATCAACGAAAACGCTACCGTCGATATCGCCATCAACCCCACTGAGGTCAACCATGTGATCTTTGCCACCGACTCCAGAGGCTATTTCACCTTTGATGCCCACGTTGATGGCTACAAAGAACTGTTCACATACAGCCAAAACGCCGACTTCTGCATTTCAGAAAAAACCGCATTGAAACTGCTCAATGAGGGACGCATCAACCGCGACAACTTTGAAGGCGATGTGGAGAAGATCCTTGGCACCGGCAGCGTGGCCAATAACGCCATCATCGTCTTAAAAGAAGTGCGCATCGCCAACAAGACCTTGAAGAACGTCCAAGTTAAGGTCGTACAGAAGATGGTCGAGTCATGGGTCATCGGTCAGAAGACCCTGAAAGAGATGGGCAATTTCGAATTCGACACCAAAGAAAGAAAACTCATTTTCAAATAATGGACAATCGATATAACCAACGCGGCGTCTCCGCCGAAAAAGAAGACATCCACAACGCCATCAAGAATCTTGACAAGGGGTTGTATCCCAACGCTTTCTGCAAAATCATTCCCGATATCCTCGGTGGCGACCCATTGTATTGCAACATCATGCACGCCGACGGTGCAGGAACCAAATCATCACTCGCTTACCTCTATTGGAAAGAGACGGGCGACATGAGCGTCTGGGAAGGCGTAGCACAAGATGCCGTGGTGATGAACACCGACGACCTCATCTGCGTAGGAGCCACCGACAACATGCTCCTCTCCTCCACCATCGGACGTAACAAAAGCCTGATTCCTGGAGAAGTGATTTCCGCATTGATTAACGGAACAGAGCATTTTTTGGAGAAATTGCGCAAACTAGGCATCGGAATCTGGCTCACGGGAGGTGAGACCGCTGACGTCGGCGACCTCGTACGCACCGTCATCGTCGATAGCACTGTGACCACCCGAATCAGGCGCAGCGAGGTGATTGAGAACAACCTTCAGCCCGGTGACGTCATCGTGGCCTTCGCCTCGTATGGTCAAGCTACCTACGAAGACTGCTATAATGGCGGTATGGGCAGCAACGGCCTCACCTCGGCCCGTCACGACATGCTGAACCATTATTTGGCTGAGAAATATGACGAGAGCTACGACCACAGCATCCCTGAAGACTTGGTCTATTCCGGTCCGCACAAACTGACCGACACGACCGAGATCCCAGGCGTGGATGTAGGCAAACTCATCCTCTCACCCACCCGTACCTACGCTCCGCTGATGATCCCGATCCTGAAAGAGTTCCGTAAACAGATCCACGGCATCATCCATTGCAGCGGCGGCGCCCAAACCAAAGTACTGCATTTCGTTGACAAGCTGCACATTGTGAAAGACAACATGCTAGCTTTGCCGCCTTTGTTCAAGATGATTCAAGCTGCCTCGGGCACCGACTGGCACGAAATGTACAAAGTCTTTAACATGGGCCACCGTTTGGAAATCTACACCAATGAAAAGGCCGCTAATGAGATGATTGCTATCGCAAAACAATTCAATATTGATAGCCAGATTATTGGTCATGTGGAGGCTTCGGATAGAAAACAGCTGACAATCAAGAGTGAGTTTGGATTGTTCGAGTACTAAGCCTTATGGACATCACCGAAAAACTCGAAACGATAAAGCACCGCTGGGAAGAAATGGGCGAACAACTCGCCGACCCTGCGGTGGCTGCCGACATGAAGCGATTCGTGAAGCTCAACAAGGACTATAAGGACTTGGAGCCCATCGTCATGGCCTTCAAGGAATATAAAGCTCTGAAAAACAACATTGAAGAAGCCAAAGAGATTCTCTCTACGGAGAAAGACGAAGATATGCGGAAGATGGCTTTGGAAGAGATGGAGACATCACAGTCGCGTATTGACCAGTTAGAACAGAACATCCGCGTGATGATGATCCCTAAAGACCCGCAGGACAGCAAAAACGCCATCATGGAGATCCGTGCAGGCACAGGAGGCGATGAGGCTTGTCTCTTCGCAGGCGATCTATTCCGGATGTACAGCAAGTTTTGCGAGAACCAAGGCTGGAAAGTGGAAGTGACCTCGGTAAGCGAAGGCGCCAGCGGCGGCTACAAAGAAATCGACTTTACGGTTACAGGCAACGGATGCTATGGCATCCTCAAATTCGAGTCAGGTGTGCATCGAGTTCAACGTGTTCCAAAAACTGAAACACAAGGACGCATCCATACCTCTGCCGCTTCAGTGGCCGTGTTGCCCGAAGCAGAGGAGTTCGACGTAGAAATCAACGAGGGCGAAATCAAATGGGATACCTTCCGTTCCTCAGGAGCCGGCGGACAGAACGTGAACAAGGTAGAGTCGGGCGTGCGTCTGCGCTATATGTGGAAAAACCCCAATACAGGCGAGATGCAGGAAATCCTCATCGAATGCACCGAGACCCGTGACCAACCCAAGAACCGCGAACGCGCCCTCGCGCGACTGCGCACTCGCATCTACGACATGGAGTACCAAAAATACATCAGCGACATCTCCGCCAAGCGTAAGACCATGGTCTCGACCGGCGACCGCTCAGCCAAGATCCGCACCTATAACTACCCCCAGGGACGTGTCACCGACCACCGTGTGGAAGGTCTGACCGTCTATAACCTTGCTGCCGTCATGGACGGTGACCTAAGTGAGATCATCAAACGCCTGCAAATGGCAGAAAATGCTGAACGTTTGAAAGAAAACATAGAATCATAATATCATGAATAAGAAACAATTATTTGAGCAAATCAAGAAGAAACAGTCGTTCCTGTGCGTCGGCTTAGACACCGACATCAACAAGATTCCCCAAGAATTGTTAGCCCTGGAAGACCCCATCTTCGAATTCAACAAGCAGATCATCAGCAAGACAGCTCCTTACGCCGTTGCTTACAAACCCAACACAGCCTTTTATGAGGTTTACGGAGCGAAAGGGTGGCAGAGCTTGGAACGCACACTCCAATACCTGCGCATCAACCACCCTGACGTGTTCGTCATCGCCGACGCCAAGCGCGGCGACATCGGCAACACCTCGGCAAATTACGCTAAGGCTTTCTTCAACACCTTGAAAGCGGATGCCTTGACTGTGGCACCTTACATGGGCAGGGACTCTGTGGAACCCTTCCTCAACTTCGAAGACAAATGGGTTATCTTGCTTGCCTTGACCTCCAACAAAGGCTCTCAAGATTTCCAATACCTGAATGTTGGTGAACGCATGTTGCACCAACAGGTACTTCAAACCGCTACCACCTGGGCCTCTCCAGAACAGATGATGTTTGTGGTCGGAGCCACCCATCCCGAAGAGCTGGGCGAGATCCGCAAGATGCTACCCGAGTATTTCTTCTTGGTGCCTGGTGTCGGTGCTCAAGGCGGTGACTTGCAAGCCGTTGCCAAAAACGGATTGAATGACGAATGCGGTCTGCTGGTGAACTCTTCAAGGGGTATCATCTACGCATCGAACAGCTTCGATTTTGCTGACCGTGCCGCTGACGAAGCCCGCAAGCTCCAGCAACAAATGGCTGAGGCCTTGAAAGCCAAAGGCATTATCTAAACAGCCATTTTCTCCTAAACAAAAGAGACTGACCCATCGGCCAGTCTCTTTTAGTTTTCATAAGGACACCCTAATCAGATGCCTTCAATGATGGTGATCCATCCGAATTCATCGGGTTCGGTACCATACTGGATGCCACGGAGCTTGTTGTAAAGCTTCTCGCTCCACGGACCCGGTTTGCCATCGCCAAAGGTGTATGACTTGCCATTCTCAGGATCGTCGATACGTGAGATCGGGCTGATCACAGCGGCAGTACCGCAAGCGCCAGCTTCTTCGAACGTAGCGAGTTCCTCTTCAGGAATCGGGCGGCGTTCCACCTTCATGCCGATGCTCTCAGCGATCTGGATCAAGCTCTTGTTGGTGATAGAAGGCAGGATGGAAGAGGACTTTGGCGTGATGTAGGTGCCGTTTTTGATACCAAAGAAGTTGGCAGCGCCAGCCTCGTCGATATATTTCTTTTCCTTGGCATCGAGATAGAACTCGCATGCGTACTGGCCACCATGGCAAGCCTCGACGTGAGGACGCATAGAGGCAGCGTAGTTGCCACCCACCTTGAAGATACCGGTACCCAGCGGAGCAGCACGGTCATACTTGCGTGTGATGACATAGGGGTTAGCCATGAAGCCGCCCTTGAAATAAGGACCGACAGGAGTGGCAAACACCAAGAACAGATACTCGTCGGCAGGCTTCACACCTACACGGGCACCCGTACCAATCAGCAACGGACGGAGGTACAGCGAGGCACCACTCTCATATGGAGGGATGAACTCAGCATTCAGCTTCACGCACTTCACGATGGCCTCTTCGAACTTCTCAACAGGAAATTCAGCCATCATGATACCTTGGCTGGAGGACTGCAAACGCTTTGCGTTCTCGTCCATGCGGAAGACACGCACCTTGCCATCCTTGCCACGGAAAGCCTTCAAACCTTCAAAAGCCTCCTGTCCATAGTGCAGACACGTGGCAGCCATGTGGATGTTGATGGTGGTTTCTGAACTGACTTCAAACTCGCCCCACTTGCCGTTTCTGAAATAGCAGCGGACGTTGTAATTCGTTGGATAATAACCAAATGGGAGATTTCCCCAATCGATGTTTTGCATGATGTTATTGAATATTTAAAAGTGTTTTCTTACTATGGAATCAAACTCGTTTTGAATTATCAAAGATACAAAGTTTTTTTGTTATTTGAACAAGTTCTTAAAGAAATTATTCACGATGTTGTAACGGTAAATCACCAAATCCAACTTGTCGCCATTCGGCTCGATGGCATTCCAAACAAAGGCGTGGTTCCGCTCGTCATAAATAGCGTAGCAAGGCACCGATTCTGTGATTCGCTCGCCATCAATCACCACCCCTGGAACATCCTTTTGATAGCTCAACTTGTGACCATCATTGGATTGCACAACCACAGGCTGATCATGGAACGGATTATCCGTATAATGAACATAGGTCAAAGCAGAGCTCACATCCGTAACTTGATCATTCTCAAACTCGAGCACACGGCCACTGGACATAAAACGGAACTTCAGTGTTCCCTCTCCATTCAACCCAAAATAGCATACTTGAGCGTTTCTTCTAAGGATCTGACCATCAGCTACAACCACTTCCTTGCGCTTGTCAGAATCTTTCGGACAAGCCTTATAAGCATAGTGGCCATCGTTCGTCACCACGAAATCAGTGATCTCGAAACCTTCCACCGAGCGCATCACTCCATCAACCCAATAGCACTCCTTGCCTACAGCCATCCAATGTTTGCCATTATAGGAAAATTTAAGCTTCAAATCGTCATCCTTATAGACATCAAACAGCTCAATCGCCTTATTATCAACAACTAAGACGGTATAGGGCATAAACCTGTCACGATGCAAGAAATAATAGTGCCCATCCCAGCTTTCATAATAGACGTCACCTTTGACAAGATGCGAGAACATCACCTTTTTTTCCACGGGCATGCCGTTGTCGTTACCCTCATACACTTTGCGTTCAAGCCAAGCCACGGGAATCGTCTCCGTTTGCTCAGCCATATTCGCCTTGTAATGGCTATATTTATAAACTCCATTGGAGCGAAACACAAATCCATCATCGTTAATGGACACAACGGTGTCGCAAACCGCATAAGTGATCCCGTAGGCACGCACAGCTTCCATGCCATATCCGATATCGCTCGCCGTTTTCTCCATGCTTTTTAGTACAAAGATAGATTGTTCGAGCGTCGGACCTGTGCGATACATTCTCACTCGGAGGTCGCGATTCAAGAAAAGCGCCCTGCTGTTAGAAAATACATTTTGGACTTGATTGTATTTGTTGACAGTGCGATATAGATAAGAGAACCAAAAGCCCTCTTGGGTTTCACGGTAATCCGTAGTTTTCTGCAGCTCGACTTGAAACTCCCCGTAATTGACAATCTCATTTTCAGGAACAGTAACTAACACATTACGAGTAAGATTCTCGGATGATTGCGCAAACAAACCACCGACAAACCATACAGACAACAAAAACAGTATTGATCTCTTTTTCATCATCCAATCCTCCTATTTATAACTACTACGTTTAAAATCACCGAAGTGGAAGCCAACGCCAAAGTCCACCATCAGATGTCTTTCTCCAAACACATTCGAGTCATGCAACATGAAAGTGATGGGGATCCTCCACAAATTGAGGATGGCACCCACTTCTGCGCCAATTCCCTGGAAACGTTTCTCAAGGCCTTTTACGTTCACTTCGGCACTGACGCCCAATGTCATGTCCACAATCCCTGCAATGGGTGTAAACACCACGCCGAAGGCTCCATCAACACTCTTCACCTCCTCCGAGGGATGTAGGTAAAGAGCTTTCAGATAAACACGCATTTTCTCATGGCCAAGATCGCTGAACATGACACCTTTGCCATTCATCGCTGGTCGGAACATATAGTTCACCGACCACCAACGGCGACTGTCGCTTGAGCAATAGCCAAAGTCAGGATCGTAATAGCGTTTCAGATAACCGCCAATGCCAAACAAGAACTTCGTCTGTTTTTGAGTGGAATTCAGCCGCATGGAGTGGAAACCCATCGACATGGTGATATTCTTGAAGAAGCCCATGACGCCCATCTCATAATCAAGGCAGGCATGAGGCCTACCTTGAACAGCACCCGCACCCAGTCCTGCGTAGATACCCACATACTGAATTGGTTGATAAACCGCTCCCAAAGTGAGATGATAGCCACCTAACCCGATGCTGTCATTAAGGAAATCCGTTACATATGGCGTTGAAAACTGAGCATGGGCATATCCGCCAAAGGAGTTGGCACTGACAAAGCCACTCTTCAAACCAAACACCTTGGGGGAAGAGAACGTAATCTCTGCAAACCTCAAGCCAGGTTCAAAAACCACATCACTCTGTTTGTCATTGAAGAAAATGTCACGACGCTCAAAACCCATCTGAAGGGAGTGATGCTCATAATCGACATGATAGGCAAAAGGCGTTAAACGCGAAAGCGTGTCATCGATATACACGCGGAGCTCTGAAGGTACGCTCGTCACCAAAATGGAATCCTTGGAAGACTGCTCAATGCTCTGCAGTTCTGAGACAGGACGAACAAATTGCGAGACATGAGGCTCCTGATGCACAGGCACGTTCAAGGCATGGTGTCCCGCACGGAAACGCAGAAAACCATGACGACTGAAAACACTGGTGTTCTCTGGCACAGCAACAATGACGCTGTCGGCACTGCGTTCCATCATAATCCATTTCTCCGAAGGCTCAAACGACCATGCAGAGATATTACTTGAGACGTTCACGCTAGCGACACTGCTATCAGACGCAAAGACCAACTCACTTTTATTAACGTCGATAATCGTATCGCCAGGCTGTTGCTTAACAGGCAAATTGAATGTTTCTCCAGCTACACTAATAATAACATCAGCTTCGCGATATGCCGAGGATGCGTTTTTGGTGCTTGCCACAAACAACGTGTCATCCTTACGCTCTGTCAACAACCAAGCTGGAGAAGTCTCCACCTGCCAATCCAAGGCGTTGGTAGTAACAACGACCTGCTTTGTCTCGGGTTGACTTGAGAAAAGAAGGCTTTCGGGCTGAAACTCCATCTCGAGGTCTGCCGAGCGTTGCACCACATTGAGACTCGCGGTTCTTCCACCTGCGGTGATCACCACTTTCGTCTCACGAGGAGCCACGGTGAAGTTATCCTCACAGGTCACATGAAGCGTCTTCCCTTCTTGCGTCACCTTACACCAGGCTGGGGTACTGCCCACCTTAAATGACTTGGCATTCGTTGAAACCTCCACACATTGCTCCTCTGTACCCGAGGCGTCAAAGGTCACCTCCTTCATGGAGAGACGCACCACGATCACACATTTCTCCAACCAAGAGTCCAAGTCGTTCGTTGCTGGCAAGTCAGTACAAAGCTTTGCCGTCTCAAAATTCTTGGATGCTGCGGAATAATCCCCTTGGTTATACAACTGAATTCCTTTTTGGCGGAGTGTCTCATAGCAATGGTCTTGCGCCATCAACGCATTGAAACACAATGACAAGATGCCGATTATAAAAAATCGCAAAAACTTCATTTTATTATGGGTTTATTTATTTAATCTACGGGCTACAGCTTCAAGTTTGGGTTGATCAGCTTCCGTTGCCAATGCCTTTGCATTATTAAAACGGAAAGTCGCAAAATCATACTGATCCACGTTCATGAGTTTGGTAGCCGCATCCAATTCCTGCTGTAAACGTTGCTTACGAAGATTCGAAAGAGAATCGAGCCGTTCGTTAAGCCCATAGGAATCCAAACGCAGTTCAGGATGCTTATTCACCACATTGAGTGCAGATTGGTAACTGTTCATGCACTCCATGAATCGGAGCATGTCTTCTTCACTGCTCGGATTTTCCACCTGTTTCAGCAGTTCATCGCCACGGCTCACAAACTGTATAAAGGAGTCGCGGACAAACTGAGCATCGTCAACCACCACTTCAGGCTCGGTCACGACCTCAGGTTCCTCGACCGGCTTCGACATAGGCTTGGAAAGCAACAGCCATGCTGCGATGGCCACAACCAAGCCGCAAATAATCTCTATAGTTAAATTCCTGCGTGAGCGTTTTTTCTTTCGGGCAAACGAGACGAGGTTCTCCTCGATTTTGTTGATAGATGCATTTCGATATTCATGAGACCAAAGAAACACTTGTATCTCGGGAATTTTTCTAAGCGGTTCGGGAAGCGCTAACACTTCCGGCATGACGAAGCCTGGCAAAGAGACACCAACGATGTTCTTTCCGTATTGTTCAGCCAACATAATCTCATGCCTCACCCAATCTTCTTCATCGGAGCACCGATCTAGCATGCCGGGTGACAAAATCAGAAGAAAGTCATTGCATTCTTTTATGGCATTGTCAATTTGCTGAGGAAACTCACCGCTGCCAATGTTATCCACATCCAAGAAAACCTTGTAGCCACGATTGTCGAACTTGGCCTGCAGTTCACCAGCCACACCTGCTCCTGCTCCTTTTCTTCGATAACTGATAAAAATATCGTATGACATAACCTTACTGCAATGCTATTTTTCGCCTATTAATTCAAGGTGCAAAAATAATCAATATAACGACAAGTCCAACAGCGATTCCAAATAATGTTTTTGTATTCCATATTGCGACTTCAGATCAGCTATCTGTCTCAGAATCTCTTCTTTTTTCCCTTCTTTAGAAGTCTTTTTACCCACCAGCAAAACATTCTTCGGAGTGTGTTCCATCTCGATGAATTCCATTACCTGGGTCTTATAGCCATAATATTCAAGAATCAACGCCCGGATTGTGTCGGTAATCATCACGGCCTGACGTTCCAGGAAGATGCCATAACGGGTAATGGCATCGACTTTGCCTGAACGCTCCATTTCCTGTCGGATTTGCTTATGGCAACAAGGAGCACATACGATGAGTTCAGCGCCCGCTTTGATGCCCGAAGCAATGGCGTCGTCGGTAGCCGTGTTGCATGCATGCAGCGCAATCAGCACATCCAACTTCTCAGGGTGATAAGCCTCAATGCTGCTTTCCACAAACTCCAAGCCTTGATATGGTTAGACTTGATGATCTCATTGATCTTCAACACCAAGTCAGGACGAATCTCCACGCCTTTGATATCCACGTCCATATTCAAGCGTTGGGTCAAAAGCTCATGAAGAGCGAAGGTGAGATAGCCCTTCCCCGCCCCCATGTCGGCAATATGCACCGTGCCGCTGAAATTCATCGGTTTGACGAGGCTCTCAACGATTTCAGCATATTTGTAAATCTGTTTGAACTTATGCTGCATGTCGGCAGTGATCTTACCTTCACGGGTAGTCAAGCCAAGTTGGTACCACCAAGGGTTGGCAGGGTTGATGAGACGGTTCTTCTGCTTGTCGTGGTCCAAGTTCTGCTCTCGATTCTCCTGAACCCGTTTGGTTTGCAACGTAGCTTTCCCTTTGGAGGAGACCAGCAAAGTGATGTCTTCATTCACCGTAAAGAGCACGGCATTCAAGAAGCGACTTGGCAGCATATCACTCAGAATGTCAAGCATTTGTGCTTTATCGTAGTTTTTCACCTCATCGCGACGCTCGTAATGATAAGTGAAAGCGAAGAGGCGCTTGTCTTTGATCAACACAGGTTTGACATAGATATTCCTCAATTCATCGTGTTTGTCAACAGGCTTGCTCAAGGTCATTTTCACCAAGGTGTTTTGCTCAGCTGCCTCTCTGACACGATTCAGATAAATGGAAAGATTCTCAGGCATAATCAAATTCTCAGGCAACAGCGACCTTTCCTTACTCATTCACAATCAATCTCTTGACAATCACCCCTGCGTCGGTAACAAGACGCAGCAGATACATGCCCTGGGCATAGTTCCCAAGGTTCCATTCCGCATTGTGGCCTTCCACTTGTTGACTGGCCACCACGGTTCCCTCCAGAGTCACCAGTTCCATCTGTCGGATCCATGACGAGGATTCCACGCGGAACTTTCCAGAGACCGGGTTGGGAGTCACCTCAACCGAAGCCTCATACTCCTCCACTCCATGGCCAACTTCAAAGTACGCCGTAATTGTTCTTTCCGAATTCACGGTGAATGTGTAAGTCGTATTTGTGCTGACAGTCACTCCATTCTCTTTCCAAGACACGAAATGATACCCTGGATTGGCTGTTGCCTTAAGCACCGCCTGCTCATTGTTGGCATACAGTCCTTGTCCGCTCACCGAACCCATCGCGGAACTGTTGGACTCCGCCTGAATTCTATGAATCTTCAGAAATACCGACTCCGACCAATATGAGTCGTTCGTACCATCACTGGCCATGACATAATACTCCATTAATCCCGGTTCCAGATCTCTGTCGGCATAGATGCGTTCGCTTACGTTCTCAGCAATAATGTAATCATTTTTGGCAATCGCATACGTAAAGTCTTTATCCTTGACAATCACTTTGATCAGCCATGACCTGGAATCTTCATAATAGGAGTACCACCCACCGCCAGCCTTCCTGATATAACACGCGTCAACCAGGCCATCACCGGAGTAATCACAAAAAGCGGCAGGATACGAGATGCTTGCAGGAGCAAACAACATCACCCAGAAGTCGTTGGTATAGTCCAGGTCAACAGGAGTTTGCAGGATGATTGAGTTCCAACCTTCTGAAGTACACACATAATTCTGTTGATACATGATGGCTTCAGGATTGATGGGATCACCATTGCAGACATACACTGTATAGGTCCCTGGTTCCCTGAAATACACTTGAACTTCTGAGATCACCATGCCTGCCAGTGCTTCTACAGTTCTACGAGGATAACGTTGTGCCCAATAGGTATCATAGCCATTGTACCCTGAACCAGAATATGGCGATTCCGGTGCACCATAGTAAAGCTGAGCCTCACCCAAGGTAGGCATCTCCCAAGTCAAGAGGACATAATCGCCATCATCATGACGGATCTGGGCTTCGATAGCTGTTGGCTCGGGAAGGGCATATTCGACAATGACACCCACGGACTCCGAACGAGGCGAACGGTCGCCCGCACTGGTAACGGCCTTCACATAATAGTCATGTTCTCCGTAAGAGAAATTATAGTCATCGTATCTCGTCGCAGTGACATGTCCATCCAACACCTCATCATCACGATATACTTTATAATAGGCTGCTCCAGAGACAGCGGGCCAAGAAAGATGAATCCATCCGTCATCGCAATTGAGGTTCAGGCTACTCGGAGCACTGATGGCATATTCTTTTGGATGGATATGGATGATGATGCGATTCGAATTGTTGTAATGCGTTTCCTCATCTGGATTCAAGGCCCCAAGCTGATAATAGCCGTCATGATTGCCACTCCAGCCCCAATTCATGTGAAAATAATTACGTGCATCATAGCCGTCACAAAGGAAAGCGTGACCACCCACATTGCCACTGGCAGAAAAATACACCGGTCGCGCTGCATTGAGTTCACCCTTGATCAAATTCTCCCAACCAGATTGAGTGAAGTCCACCTTGTCTTTCAAAGTGATATCAGAAGCATAGTTAAAATACGTCTTCATGACATCAGGAACCTCGGTGGAAAATGCTGCACTTCCATCAGGACTATAGTCCATATCGACCGATACACCGCATTGGAAGAACAGGGTGCCAAGGGCTTGCTTCACCTCCACAGGGCTATCTGAACTCGCGGTCAAGGGCATGTGATCCCAGTCATAGGTGGTCTGGGCAAAGTTAGCACTAAGTGTTCCATAATTGGAAGTGGTATAGGAATGGGAACCCACACCGTGATTCGGATACTCATAATACCTCATGATTTGTGACATCGTGGTGGATACGCAACCCGTGAGGCACTCTGCAGGGCAGTAGTAATTGTAAGGTTCGTGTTGCCCCCAACGGGTAGCAATCAACGGAGCAACCTCAGCCCTTTCCTCTGCCGATGGTAGCACACCATCAATCAGGCATTTCCACGAATCCTTCACCTCTCGCGTGGCTTCCACACCTTGTTCCTTCAAGTCTTGAATGCCCTGATGATACATCTGAAGCCATTCCAAAACGTTAGCAGGAATAAAACTCGCATCGAAATCATTTTCCAACGAGTAGCCTAAGATCGGGAAAGCCCTATCGTCAGCAGACAAGATCACGAAACAATGATCGCCAACGAAAAGATATAAGTTCGACAAGGATTGTTGGGCGTTCCAATCCACATAGTTCAACGGGATGTCTCCTCGCAATTTCTCCTCCAAGCTAAGGCGCACAAAGTTAGAGGCAACCGTCAAAGCATCCGAACGGTCCACCGGCGCCGCATTAAGCGTCAACGCCATCGTCAAGACCATAAGTGATAGTATCCATTTTTTCATATCTCAAATTATTTAATGACTGATAATTATTTTCTTAACTATTATTCCTTCTTCAGTAACAAGACGCAGGAAGTAAACGCCTTTGGCAATGCCCTCAAGAGGCCATTCACTGGAGAAACCTTCAACCTGCTTGCTCTCGACCAAGACACCATCAAGCGAGACAAGCTCCATCCGCATGATTTTACTAGCAGATTTGACATACACACAGTCCTTGGCAGGATTGGGATAAAGGGTAACACCTTGGTCTTCTTTCATCCATTCAGCCACCCCTTCACCTGGATTATCGATAGTATCTGTTGCCACAACTTTCACATTATCAACAAACCATGAGTAAGTAAGCACTTCCATATTCGCATTGTACCCACGCCATCTCAATCGGATATTTTGTCCTTGATAGGCCGACAAATCAATGCTAACCGGTTCTTGGTATTGGTTGACATGTTCAGGTTGGTCAACCGCATCCCACAAGGTAATCCAAGAGCCCGTGTTGGTGTTCAGCACATCAACCTGGTAGTGGTCTTGGTATTCCGACACACCATATTGGCAGAAAGTCTCGAAGGTCAACACCGCTGGACGTTCCAAGGGAATAAGAGGGGTGATGAGCTTTTCATCTTGTGGCCCCCATTCCTCGCTGCTATCCCATTGAAGAGCAGCCTGCTTCACCCCCTCGGGAGGCACGACATAGTATTCGTTTCCAAACCAGTCATCGGCATAGGTGGCTCCACTCCTGTACCACACAAACCATGTCATGTCTGAGGACTCCATCGACCATCCAGCTGGCGGGAACTGGTCGCCCTCGAAGCCCTCAAGCAAGATGGGAGCCTGCCAATCCCAATGCAACTCATAGGGTTCGGAATCTGTTGAGTTGTCAAGCTCATCAACCAGATGGAAGACGATGCTTCCAACCGTATGGTTGGGCATTGCAGGCAAGGTTGCCACAAACTCAGCGTTGCCTTTTGAGAATCTGTTAAATGTGATGTCAGTTGACTGACCGTCAATGGTATAGGTTGCCTCCATTTGATTCGGCACGTTCGACTCATCATAAATCCTAAGCTTGAGATTCATCTCTGAATCAGCCCAAGTCTGGGTGCCATGGAGAGAAACCACTGATGGCGGGTTGTCATCGACGTTGGTTGTATTGATCAGGATGTCGTCAATACAAAGATCCCAACCATAGCCGCTCACGGCTTCGAAGATGACAAAACCATATCCTTCTGGGCTATTGAAAGTGTAAGTATATTCATACCAGTCGCTTGTTTCGCCCACCACAGGTTCCATCATGGTGTTGCGATGCACCGTCCCCAACAACGTTCCATCATCGGTATTCGTAGTCGGAGAATAATACACGTTGATTCTGTCAGGACGATTGATGTTGTTGTTGAAGTTACGATAGATCCAATAACGCACGGTGTTACCCGTTGGGTTGAGTTGAAGTTTTGGCGAGATCATCGAACAGCTCCAACCTTCGGGAGCCATATAGCTGTAGTATCTTGCCATGGCAGCGCTTTCGTCGTGAGGCATACAGCTTGGCCAATCGTTTGAGGTTTTGCGCTCAAAGACATAGTTTCCGTTGGTAGCCACGTTTTGCCATCCCGAAGGCGGGAATGCGGTGCCGTCAAAGCCTTCAGCCAACGGATAAATACTGACAGGCTCCAACGCTGTGATCTTAAAGTCGGCACTCTGTGTTGGAGCGGAATGCGAAGAGGCGACATCGAAAGTGACGTGTATCGTTTGGTTATTGGCAAGGTCCATGGGAAGCGTGGTTTTAGCCATCATCTCCACGGAACTGTTGTATGGAACATTGACCTCGGTGACTGCAGCTCCATCCAGGAGAAACTCCACCGGAAGGCTTCCCGTATTGGTCAACTGATAGGTATCCGACTGTTCCCCTGTGTTGTTAATGCGGAAGCGCAAATATGCAGGCTCGCCGAAATAGACTGAGGTGTCGGCAGTAAGCTGCTCCACATCGAAATTGTATTGTGCCGATTGTTCAATGATGACATCATCGATCGACAGATACCAAGGCGAGTTGGTGGCTGTGCTGTGGAACCCCACATAGCAGGAACCAGTGTTTGCCGCTTGAAATACCGCCGAGGCCTGTTCAAAATCTTCGTTGCTGATTTGGAACTGGGGAACCACCGTGATATTCATCGCTGACGGAGAGGCACTTGCACCGGCTTTCACTTCCAGATCAAAATGATCGACGTGCCAGGTTGCGTACCAGAACGAGACGCGGTAATAACTGCCTGCGGTCACGTTGATTTCCTTATAAGCCCAAACATCGGTGTTATAGGTGGCGTACATATACCAATCGCCGGTGTGTGGCTTTCGTCCGCGGGCCTCATTGTCATCGGGGATGGTGATGCCAGCTTTCCAGCCATTACCATCGCAAATCCAACCCACAGGGGCCTGACCCACGGTGTTCCCATTTTCAAAAGATTCATTGACAAGAACTTGTGCAAATGCACTTCCCATAAGGAACAACATCGTCATTAGGGTAAAAAGTCTCTTCATACCAATTTGTTTTGTTGTTAAGTGGCACAAAGATATAGAAAATATCAGATAAAAGAAAGTTTTTTCAACAATTTGACGATTGGGTTGTATCATCCACGACACAGGCCACCGTAGTGTCGCCCGTCACATTCACCACCGTTCGCAGCATATCCAGAGGCCTATCAATACCCAAGATCAAGGCCAAGCCTTCAATAGGAATCCCTACTGAATCGAGGACGATCATGAGCATGACGATGGAGCCTCCCGGAATACCCGGAGTTCCTATGGAGGAAATAGTGGCAGTTGCCAAAATGAGTAGCATCTGACCAAAAGTCAAATCCAAACCCATCACCTGCGCCAAAAACACCGCAGCCACTGCCTGATAGCAACTCGTGCCGTCCATATTAATAGTCACGCCAACAGGAAGCACAAACGAGGAAACCTCCTCAGAAACACCCAGATGTTTCTGGGTTCGCTCCAACGTCAAAGGCAAGGTGGCGGCACTGGAACTTGTCGAGAAAGCCAACATCTGCACAGGAAACACAGCCTTAAAAAACTGTCCCAGCTTCTTTTTGCTGAAAAGACGAAGTGTCAACGGATAAACCAAAAAGATGATCACGGCCAAGGCCAGCACAACGGTCAAGGCATACATCCCCAACGAGGAGATGATACCCACATCGCCAGCATAATCCACAATCAAGCCTGCCATCAGGGCAAAGACGCCCAACGGGGCATATGCCATTATGAAGTCTATGATTTTTAGCAAGATAAGATTCAACTGTTGAAAAAACCTTACCACAGAGACCGTCTTAGATTGACCAACGCAAATCAATGCTACGCCAAACAGCAAAGCGAAAAAGATGACTTGCAGCATCTGAGAATTGCTGCTGAAAGCTTGAAAGACATTTTCGGGCACGATATCCACCAAAAACTGCATTGGCGATTCTCCTTTCACCTGTTGCATCTGGACTTCACGTTCCGTCACCGTCTGTTGGTAACGTTCCACGAACTCCGTCTGTTTGTCTTTCGGGAAAAGATTCCCTGGCTTTATCAGACTGACCATGGCCAAGCCGATGCTCACTGCAATGATGGTGGTACATACATAGATCAAGAGGGTCTTCAGCCCAATCCGCGAAAGGCTCCTGATGTCCTTCAGACTGACTACGCCCAAGATGAGCGACACAAGCACCAGTGGCACGGCTATCAGCTTCAGCAGGCGCAAGAAGATAACACCCAACGGAGCCACCCAATCACCGACTAAGCCCTCCCATTGCAAGGCGATGGCCACAAAGCCAAAAGCCACGCCGAGTGCCATACCAATGAGAATCTTGGCAAAGAGAGGAAGGCATTTTCTATCTTGTCGTGTGGCTTTCATGCTCCAAAGGTAATTATTTTTGAGTAAACAGCAAGTTTTTGCCAAAATGTCAGTTTTTGTCATGGCACATTATTTGACCAAGGGTCGCTTTGCGTCATTGCGAGCGAAGCGAAACAATCCACAATCTTTAAACCTTTGAATTTTAAAACTACAACGATATGACAACCGGTAACATTGGAGTAAAGACAGAAAACATTTTCCCTGTCATCAAGAAATTCTTGTATTCGGACCAGGAAATTTTCCTGCGCGAAATCATCAGCAATGCGGTGGACGCCACCCAGAAACTGAAGGCCTTAGCCGCCTCTGGCGAGTTCAAAGGCGAGCTGGGCGACCTCACCATCAAAGTTGAAGTCGATAAGAAGAAAAAGACCCTTACCGTCCGCGACCGCGGCATCGGCATGAACGCCGAAGAAGTCGATAAGTATATCAACCAAATCGCCTTCTCGGGCGCAGAAGAGTTTATCGCCAAGTTCAAGACCCAGAGTGAGGCGGAAGCCGCCAACATCATCGGCCACTTCGGACTGGGCTTCTACTCTGCCTTCATGGTATCCTCAAAGGTCTCTCTGATTTCCAAGTCCTGCAAGGAAGAAGGCACCAACGGCGTCATCTGGGAGTGCGACGGCAGCCCAGAATACACGATGAACGAAATCCCGAAGGGCGACCGCGGCACCGACGTTATCCTCTACATCAGTGACGACGCCGCTGAGTTCCTCGAAGAAGGCCGAATCCGCGAACTGCTCAACAAATACTGCAAGTTCCTGCCCATCCCGATTCAGTTTGGCACCAAGAAAGTGCAGGAACCCATTGAAGAAGAGGCATCCGCAGAAAACGAAGCAAATAACGACGAAAAGAAAGAAGACAAGAAGCCGAAAACCAAGGAAGTGGAGAAACCTTGGATCATCAACGACGTGGCCCCGCTGTGGAAGAAAGCCCCGACAGACATCAAGGACGAGGAGTACAACGACTTCTACCACACACTCTACCCGATGAACTTCGGCGAGCCGCTGTTCCACATCCACCTCAACGTGGACTACCCCTTCAACCTCACGGGTATCCTCTATTTCCCGAAGGTGAAGAACCGCTACGAGTTCCAGCGCAACAAGATCCAACTCTACTGCAACGAGGTCTTCGTCACCGACTCAGTGGAAGGCATCCTGCCCGAGTTCCTCTCACTGCTGCATGGTGTCATCGACTCGCCTGATATCCCTCTGAACGTTAGCCGCTCGTTCCTGCAAAGTGACCAAAACGTGAAGAAAATCTCGACCTACATCACGAAAAAGGTGGCCGAGAAACTGGAGGAGCTTTTCAAGAAAGACCGCGAAGCCTACGAGAAGAACTGGGACGACATCCGCGTGTTCATCGAATACGGCATGATGAGCGACCCGAAGTTCTACGAACGCGCCGAGAAGTTCTTCCTTTTCAAGGACACCGAAGACAAATACTACACCATCGAGGAATATAAAAACCTCATCAAGGAGCAGCAGACCAACAAGGACAAGATGCTTGTGTATCTGTATGCCACCGACAAGGACGACCAATACACCAACATCGAGAACGCCAAGGCCAAGGGCTACAATGTGCTGATGATGGACGGCATCCTTGACCCGCATTTCATCAGCGCCTACGAGCAGAAGGAAGGCGAGAAAGGCGACGACAGCCGTGCAATGTTTGCCCGTGTCGATTCCAACACCATCGACAAGCTCATCGTGAAGGACGACAAGGAAGCCGCCTCGGGTCTCGACGACAAGCAGAAAGAGACCTTGAAAGCCGCCTTCGAGAAGGTCATCGACAAGGTGAAGTTCAACGTGGAGTTCAGCAACGAAGGTGCTGAAGCCGCTCCCGTGGAGGTCACCCAAAACGAGTGGATGCGCCGTATGAAGGAGATGGAGCAGATGGGCGGCGGTCCGATGTCATTCTACGGTTCGATGCCCGACAGCTACACGCTGATGCTCAACACGAATAGCCCCGTCATCACCGGCTTACTTGACAAGGACGAAGCCGCACAAGAAGCCACCATCAGGCAAATCTACGACCTCGCTTTGCTCTCCAAGAATTTGCTGAAGGGCAAGGACCTGAGCGAATTTGTCAAAAGGAATATGAACCTGTTATAAAGGATGCCCCGTAGGGGCAACAACCATCAGCCCAGGGCAACGCCCTGGGAAATAGAATTACGAGAGCGATTGAACCATGTTAGCGCCCCGTAGGGGCAACAGCCATCAGCCCAGGGCAACGCCCTGGGTATGATAGTTATCATTGTTAACCGCCCTGAAAGGGCAAAAGCAATCACATCATGTCACAATCGCTCTGTAAAATATACGTACACATCATTTTTCACATCAAAACCACCAGTCCTTCCATTCTCGAAGAACATTTGGAGCGCGTTCACTCCTACATCGGACAACTCATCAATACCACGGGATGTCAATCGATACTAGTAGGTGGCGTTTCAAACCATGTTCACATAGTCTGTCAGCTCTCAAAAAGCGAAACCATCTCACATCTTTTGGAAGAGGTCAAGCGAAACAGCAGCCGCTGGATAAAAACTATCGATGACAGATACCGAGATTTTGCCTGGCAAGGCGGTTATGCTGCATTCTCTGTCAGTGAATCTGTATTGCCTAAAACGATAGATTATGTAAGGAATCAAAAAACTCATCACAAAAAAATAAGTTTTCAAAACGAGTATTTATATTTCTTAAAGCTTTACAGGGTCAAATATGACAAGAGATACGTGTTTTCTGACTGACCATGGAGCTTTTGCCCTTTCAGGGCGACATTATTAATCGCTCACATTTACCCAGGGCGTTGCCCTGGGCTATTTGCCGTTGGCCTTTCAGGCCATCCTACAGCCTGAAGATTTTTTTAGGTCCGTACCGCCCGCACCACCTGTCCCCTGCAACGCTCGCTGCTGCCACAGATGTGGGCGCTATATATATTGAAATGAATCCCCCATGCACGGTATGGGAATTCGGTGTTGAGCGTGCTTGACCAATACAGGCCAAGACCCTCATCGTTGTGTATATCATTCCACCAATAACCAACAGCAGGAAGAAAGAGGGTATTCCCATTTTTGGCAGTCAGAAGCCAACCCTCCACTCCTTCAAGTTCACTCCATTCACCAACGGTGTTTTCAAACAACTCTTCCCATTCTTTCTTGGTAGGCATACGCCATCCGGATCCCCAAACAGTTGCAGCCACATCATCAGCAGGCTCCAACAGGATCAAATCGTCAACAAACCCGTCAAGCCCATACACCGAATCAGAACAATATTTGGTGAATTCATAATGCTCGTCAAGAAAACTGCCATACTGATAGTATTTCCAACCAAAAACCTCTTTCGGTGCTATCTCACCCCAAGAAAAAAACTCGCCCTCATCTTCAGGACTGTCGCCTCCCACATTACAAGTAGCCCACAGTGTACCATTGGGCAAGCCAAGGTCAACATAATCATGTACCATGTCCATGGTATCTGGAGCGCTAGGACCAACAGGGGCCACAGGGTCTTCCGGTTTACCACAACCCACCCATAACGAAGCAATCACAACGGCTGCAAAACCCATCAAAGCTCTTTTCATAACACATTATTAATGACAACCACAAAGAAACAAAAAAAAGTTTAATTTTGCGACCAAAAGGGAAGAATATGTCAAACGCAATTACCATACTGAACCGCGAGGAAGACCACCGCGTGGTGGAGGCCATCAAACAGGCCGAGCTGAACACCTCGGGCGAGATTAAGGTACATATCGAGAACCGTTGCCACGGTGATGTGGAGGAACGTAGCCTGTTTCTCTTCAACCACCTCAAGCTCAACGAGACCAAACTGCGCAACGGAGTCCTCATCTACCTTGCTGTCAAGGACCATAAGTTCGCCATCCTTGGCGACGAGGGTATCAACAAGGTGGTTGGACAAGACTTTTGGAATGACGTGAAAGACATGATGCTGGGGTATTTCAAGGAAGCTCGTTTTGTTGAAGGGCTGGAGCAAGGCATCCTACGCTGCGGCGAGAAACTCAAAGCCTTCTTCCCCTATCAAACTGATGACGTCAATGAAATACCCGACGACATCTCCTACGAAAACAACTAATCCTTTCTATTCCTTTCTATGGTCTCTTCTTATTTTGGTGAAATCATTGCCCTCGTTGTGGCCATCTCTTGGACTGCGACGGCTCTGTTCGCCGATGTAGCCAGTCACAGGTTGGGATCTCTGCCGCTGAACCTCATCCGCATGGTGCTCTCCTGGCTATTCCTCTCCGTGATGCTCTGGATTGTCACCGGTGCCCCTTATCCCTTGTATGCCAGTGGCAAAGCTTGGTTTTGGCTAGCTTTGTCGGGATTGGTGGGCTATGTGTTTGGCGACTATTGCCTTTTCAATTCTTATATCGTCTTCGGGTCACGTTACGGTCAGCTTTTCATGACCCTAGCGCCACCTATGGCGGGCATTGCTGGATGGCTGATGTTGGGCGAGTCGATGTCATGGCATTCCTGGATCGCCATGGCAGTCACGCTCACTGGCATAGCCATCTCAATCTTGGCTCGCGGTGGAGAGAACCACAAACTCACCTTGAAGCTCCCGCTGAAAGGCGTTCTATTCGGCATTGGTGCTGGCGTAGGGCAAGGTGTTGGACTGGTACTCAGCAAGATAGGTTTAGAGCATTATGCCCAGTCCATCCCTGCCGAAGCACCGCAGTCCATCGTTAGGATGATGCCCTTTGCCGGCACCTACATCCGCGCCGTGGCAGGCTTCGTGGGGTTCTTCCTCCTCCTTGCCATGATGAAACAGCTGAGCTCCGTAGGCAAGGCGTTCCACGACCGCAAGGGGATGCTATATGCCACCCTCACCACTTTCTTCGGTCCCTTCCTTGGAGTCTCGCTGTCGCTGATGGCTGTCCAATATGCCAAGGCCGGCATCGCCTCTACCCTCATGGCACTCACCCCTGTTCTCATCATCGTCCCCTACGCCATCATTCACAAACAAAAAATATCCATTAAGGAAGTCATCGGCACACTGATCACCATGGTAGGCGTCGCCCTGTTTTTCCTGTTGTAATCTTCTTGCATCCAATATCAAAAAAGATTATCTTTGCAAATTCAATCCTTGCGAACCATGCTTCAAAAAAGATCCATATTCTTTCTGTTTCTTCTGACACTGTGCATCGTTCTTCATGCTCAGCTGCCCTCAAAGCCGGTTCCACCCCGTTTGGTCAACGATTACACGGGGACACTCACCAGCAGCCAGATGAACAATCTGGAGCGGATGTTAGTCAACTACAACGACACCACCTCGACACAATTCTTGGTGCTACTCGTTGACGACCTGCAAGGTTATGACATCCACGAATATGCCACAGAGATAGGGCACAGCTGGGGGGTCGGCCAAAAAGGAAAGGACAACGGAGCGGTGATCGTGGTCAAGCCCCAAAAAGGAAACAGCAAGGGAAGGGTTACTATTAGCGTGGGTTACGGTCTGGAGGAATACATCACTGACGCAGCTTCCAAACGCATCATCGAGAAAGAGATGATCCCTGCCTTCAAGCAGAACGACTATTACACAGGCATTGTCAAGGCTGTAGAAGTGATGATGGACCTCTGCTCAGGCAAGTTCACCGCTGACGAATACGCCAAAAATGAAGGTATCCCCGTATGGCTTATCATCATCTTCATCATCGCATTGGTCCTCATCTTCTCCAAAGGCAACAACCAAAACTACACCAGCGGAGGCAGTCGAACCATTTGGATCCCCATGGGAGGCTTCGGTGGAGGTGGCTTTGGAGGTGGAGGTAGCTTCGGAGGCGGAGGTGGAGGCTTCGGCGGTTTTGGAGGCGGAGGCTTCGGTGGCGGCGGCGCGAGCGGAAGTTGGTAAGGTGAAAGGTGAGAGGTGAAAGGTGAGAACTCGCACTGACCAGTCAGCACCTCGAAGAGGTGCCCTCTCAATAACCCCAGGTGAGCGAGCATAGCGAGCGTAACCTGGGGAGGAAAGTGAGCGAGCATAGCAAACGTAACCTGGGGAGGAAGGTGAAAGGTGAGAACTCGCGCTGACCAGTCAGCACCTCGAAGAGGTGCCCTCTCAATAACCCCAGGTGAGCGAGCATAGCGAGCGTAACCTGGGGAGGAAAGTAAGCGAGCATAGCGAGCGCAACCTGGGGAACTAACAAGAAAACAACAAAAAAACTAATAATCATGAATAAAGAAGATCTCATTCAGCTATCGGAACGAAACATCACGGAAGAACAAGTAAACCAACAAGTGGCGCAACTGAAACGTGGCACCGTGTATGTCAACCTCATCAGGCCTGCTACCATTGGCGACGGCATACTTCGCATGACGGAGGAGCAAGTGAAACAACTCATCGAGACTTTCGAGGAGGATCGTGAATTCTACCAATTCACTAAGTTCGTCCCTGCCTCAGGAGCCGCATCCAGAATGTTCAAGGACCTCTTCACCTTCGTCGAGAATGGCGTTGAGACCAAGTTTACCGAGATCTTCTTTGCCCATATCGATCGATTTGCCTTCTTTGAGGATTTGAATCAAGCCTGCAACAAGTTGTATCACACTGATATCAAGGATCTTATCAGCAAAAACCGCAAAGTAGATATCGTAAAGGCATTGCTGTTGGATGATGGCATGGCCTATGGGAAACTTCCTAAAGCCCTGCTGAAATTCCACCATTATCCGGAATTCAACCGCTTGGCTTTGGAAGAACATCTGGTTGAAGCAGCACGTTATGCCACCAACGCCGATGGCACTGCCCTACTCCATTTCACCGTCTCCCCCGAACATGAGCAGTTTTTCAGAGACACTGTCGATCAACTGAAAAACGACTATGAAAAACGCTATGGCATTCACTACCAGATCAGTTATTCCTGCCAAAAGCCTTCCACCGACACCGTGGCCATCGATACTGACGGAGAACTGTTCCGCGAAAAAGACGGCAAGTTGCTGTTCCGCCCCGGAGGACATGGTGCACTCATCGAAAACCTCAACGACCTGGGCCAAGAGGTGGTCTTCATCAAGAACATTGATAATATCGTTCCTGAGACTCGTATCGACACCACCGTCATGTATAAAAAGGTGCTGGCCGGACTACTGCTTAAGCTTCAACAACAGACCTTCGACTACCTCGAGCAACTGGATGAAGGCGGATGCACCAATGAGGAACTCGATGAGATTCTCCGTTTTGCCAAGGATGAGCTGATGATCGATGTACCCGACTTCGTCAGCCAATACGATGCTTTGGAAAAGACCGACTTCCTGTACGATTGCCTTAACCGCCCAATGCGCATCTGTGGCATGGTGAAAAACGAAGGCGAACCCGGTGGAGGTCCGTTCTGGGTAAGAGACAACGACGATGTGGTGTCGCTTCAGATCATCGAATCGTCGCAGATCAAACACAACGACGCTGCCCAAGAGGCCATCTTCCAAGCCTCTACTCACTTCAACCCAGTTGACCTGATTTGCGGCTGCTGGAATTACAAGGGTGAAGCCTTCAACTTGACCGAATATGTGGACCCGAACACCGGATTCGTCTCCAACAAGTCGAAAGATGGTCGTGAGCTGAAAGCATTGGAACTCCCCGGCCTCTGGAACGGAGCCATGGCAGATTGGATCACCATCTTCGTCGAGGTGCCCATCGAGACCTTTAACCCCGTCAAGACCGTCAACGACCTCCTCAAACCCATGCATAATTCTTAATCTCAATTCTCACCTCTCAATTCTCACCTCCCCATGTCCGTCATCGAACTAAAAAACGCCAACATCTATCAGCGCGATAAACTCATCCTATCCAATGTGAATTTCAGCATCGAAAGAGGCGAATTCGTCTATCTCATCGGAAGGACCGGCAGCGGCAAGTCATCGCTGCTCAGGACCCTTTATGCCGAACTTCCCACCCACGATGGCATGGTGTATGTGGCGGGTTATGACTTGTCAGAGATCCGAAGAAGGCAGATCCCCTATCTGAGAAGAAAGTTAGGCATCGTGTTCCAAGACTTTCAACTGCTTGATGACCGCAACGTGGAAGCCAACCTCGAATTCGTGCTGAGAGCTACGGGATGGTATGACAAAGAGAGAATCAGCATGCGTATTGATGAGGCTTTGGACAAAGTGGGACTGAGAAACAAACGCAAAAACATGCCTTATAACCTCTCAGGAGGCGAGCGTCAAGGTGTGGCCATCGCACGCGCCTTATTGAACAACCCCGACGTCATCATCGCCGACGAGCCCACCGGCAACCTCGACCCTGAAACCGCCCTCGACGTGCTCAAAATGCTGCTCCGCATCAGCGACAGCGGCACCGCCGTTCTCATGGCAACACACAACTACGGCCTCATCCAGAAATACCCCGGACGCATCATCAAATGCGAAGACCACAAGGTCATTTGCTCGGTGGTAGAGTGAAGGGGAGATGAAAATTGAAAGGTGAAAAGTGAAAGATATTAGGGATTGAGGAAGATGGTACGAATTAAAGACAAAGCATTTTTGTCATTCTGATACAACTCTTTCATGGCGTCATCGCGCTCCTCGATGTCCTCTTCGGTGAAGTCCTCATCCATCAACCGGTTGATTTCAGAGATAAACTGCTCCGGAGTCTCAGCAATGACACACAAGGCATCCAAAGAGGTGCCCCGAACCATATCATCGTTCACCAAACAGAAGCGACCATTATACAAAGCATTCAAAAGCTTCAGTTTCAATCCTGTAGGCTGCTCCGTCATCAGCACGTTGACCTGAGCGTTTCTGATCAAGTCCATCATCTCGGCATCCTCCAGATTGGCTTTCAACGTAATGTTGGCATAGGGTTCACAACATGAACGCAGGTCGTCAGATGGATCCAATCCGGCGATGACACAAGGAACCTGAAGCTCAGAAAACACATTCTCAATCAGCCATTCAGCCGCCGTCTCGTTTTCAGCCACAGACAAATTGCCATGATAAAGCACGTAATCACCCCTACCCGTCTCCGAGCACACCCTGCTGATGGCATTGAAACCGGGCATCAGCCAAGTGTGACCATAGGTCTTGCTGAAATACTCCGCATCTTTCTCCGTGATGGCAAAGATCCCTGACGCCTTACGCAACACTGGTTCGTAACGACGCAGCTTCTTCGACTCCCAACGATAGAACATTCGTTTCCAAAACTTCGGCTCCGCCTCGGCAAGCAACTGATAATAGTCGTGCTCCACATTATGCGTCCTGACAAAGATCTTCCGACCCTTGAAACGGCTGTCGTTCAGCAAAAAAGTGGTGTGCAAACCCTCGCAAAGAATGGGATAGTCGTCCTTGAGAAGATCCTGAACCAAGGCTTCCGAACGCCGCGATGCCACAACATAGGGATCACGCGAAAGCTGTTTCCAGAAAGAAGTGTCACGTTTATAGTATTTTACCTCATGACAGCGATTTAGCACTTCCGACTCACTACGACCATAGGTGAAGCAATGAAGATGGACCTTCACCCCTGCTTCAACTAGGGCTTTGAGCCGATAAAAGACATCGATAACCCCACCGTAGTTAGCGGGATATGGGACATTAAAACTTATTACATGTAGGTGATAATCAGAGTCATTCATAATGCTTATAGACTTCAATCAAGGTTTGTTGTTCGTTTTCCCAGCACAGATCCTCCGCAGCCTTTGCCAAGCCTTTTTGCCAAATCGCACGTCGTTCAGCATCGTTCAGACCCTCAGTGATGGTATTTGCAATCGTTTGGGGATGATGGTCTGCAATAAACGTACCGATTTCATACTTTTGGATGATCTTTCCCACTTCTACCAGATGCGAAGCCACGATGGGCACCCCCGCCTGGATAAAGTCGAAGAGTTTATTGGGCAAACAATAACGATAGTTCAGGTTAGTATCTTTGTCGAGAATGAAACCAAACTCAGCCAGTTGGGTGTATTCCATCATCTTGGCGTAAGGCATACGAGGCATAAACATCACACGGTCAGCGAGTTGCCATTGCTCAACCATCTGTTTCAGCATGGGTAGCACATCACCTCCACCAATCACCATCAAGAAACAGTTATCGAGATAGCGCATGGCCTCAACCAGCTCTTCTGCCCCTCGTTGAATGTTGATGCCAGAGCCCTGAAGCACCAGCAAATGCCTATCCTCAGGAAGGCCCAATGCTTTTTTGTCGCCTTTAGGAGGCAATGCCGCTTTCGGCGGGATGTTTCTGACAACATGGCAGGTCACTCCGTATTTTTCATGAAACAGCTCAGCAATGGAGTCGCACACGGTGATCATCTCCTTGAGGCGAGGTACCACAAAACCTTCAATACATTTCCATATTTTTTGCACCCTTGGACGGCCAACAAGTTCAGGGGTTTCGGTGAAATACTCATGGCTGTCATAAATCATCTTGATGCCTTTCAGCTTCGAGATGAAGAAATTGGGCAAAGCGGTATCCAAGTCATTCGACAATAGCAAGTTAGCCCGGTGAAACAGCAAAAAGAAAAAAAGACGGATGTTGTATTCAGCATAAAAGCACGGTCCCTTTTCAAAGAGCAACTTCATGCGATGTGATGCATATGGGCGCTCATCCATCGGGGGACTCTTACGTTGTTTTCGGCCAACGAGAAGCACCTCATACCCCAACTTTTTCAAGGTGAGGCACGACTTGTTGACCCGTTGGTCGGTGACCAGGTCGTTGATAACCGATACGATGACGCGTTTCATATCGCAAAAGTAAGATTTTTTTTAGAAGAAAGAAGATAGAAGCAAGAAGAAAGAAGATAGAACACAGATTATTATTAACTTTGCGCTATGAAAACCAACATCAACCTCCAACCGTACAATAGCTTTGGCTTCAATGCCACAGCAAAATATTTTGTCGATATCAACGACACGAAAGAGCTTGACAGACTCTTCAAGACCCCAGAATATAAAAACGAGAAGCACCTCATTCTCAGTGGAGGCAACAACATTTTGCTCACCAAGGAATTCTTTGACGGCATTGTCATCCTGATGAACAACAAGGGCATCAAGACCGTGGCCGACGAGGGCAATCAGGTCATCGTGCGCGCCCAGGCAGGTGAAGACTGGCCCGAGTTCGTCAAAAAGATGGTTGAAAAGGGGCTTTATGGTGTGGAGAACCTCGCCCATATCCCCGGCAAAGTGGGCGCGGCTCCCGTTCAGAACATCGGTGCCTACGGCATGGAGTTGAAAGACAGCTTCTTGAAATGCGAGGCCGTCAACTTGGAGACAGGAAGAAAACGCGTGTTCGACAACAAGGAATGTGTATTTGGCTACCGGAGCAGCATTTTCAAGACTATGCTACGCGGACAATATGTGATCACCTCGGTTGATTTCCGACTAACCAAGAATGCCGAGCTGAAGCTTGAGTACGGCAACATTAGGTCTTACTTGTCGGAACAAGGTATCAACGAACCATCGCTACAACAGCTCCACGACGCCATCTGCGCCATACGCGACGCCAAGCTCCCCGACCCAAAAGCTATCGGCAATGCAGGAAGCTTCTTCAAGAATCCGGTGATCAAGGCGGAACAATTCGAGATCTTACAGCAACAGTATCCCGAGATGCCTCACTATGACGAACCCAACGGCAAAGTGAAGGTCCCGGCAGGCTGGCTCATCGAGCAGGCTGGTTGGAAAGGTTGGCACGACGAGCATGTAGGGGTGTATGAAAAACAAGCCCTTGTCTTGGTACATTATGGCGGTGGTTCAGGAAACGACATCGTCACACTTGCCCAAAGAATACAAGCATCCGTTAAAGAAAAGTTTGGAATAACCATCAACCCAGAGGTCAACTTCATTTAACACTCCAAAGCCCCCGTCAGGTCGGTGACGTTTAAGAAACCATGCCGCTCGCAATAGCTCTCCAAACCCTCAGCGACCTTCACTGAAACCGCTGGGTCGATGAAATTAGCCGTGCCTATCTCAATGGCGGAAGCGCCAGCCAACATGAACTCCACAGCATCAGTAGCGTTGGAGATGCCACCCAGACCCACCACCGGGATCCGCACCGCCTTGGCCACCTGCCACACCATGCGCAATGCCACTGGCTTCACGCAGGCACCCGACAAACCACCCGTGATCACGGAGAGCTTTGGTTTGCGCTTCTCCGCATCGATGGCCATGCCCATCAAGGTATTGATCAGCGAGACGGAGTCGGCACCCGCAGCTTCAGCAGCTAGGGCAATCTCAGCAATATTGGTCACATTGGGCGACAACTTGACCATCAAGTGCTTGTGATACACCTTGCGCACCTCGGAGACCACCTGCGAGATTCCAGCAGTAGTCACACCGAAAGCCATGCCGCCTTGCTTTACGTTGGGGCAAGAAACGTTCAACTCAATGGCTGGGACCTTGTCCAAGGCATCCACCATCTCCGCACCCTTCACATAGTCGTCCAGGCAAGAGCCAGAGAGGTTCAGCAGCACATTGGTATCGAAATCCTTGATACGAGGATAGATGGTGTCGATAAAGTATTGTACTCCTTTGTTTTGAAGTCCGACGCAGTTCAGCATGCCAGAAGGCGTCTCGGCCATGCGAGGATAGGGATTGCCCTCACGGGGATGCAAGGTGGTTCCTTTCACGATGATGCCTCCCAGCTTCGACAAGTCAACGAAATCGGTATATTCTTCGCCATAGCCAAAGGTTCCCGACGCCGTCATCACTGGGTTTCGAAGCACCAAACCTCGGCCCAAATCAATGGTCATGTTCACCATTTCAACCTCCTTGTATTAAACACTGGACCCTCTTTACAGACGCACACATGGCCTTCAACCGTGTCTTCCACACAGCAAAGGCAGGCACCAAGTCCGCAAGCCATCAGATTCTCAAGCGACACCTCACACCAAATATTCTTCTCCGCAGCCAATTTGGCCACGGCTTTCATCATCGGTTTAGGACCGCAAACATAAATCTTGTCAAAACAACGCTGCCCCCAGATCGAGTGCATCGTCACAAATCCTTTTTCACCCAACGAGCCGTCCTCTGTAGTCACAAAAGTTTTGCCAAGTTGCTGATAATCAACCAGTCTTATCAAATCCGATGTAGTTTTTCCACCCAAAAGCAGAGTGACGTCAACACCGCTATCCTTCAACACCTTGGCAAAATAATACAAAGGAGCAATGCCGATGCCACCTCCGACGAGGAGGACTTTTTCTTCTTTTTGGGGCAAGGAAAAACCGTTGCCTAAAGGAAGGATGACATTGATACGCTCTCCTACCTCAACAGAACCGAGATGTCGAGTCCCCTCTCCCACCTTTTGCACCAAAAGAACAATCTCATTATGTTGATAATCAACATCATGAATAGAGATAGGCCGACGCAGATATGTTTGAGGTGAATCATCGACGCGCACCTGGACAAACTGTCCGGCGACGATTTCAGGCAAAGTCACATCGGAACGCAACCGCAACAACACGGAGCGACCGTAGTCTTGCTTTTCGACCAAAGTGAAGTCAGTGATTTGTTTTGTCATTGATCTCACAAAAATCAATTTTCTTTTTCTTCCGTTGGGGTTTCCGAGGCTTCTGCTTCAGGTTCGGCCTCCTCAGTAAAGTCGAGCAGGTTCTTGTCCATCAGCATCTGATACCACTGGAACACCTTCTTCATATCGGAAGGATAAACGGCGTCCTGATCATAGTCGGGCATCACCTCCAAGAACTTGGCACGAAGCTGATCGTTGCTAGCTTTCTTGGGATCAAAATCGATATGATCTCCCATTTTCTCATGGATGCTCTTGAACACCTCTTTGAGAGGTCTGTCCTCATCGACGGAGAAGATGGAGATCTCTTCGAGCGAGCTCATCCTGTCGTGAGCAAAGGCGGGCATGCACTTGCCGTCGATCACCGATTCCACAATAATTCTTCCGATAGCCTGGGACTTGATCAGATACAGTCCTGGTTTGCCTGATATTGAAACTACTTTACTTAAATCCATAATATGTTTGGTTTAATTTTTTTCCAAAAAACGGGCAAAGATAGGAATTATTTTGAAGATTGTTTTAAATTTGTTGGTTTAAACGAATTATCTCATTGAGCATGAACGGTTTCTTCAAAAGAATTAAGGAGCATAAAACGTCTTCCATCATCCAGATCCTTATCGTTTTGTTACTCCTCGCTGTCATCGTAGCTGCGGTTTTCAGAGTTCCCCAGTACTTGAAATGGATACTTTTTGGCGCTGCAATAGCACTGATCATCCTGCAATGCTTGAGACTTAAGTATCCTATGCTATTTATCGACAGGATTTTCGCCAACTACTCTGGCAAGCAAGTCGTTCTCGCATTGTTTGTCTTCATCATCAGCTTTGACTTTGCCTTGTGCCTCTTCCCCAGGGCGGGGATACGCTCCACTTTCTCCAACTTCATCAGCTACAAGATGTTGACCGAGGAGGTCTCCGACGATGTCGTGATCAATTTCGACACGACAAAATACAAACCCAATGTCGATAAGGTCTCCTTCGTAGAAAAACCCGCTTCCTATAAGAAAAGGTCCGACTATATCAAATACGGCATCGTCTATATGTTGGGTTTGATCGTCTTCAGCGGGCTGCTGATAGCCACCATCAACCGCTTCATGGCGACTCGGGCAGACCGTTATAGAAAAGGAGCCAACACCTACAAGAACATCCTCAACCAATATGTCATCATCGGCTATGGTCCTTCCTGCGCCCCCATCATACGCAACATCTTCCGACGAGGCGAGATGGAGCATGACTCACGGTTTTTGCTGCTCACGCGGCAGGATCCAGAGATGGTGCGTCGCGACATCGCGTCACAACTGGATGACCTGGAGGAAATGACCATCATCTATTCGGGCAACATGGATACCGTTTCACATCTGAAACGGCTCAACATCCCCAAAGCGAAAGAAGTCTTTATTTTAGGTGAAGGACGTGAACCGAGCCGCGACTCCAAGAACCTCGAGTGCGCCAAGATGGTGAAGGCGCTCAGGGAAAAAGCAAAAAACAAGTCCTTCCTTCCCGTCAACGTGCAGTTCGACAAGCCTTCCTCCTACTCTACCATCAAACGAATCAGCATCCCCAAATCCTATTTCGAAAACGAGAAAGGCAAGCAATTGACCTACTTGCGGCCCTTCAACTTTTATGAGAACTGGGCGCGCCTATTGTGGGGCAACTGCCAGCTCGAAGGCTACCCCACCCTCGACCGCGGCCTGATGGTGAAAAACGATCCAGAAAAGGGGCTGGTCACCTCCGACAAACATGTACATCTGTTCATCGCCGGATTCAACGAGATGGGCACGGCGCTACTGCTTGAAGCTCTGCGTGTGTGCCATTATCCCAACTACGTCGAAGCTACTGGAGCCAACAAGACACACATCACGATCGTCGATCCGAAGATGGACGAGATCCTGCCCCGTTTTAAGTCGGAGTACACCTACTTGAACCAGATCACCGACATCGAAGTCGAATACAAAGCCTGCATGATTGAAGACGACAGCATCCGTCGCGAACTTGATGGCTTGGCAAACCGTGAAGACGTGGTCCTGACCGTTGCCATCTGCCTCGATGACGCCGACAGCAGTCTTTCCTCTGCCCTTACCCTTCCAGATTCGTTGTATTACCACATCATAGACGGCCAAATCGTCCAGAATCAGGGCACGGAGATCCTAGTACGCCAGGAAATCAAGTCGGGGCTGGCCGATGCCCTGCACGAAGAGAACGGCAAATACGCCAACGTGAAGATCTTCGGCACGCTTGACAAAGGCGTTGACGACAAGCTCCTTGACGACAAGTTGGCCATCATCATCAACGCCCACTACCAATTCAAATATGGCTCGAATCCACCGAGAGACTTCTTCAAGTCGGTGGAGGAAGACAAGAATAAGATCTTGGAGGAAGCCGCTGCGGATTGGATTTCCTTGAACGAAGACCAGCGTTTCGCCAACCGCTACCAGACAGAGATCTACAAGAGCTACCAAACCTACCGTCCCCTACTTGAACAAAATCCCGATTTGCTGTACCAAACCGAACATTACCGTTGGAGCGCGGAGAGAAGCATCACCGGCTATCGCGACATCCACAATCCAGCGATCAAAAGCAGCACCTATCAGATTCATCATCTCATTGTGCCTTATCAGGACTTGAACGACCACGAAAAAGGAAAGGATAAAGACGTCTTAGTGATCATGGACAAGGTGATTGCCTTGTCGGAAAGCATCACCGACAATCTACTATAAAACCCAGGCCATGAAAAAACTGCTTCTATTCATATTCTCCATCTCGTTAGGTATCGCTGCCACAGCCCAGACCCAACAAGGCATTGTGAAGTCCATCGGACGTCCCGGAAAGCCCGGCAAGGCCTTGAACAACGTGACAATCCAAGCCAAAGGGATGATCAACCCCGTGCTCAGCGACACTACGGGTGGGTTCAGCATGTCCATTCCAGGCAAGAATGACGGCGACGCCATCGTCTTCCTCAGGATCAAGAAAAACGGTTTTGAGCTGAAAGACAAGGAGATGATCGGCAGGCAATTGGTATGCTCCTCCCGTGTGCCCATCATCATCCAAATGGTGGATTGCGCTCAGTTGGAAGCCGACAAGAAACGCATCGAAGAAAACGCCTATCGCGTAGCAGAAGAGAATTACCAGAAGAAACTGGCAGAGTTGGAGCGACAGCAACAAGAAAATATGATTACCGCAGAACATTACCGAAACGAGCTGCAGGGGCTGCAAGACAAATACGACCAATACCTTTCACTGATCTCCAATATGGCCGACCGTTATGCCCGAACCGACTACGACCAGCTGGACTCCATCGACTACCAAATTAACCTCTGCATTGAAAACGGTGAACTCGACAAGGCCGACTCGTTGATCCATACCGTATTCGATCCCGAGACCGTATTGGAACGCAACCGAGCTGCCAAACGCGAAATTGAGGAGAGAATCGCCATTGCCCAAAGCATCATCGACAAAGCACAAGCCGACAAGGAAGCCATCCTTCAAGACATCGAATACGCCAAAAGAGTGGCCTCCCTCAGCGAAAACCTCGCCCAAGAATACCTGCTCATTGACGATAAGCAGCATGCCTTAGATTGTTTGGAGAAAGCACTTCTGATCAAGAAAATCCTGTATGGCGAAGAAAGCGAGGAAGCAATGGATATCATTCAAGCCATCAACAACCTCAAACCATGAGAAAAACAACGATACTACTTTTGTTGCTAAGCCTTTTGTGGCAATGCCTTCCAGCACAGACCCAGTTAGGTCATGTGAGAACGTTGGGGCGTCCTGACAAGAAGAGCAAAGCCTTGAAGGGAGTGACCATCAGGGTGAAGGGCCAACACAATCCTGTACTCAGCGATTCTATCGGCTCATTCTCACTCCTGTTGACTGGTTTGAAAAACGGAGACGCCTACACGCTCCAACAAGTACAGAAATCAGGATACGAGCTGAACGAGACGAGCATCATAGGCCAACAACAAGCCTTTTCCGACAAAGTGCCGATCGAAATCGTCATGGTTTCCTTGAATCAGCTGCAGGACGACAAGCAACGCATCGAGAACAATGCGTATAAGGCCGCCGAAAAGAATTTCAATGCCAAGTTGAAGCAACTGGAGGAACAATTCAACAACAATTCAATTTCCATAGAGAAGTATCAAGAGGAACAGAGAACCCTTCAAGAGAAGTTTGAAAGATACCAAACTTTGATCGATGGCCTCGCCGACCATTATGCCCATACCGACTTTGACTTGTTGGACGAAAATGAACGCGAGATCAACACTTGCATCGAGAACGGCGACCTGGAACGGGCTGACTCGCTCCTCCATCACCTTTTTGACCCTATCGATGTATTGAAACGTAACATGGACGCCCTGGCAAAGATCGACAAGCAACTTGCCCAAGCCAGAGGCATGATCGAGAAAGCCAAGGAAGACAAGGCCAAGGTACTGAAACAACAAGCCAAGGACGCGGAATACCTTTATCAGTTATATACCATCGCTTTGGCCCGTTTTGACGATGACGATGCCCAAAACTACATTGAAACCCGAGCTGAACTTGACACCACCAACGGCATCTGGCAGACTGACGCAGCGCTGTTTTTCTCGAGTCATCTGAAAATCCATAAGTCAATTCGCTATTTCTCAAGAGCCGTGAACGTTTTCCGTCAGGCAGGACGACAGTATGAGCTCTCATTCGCTCTCTATGGTCTGGGGTCACAGCTCCAAGCGGCAGCCATCAACAACACCCAAAAAGATCCTGCGGCAGAACAGGCACTTACCGAAGCGGTGGCCATCCAACGACAGTTGGTCCAATATTCCCCTCAGCTATATAGCAAGAGTCTTGGCATCATGTTGACCAACCTGGGAGAAGAATATCTCAACACCCAACGTTATGAAGAAAGCGCCGCCATACTGAAAGAGGCACAAGAGGTCTTGTTCCAAGTATCTTTGGATCAACCCACTGATGAGAATATCTATCGAGTAGTCAACGCTTACAAGAAACTCGGCGATTTGTACCTTGCCATGAAGAACTACTCATTTAGTGGGATTTATCTCATTGACGCCCTCACTTATGGCAAAATGCTGGCATTGAGAAATCCCGACTATGAACATGCCTTGGCAAGTGTCTATACCTCATACGAATCCTTATACCATGCGACCAATAAAAGCGACAAATGCAAGAAGATGTTCCAACAAGCAGCGAATATTTATCGCCGACTATGCAAGACCAAGCCACGCCTCTACGAACCATTTCTTGCCAGTGAACTTGTAAAGCAAGGCTTGCGTATGATTGTTGCCTTCGATTATGATGAGATCTGCTCAGGTAGCAACCGTGATCCGAATGATGTCGTCCCGTTCCTCGAAGCCCTCAGTTATCTCAATGAAGGGACAGATATCTACAAACGCACCATCACCCTTGATCCCACATTCGACACACAATATGAACAGGCATTGATAACGCTCTCCTATGTTTATATGGCTTGTGACGCCGACAGTGCCTATAAAAGATTGGAAGAACTATTGCCTCGTTGGAAATCTTATTACCCCGATTGCTCCGACCAACCAAACTTTGTCAACCCCTATTTCAGCGATGGAGCCGCACAAACGGATTCTTACTTAACGGCCTTGAAATACCAGTCAATCTTATGCATCTACCACAACGAGCCAAAGAAAGCAGAACAATACGCAAAAGATGCCCTTTGCCTCGCCCCTTCTCAAATCGACATCGTTCCAGAGCTTGCCAACGCGCTTCTCTTACAAGGCAAGTACGCCGAGGCAGAAAAAGTGTATCTACAATACAAAAGTGAGTTGAAAGACACTTTCAAACAGCGTTTTGATGTGTTGGAAAAATCGAATTATATCCCCAAGAAACACCAGAACGAAGTGAATCGCATCAAGAATCTACTATAATAACGTAACATGGAACAGCAATACAAATACTTCGCTTTTATCAGCTACAACTCCAAGGATACCGCTTGGGGCAAGAAGCTGCAGAAGAAACTGGAGCATTATCGCCTGCCATCTACCTTGTGCAGCAAACACGGATGGCAGCGGACGCCGATCAAGCCCGTGTTCTTCGCCCCTACCGACATCCAACCTGGGGGCCTCTCCGAGGAGCTGCAAGAAAGGCTGAAGGCTTCACAGAATCTCATCGTGATCTGCTCGCCCAACTCGGCACAGTCGAAATGGGTGGGAAGGGAGATTCAGTTCTTCCATAACCTGGGCCGAACCAACAACATCCACTTCTTCATCGTGGAAGGCTCACCCCACAGCGGCGACCCTGCTACAGAGTGTTTCAACCCTGTCATCGACCAACTCGGACTTCCCGAGATCCTCGGTGCCAACATCCACGAAAAGGTTTACCGTCAGCCATGGCTCAACAAAGAACGCGCCTACGCCCAGCTGATCTCTAAATTGCTCGGTGTGGAATTCGACACCATCTGGCAACGCCACAAACGGAGACTTATCCGCAGGACCATCATTTGGACCATGGGCATCTTGGCCGTCCTAATCACCTTGTTTGCTGTCTGGAAGATGAACCAGCCCTTTGATGTACAGACCCGACTCCACGAAGCCTCCTTCCATAACGAAGCCCTACCTCCACTCAAAGACGCCGTGGTGACCATCACCCTCGACAACGAGACAAAGACAGACACCCTGAGAACCATGGATGCCTCGGTAGTCTTCGCCAACATACCCCACCGATTCCTCAACAAAAACGCACGTTTCACGGTAACTTGTCGCGACTTCCTCAACGTCGATACTATCTTGCCCCTAACCCCTGATGTGAAACTCGACATCCGACGCGACCCCTCGGTGTATGGAGACATCCATTTCCGCCTCTTCAACCCCAACGACGAGACCTTCTTCACCAACGAACCTTTGACTATCGGCGAATTCGAAACCACTTCCGACGATCAAGGCAGGGTCAGCTGCTTCATCCCTCTCGAGTCACAACGAAAAACCTATAAAGTCACCACCACTTTCCCGCTACTCAACGACACCATCCATGCACCTTGTGGTAACGATGACGTAATCCTATCCCAATGAAAAAACTCACACTGTTCATCGTCAGTTTGCTATTCACCTCCATAGCCTTCTCCCAAACCCAGCAAGGCTATGTCAAGACCCTGGGCCGTCCTAACAAAAAAGGCACTGCACTTTCGGGTGTCACCATCCGTGTCAAGGGACAGCACAATCCCGTGCTCAGCAATGCCGACGGCACCTTTTCACTCATCATGGACAACATGAAAAACGGCGATCCCTACAGCCTGCAGCAAGTGCAGAAGAAGGGCTACGAAATCAACGAGGCCGGCCTCATCGGAAGGCAGCAAGCGTTTTCCGACAAGGTGCCCCTCACCATCGTCATGGCCTCCCCCAACCAGCTTCGTGCCGACAAGTCACGTATCGAGGAAAAAGCCCAGCAGGTCGCCAGCAAGAACTATGAGAAAAAAATCACCCAGCTGGAACAAGAGCTCGCCAACAAAAAGATCACCGGTGAGCAATACCAAACTGCCACCCAGGAACTGTTGGAGAAATTCGAAACCTATCAAACACTCATCAACGGGATGGCCGAGCACTATGCCCATACCGACTACGACCTGTTGAACGAGACCGAACGCGAGATCAACTTGTGTATCGAAAACGGGAATCTCGAACGCGCCGACGCCCTGATACGAACCCTCTTCAACCCGCTTGAATCACTCCGTCGCAACAAGGAAGCCCTCGAAGCGCTCGACCGACAGATCGCCCAGGCGCACGACCTCCTCGCCCAAGCCGACATCGACATGGCCGCCGTGCTCAAGCAGCAGGAAAAAGACGCAGAATACCTGTATCAGCTATTCACCATCGCCTTGGGCCGGTTCGATTTCGACCAAGCGCAGCAATACATCGATACCCGAGCCGAGCTGGACACCACCAACGTAATCTGGCAACACGAGGCTGCTTTGTTCACCCATCGACAGCAAGACTTTCGGAAAGCCGAAAAATACTACCTCAGGGCCCTGGCAGGCTACCGCAGTCTAGCGGCCGATTTCCCCGAGACCTACGAGGAGGAACTGTTGTTCGCATTGGGCGACGTGAGCTATTATTATCTGGATTTGGAACGCTTCGACAAGGCGGAAGAATATGCCCAGGAAGCCATTGCCTTAGCAAGAAAAAGGGCCGAGAATCCCTCCTTGCAAGATCAGTTGAATTTGACGGACAACCTCATCCTGCTTCACACCATCAACCTCTCGTTAGACCGTTTTCACGAAGCAGAAAAGGCAATCACCGAAGCATTCGATATCATCAAGAAAATCGCCAAAAAACACGGTAAGGACCCCCAGATATTAGACATGTATCAGAACACCATGAACTCGGTCGGGTTCACCTACTATCTGAAAGACCAATACACCGAAAGCGAAAAGTACCTCACCGATGCATTGGATCTCGCTCGCCAACTGGTAAAGTTGGAACCAAAGTATATCATCAATCTTCCTGGCACATTGGACCATCTGATCAGACTATATACCCAAACCCATCAGTATGACCTACGAAACCAATACATCCAAGAATTACTGGAAATAGAGCGAAAACAAGCCAAGGACAACCCCCAGACCTACGAACCGTCGCTGGCCATTTCGTTGTACGACTACGGATCGAATGGCATCATGGAGAGCAAGTTTCTCGACACGTTGGTTGCGGACAAGGACATTGACACGGTTCTGTTTTACACTTCGTTGGATTATCTGGACGAGGCCCTTGTGCTGTTTCGGAAGTATGCCCACCTCGATTACATTCCCTATTGGTACACCCGATGCCTAAACACCTTGATCGACGTCTTCCTTATGGTGAAAGACTACAAAACCTGCAGCATCCTCATGGAGGAGATTAACCCCTTCTATAAGGAGGATTACGAGGCGGACCCAGTGGGACAGAAAACAAACTACACCGACCATCTGGATTTTCTGTCTTCCTTATGCATGACAGTCGGCCAGCCCGACAAGGCGGAGACTTATGCCAGAGAACTCCTCCGGGTGGATCCTTCAAGGCAAGACATCAACGCCGTCCTCGCCCCAGCCCTGTTGCTCCAAGGCAAGTATGCCGAAGCGAAAAAGCTTTATCTCCAGTGCAAAAGCGAGATGAAAGACAGCATGTTGGAGGATTTGGAACTCATGAAGATACTCGATCTCATCCCAACAGCCGTTGAAGACGATGTTGAACGGATCAAACAGCTTCTGAACGACTAGCCTTGCGGCTACTTGATCTTTTTCCAAATCCGGTCAACCAGTCGTTTGGGCAGGACTGCAATCAAGGGAGGAAGATAATAGTTCATGGCTCCCGGCTTGACGACACGGCGTTTTCTAAACATTCCCCGCAGAGCTCGGCGCACCAACCACTCGGGTGTGCCAATCAAACCGACCTTCACGCCAAGACGCAACATCTTGGGACTCAGTTTATACAATGGCGTTGCGATGGCACCCGGACAAACAACGGTGACCCCGACACCATAAGGATGCATCTCGAAAAAAAGCGACTTGCTGAAGCTTTTCAGATAAGCTTTCGAAGCAGCGTAAATGGTGATGCCCGGCATCGGGAGTTTGGCTGCCATCGACGATACGTTGAGGATGTAGCCATGTCCCCTATGCTTCATCGCTTCTCCAAACAAAAGGCATAACCGAGTGGGTGTAAAAATATGCAACTGCATCATTTTCATTGCCTTAGCATTATTTTCCTCACCCAGCTCCTCAAAAAAGAACATACCCGCATTGTTAATCAGGATATCCACTTCCAGGCCTTGTTCTTGGCAAAAGGCAAAGAGCTGATCTGCTGCGTCGGGTGTGGCCAGGTCCTGATAATGAGCGATGACATTCACATGATGAAGACTATGAAGTTCTTCGGCAATCTGCATCAGCTCCGTCTCTTGGTTGCTTACCAGAAGAAGATCGCACCCTGCTTCTGCCAACCGACGGGCATAGATGATCCCCATCCCTGAGCTGCCCCCTGTGATGAGTGCAAGAGGGACATGGCCGCACCGTTGTTGGTATTGTTCAATCCTTTTCCGCATCATCGATTTCTTTTTGAAGTCGGGCAGGAAGATGCTCCACACAGTGATGGCATTTCATCTCGAGGGTGTACATACGACCGATGCAATAGTTGGAGTGTTTGCATCCGCTTCGTTCCACTTCGCCCGAACGCAACTTGTTGACGAAGTCGGTGTCATGCACCAAGGCTCGAGCCATCTGAAGGCCAATGAAACCTTCGTCGAGCACCTCCTCCATCTTCTGTTTCGAGATCAAGCCGCCCACATAGATCAGGGGCAGTTTCAAATTGGCTCGAAAGATCTTGGCCTCATCGAGGAAGTAGCCCTCGATGTAAGGTCTGGTGGGAATCATCAGGCGACCCACAAAAGCCAATGCCGCTTTGAGCCACCAGAACTTCTTCATGTCCATGTAATAGCGCAAGGTCTTAAGGGGCATGGCGCCACGCATCACCTCCATCGGTGCCTTGCTCACAAATCCTGCGGTCAGCACCAAGGCATGGACACCGAGACGCTCCAGCTCTTGGGCCACCTTTAGGCACTCCTCTTGCTGCATTCCTCGACGGAAGCCGTCGTGCATGTTGACCTTGACCACCACACCCATGTCGTTTCCCGCGACGCGCATCACCTCCTCGATGACGAGGCGCATAAAACGCATCCTATTCTCCAGGCTGCCACCAAACTCATCATGACGGTGGTTCGTATATGGCGAGAGGAACTGGCTAATCAGATAACCATGTCCCGCATGGATCTCCACACAGTCGAAACCGGCCTGCCGCGACAGTTCCACGGCCTTGCCGAAGTCTTTCACCAGGGCGAGAATCTCTTCCTTCTTGAGCTTTCGCACCAAGGTTGGAGAATACAAGTTAAACCCGCGTGAGGCTCCGACAGGCATACAGCCGCAGGTGGCACGATGCGTCATGTTGCCACAATGACCCAACTGGATGGAGGCCTTGGCCCCTTCCGCATGGATGGCATCGGTAAGCTTCTTCAACTCGGGGACGATCTCCTCACGCATCCAAAGCTGTCCGTTGAACGACAGTCCCGACTGGGCTACAGCAGCATACGCCACTGTGGTCATGCCCACACCGCCACGTGACACCGCCACATGGTAGTCGAACAAATCCTGTGATGGCCGGTTACCGTAAGCCATGTTCTCAAAAGCCGCAGAACGGATCACCCGGTTTCGCAAAGTGACAGGACCGATCTGACAAGGAGTAAATATCTTCGATTCCATTCGTTACCAGATAAAAGGGATGAGACGTTTCGTTTTCTTCGTATTCAATTCATCGGGATATTCCCGCTTATATGAGTCATAAATCCTCGAGGCTCTCGGAGCCAAGTTGGCAAAAGTCCACCATGCAAAGACAGCCCCAGCCCACGACCAAGTGAGGATAGAGAAGCCTACCCATTCGATGAACTCGCCAAAATAGTTGGCTGAAGTGACGTAACGGAACATTCCCTCTTTGGGAAGATAATGCCGAGAATCGCCATTCTTGCGCAAATTGCGGATGATGTCATCCGACTGGATGTTGATATACATCCCAAGGATGAAGACCAAAAAGCCCCCAATGAACTTGGGAGTAGTAAGCCAATCGCTGCCATAATAATCGACAGGCGAGAGATAGAAGATCCACCCCCCTTGCATCAAAGCATTCAGCACGTTGAACACCACGCCCATCAGAATGATGGAGAAAGGCATCATGCTCTTGCCTCGCAACCGAAACGGAAACACGAAGGAACGGTGGATGTAATGCAACTCAAACAAAAAAAGGAATGCCAATCGCACCATGTCGTTACGTCGATCAGAGCAAAGCCAAAGCACCAACATGGCAATGAACACTGGAGCCTCCATCAGCACCCAGCCGAGCTTGTTGTTGACCGCAGGGCCCCATTTCTTGTCATAAAATTTTCCGTAACCCGCGTCAACGAAGAAAAGGCTGACGAACACCACCAAGGCAACAGCAGCCATGATGATAAGATATACATTGAACTGATGAAGTGACATGCTCTTGGTTTTCCTAAAAATGCAAAGGTATAAAAATAAAAAATGTATATTTGCAAAAACTTTAAAAAACAAACGTTATGACATCACTAGGAGGATGGATCCTCGTTATCGTTGTGGGCCTTGTAGGCATGTTGGTCCAATTTAAGCTCAAGAGAGTGTTCGCAAAATATTCCAAAGTCCTTTCGCCTGGAGGACTCACCGGTGCTCAAATCGCCCAAAAGATGCTTAACGACAATGGCATCTATGATGTAAAGATTACCAGTGTCGCTGGTGAGTTGACCGACCATTACAACCCCGCCAACAAGACGGTGAACCTCAGCACCGACGTGTTTCGCACCAATAGCGTGTCGGCTGCGGCTGTGGCAGCCCATGAATGCGGTCATGCCGTACAGCACAAGGTGGGCTACGGTCCTCTGAAACTCCGTTCGGCTTTGGTGCCAGCCGTCAACATCTCGTCAAAGCTGTCCATGATCGTCATCATCATCGGCATCTTGATCATCAACGTGTTCCCGGCTTTGTTCTGGATTGGCATCGCCATGTTCGGCATGGTACTGCTTTTCAGCTTGGTGACCTTGCCGGTGGAGTTCAACGCCTCGAGCAGGGCCTTGGCCTGGCTGAAGTCGTCGAACTCACTCAGCGAAACCGAGCTCTCCCAAGCCAAGGAAGCCCTCACCTGGGCAGCCAGCACCTATGTGGTTGCTGCGCTCTCCTCACTGGCCACCTTGATATATTACATCTCCATCGGAACCAGCCGGAGATAACCCGAAGAAGTCCTTTCCCATGTCCCAAGACAACGAATCCATCCTGATCAAGGGAGCCACCGAGAACAACCTTAAGAACCTCAGTCTAAAAATTCCCAAACGCCAGATCACGGTGGTCACCGGCGTGTCCGGATCGGGCAAGTCGTCGTTGGTGCTCGACACCATCGCCGCCAAGTCGCGGAGGGAACTCAACGACACCTTCCCATCCTTCGTGCAGCAATACCTGCCCAAATACGGCCGCCCCCATGTGGAGTCCATCGAGAACCTCCCCATCGCCATCGTCATCGAGCAGCGCAAGCCCGCCAACAACTCAAGGTCAACGGTAGGGACTTACACCGATATCTATTCGTTGTTGAGACTGTTGTTCTCTCGAGTTGGGCAGCCCTTTGTAGGCTACTCCGACACCTTCTCGTTCAACCATCCCCTAGGCAGCTGCCCTCGTTGCGGCGGGCTGGGCGAGATCCGCGAGCTCGACATTCACAAGCTTGTCGATTTCGACAAGTCGCTCAACGACGAAGACACCATCCATTATATCGCTTTCGGCAAGGGCGGCTGGCGGTGGATCCGCTATGCCCACAGCGGTTTGTTCGACTTGGACAAAAAGATCAAGGACTACACCCCTGAGGAACTTGACCTGTTTTTGAACTCGCCCCAGATCAAGCTGAAGAACCCGCCTTCCAATTGGCCCAAGACCGCCAAATACGAAGGTTTGATCCCCCGCATGTACCGCAGCATCATCAACTCCGAGGAGGGCTTGCTCCATGCCGCGGTGCTCAACCCCATGCTCACCATGGGCACCTGTCCCGACTGCCAAGGCACCCGTCTCAACGACAAGATCCGATCCTGTAAGATCAAGGGTCTGAACATCGCCGAGGTCGTCGCCATGAGCATCAGCGAGTGCAGGCAGTGGGTCGAGGGGCTCGATCATCCCTTGGCGGCCGACATCCGCCAGGCCGTGTTGGAGCGGCTCTCCGCCCTTGAGGAGATCGGCTTGGGATATCTGACCTTGGACCGTGCCATCGGCACCCTCTCCGGCGGCGAGGCCCAGCGTTGCAAGATCGCCAAGTACATCAACTCGTCGCTTTCCGATGTGATGTACATCCTCGACGAGCCCAGCGTGGGACTTCACAACCACGACATCCTGCTCATGCAGAAGTCGGTACAGAAGCTCAAGAGCCATGGCAACACGGTTATTTTGGTGGAGCATCACAAGGAGATGATCAAGATCGCCGACCACGTCATCGACATGGGTCCTGGTGCCGGTGTCAACGGCGGCCAGATCCTCTTCGAGGGCAGCTACGACGCGCTGTTGCGGAGCCACACCCTCACCGGCGATCGGCTCAGCGTGAGCAGCCAGCTGAAAGAAAACCCACGGCGCCCCTCATCATTCTTCGAATTGCGTCATGCCAGTCTTCACAACCTCCACGACGTCAGCGTCGATCTCCCGATGGGCGTATTGTGCGGCATCGTCGGTGTCGCCGGGTCGGGCAAGAGCTCGTTGATGGAATGTTTCATGAAGGCCTACCCCACCCCTGACGACATTGTTTATATCAGTCAGAAGAACATCGGAATCAGCCTACGCTCCACCCCGGCCACCTACTTGGATGTCAGCGACGACATTCGCAAGCTGTTTGCCAAAGCCAACAAGGTCAAGATGGACCTCTTCACCTTCAACGGCAAGGGCGGCTGTCCCGTATGCCAGGGCAAGGGCGTAATCATCAACGACATGGCGTTCATGGACAGCATCGAGACCGTCTGTGAGGCCTGTGGTGGGTTACGATATTCCAACGAGGTGCTCGGCTACAAGCTTGACGGCCTGAACATCGCTGAGGTAATGGACCTGACGGCCAACCTCGCCTGTCAGCGTTTCAAGGGTACCGTCATCGAGGAGAAGCTGGAGCCGTTGCGCAAGGTCGGGTTGGGTTATCTCCATCTGAACCAGTCGTTGTCCACCTTGTCGGGTGGCGAGTTGCAGCGCATCAAGCTGGCCTCTTACTTGAACAACCGGGGCAAGATCTTCATCTTGGACGAGCCCTCTGATGGCCTGCATTTGAACGACATCGACCGCATCTTGAAGCTCTTCGACAGCATGGTGGAGCAAGGCAACACCCTCTTTTTGATCGAGCACAACCTAGAGATGTTGAAGGCCTGCGACTACGCCATCGAGCTCGGTCCCGGTGGCGGCAACCAAGGCGGCAGGATCCTCTTCCAGGGATCGCCGAGCGCCATGGTCGATTGTCCCGATTCCGTGACGGGACCGTATTTGAGGTAGGTTAGATAAAAAAATCAACAATAATGTTGCGGTGAATAAAATTTGTTGTATCTTTGCAATCAGTTGGTCGCGGAAACGGAATGAAAAATGAAATGATTATCAAGACGTAAAGGGGCGGCCTATAGGATGCACCCTCCGCGATAACAATACGAACCTTGTCTCTTGTTTTGATGATATATGGCACGAGAAGATAATCCTCCAATGTCAACGGTGTACGATCTTTACTCGACTTTCCATGCCGTTTCTCCGCATGTTGGATTCCCGAGGTTTCAATCACATGTTTGAATCCTGTTAAATCAACACCGTGCTCGGCAGCTATTTTCATCAAGTCATCATCAATGTTCTCGTCCACGATACAAAACTTATAGTTGCATGTCGTTCCAACAAGTTCCATCAATTGCTCAAAAGAGATCTTCGTCTCATTATTCTTGTTGAATGCTTTTTTTATTTCCATAACATAATAATCAAAAATCAATCTGCAAAGATATTACATTTACATATTATCGTGATATTTATAACATATTTTTAATTAATTCAATTAACAGAACAAGAATGATTTCAGAATCAGTAGAAAAACTTGGCTATCGCACCCGAAGGACATTTGATATTTTTACTAACTTTGTCGCAAAGAACAAAGTCATGAGAACCTCCATCCTCCTCGTGGCCTTCGGCCTGTTGTTGGCCGCCGGCTGCCACCGTCAAGAACAAAAACAACAAGAAATGAATACTGAAAACAACGCTTTGACCGCTTTCGACGTGCAGGAAGCCTTCGAGAAGAACGGTTTCACCTGGTTCACAGAGAACCTCATCCTCTGTAGCGGCGACACCACACGGAACAACGCCATGACCATCGGTTGGGGTGGCATCGGCAACTACCTGGGCCACGACCGTCCGGCGGTGACCGTCTATGTGGCACCAGGGCGTTACACCTGGAAGTTCATGGAGCAATACCCGCGATTCACCATCATGCAGTTTGCCGATTCCAAGATTTGGCAGTATATGGGCAGATACAGCGGACGCGATGGTGACAAAGCCGCTGCCCTCGGGTTGCATGTGGCCTACACTGATCACGGCACGCCGTACTACGAGGAGGCAGACCTCGTCATCGAGTGCGAGACCATGTCGGCGTGGCACCAAACGGAACAAGACTTCCGCAACGACACGCCCAAGAAATGGTACGACGGCTTCGACGCTGGCATCCACACCGTCTATGTCGGCGAGATCCTCGGGGCATGGCGAAGGAAATGACGCCCATGGATAAAAAAAATCAACAAAAATGTTGCGTATTTAGAAATTTATTGTATCTTTGCAATCAGTTGGTCGCGGAAACGGAATGAAAAACCAGTGGATTATCAAGACGTAAGGGGCAGGTTTCGGCATGTCCCCCCCAGCGATAACACAAACTGCTGTGAACAGCACCAAACATCCTGTACAAGCGATTGCTTTCGGGCAATAACGTCTTTATTACAAGATGTTTTTTCAACTTTTTCGACACGATACTGAACGGGAAAACGGAGCCAAACCAGCAACCTAAGGCTACATTACAAAAACAAACGATCATTTAGGTCAAATGGAAAAAATATACGACAATCTCCATTGCAAAAGTGCAAGAAACAAGGATTAAAGGTGGTAGGTTACCACTTTGCAGACCCATATTTTGAAAAAAAATAGGAGAGCAATGTCTTTAGTTCAAAGATAAATCGTATTTTTGCACCTTGAAAGTGGTAAGTTACCACCCTTAGTGGTGATTTTTTTTGATTTTGAACTCAATTTTTATCGGAAATGGCAAGAGAGAAACTAGATACCCTGTTTGAAAAATGGATGGCACTTCATCCACTTACCGAACTACAGCAAGGCAGCCTCAGTAGGCGGTTCACCGTTGAGTACAACTACAACAGCAACCATATCGAAGGTAATACGCTGACATACGGCCAAACCGAATTGCTGTTGATGTTTGGTGCCGTAAGCGGAGAGGGTCATTTGCAAGACTTCATGGAGATGAAGGCCAGCCAGGTGGGGCTGGAAATAATGACTCAGGCAGTAAAAGAGGGCAACTTGCCCATGACACAGCATTTCATCCGAACACTCCACAAGACGCTATTGCGCGAAGATTACACCGTCTATCGCAACTTGCCTGGCGGACAGCAGACGAGCTATGTAATTCATGCGGGTCAATACAAGACGCGGCCTAACAGCGTGATTACCCGTTATGGCGACCGGTTCGAGTATGCCTCGCCCGAAAAGACTCCTGCGCTGATGACGGACCTTGTCAACTGGTATAACGATGCCGAGAAGTCCGGCAAGTATTCAGTGGTGGAACTTGCCGCTTTGTTTCATTACCGCTACATCCGTATTCACCCGTTTGAAGATGGGAATGGCAGGATAGCCCGCCTGATGGTAAACTACATTCTGGCCCGTCATGGATGGCCAATGATTGTGGTGCGGAACAGGAAGAAACAAGCGTATTTGGAAGCGCTGCACAAAACGGACATGGTGGTGGGATTGGTGCCCTCCATCGGGGCTCATGCAAGCCTCACCAAAACGAGAAACTTTGTTACATATTTCACTAGGCTGGTTGAAGAAGAGTTGGCATATAACATCGCGTACATTGAGAATAAGGATGAAAATGTGTGGTGGTACGATGGCGAAAAAATCACTTTTCGCTCCCCAAACGCCTCAAAGCTCCTTCATATACTTCAAGACAGTCCGTATGTTACCTACGCGAAGCTGTCGGAGGAATTAGGCGTCAATGTTTCGGCGATACAGAAACTAATCGAAGGAATGGTGGACAAGGGCTACATACAACGCCGCGACACGGATAAATCTTGGCTTGTTCTGGCCACATCAGTCATAAAATAGTTATACCCCTACCCCATGCAACAAGAAAAAAACAGAAAACTTAGCGAGAAAGAGCAAAGACGCCTAGCCGCTTTTGAAGCGACCTGCGAGCAATACCTGCAACAAGGCTACAAAAAAACTGACCTGACCATTGGGATCGTCAGAGCCAACCTGGTCACACTGCTGATCGCCATCCCTGTAGTGGCCCTCGGCGTGCTTCTTTTTATGTGGAAGAACTCCACGGCGGCCCACTTTCCGGACCCACAAAGAGCCATACTCCTTTTAGTTTTGATCGTGGTGCTCATCGTGGTGCATGAACTCATCCACGGCATCACCTGGAGCCTGTTCACTGAACGCCATTTCAAGGACATCGAGTTTGGCTTCATGAAGGAATACTTCACCCCCTACTGCACCTGCCTCGTCCCCTTGTCGAAGAAGCACTACATCCTCGGCGCCCTGATGCCCGGCATTCTTCTTGGCGTCGTCCCCACGGCCTTGGGGATCCTGCTGGGATCACCACTGCTGTTCTGGACCGGAATCGTCATGCTGCTGTCAGCAGGTGGCGACATCATGATCGTCATGAAACTGCTCGCCTTCAAAAAACAAAACGAATCTACCGAGGTCCTCATCTATGACCACCCCACACAAGCCGGGTCGGTGATCTTCGAAAAGTAAGATCCGACAAAAAACCTTGTGAAACGGAAAAAACCGACCCTCAAACTCCCCTGCCCTTTCAAAAATTCTTGTTATCTTTGTAGTTTCTATTTTTTGTAAACTACAAGTAACATGACCCTCAAAAGATTCTTCATTTTAATGACTTTGACACTGCTATGGGCTCTCCCCTTCCATGCCCAAAGCGTTGAAGTCCGCGCCCTCATCACCCTAAACAATGGCGAGGAACAACTATACACTCTCTCCCAAGACGACCAGCTCGCCTTCGAAGGACAGGAAACACTGCTGATCATCCTCCAAGGCTCAACCTACAGGATCAACATCGACGACATCCGCAAAATCGAGTTTGTTGACATCACCGGCACAGAAGAAACCCATACCGGCACCCCCTTCTTCTACCCCAACCCCGTAGAACGCTACTTCGCACTAGGCAACATCGAGAACGGCCAGACCGTCAGTGTCTATTCCCTCGAAGGACACCTGCTCTACCAAACCCAGGCCAACCCTAACGAGCCCATCGACCTCGACAAGCTTGCCCCCGGTCTCTATATCCTGAACGTCAATGGCCACAACCAAAAACTGTTGAAACGATGAGAAAGTTGGCATTCCTTGTGGCCGCTCTGATGCTCAGCCTCGGACTCCACGCACAAGAAAAGACCGTCGTCCTTCATCGCAACGGACAAGTACTCTACCAGACGCCCGTCAGCAACATCGGAGGCATCGGCTTCCTCAGCAACCCCGCATCTATCGTGTTCAGCAACCAACAAGGGGCGACCTTGAACACCATCCCGGTGTCGGAGATCGACAGCGTCACCTTCGGCACCTACGAGATTCCCTCTGGAGACCAAGTCGTGATCAACTTCAACGGCAACACCGCAGAGATCGTCAACCCCTTCGCCAACGACGGCGTCAGCGTCGAGACCGCCCAGGGCAACGTCACCGTCTATTCCACCAAGACGGACGTCCCTTACCTCGTCACCGGCTCCTCCACCAACAGCTCGCTGACGGTCTATAGCAACAGCGACTTCGCGATGACGCTCAGCTACTTGACCCTCACCAGCACCACTACTGCGGCCATCAACCTGGCCTCCAACGTGAACGCAACCCTCACCGTCGAAGGCACCTGCAACCTCACCGATGGCGCTAACAGCAGCATCAACGGCGCATGCTACGCTGCGGGCAACCTCACCGTGAACGGCAACGACCTCTTGCGGATCACAGGCAACGCCAAACATGGCCTCCTGGTCGATGGCGACTTGACCGTCAACAATGGCACCATCGACATCCTCGACACCGACAGCGACGGCATCCACGTCAATGGCGCCATGCATTGGAACGGCGGGACCCTCCATATCGTATCGGCGGGCTCCGACGGCCTCGACGTATCGGGCGACATCATCATCCACGACGGCGAACTCGAAATCAACACCAACGCCGAGAGCGCCCGCGGCATCAAGGTATCAGGCATCTTCGACATGGCCGACGGGCACCTCACCCTCAACACTATCGGCAACGACGGCAAAGGCCTCAAATGCGACAGCACCCTCGTCATCCGCGGTGGCGTGATGGAGGTCAACGTGTCGGGCGAAGGCTCAAACGGCATCTCCAGCGACCAGCATATCTCCATCGAAGGCAATGCCGACATCACCATCGTCTCCAACGCCTACGACGGCAAATGCTTCAAGAGCGACAACACCTTCTCCATGAGCGGTGGCAGCCTCCACCTCACCCACTCGGGCGACCTCTCAAAAGGCATCAAGACTGTGGGCGAAATTAACATTGGTGGCGGCAGCATCGATATCACCGCTTCGGGCAGCACCGTGATGGAAGTCGTGAACAACGCTAACGTCCCTGCCTACTGCACCGCCATCAAGAGCGACACCGACATCGTCATCAGCGGAGGCACCTTCCATATCAACCTGCCCACTACCAACCACGGAGGCAAGAGCATCAGTGCCGATGGCAATCTCACCATCACTGGCGGTGACTTCACCATCGAGACCCACGGCAACGGCGCCGCTTACACCGTCAGCGGCAACACCAAAGACTCCTACACCTCGTCCTGCCTTAAGTCGGACGGCAACATGGTCATCTCCGCCGGCACCTTCAACCTCACCAGCACAGGCACGGGCGGCAAAGGCATCAACACGGGCGGCACCCTGGTCATTGGCACCGCCAACGGCTACAACAACGATCTCATCCTCAACGTCACCACCAGCGGCGAACGTATCACCGTCACCTCGGGTGGCGGCGGTCCCTGGGGTGGCGGCGACTACGCCAACCCCAAGGCCATCAAGGCCCAGGGCAACCTCACCATCAACAGCGGCACCCTGCGCGTCAACTGCACCCAGACCCAAAACGAAGGTGGCGAATGCATCGAAAGCAAAGCCATCATGACCATCAACGGGGGCGACATCGAGGCCTACTCCAAGAAAGACGATGCCGTGAACGCCTCTTCGAAACTAATCATCAACGGAGGAGTATATTACGCCCACAGCGACGCCAACGACGGCACCGACTGCAACGGCCAGATGGAACTCAACGGCGGCTTCTGCATCTCCAATGGCGCCAAAGCACCCGAAGAAGGCTTCGACTGCGACAACAACCAGTTCAAGATTACGGGAGGAACGCACATCGGAACAGGAGGCGGTACCAGCAACCCCACGACGAGCGTCTGCACCCAGCCCACCTTGAAGATCAACACGCAGCAGAACTATGCCATCCAAATCCTTAAATCCGACGGTACCGTGATCTGCACCTACCAATGCCCAGCCTTCACGGGTGGCGGTGGCGGAGGATGGCCCGGCGGAGGAGGCAACGGCATGGTAATGCTCTTCACCGACCCACAGCTGCAAACCGGACAAAGCTATACCATCAAATACAACGGTACCATCAGCGGTGGAACCAACTGGAACGGGTATTATACTGGCAATGTCAATTACTCAGGAGGAAGCACCGTCAACGTCAACGTCAACAGCATGTACACCAACGTCAATGCAGGCGGCAACGGATGGTAATCACCTCCCCAAAAGGTGCTTGAACAAGAAGTTGTCGATCTTGGTGAACAAGTGCATGCGGCATTCTCCTTTGCCGTATTCATAACCACCATAGATGCCATGGTTCTTGTTCGGATAGATCATCAGGTCGAACTGCTTGCCATTGCTGATCATCGCCTTGATGAGTTCCATGGCGTTTTGGTAATGCACGTTGTCGTCGCCACTGCCATGGCAAAGCAGGTAATTACCCTTGATCAGCTCGGTGTTATGCACTGGCGAGTTCTTGTCATAACCGTCAGGATTCTCCTGAGGAGTGCGCATGAAACGCTCGGTATAGACATTGTCATAATAACGCCAGTTGGTCACAGGAGCCACCGACACAGCAGTGCTGATGACATCGGCGCCCTTGGTGATGCCGTTGGCGGCCATGAAACCACCATAGCTCCAACCATAGATACCGATGCGACTGCCATCGACATAAGGCTGTTTGGCCATGTATTTGGCCAGCGTGATCATGTCCTCTGTCTCATATTTACCCAACTGCAGATAAGTCATCTTCTTGAAGACTTCGCCCTGGGCACCACTGCCACGGTTGTTGATTGACACGCTGATGATGCCTTGCTCAGCCAAGAGCTGCAACCACCAGAAGTCACTATCAGCCCATGAGTTGTTCACCGTCTGATAGCCGGGGCCACCATACACATAAATCAACACAGGATATTTCTTGTTGGGATCGAAATCGGGAGGCAGAATCTGCCAGGCATCGACATCGACTTGAGTGCCATCGGGCAACACAAACGCCGGATCGCTGATCTTGAAGAGCTTCTTCTCTCCCAAATTGTAACCTTTCAACTTTTCAGCAAATTCATGGTTGTCCTCCAACACGCGGACCAATTTGCCTTTATTGGTATAAAGCTCATACTGAGCAGGTTGAGTAATCGAGGAGTTAACATTGATCAAGTAACTGAAATCATTGCTGAAACGGGCGCTGTTGGTTCCTTCCCTACCAATCACTTCGCGCATCTTTCCTTTCAGGTTGACGGCGTAAATCTGTCGATCGACAGGACTGTTCTTGGCAGCCTGGAAATACACCTCTTTTTTCTTGGTGTCGTAACCATAAACCTTCGTCACATCCCAGTTGCCCTTGGTAAGTTGTTTCACCAAAGTACCATCGAGCAGATACATGTAGATATGGTTGTAGCCACTCTTCTCAGAAGTCATCAAGAAACTTCTACCATCTTCAAGGAAGGTCCAGTCATCAGTGATATCGATATAATAATCGTTGGTTTCATCATAAAACACCCGACTTTCACCCGTTGTTGCATTGGCGGCGAGGATCTCGAGATGGTTCTGGTGACGGTTGAGGCGTTGGATGGCCAACACATTGGGATCCTTGGTCCACTTCATACGGGGCAGATAGATGTCGGTCTCAGTACCTGTATCCATCTTCACAGACTTACCCGTGGCCAAGTCATACACATAGACGTCAACGACAGAGTTATCCTCGCCTGCCTTGGGGTATTTGAAGCTATACCAATCCGGATAGAGGCCTTCGAATTCTTCCATCTGGAACTCTTTCACCTTCGACTCGTCGAAACGATAATAAGCGATTTTGCGGCTGTCGGGCGACCAGAAGAAGCCTTGCGAGAAGCTGAACTCCTCCTCATACACCCAGTCAGGAGCACCGTTGATGACATGATTATAAAGTCCATCAAAGGTAAACTGCGTTTCAGTATCAGTTTTCAAATCCTTGAAAAACAGGTTATTGTCGCGCATGAATGCAACCTTGGAGGCATCGGGAGAGAAGGTGGCGAGACGTTGGTTACCGTTTTTCGATAACGGCACAAGGGTCTTGGTAGCCAAGTCATAAACATAGTAGGTTGCGGTAAAGGAATGGCGGTAGATGGGTTGCATGTCGGTGATAAAGAGCACTTTTGACTCATCATCGCTCAACTCATAGTCTCTCACTGAAATAGGCAGGTCCTCTCCTTCCATGACGAGGTCGCTGACGTTGAAAAGGGTCTTGACGAGTTTACCCGTCTTGTAGTTATAGATGTTGAGGGCACCTCTTTCATAGTTTCCATAGGTCACCCCATCATTCATGGAGTTCATACCACGGACGCTTTTTGCGTAGAATGTGGGCCATTGATAGAGGTCTTCGAGGGTGATGTTTTTCTTTTCCTGAGCCATGCCGAGCATGGTGGCGGCCAAAAGGAACAGGCCGAGAAGGAATGATTTAGCTTTCATACGATAGGTTTTAAATGATGGGCAAAGATAAGGAATTTGGACTTTAGTTCTTAAAAACTTTGTATATTTGTATTCCTAAACCAATACTATACGAGTAAAATGAAAAGAATCTTTACTATAATAGTGATGCTTTTATTTTCTAGTACGATTGCCATGACACAGAATGCCAACAAGAATCCCAAAGATTTGTGGACCCATTCGGTCGATGTAACCTTGGGCGACCATTGGAAACAGAAAACCATCATTGTTCCCGGGAAAGGAACTCCCAACGTTGTAGATTTTCTCCGTGCCTTTGCGCAAGCTTATCCGTGTGAGTACCACGACTTGCTTTTGTCGGCCATCGACGGCGACAAGGAAGTGCTGTTTTGCGGCTCCCGACCTTATATCGAGATTGACAAAGACTCGTGTTTCTTGGAGAACGAGAGCTTCGCGATGCGTGTTTTCTATGAAAAAGGCAAGCCAGCCGCTCTCGGTGTGTGTTGCCACAAAGCCATCACCACCCCTTTGCAGGATGCCTACTATTACCGTTACAGCACCTCCACGCGCAAGCTAACCCCAATGGCGAAAGGCAGTGACTTCACTGGAGGCATCGTGAAACGGATGACGGAGTTTGCCCCTGAGAAAGAATCCAACGAAGCCACGATGCATCACACTTGGGGACGCTGTAGCGTTCAAGGCCGTCTAAAATGGGACAATGGCAAATTTGAGTACAAAGAACTCACTTGGGAGGATCTCATGATTCCAGAAGGTCAAAAGAGTGTCAGAGCGGTGTTTGAGGAATATCTGGAGAGGTATGAGATGGAGTTGCGCGATCCGAAGGAGTCGATTACCGATGACATTATTGTCGGTGGCAGTTTCAACTCGCTGCCCATTTGCGTAGCGATTCATGACTTAAGGTCGAACGGTCGTTTCGAAGCTGCCGAAGCCATGGAAGGCTTTTACCATTTCCAATCCAGAGGATGGGATTGCCCCGATGGTGCCCTGTTGGTGGGAATTTATATGGCGTGTGCCCCTAAAAACGATTACGGAAAAGACGAGTCAGGAGAATACGTCACCTCCCCTCACAAACTGGGTCCCGGCGACGATGTGAGTCTGTGTTTCTACTATTGCCTCGACGGAATGGCGCTTTATCTCGACCCCTCTTCACCAAATTTCGCCAACCTCGTTGGCAAAGGATTTCCCAACCTGAAGGGCAACGAGTGGCGTTGTGTCCTCAGTCCTGACAACGAAGACTTGGTCTTCACCAGTGAAAAAGACGGCAAGTCGATGGTCTTCCGTTGGAATGGCAAACAATTTGAAAAACAATGACTAGGATAAAGACAATCATATTGACGTTGGCGCTGTTTATGGCAGCCTGCACCGACCGCATCAATTATGGCGACCTTAATCTCCATGTTTTGCATGAGGTTGACGGCACCCCCTTGGTCGTTGATGCCATGCGTTATGTCAATGAGGCGGGCAACCCTTACCTCGTCAACGAAGTGCAGTGGTTCATCTCGAATTTGGAGCTGGAAGACTACAACGGCGACTGCGTTATGTTGGCAGAGACCTGGTATATCGACACCAACATCCCTGAGACCCAAACCTTGCGTGTAAACGATGTGCCCCTTGGCTCCTATCGCACCCTACGGTTCACCTTTGGCTTGAACGATGCCGACAACCGGTCGGGGGCCTTCAGCAATCCACCTGAAAGCAATATGTTTTGGCCCGATGAACTGGGCGGAGGATATCATTACATGAAACTCAATGGAAAATACCAAAACCCAGACGACCTCCTAGCTCCTCTTGCCATCCACCTGGGCAGAGGACAAAACGCCAGCCTCACTGAGTTTTATGACAACAGCTTCACCATTGAACTACCCATTGAACTTGACGTGTATAAAGTGTATAAAGGCCAGGAAAATTCGTTGGGCATCGTCATGAACATCAACAAATGGTTCCGCAATCCCAATATCTATGACTTCAACATTGACGGCAGCGCTATCATGCAGAACCAAGACGCACAAACCAAGCTCAAGGAGAATGGGCAAGACGTATTCAGTATCAAGCACATAATCAACTAATTAACTAATTATTAAATACAAAACTGATGAAAACAATCAAAAAGCTTTTTATGGCAATCATGTTGATTGCAGCAGTGGCCATGACGGCATGTACTCCTGAAGATGATCCCATCAATGGAGGTGAAACACCAAGTGGAGAAACCCCTGGAGGAAACACCCCAGGTGGTGACACCCCTGGAGGAGACACAGGAGGGCCCATCCATCTTCCCTCTCTCATCAATGAAAACATGGACCTGAAGGATCTGGGATATGATGTGGACTACATCATTGACAACGGCTGTTATATCCAGGACAACGCTTTGGTCACCGTTGGACCAGGAGTGACCATCCGAGTTGAGGGACCTAATTACTGGAACGATGTCTTTGGCATCTATGTACGCGGAAATGCAGCCCTAAAGATGACCGGAACGGCGGCAAATCCAGTCCGTTTTGTGGGTCACGAGGGTTGCAGCACCAGCGATAGAACTTGGCTGGGCATCACGATTTATTCACAACGTCCTGAAAACCAGTGGGATTATGTAGAATTCTATAATGCAGGCGTGGAAGAAGGTGAACATCCGGCAATATGGCTTACTGGAACCCTTTCCATGAAGAACTGTCTCATTGATGGCTCAAACAACTCTGGCCTTGGACTCAATTCTTGGGATGACATCGAACCTGAGTTAACGGTGTTCCAAGGGAATACGATCAAAAACTGTGACCTTGCCCCCATCAGCATGTATGGGTATAATGCCGTAAACTACCTTGTTTCAGGCAATACCTATCAGAACGAAAACAACTATGTGTATTTTTATTCTCATTCGGGCATCACGCATTCTTTTGACGTGGATGTGACATTCCGTAAATTGGAGATCCCCTACTATTTCGACCATTTGCAATCATGGTATGGCCCGAATACAGTCACCATCGATCCCGGTGTGGAGATGCTGTTCGAGGAATGTTCATTAGAGGTTTTGGGGGACTTGGTATTGCATGCGGTAGGTACTGAGGATAACCCCATTGTTTTCCGTCCCCGAGATCCCCAAGGACGTTGGGGAGGACTCCTTATGTCCAATGCCAGTTCAGGCAATATCGTCAGCCATTGCGTGCTTAAATCCGGAGGCTCGAGTCCCACCAATTCCGGGTATCGGGGAACAAGTCTCTTCAATGTCGGACGGAATACCAAGCTGACTTTGACGAACAACCTGTTCGATGACAGCCGGTACTATGGTGTTGCAATCACTGACATCACGAAATTCGACAACGTTACGCATAGTGGCAATCGATTCAGAAACTGCGAAGTATCGAATGTTCACATCATCTACGGAGGCGAGTACCACGGCGTGACGTACAGTAACGCAAACCATAACATGGATTTGTCCGGTTTACCAAATTAAAGTAGAAGCAAGGCCATGTCAACAGCATATTTCTCAGCAGGATGTTTCTGGGGAGTGGAATACTATTTCAAACGTCTCAAAGGCGTGGTTCACACCACTGTGGGATTCATGGGCGGAAACGTTCAAAACCCAAGCTACAAAGAAGTCAAGACAGGGACTACTGGGCATTTGGAGACCATTGAAATAGATTATGAACCTCAAGTCGTGCCGTATGAGGCACTGGTCCGTTATTTCTTTGAGATTCACGACTTTGAGCAAACCGACGGGCAAGGTATCGACATCGGATCACAGTACTTGTCGGCCATTTGGGTTTCCAATCCCCAGGAACAGTATATCGCCATCAAAATCATCGATGAACTCACCAGGATGGGTTATAAGGTCGCTACCCAGGTTCGTTCCAAAGAGATCTTCTATACTGCGGAGGACTACCATCAGGACTACCTCGACCAACGTCAAGAGTCGCCTGAATGTCACGTGTATCGGCCCATATTTCAAAAGCCTGGGTGACTGAAACTTATTGACAAAACCTCCAAGATGGGGATGTCTCTCCCCCATAAGATCTATTTCAACGGACGGCTGCTCGGGGTCATGCAACGCAAAGAGATACAGATAAGCGACATCCCAGAGGGCAACTATCAGCTGAAGATTCAAAGCATGGTTCCATTCATCTATGCCGAGAAAGACATCCACATCAAACGAGGTGAGAACACAGTCACTTTCAGTGACCGCGAGAAGTTTTGGGACATCTTATTCACCCTGGATTTGATCTTGGTCATCGCGAAGCTATTCATCACGCTTCCCGACAACATCAACTTGATATACACCATTGTCACCAATGGGTACTTTGCCCTTTGGCTCATTTACGAATGGGTGATTCGAAAACGGTATTTCAAAATCGATTATTGAAAATCGGCCTTGTAGAGACGGTGCACTGCACCGTCTCTATCTCTATTTACAAAATAGTAGATATCGACGGTGAAGGTGTCATCGTCCTTCAAGACGCCGTCAAGTGATAAAACGAGGGTATCATCCTCAAGGGTGATGGTCATCGTGCCGCTCTTGAAAATGGAGGTGTTCTCAAAATTGGTTCCATTGATGTGACCATTCCATTCGTTTGCGAAGTTCCTGTAGTATTTGTTGTAAAACCAATGCTTGTCAGGGCTATAAAACTTATTAGCCCAAATGCAGTAACCGTTCTGGTCGTTGATGTCACCTGCCGCTAAGTCAATAGTCTTATTGATATTATCTTTGCCAATCTCACAGTCGAAGGAGTACTCCGGATGATCATGTCCTTCTTCCAACTCGGTCCAGCCACTAATATAATACAAGGAGCCATCATTACCGACTTGAACACTGCTAATTAGTTGTCGGGTTTCCCCGTTCCAGGTCAGTTCGTTCTTATAGACCTTTTCCTTGCCGCAGGCAGTAAAAATCATGGCTGCTGCTGCCAATACTAATAAGAGCTTTGCTTTCATTTTCGTTGTTTTTAGGTTAATAAATATAAGATGAAGTACTCATTATTGCTTTCCTTGCTTTTGAATCACAATGCAAAGATATAATATTTTTTAAATAAAAAAAGCGAAATTGATTTCCCATCAAATCAGCAGAATTAAAACACGAATAAACCGATTATTGGAATCGGCCATACATCAAAAAAAACAGCACTCTTGATTGCTTTTGGCTTAATAATATTTATCTTTGTATCACTTTGATGAGATATATAAAAAATTATTATAAATTAAACAAAATCAAATTGTTATGAAAAAACTAATACTCATTATTGCTTGTCTGCTGGCAAGTGTTGGCATGACGATAGCTCAAGATGTTTACACTGCTGGTACATTTTCTTGGAATGGAAGAAACAGTGCTGGAATCTGGAAAAACACCGATTTCATGTATGAAGAGCTATCAACCACAGATTACTACTACACGGCAGAAGATGTGTTGGTTCATCACGGGGATGTGTATTGGATTTTAAATGAATACACCCGTAGCGACAACAAGAATCACCGGGCCTGGCTTTATAAAAACCATGAAAGACTTTCGTGCGGCTCTGCCACCTATCTAAACTCGCTATTTCAAGGCTATGGTCATGTTTACGCTGCTGGTTATTATGAAACCAGCAACGGCCCTCAGGCAATTCTCTTGAGAGACGACATGAGTTCCCCACTTTATACGTTCGACGGTTCTTGGAGCTTTGCCAACGCCGGCCTATATTACAACACTCACATCTATGTTGGCGGAACTGCCCAGGCAAACAAAGACGAATCATCACCAAAATTCCATGCCAAGATCTGGAGAGACGGCGAGGAACTCTACACTATCAGTGGCAACAACGTACATCTTTATGATATGGATGTTTTCAATGAGCATGTTTACTCCATTGTCCATGACGGACAAATCCGGGTATATCGGGACGAGGAGGTCCTCTACACCCTTGAATCAGAAATAGCGGAAAACTTTTATACGGCTTACTGGGATATCCAAGTCGATGCAGGGAACATCTATGTGAGCGGTTTGTTTGGTGAATTCATGGCCGTGTACAAAAATGGCGAACTGCTTTATCTCCACGATAATCCCGGAGGGATCATCAACGCATTGTGCGCCAACTCCAAAGGCGTGTATTCTGCAGGAATAAATGATAAAGGTGTACCCTTTATTTTTGATCACATCCAAAGCACCTTCGTTCCCGTTGCCTCAAACTGCGATAACATCCTAGGCATCTACATAGATGAAGAATGTGACCTTGAAACCCGGACGTTGCCCTACACCGAGAAGTTTGAACCCATGACCACTGATTGGCCCTGCTGGTACGAGTTTAGTAGTTTTGTCAAAACCACATGGGAAAGATGGGAATTCACACCTGGAGACTATTGCGCTCGCGCTTCATGGAATCACTCAACTCCCGAAGCAAGCATGCTCATTACCCCGAGGATTTTCTTGCAACCAGGCCGTGATGAAACCAAATTAGTATTCAATCACAGAGATTATCTTAGTGGCTATACTCCCTCTGCTAACACCAAAGAAATATGGATCTCCACCACCACTAACCAATTTTATAACTTTACCAAAATATGGACCGCCCCCACCAACCTTGTATCCGATTGGGAAAGCGTCGAAATCGACCTGAAGGAGTATCAAGGCGAGGCTGTCTATATCGCCTTTAAGTATTCGGGGACGATGGCTTGGAGTTGGCTGATCGACGATGTGAGCATTAGAGAGGAATGGATGCCTGGTCTTATCCAAAGCACGCCTTATTCTGAATCTTTCACGGATTACGAACCTGGATATTATTGGTATATCCTTGATGAAGACCACAGCGGCCACCGCAAATGCTGGCAGAACGATTATGAATATCATGCTGCATATCACCCTGCTGATGACGCAGGTGATTTCCAGACAGGTTGGCTCTTCAGTCCTTTGATCCATCTCGAAGGAGGGAAACACTATGAGTTAAGTTTCGACTCCCAAATGTATTACTGGAATACCGATTCACGTTCTTCAGTATGGATTACCAACCTCGACGGCGAGAATGATGTACCCGACCCATCCTATTACTATTATCTTGGAGATATCAGGAGCTCAGACAACGAATTGTTTACAAGTACCTTTGACCTTTCTGAATATGCAGGAGACAATATCCGAGTCGCTTTCAAATATGAAGGCACTATAGCTCATGACTGGTATCTGGATGATGTTATAATCCAAGAGTCAACAGCACCAACTTACAAGGTGACAACCTCAATTTATCCTGAGGGGGCAGGCATTGTGGAGGGAGGTGGAAATTACCTGGAAGGGTCCATATGCACCTTGAAGGCCATCCCCAACGAAGGCTATCAATTGGGGAAATGGTATGTGAATGGCAACATAGGCCCCTCCGACGCGGTTTACTCTTTTAGGGTTACGAGGGACGTATCCATCGAAGCAACATTTCAAACTGCCGAGATCAATTACTATACTGTTAATGTCGGTGTGATTCCTGCTGGCACAGGCACTGTAGATGGCGTCGGGACCTACCCATCCGGCACCACTGTTACCCTCACCGCCATCCCCAACGAGGGCTTTGCCTTTGACAAATGGAACGACGGCAACACTGAAAACCCGCGCGAGATTGTCATCAGCAATGACATTAACTTCTTCGCCTACTTCAAAACTAACGGTGTCAGCGAGAGCCAAGACTCGAAACTAACGCTCTACCCGAACCCGGTTAAGGAAAACCTCCGCATCAAGGGCATCGAAAAGGAATGCCAAGGATTTATCTACAACAGCCTCGGCATGTTGGTCAAGACCGTCACCGTCAACGACGAACAAGAAATCAAAGTCAACGACCTCGCATCCGGACTTTATTTGATCCGCTGCGGTTCACAGACCATACGTTTTGTGAAAGAAGACTGACGGAGGCGACTGGTAGGGTAACGTTGGTGCCCGAGTGTTATTCCATCTATGCGGAGTGGCAGCCAGATAACCCTTATTCACCAAAGAGAAACCTGAGAAACACTTCTTCCCCACGTACTCCCAGCAGGCCGAAACCGCACAAATTGCTGCGAGAAACAAGAGACTACCGGTGATGAACTGTTGCGCGAACATTAATCACCCCTCAAATCAGCACAATTAAAACGAACCCCGTCCTCTCCTTGAATTCCGCTTTTAACATACTGCCTGAGCAAAATCAGACTTTTAATCTAATAAACAATGAATTTATTTGAAATATTTAGACTACCAAACTATATTTAGCTCGTAATGAGAGAAGGTGAAATGCTTCTATCAAATATACACCAAGAAATCAAATCCACCTGCAACTCTTGATAAGGCATTGGACGAAATAGCTGCCCACAGGAAACTTGTTGAAAAATCCCAGGAGCAGATAGACCGATTGCTCGGGATCATCGAGAAAATGTCTTAAATCGAACGGAAATCGCCAAGAATCGAACAAAAAGTGCCGAAATCAGAACGTGATTTCCAGATCAGGCAAGGATGAGCATCACAGCGGCGGCTCCAATCATCAGGGAGTTGAAAACATAAGGGAAGCCCTCGCAGGAAGCAAGGCGGGCCAAAAGGCCGCTGCCACCCCGGCGACGGGCGAAAAGCAAGGCCGCTGGGATGATCGGCGGAAAGAAGACCTTCACCGACCGCTACGGGATCAATAGGTGGAACCTCAACACACTGCAAAAGGAGCCCCAGCGTGACATCTTCCAGGCCGCCTGGCTCGCCTACCTCGTCCGCGACTACGGCGTCTCGGCCCACTGGCTGCTCACCGGCGAGGGCCAGCCGCTGACGGAAGATCAAGCGGCCAGATAAACATCATGATGGGAGAAAAAAAACTCCAAATTTGCTTGTATATAACAAAAATGTTATATCTTTGCCGTGTGATTCAACGGAAAGGGAGACGACAATGAAATGGAACGAACTCAGAAGATACGCAGAACAAAGAGGCTGGGTATTTGACAGACACGGGGAAGAAACATGACATCTACCGCCACCCCGACAAAGAAAACAAGCAATATGAGAAAGGTAACAGCAATCATCGAGAAAGGCGAGGATGGCTCCTACAGCATCCACGCCCCGGAACTGGAAAACGTGATCATCGGCGAGGGCGACACCGTGGCCGAGGCGAAGGACGACTTCGTCAACAGCCGCAACGAGATTTTGGAAGCCTACATTGATGAGGGGCTTCCCGTACCTGAGGAGCTGAGGGACGTGGAATTCGAGTACCGCTACGATCTCTCGGCGTTCTACGACGCGCACCCATACCTGAACGTCAGCAAATTGGCCGAGCACATGCACATCAACGCCTCGCTGATGCGCCAGTACCGCCGAGGCCAGTACATATCCGAGGAACAGGTGATGCGGATCCAGGAGGGCATCCGCTCCATCGGTCGCGAGCTGGCCGAAACCACCCTTGTAAGATAAACCCCTCGCAAGCCGGTTCCCGGCTCCATTGAATCACACACCGCCGCCCGAGCGAGGGCGGGCGGCTATTATTATCATGACTGAGTAGGAGACAATCACTTTAAGCTACAAGACCGCGCCAGGCACGGCAAAGGGGCCAATTTCGCGTCCGAACCGATAAATTACACGTCAGGGAAGAGAAAACCCGTCAGACGGCTTATTTTGCGCCCTCGGGTCCGGCGGATCCGCCCAGAACGCTCGGGATCCTCATCACCGCCTCCTGCTTGTTGCGGTCGAGGACCTTGGCGTAGATCTGCGTCGTGCTCCCCACGCTCACCCATCAGCTCCGCCGCCTCCGGCGTGATGTCTAGAGCGACTGGCTCCCGTCCTTGATGGTGCGCTTACGGAGGCGCACCGGCTCCTTTGACTGTTTTTCCATACTGATTGTTTTTTGTTGCTGCTTGTTGTTTTGTTGCTCCGAAATTATTCCATTGATCCCCCATCAAATCAGCACAATTAAAACCTTACGATCGCAAGATATTGATAACCAATGAATTGTCATCAATATTACATCAAATAAATTCAATCAAATCGGGTATTTCAGGCAAAGTCTTCACATTTTTTCGATCCTGAATGGTGCCGCAATAATGATAAGCCAAGTCAGCCTGCTGATCGGCCACAAGGATAATGCTCACCCTGCCGAAAGGCAAAACCCCATCCATCACCCTCCTCTTATGTGTCATCGCATTACCCAATGTTGTGCAATGACGAACATACATCGTTGAATATAGTTTACTGAAACCATCCTTCACCAACTCTTTGATGAAATTGTCTCGCATCACCCTCTTCTGTTTGCTGCGTATAGAAAAACTCATCGATACATATATCCACATAACTCCCCTTTCTATAGCTCAGGATAATAAATTACCCTCGATTCCTGACAATATACATTCACTAACGACACCGTGGTCTTGGTCAACACATCACGCTTCAAATCCGAATAAAACAACTCCAACATCCTCAACTTAAACTCCTTGTCAACCTCCCTCCTTCCCGACATATAATACTCATAAACCCTTCTGTCAATGTAAGGACGATAGGGTTCCATGACATCGTCAGCCAAGGGAAATGAATTAAAATAATTACGGTGAAATACACCCAAAGTGGGCATCAAACCCGAATCCATCAACGCTCGAGCCATCGCTGATCGTAACAATGCATATCCATAATTCAAAAGATTGTTGGGCTCCTTCCCAAAACGATCTCTGACAAACCCCTTCCCCATCAACCGCCTCCAGTAGCAATTAGCCGCAATACCCTCACGGTTTGTGGTGTCACCACTCTTGACATTGCCGTAATATTGAACTAGCAAATCCCCACATTGAAAAATCCATAAGCATGGACTGGGGAAAGTGCTTCTCATTGCAAAAAACCACGGTGATTTGGTTCTCTGAAAGACGGTTCAACAATGGAATGGTAATGGAAACAGAATGGTTGTCAATCAAAACCGTCTGAAAAAATACTTATCTTTGCGTATCAATAATAAGGCATAATGTTATGACAGTTTTCGTTATTGTTCTCCTCTTATCCTTGGCAATTATAATACGCATTATAATGAGCTCCAATGCTCAGACTAACAAGAAAAGAAAAAACAACCTAGGAATCGATGAACCATTCTTTCACAACGTCAATACGGAATGCATCAGCATCCGTAAATTCATGGATAAACTCGCAAGCGACAGCCACTACATGGAAAGAATGGATACCATCATAAAGGGGGAAATCGAAGTCGGAAATGAAATAGTAACTGAACCTTGGGACAAGCTTCGATACTACCTTTTGGCAGACCTTCTACGCTGCCAAAGAGGACTAAACCGACCTTTTGTATTAAGCGACCCCGAAAACCTCGGGTTCATCCTAGTATCTTTGCACATGACAGATACCAAACCAAACATCACCTATAAAAATCTTGAGCCTTGCTACCAGATATGCATGAACAGCATCAATTCATTATTGAAGTCCATTCATGATTCATTACCTTCACAAGAAGATGTGTTTTTGATCGAACATACAATAAAGGGGTATGACCATGCTCTTCACGAGGAATATGTGAGACACCTTTTTTGGTTCACCTCCTTAATAGCACAGAATTCTTCCCCAACACCTACAAATGCAGAAAAAGAATGGCTAAATCATTTGATATCACTGAAAGAGGAGGGAAAATAGAACACAAAACGATTTCGTTTTGTGGCTGGTGGGACGTACTGGACTCGAACCAGTGACCTCTGCCGTGTGAAGGCAGCGCTCTAAACCGACTGGGCTAACGTCCCCCGTTTGATTAAAAGAGACGCAAAGCATTGCGTCTCTACGATGTGGGGCGAACAAGGATCGAACTTGTGACCTCATGCCTGTCAAGCATGCGCTCTAAACCAACTGAGCTACCGTCCCATTGCGAGTGCAAAGGTACAGCTTTTTTTGTTATCTCCAAGAAATCAAACAACTTTTTTTTGAAAATCTTGAAAAAATGCCTAACTTTGCCATCCCAATAACAGAACTAGATTATCGTAAATTATTATCAATCAAAATATTATTATCATGATGCAAAACAATATTGTCCCCGTTGACGTAGCGAAAAAAATGTTCGAAGAAAGCGGCCTGGCCTGCATCGGCAAGGCTGGAATCCGTGAAATCAACAAACTTGCCCGTGACCTTGAAGCCGCCTCCGGCCAAAAGTTCATCCACATGGAAATCGGCAACCCAGGCCTCCCCGCTGCTCAAGCAGGCGTGGAAGCCCAAATCAAAGCCCTGCGCGATGGCGTGGCAGCCAACTACCCACCCATCGACGGCGCACCCGTGCTGAAAAAAGAAGCCGCCCGCTTCATCAAGAACTTCCTTAACCTCGACATCGACCCCACCAACTGCGTGCCTACCGTCGGCTCCATGCAAGGCGCCTTCGCCAGCTTCATGATCTGTGGTCACCTTGACAAGAAAAAGAACACCATCCTCTTCATCGACCCGGGATTCCCAGTACACAAGTTCCAAAACAAAGTCCTCGGCATCCCCATGGAGCATTTCGACATCTATGACTATCGCGGCGAGAAACTACGCGCCAAACTGGAAGAAGTGCTTAGCAAAGGCAACATCCACAGCATCCTCTACTCCAACCCCAACAACCCAACCTGGGTCTGCCTCACCGAAGAAGAACTAAGCATCATCGGCGAAATGGCCAACAAATACGACGTCATCGTGATGGAAGACCTCGCCTACTTTGGCATGGACTTCCGCAAGGACTACAGCCACCCCGGCGTCGAACCCTTCCAACCATCCGTGGGCAAATACACCGACAACTACATCCTGATGATCTCCAGCTCGAAAGCCTTCAGCTACGCCGGCGAGCGCTGCGCCATCCTCGGCATCAGCGACAAGCTGGCTAAACGTCACTACACCGACTTGAAAGACTTCTGCGGCCAAGAGATCTTCCTCAGAGGCATCCTCTTCGGCGCCCTGCACCCACTCAGCTCAGGCACCTCACACTCCGCTCAACATGCCCTCGCCGCAGTGCTGAAAGCAGTCAACGACGGAACCTATAACTATCGCGAAGATGTCTTGGAATATGGTCGCAAAGCCGAACTGATGAAAAAAGCCTTTACCGACAACGGCTTCTACATCACCTACGACGAAGACTGTGGAGAACCTATCGCCGACGGCTTCTATTTCACCTATTGCTATCCCGGTTTCACCGGTGCCGACCTTGTGGAAGAAATGCTCTACTACGGCATCTCCGCCATCTCTCTCGACACCTGCGGCAGCACCAAGCAAGGCATCCGTGCCTGCACCTCGCTCATCAAACGCGAAGAGATCCCAGTGCTCGCCCAGCGACTTGCCTTGTTTGCTATGGATCATCCTCAATAGGCTCTACATGAACGATAACGTGGGTCTCAGCCCCATAACGCTCCTTCAGTAGCCGTTCAATCTCTGAAGCCTTGTCATGAGCCTCTTTTAAATGCACATCCCCATCCATGAGGATGTGCATTTCTATTGCATAACGGTTGCCAATACGTCGAGTGCACAGCTCATGAGGCTCCACGACATCAGGAACCGACCTCACAATGTCGAGAATCTCATTCTCCACAGACTCGGGCAACGACTGTTCCATCAGGTCGCCTAAACCGTTTTTAATTAAGTCAATGGCCACCTTCACGATGATTGCGCCTACAGCGATGGAGGCAATCGGATCCAACACCGCCCATCGCTCCCCACCGATAATCGCTCCACCAATGCCGAGAGCCGCTCCCACCGATGACAAGGCATCGCTACGATGATGCCAAGCGTTGGCTTTCATCGCCTGAGAGTCGAGTTGTTTGGCCTTTCGGTTGGTGTATTGGAAAATCAACTCTTTCAACACAATGGATACCAAAGCAGCCCATAGAGCCAACTTCCCGGGCAGACCCAACTCGCCTCCTCGAGCCCAGATGGCAATTTTCTTAGCTCCTTCAATGAAGATGCCCGCTGCCACAGCGAAAAGCGCTACCCCAATCAGGGTCGTAGCCAAAGTCTCGTATTTGCCATGACCGTAATCGTGCGACTTGTCCTTGGGCTTATGGCTGATGCGGACAAAAGCCAGCACCACCATATCCGTGACAAAGTCCGAAACAGAATGAACAGCATCGGCCATCATGGCAGCACTATGCCCCCATACTCCGGCAACAAATTTAAACGCCACCAGAACCACATTGACGGCACTACCCAACAGGGTCACTTTATATATTTCTTTTTCGCGAGTCATTATTTAGATGGCAAACCACCTTACCTGCTTGCACAACAATTATTATAATCAAAGTACATCATGATAAACATCCGAACCTCCTGTGGTGTTGCACCCAGTAGTTGAGGCATTGCCTGTATAATGCAGGTCGCTGGAACCCGAAAGGTTGACCTTGATGGTGCCGTCGCAGTGGATAAAAACATTGCTGGAGCCCGACATGGAGCCTTCGCATTGGTTGCAGGCTAAACCATATCTATTCCCGTTGATGGTTTTTATGATGTCGCTAGCACCATTCAGATCGATCTTGAGCTTGCCGACTTGTCCCTCAAGCGTTGCATCCGATGATCCACTCATGTCAAGATCGAGGTCAAGAGCCTCCACATAACCCTTGATGCTGGAACTACCCGTCAAGTCCATCTCGATTTCGTCGGCTAAGATATCGCCATGGAAATCGGAAGCCCCTGACAAGTCAATGTCAACTTCGTCAGCATCGATGTCGCAATAAAAATCTGAAGCACCCGACAACTCAACCTCAACCTTATCGCCTTCAATACCATATTCAGAATGGAACTCCGAGGCACCCGACAAATCGACACTCCTCAAATCAAAGTTATAAGGCAGAATCACAGTCATGTCATTTCCAAGGTTAGTATGCCAACCTTCGAGATAGATTTTCAAAGTGTTCTCAATAGTTTCCACCACTACATTCGGCATGACATTCTCACCTGCTGTGATGGTGACTTGTGTCGCCGTCTCACTAACCATGACGTTAAACGCATCCTCCACTTCAAGCGCAGTGTAAGCACCTGGAATACCGAAATCCTTCGTGACGGGTTCACCAGCAAATTTGCTGCAACTACAAAAAGCAAACAGAACAAGCGTTGAAAGAATAATCAAATGTTTTTTCATCTTTATTATAAGCCACTGTTATATACCATCGGGCATCGGTTTTAAAAACGATTAGTTTGCTAGATCAAAACAGCACACAAAGATAGTTTATTATCCATTCCGAAATAAAAATGTGATGAACCATCCTCCAACCTACGATTTCATTCTTTCCTGCGCATCCTTTCCTGCACCTGTGCCCTTGTATTTGCTGCGCGTCGAATTTAGGCGATAGAATACCGAGACTTGGAACTTTTGCGTAGAGAAGACATTGTTTTGCTGGATTTGGTAGTAGCCCATGTCGCTGTATTCGTTCATGCCACAGCGTTGTAAGATGTCAAGTACCGCTGCACGAACCGTAAGCGACTTGTCTTTCAGGAAGCTCTTCTGCACGACAACGCCAAGGTTCATGTAGTTGTAGTCGTTGTAGAAATTCAGCTGATGACCGTGCGAGCGGAACATGAAATTGATGTCGATTTTCCAATCGTGCTTTAAACTGAAGGTATTGAAAGCGTTGAAAGTAAAAACAGGCTTGTCGAAATAGACCCTGCGGGTTCCTTCTGGAACATGAATGTCCTCAAGGTCGAGCCAAAGGTCTTGCTTCTCCAGGCCTGCGGTAGCGTTGAGCGACCAAATACCCATTCTCGGCGTTGCCGAAATGTATGCACCAATCGTATTTACAGGCTTGTCGAGGTTGATGTGCTTGATAAGTGCGGCATCGCCTTCGGTGAGGTATGCCCACTGCGTGATGGGGTTCTTGCAATGCCCGTAGGAAGCCGTGAACGCGAGCCATTGGTAGCTCACATTCAGCGTAAGGTCTTGAATACGCTCGTTGAGCAGTTGCGAGTTACCCGCCTGCATCGAATAACGGCTGATGTAGGTGACAGCATCGTTCATCGCGAAGAAACTCGGACGGTTGGTCTTGATGCCATACGACAGCCCCATCTCCACCTTGCCCAAAGCAACGGAATAGGAGGCCGTCGGGAAGAACTCATCCTGCGGGCGATACAGAAAGTCGTTGTTGGTAACGTCCCTATAGTCCAAAAGTGTATGTTCGTATCGCATTCCCACGCTGGCTTGTCCCCATTTCCCGAAGTCGCAGGCGTATTGTGCAAAAGCAGCGATGTTGTTTTCCTTTATGTCGGCATCGGTGTTGGCAATGGTTTGTTTGTCAATCCAATAGGTGTTGTGACGCTTGGCGAAAGTCATCTCTGTGCCAGCTTCGATGCTGCCTTTCCAGACGGGATAGGAAAGCACCAACTTGGAGGCATACAGCCTACTCTCCGCTCCCGACCTGCTTCTGACGAAGTCATCTTCTATCAGGCTTTGCTCCACATTTTCACGGTCGGTGTTAGTCGCTGTGTTCAGGAAGTCGAAGTTGAAGTCGATGCCGAGTTTGCCCGCTGTACCATTGTAATAGGCATTGGTGAGGACACCGAGCGGCTTGGTTTCCTTGCTGGTCTGCACGCTGTAGAGATGGTCAAGGAAGACGTCGTTTTCAAAGACATCCTCATCATAGATGACCTTGTTCTCGCCGCCGAGATAATGCGTCAGGTCGGCACGGATGCCCAAGGAATGATTGTCGGAGACTTGCCAGTTGGCGCCAGCGGTATAAACGAGTTGGTCGTTTTTCCAAGTCATGGTATAGGGACCTGCCTGGCGGAACACTTTGGTGGTGTTGGCAATCTCCTCCAAGCTACTGTATTGGCGGTAGTCCGTATGCCTGTAATACACCGACCCGAACACATCGACACCGTTTTTGCGGTAATTCAAGCCGAGTTTTCCACGAGGTGTGTTGAAGCCGTACTGCAAATCTTGGTCATCGGTGAGGTTCAGGTCGAGGCTGAGGCCATCGCCTTGTTGTTTCTTGGTGCGGATGCGGACCACGGCCCTCACCGTAGCATCATATTGCGCTCCCGGGTTGTTAATGACTTCCACATCGCGGATGTCGTCACTGCGCAGGCGACGCAGTTCAGTGTCATCGCGCATCAGCCGCCCGTTGATATAGATAATAGGTGAGCCTTTGCCCAAGACCTCAAGGCCGTCCTCGCTGCCCGTCATTCCAGGCACTTTGGTCAGCATCTCTTGCGCCGTCCCTGAATCTTCAAGCACCGAGCCTTGGATGGTGGTAATCATCGAATTGCCTGTCAGCCGCGTTTGTGGCAACTGGCTCTTCACAACCACTTCGCTGAGGAGTTGAGCATCCATTGTCATTTGGATGGTCAGGCCGTTGATAGCCTTTGCATATTGGGTTTGGTAGCCCACGCACGACACTTTCAGCAGGCTGTCTTTTTTGTCGGTCGGCAAATTGAATGAACCTTGTTCATCGGTCACCGTTCCTTGCACGAAGGTCGAGTCGGGAAGAGAAAGCAACACCACATTCACGAAGGGCATAGGATCACCTTTTTCATCGGTGATGTGGCCGACTAAGTTTTGGTTTTGAGCAAATGCTGAAACCGTCATCAGCAGTGCAGCAGTAAGTGTTATCAATTTCAGTGTTTTCATATTTTCGTATTCATTTTTCTATTTCTATCCTCATTTCACAATCCGCTCCACCGCCCAAGATGGAGTGACAAAGCGTTACGGTGAATTTTTTGCCTTTCCACAAACTTTGCATCGAATACATCACGCTTTGACGCGAACATTCACAGAGCAAAGGTGTTGTGACATATCTTTTTTTGCACAATTCACAAGTGCATTCCCAAAAGACCAGCCGATAGACACGATCTTTCTCGACGACCTCACCTTTCACTCCGGGCAAATCATTGGCCATCTCAAAGAAAACATCCATGTCACCTTTAGCGTCATCATAGAGTTTTTGGTAAACCGAAAGCGTACCGCCTTTCACACAGTTCTTTCCGCATTCCGCGAAGAAAACGGACCGTTGCTCTGGAGAAAGCCGTGCTATACCTTTCTCGAATCCCTTAAACCATTTTGATATTTCCATAGCTATCCCTCGTATCCTAACTGTCCGGGCAGGCGGAGTTTTTCCTTTTTCGGGAAAGTCGCTTCGTAAGCCTCGAAAGCCTCTGGGTTTTTATCAGCAACGAAATATCCTTGGGGAGGGC